>CAMDJC010000111.1:0-2592 GCA_945900015.1 uncultured Odoribacter sp. | reverse complement strand
CACGGATATTCTGCATCTCAATGATAATAATCTCCCCCTTGCTGTCCTTTGCCTTGATATCTACCCGATTAAACTTATCGTCCAACGTCAACTGATTGCTTTCGCTCTCCAACAGTTCCAAAATTGTTATCTTCTCGTTCAGCAACACCGTCAACAACCCCTCCAACACGCTGAAATTAGCCTTGTCACGAAGCATACGCTTCATCGCCCAGTCAAAATGAATGTATCTTTCCTTTTCCATGACTATCTGAATATTTTAAACAAATATACGAAAATTCGCCTAAACATGGAAGCCTTTTACTACAAATCACCTTTCCATACCACAAAATCTTCACTCATAATTTCTCGACAACAACCTGATGCTCATCATTCAAACGGATAATTCCACTGAATTCTCCTCCGGCATCATCCTTAAATCCGGATAATTTACCGGTTTTACCCTTCAACACCAACATCTCCACCTGTTTTTGAGTGAGTTTTTTTCCCTGCATCTCCATTGGAATAAGGAAATCACATGATTTGCGGAAAAGAGAACATCCCCATGCCGTTTTTCCTTTCACCACCTCGCCCTGCCCACACTTAGGACAAATCAACTGAACCGGCTCTGTCTCTTTTTTAGGCGTGCGCTTTTTCTTCTCTCCCTTGCTATTTTCCTTTGCCTGCTCCCGCTCTTTATCCTCCTCTACCGTAATGGTCTTTGCCGACGAATATTTTACGTAATGAACAATCTCATTGACCATCACCTTCAATTCTTCCATAAACTGCCCCACCTGATAGGTTCCGTCTTCTATCATACGCAGTTTTTTCTCCCACTGTCCGGTCAGCTCGGCAGACTTCAATAATTCGTTTTGAATCGTATCAATCAACTCTATACCCGTTGCCGTTGCCAGCAGACGTTTTTTATCCTTACGGATATAACGCCTCTTGAAAAGCGTCTCGATGATATTTGCCCGAGTAGAAGGACGTCCGATACCATTTTCCTTCATTAAATCACGCAGTTCCTCATCTTCAACCTGTTTGCCGGCCGTTTCCATCGCACGCAACAAATCCGCTTCTGTATAATATTTAGGTGGCTGCGTCTGTTTTTCCTGCAATTCCGGAGTATGGGGCCCATGCTCTCCCTTTTCATACAGCGGCAGAACATTTTCTTCGTTTTGCTTGTCAGTATTCGTCCCGAAGACTACCCGCCAAGCCGGTTCCACAATCTGCTTGCCTGTCGCTTTAAAATCCTCTTCACCAACCTTTGCCATCACCGTAGTATTGGCAATTTCGCAATCAGGATAAAACACAGCAATAAAACGCCTTGCCACCAAATCGTACACCCGCTTTTCGTCCGGTGTCATATCATAACTAAAAACACCTGTCGGGATAATGGCATGGTGGTCGGTAATCTTTTTATCATTAAACACTTTCGGAGACTTGCGTATTTTACCCCCAGTCAAAATAGGAGCTGTCAGTGCTTCATAAGGTTTAAGTCCTTTCAAAATTTTAGGCACCTTTGCATATTGGTCGTTCGGCAAAAAATTCGTGTCCACACGCGGATAAGTGGTCAACTTTTTTTCATAAAGCGACTGTATTATTCTAAGGGTATTTTCAGCAGTAAATGCATATTTACGGTTGCATTCCACCTGTAACAACGTCAAGTCGAATAATTTAGGCGGATGTTCCATGGCTTTTTTCCGCTCGACACTGATAATTTCCAACTCCAATGGTGCAATTTTTTCCATCAAAGCCTCAGCCTCTTCCTTTTGGTTAAAACGTCCCTTTTGACAAGAGAAAACACCGCCCCGATAGTTTGTTCTGATTTCCCAATAAGTTTCAGGCTTAAAATTATCAATCGCTTTTTGTCTTTCAACAACAAGCGCCAATGTCGGTGTTTGCACTCGACCGATAGAAAGTACATTTTTACCGGTACCATATTTTAATGTGTAGGCTCGTGTCGCATTCATTCCCAGCAACCAATCCCCGATTGCACGGGCAGAGCCAGCAGCATAAAGAGTGTCAAACTCCTGAGATTCCATCAAATTATCAAAGCCTTCACGAATAGCCTCCTCTGTCAACGAGGATATCCAAAGACGCTTTATCGGCACCTGACATTTTGCCTTTGTCAACACCCAGCGTTGTATCAACTCTCCTTCCTGCCCGGCATCACCACAGTTGATAATCATTTCGGCCTTGCTGACCAATTCTTCAATAACGGCAAACTGTTTTTTAATTCCTTCATCTTCAATCAAACGAATTCTGAACTTTGAAGGAATCATCGGCAATACTCCCAAATTCCATCGTTGCCACTTCTCTGTATATTCACCCGGCTCCTGCAAAGTACAGAGGTGACCAAATGTCCAGGTAACACAATATCCATTCCCTTCCAGATACCCATTTCTACGGGTATTGGCCCCCAGAATATTCGCAATTTCCTTGGCTACACTCGGTTTTTCGGCAATGCACATCTTCATATTTCGACTGGTTTTGTTGCTTGGCAAAGATACGAGATTTTATTTTTTCATCCTCACTCTTTTTATCATAGATATAAAAATAGGGAGGTGTGTCAAAATGCGCACCTCCTTTTTTTACGCACAAAGCCCCGACTTT
>CAMDJC010000110.1:0-2638 GCA_945900015.1 uncultured Odoribacter sp. | reverse complement strand
CGGGGTTATTTGATTAATATTTAACTGGTCCCGATTTTAACGGGACACTAATGATCTAGCTTATCAAGAAATATCTGATTGCGAAGCTTTGCTCGTTCCAAAATATCTGGGTACTTTATCACTTCCGTATATATATTGTGGTGTTTATACTCTCTCCTCCATGTATTTCTCCGGGTCGCGCAAAAAATCCATAAGATTTATAATATACACGCCTTCTTCATTCATGTAGGTAGGTTGTAGCCCATTTACAATTACGATTCTGCGAAATCCGTCGCGAAGTTTACGTAGTGAGGCCAGTTCTTGATCCCGTTTTTCTTCTGTTTCCATCGCATAGGCCGATTGGATGTATACTCGCTCATAGCCACGGTTGCAGACGAAATCGATTTCCAGCGTCTTGCGCTGACGGGATCCATCCTCGATTTTCACTTCGGTAAATACCTGTCCTACATCCACCTTCATTCCAATTGCACGAAGCTCGTTGTAGAGCATATTCTCCATCATATGCGTTGGTTCTACTTGCCGAAATCCTAATCGGGCATTTCTCAGTCCCAAATCCTCAAAGTAATACTTAAACGGCGAATCTATGTATTTTCTTCCTTTAATGTCATAACGAGTAACACGTTCCAACACGAACGCATCCTCCATATATTCCAAGTAGAGACGTATGGTATCCACCGAAATGCTACTATGCTTTACACTTTTAAAAGTGTCTGCAATCTTTGGAGGATTGGTCAGACCACCCACACATGATGCCATGATGTCCACTAATTCTGACAAATCGCTATCTTGACGAACTTCATATCGCTCTTTTATGTCACGCAAATAAGTATGCTCCATCTGCTGTTCCAGATAACTCACCTTCTTGTTGACATCGTTTTCTAAAACGACCTGTGGCAATCCTCCATAGAGCATATATTCACGAATCATATCTTGCGAATAGTCATCACGGAAATCTGCTACTTCTCTGAAGGTCAATGGACGCACGTGTATTTCATCTCCTCGTCCACGAAACTCAGTGATTACATCCTTAGACAGGAATTTTGCATTAGAGCCAGTAACAAACACATCCACATTGCTTATGCTTAGGAATGAGTTCAATACATCCTCAAACTCGCTGACCATCTGTACTTCATCCAGCATAACATAATATTGACCGTCTGATGAAAGACGGCTATCTATGTATTGAAGTAATGCGTCGGGGTCTCTCAAACTTTTATTCAGTCGGTTCTCCAAATTTACCCCTATGATATGGTCTTCTTTCACTCCTTGTTTTATGAGGTAGTTCTTGAAAAGGGTGAACAACAGGTATGACTTGCCGCATCTGCGCATTCCTGTTATCACTTTTATCAACCCATTCCCACAACTGTGGATAAGTAGATCCAGATATTTATCTCTACGGATTTCCATATTTCTATTTGTTTATTTTGTGTAAATACACATTATTAACGACCACAAAGTTAGCCTTATTCCTTTGTACACGCAAATTTCAAGGCAAGAAAATGAGTCAATGGTAACATTTTTAACTCTTACAAGGCTGTTTTCCTTCATACAACGCCGATAGACATTATCAATGGTTGAGGTATCTTAAAATCAATAGTTGGGGCATCTCAAAGATGTATGCCACCCAAATTGTCAAGGATGTCAATGGCGAAGACTTCACTATGGCGGCTCTTGTCATGCAGGTGAATGGCTTCCAATTTCAAGGTAAGATATATATTGCTTTGGATGAAGGCTCTGATTACTACCGTATCTATGGAGAAAAGGATGGAATGACTAAAGAATATCATCATGATATTTCTTTTGATGAACTTGGCGATGTACTTGACTCAATGATAGAGACAGGAGGTATGACCAAGGAAGAATACTGAGCAAAGGTAAAAGACTTAGTCTGTAGCCTCTGATATTAAATCTTTTGGTGCAAAGTTAGTGTTAAACACAAGGGAACTGTCTTTATTCTAATGGTTTTATACTAACTTTGTACCAATAATAGGATATAACGCTACATCGTGCTACAAGACGCTACAAGTAGGCTACATATTTCAATGCCTATAAAAGTTATGTAACATCTTGAAAATCAATATTGCTACATGAAGATACAACTTTCAGAGTCATATTTGACTTATAGGCATTTGAATAATAATGGTAAGATAGTGGTCATGGTGTAGTATTATCCCCCTTTCATAAGGGCAATTCATAAACATAATACAAAGGCAATGAGATGATAAACAGAAAACTATGGCAACCGACTTGTTTGAAAGTAAGAAGCGAGTGTCGTAATGCCATAATCTCCTCAAAGATTTGAGGGGTGGAGTAGAAAATAGAGTCGATAGATTTCTTAAAATAGTTAAATTGTGTAACAAAAGTCATTCATACACAGTGTTTTAAGACGTTTTGTCTTGCGCCAGTTCTGCGCCATTTTTCGTGCAAAATAAGCGAAAATGCCTAAAGACGGCACTTGAATATCAACGAGTTACAGAAGATGGTAGAGTGGTATAAAATCCCTCTCTCTCCGCACAGAGTCCTGTAAATCGCAAGATTTACGGGACTTTTCTTTTTTGCGCTCTTAAGTAGCCCCCTTTTTGATTTTTGGGTTACCACTATATAAAAGTGGTAAGTTACCACTATATAAAAACATCTA
>CAMDJC010000109.1:0-2667 GCA_945900015.1 uncultured Odoribacter sp. | reverse complement strand
ATTGAAGGTAACAAAGAAATAGAAGCAGACGATGGAATGGGCGGAACGGTACGCACAACCGCAGAATCGTTCGACATGATAGTAATGGAAATCATGCCTGGTATCCAAATTCCATTGTCTAAGACTACCGACTTCATCCTGTCAGCAGGCTACACTCATGGCTTTGCAACCAAAAGCGGAGGTGGCAACGGAGGATACTTTAGCGTAAAGACAGCCTTCAACTTCCACAAACGTGATACGAAAAAAGTAAAAGCACCACGAGAGAAAGTCGACACACGCGACAAGGGATTACAACTCACCATAGAAGGAGAACTCAACAACAGAGAACGTACGGGAGGTGGCGGAAACTTGGTCCTTACATACAAGATAAACCCACACTTCAGTGCAGGTCTTGGCGGTGGCTACCACGTATTCTCACCTTTTAACGAAAATGGAGAAGACATACAACGCATTAAGCAATACTCATACGACAGCAGGTTGAGCGAAACACAATACCCATATCAAGGTTCGCCTCAAATGTACACCTTCTTTGCACGTGGCAACTACCGACTCCTCGACAAGCGACTCTCACCAATAGGCACAATAGATCTCGGCATGAGAAAATATAAATGGGAGGGCGACGAGGATGAACCTGAACCATATGGATATGAGTTGGGAGAATACCTAAAAGCTCCGAGTACTTCATTTTTTGTTGCTCCTGCAATCGGTGCATCACTCCGTACAACCAAGAATTCATATCTTGAGCTAAAAGTAGGCTACAACATTGCATCAAATCTAAAAGCTCAAAAATGGGGCGATTTTGAAAAGCAAGTTTATTACTCAACCAAATCAAAAAGCATGTCCTATGGATTTATCTCCATCGGATTTACCCATACGTTTGGCAAACGAGGACAACGTGTAAGCCGATAAACTTACACCAACGATATCAGTAAAATCAGATATTTTCGTATTCTGCATTCCTACAAATGCACGTCACAATACGGAATTATCTGATTTTATTGTTTTATCCCATCTTTAGAACTTTTAAAAAAACAACACTGCCTATTTGATTTTAAATACGTAACTTTGCGCTATAAAACAATTAAGCAACTATGAATATTCTCGAATTATCACAGACCCGCTTCTCGGCACGCAAATATACCGACGAGGCGGTAAGCGACGACGACTTGGCATATATCCTCGAGTGCGTCCGACTGGCTCCGTCGGCTGTCAACCGCCAACCGTGGAAATTTGTCGTGGTGCGCAGCAAGGAGGCTAAGGAACAGCTTTGGCAAGCGTACGACCGCGATTGGTTCCGCACCGCTCCGCTCTACATCGTGTGCATGAAGAACAACAGAGAATGCTGGACACGCCGCTACGATGACAAGCAGCACGGCGACATCGACGTGGCTATCGCTACCGAGCATCTGTGCCTCGCTGCTACGGAGCGCAATCTTGGCACTTGCTGGGTGTGCAACTTCGACACCGACATCATGAGTCGCCTCTTCCCCTCTGCCGACTTCGAAGCTGTGGCAATTATCCCCGTCGGACATATCGCCGACGATTGTCCGCGCGCAGAGAAGAAGCGCAAGGCTATCGCAGAGATTGTTGAAGAAATATAATCAAAACAAGTAAAAGAAGACAAAATGGGACCTTAACGATATATTAAGGCTCCGACCATATCGAAAACGACACTCTACCTCAGAAAGCAATACTTTCAAGGAAGAGTGTCGTTTTTATATACATTATTTATCTTGCTCCTCGCCACAAACACTTTGGTCGTCTAATTCTCCTTTAGGCTGTTGCGCCTCAAAGAATCTTTTGGCTGAAAGTGGAGAAACTACCGACCGACCGGTCTTCGATTCTAATTTTTCTCTTGCTACACGAGCCACATCACCACCTTCTTTTGCACAAGTTTTGTTTTCATCCAACGTTTGAGGATTCTTGGCTTTGGTTATGCTTGTTGCAGATAGTTCTGCAAGCATATTCAGAACCAATTCTTCGTTGGTCATGTTATCACGAAGATTTTCCTTCTTCAAGCCTTTCAACTGCTTGTATTCCTTTGATGTTCTGCCTGCCCATGATTGGTAGATAATGTCAGTCAAGGTTGCATATTGCACTCCTTCTTCTACATTATGGAGTTTCCATTGGTCGGTCAAGTCCTTGCGTATCTCAATGCTTTTCAATCGCTGGTTGATCCAATTGTCTGAATATCCCAATCGCTTATAGTCTATCATAGCCTGCTGAATACTCAGCTCTGGATCCTGCATCTGATCAAGTCGGGCTGTTCCAACTTTAGCAAGCCACATCTTAAACGGCTCAGCCTTTGGTGAAGGCACAGACTGAATGATACGCAAAAGTTGCTCTGTATCAGCAACGTCTGTTAAGCGCATCTTTCCATCTGCTGCAGGCATTTTCAACTGGTGACAATTTGTCACCGGTTCAAAGCCCTCTTCCCTCAAACGCTGTTTTAGCTTATTCCAGTATTTTCTTGCTGTCTGAAAATCCTTGCTTTCCGTCAAAACCGCCACAACATCAACAACAGAGAAATACCACTTCTCTTGTTCGTCGTCCCAAACGGCACGTATCTTATCGTTTCCAAATAGTTTTATAGAGTTCTTCTTCACCATATCATTACTTGTTTATTACATTAGATTCTCATATTAGAACAAATTTATTGACTATCAG
>CAMDJC010000108.1:0-2717 GCA_945900015.1 uncultured Odoribacter sp. | reverse complement strand
TCACCTACATGGATAACACCAGTTTCGATACGACCGGTAGCTACAGTACCACGACCAGTGATTGAGAACACGTCCTCAACAGGCATCAAGAACGGTTTTTCATTGTCACGCGGAGGAAGTGGAATCCAATTATCAACAGCATCCATCAACTCCATAACTTTGTCTTCCCATTTCGGTTCACCGTTCAATGCACCCAATGCAGAACCCAAGATAATCGGAGTATTGTCACCATCATACTGATAGAAAGAAAGCAATTCACGTACTTCCATTTCAACCAATTCCAACATTTCAGGATCGTCCACCATATCCACCTTGTTCAAGAATACTACAATTCTCGGAACGTTTACCTGGCGAGCCAACAGGATGTGCTCACGAGTCTGAGGCATCGGACCATCAGTTGCAGCACAAACCAAAATCGCACCGTCCATCTGAGCAGCACCAGTAACCATGTTCTTTACATAGTCGGCGTGACCCGGACAGTCAACGTGAGCATAGTGACGATTTGCAGTCTGATACTCTACGTGAGAAGTGTTAATAGTGATACCTCTTTCTTTTTCTTCCGGAGCGTTATCGATAGAGTCGAAAGAACGCAATTCAGAAAGACCTTTCTTTGCCAATACTGTTGTAATAGCAGCAGTCAAAGTAGTTTTACCGTGGTCAACGTGACCGATAGTACCAATATTTACGTGCGGTTTTGACCTGTCAAACTTTTCTTTAGCCATGACTTAAAAACTTTTTTTATTATTAAACAATTTATCTCAAATAACTCTGATTTTCATTTACTTACAAACATAGAATATCTATTAGACACTCCTAGTCCGTTCTTTTGAGCGTGCAAATATAATTAAAAAAACGTGTGCCACAAAATTTTATAGACACATATTATATTAATTTGCCCTCTCTTTTTCTTTGGCTTTCACCAACTGACGTTTCAGGACATCATACAATTCATCAACTGCCTCCTCAAATTTCTTAGCGTTTTTCTTTGCAAAAACATCCTGACCTTTAATACCGATTGTCACCTCTACCACTTTGTTTTCCAGATTATCATCTTTCTCCAGCTTCAAAGTCACTTCCGTATTAACGATACCGTCATGATACTTCTCCAGTTTACTAATTTTCTTCTGGATGAAATCTTCCAATTGTGCACTTGCGGAAAAACCGACAGCATTAATTTTGATTTCCATAATCTCCTCCTTTTCTTTTTGGCCTATCAAAGGCCTCGTTATAAACTTGTTTCAACTTTTCAAAAGAATTATGAGTATATATCTGTGTGGCTGCCAAACTTTCATGTCCCAACAACTTCCGAATGGCTTCACTTTCAGCCCCGTTATTTAACAAAGCTGTCGCAAATGAATGTCTCAGCACATGAGTACTTCTTTTTGATAACGCCCTGACTTTATTCAACTGCTTTTTTACACGAGCAGCAACATAAGCCGCATTCGCCGGAAGTCCGGCATCTGTAATAAAGAATGTGGAATCACACTTTTCTTTATCAAGATTCAATTCACGCTCAGCCAAATAGGACCGAATATCAAATACCAATTCATCCAACATCGGAATCATACGTTCTTTATCTCCCTTTCCGACGACTTTAATCACCTTTGCTTCCATATCGATATCTTCGATTTTCAGCGCAGCCAACTCAGAGCGGCGCATACCCGTACAATAAGCAATTTTCAAAATCATCCAATCCCGAAAAGAAGCGAAATCATTCTTTTTAAAGCCCTCATCCAACAATTCATCCATTTCATCATCCGGGACAAACACCGGCAATTTCTTCCGTATCTTTGGAGCATTCACCAACTCCACCGGATCCATCTCAACCACTCCTTCCCGCATCAGATAACGAAACATCGAACGCAAAGAACTCAACTTCCGATTCACCGATTTTGCACTTTGAGGCTTCACTTTTCTCCTTTTCTCCCCTTCACCAAACTCCAACGTTCCAGCCATCAACCCTGCACCAAATCGCCGAACCACCCCAGAAGTCACTTCCGACCATTTCTGTATCAGCTCAACCTTTTCACAGAACTCAATAAATTGATTCAAATCTTCCGAATAAGCAATCAGTGTATTAAGAGAATAACGCTTAATATCTTTCAAATACTCCAAGAAGGAATCAACTTCATCACCCATAAACTTAAATCGAATCCAAAATAAGTGATTCTTTTGAGAAAAACAAATTTAAAAGGATAAAAATTACTCCTCTGCCTGCTGCAAGCTCTGCTTGTAAACAGCCTTGATACGCTGAGCGCGGTTGCGTACAGACGGTTTGGTAAATGCCTGACGATCTCTCAATTCTTTTACAACACCGGTTTTTTCAAATTTTCTTTTGAATTTCTTTAAGGCTCTCTCAATATTTTCGCCTTCTTTTAAAGGTACAATAATCATGATTTCTAAGTTTAAAAAGTTTATTTATTACGCATTAATTTTTGTCGGATACATTTGCTCCGTTTATCGGGCATTTAATTGTCCGACCTCATCATCTATGTATATTTCTTTCAATCTTTTCTAATACTGCCAGCTCACGCTGCCCTATTTAACAGCCTCCTTTCAAAAGAGATTTGATTTTTAATGCGTTAAACCTATTGAATTTTGGGGGACAAAGATATATCAAAAATATGAAAGCAAAAATAGTACCTACATTTTTTTTCATGATAAAGAAGGTGTGTCGTAATGCACGATGCACCTTCTTTTTTGTTCATCACTATACA
>CAMDJC010000107.1:0-2752 GCA_945900015.1 uncultured Odoribacter sp. | reverse complement strand
GGTAGGTTTCTTTTCCGTTGATATGCGTTTTTCTTCATAAAACTTTGCAGGTAGCAATAAAATCCTTACTTTTGTGGAAACTTAAACCCGAATCGGCCGTTAGGGCTTGCTTGGATTTTGTTATTTTAGAAGAGTGGATTTTGTTTGGCTTTTAATGAGTAATAGCGAGCTATTACGAATTAAAAACAAACAAAAGACGCCTTATAAAAAACAAAAGACTGCAAGCAGTAATTAAAAAATACAATAAACGGCCTAATGACCGATTTGGGTTAAAAAAGGAACAGACTTTGAATATAATACAACATACCCAAACGATAATGCGCGGAATGTCGTCGTCAGCCCTCATTCTGCTCTTGGCGGTGGCCACTATTGCCGTCGTGTCTTCATGTGGCGGATCCCACCGCTATCCACAGGAACTCTCTGCCGTAGACTCCATCTGCAAGGACAGTGCCGAAGTGGCGATGTCGCGTCTGCAGGCGCTGTCGGCAAAATACGACCAGCCCTCGGCAGATGCCTACGACCGCAATTATTATCTGCTGCTGAAGGTGAAGGCGGCAAACAATGCCTACCAGCCCCTGGCGGACAGCACGATATTCCATGTGCTCGACTTCTTCAGGGGGACGGCGGAAAAGGACAAACTCTGCCAGTCGTATTATTACCTCGGCAAATACTACATAAAAAAGAACGATGCCCCTCAGGGTCTGGAGAATTTCCAGAAGGCACTCGACCTGACAGACGAGAACACTCCTCTGTATTTCCGCAGCTGTATATATAATCAGATGGGAAAACTTTTCGTGTATCAGGAAATGTATGATGAAGGTCTGAAAATGTATAGGCAGTCTTTTGTGTGTGATTCCATGCAGAAAGACACTATAAACATGGCATACAGCTTGAAGGATATTGCTACGGTATATAGTTATAAGAAACAATATCACAAACAGTTGTCTACTATGAAGGATGCTTTTAGACTTGCTCAAAAGGTAGACAGTAAATTGCTCAATAATACTATAAATCAGTCGTTGACATTTGCATATTACAACGTTGATGACATGCAAAATGCGAAATGTTTCTTGTTTAAAACATTGAATGATGTGGAAACCGTAATAAAGTCATCAGCTTATGCCATAGCGATGGATATTTATGAAAAAGAAAAGAAGCCGGATTCTGTGTTCTTTTATAGTACATTGCTAATGACTGATGGTGACATACATGCAAAACATGAAGCTGCAAAGAATCTGAGCAGGTTTTATGTAGACAATAATGACACACACAGGGCGTTATTCTATTTGAAGGAAGGAATGACTCTTTCTGATTCTCTAAACAAGATCAATGCTGTCAATTCAGTTGCTAAAATGCATTTTGCATATAACTACAGTAATCGGGAGAAAGAGAATATTCAGCTTAAAGCCGAGGCAAAAGAGAATAAGATGATGATGGGCATTATCGTTCTTGGTGCCTTGCTGCTCGGAATGCTATATGCGTTCATGAATGAGAGAAACAAGAAGAAATACCTCAGATTGAAGCATCTCAACGAACAGCTTGACAAATTGCGCGAGGAAGCTACCAGAGAAAACAAGGCAAAGATAGAGGAGAAAACCAATGAACTGATAGCCTTGAAAACTGAAATAAGGCATCTCAACAAACAACAGAAAGAAGAGAAGCTAAGATATGAAGCTGAGATTAAAGAAATTCAAAGCGGCATCGAGAAAGCCATATCTATTTCTGAGAACAGTTCCAAACCGTCGGGGTGTGATATCGTGGAACTGTATACGATGATTCAGAAAAGAATTGGAGAAGAAAAGAATCTTACGCCAGTGGATTGGGAAACAATAGACTCTGTAGTGAACAAAGAGCATCCGTATTTCAAGACCAAGCTATATAAAATGCATGAGATGAAAGATTTTGAATATAAGATTTGTTTGCTCATCAAAATGGGATTCCAGAACTCTGAAATTTCTGTAATTTTGCATAGAAGTTACTCTGCAATAACACAACAGAGGACGAATCTGTACACGAAATTCTTTAAGTCAAAAGGCAAGGCCAAAGATTTTGATAATTTCATAAGGTCCTTATAATCAATGCGTAACGTCTAAAACTAAATTCTTTCTAAATCCTGTTTTTTTGTAAAATAAAAAAACTAAACTTTTTCTAAATTCATTATTTAGCCAAGCTGAGGCAGTTTGTTTAATTTTGCGATGAAGAATTGCAAAATAAATAGCTAATGGGAAAAGTAAACACTTTAATTGCCTCTTTATTTATTGCTTGCAGCTGCACAAACTTATATGCTATAGACATAAAAGATGTGCAGTTGACAGATGTACACCATCCAGGCAATGATGTCGGTCACCCCTGTGGCCATCCGTCCGTGTCTTACGACGATGATGAGATAACCATCAAGTCAGACTCCACCATATATGATGTTGGTGTGGTGGTAAAAGACCAGTATGGAAATGTGATGCACCAGTCCACCCAGACGGTTGGTTCAGAAGGTACTGTAATATATGTACCCGATACAGGCGGCGACAGCGAGAAGACAACGATTAACCTTTATTACGATGAACTGTATAGGCAGCCAAAGAGTATAACGGAAAAGCAAGTGAGAGAAACAGAAAGACGTGAACACGAATGGAATTTCAGCGAACAGTGACATGTCTCTATTCACAGAACATTATTTTATTAACTATAATAAAGGAGATGATATTATGAAAAAGATTTTTGGATTGTTCTTTATGCTGTCCTTTGTGACAAGCGC
>CAMDJC010000106.1:0-2932 GCA_945900015.1 uncultured Odoribacter sp. | reverse complement strand
TATCAACAAGTTATAAAATGCATGTTTTTTGAGTGACGAAGTCAGGAAAAAGAGCTTGTGTCAGCTCAATCGTAGGATTCTTTTGATATTCGCGGCAAAAAAATCACTGTTGTAGAGTAATGCTAAAATGAGGTGCTATTGTCAATATCATATTAGCAATAGTACCTCTTTATATTTGTAATATGAGTAGGAAAATATTGTGTATAATTGCAGCTGTATTAACCACGTTAACACAGCTTTCAGCTCAGAAATACGATTGTTTGCTTTTAGGTAACATCTCTAAGTCTTCACATGAAAGGAATGTCATCAATGTTTTAGATTCAGGAATGAATGATTCCGGCATTGATTTTGATAACCTTCCTCGAAATGCGAGAATAATGAATCAACCTCATTCCGAGGTGAAATTCAAAGATGTGACACTAACAAAATATGGGTCTCTTGAATCAGTGCTTGGAGATGATATAAATGATATTGACTCGCTTGTGGTGCGTGGTCCAATCAATGCGGCGGATTTTCATACTATTTGGAGCAGTAGTTTCTACGGAGGTTTGACTGTAGCCAACCTTGAATATGCACAAATAGCGGGCAATCGAATACCAAAAAATGCTTTTTGGTATCAGTCGGAGCAATATACTCCCGGATCCGAGTATATAGATTGTATTCCTCTTCGCAGAATCATACTTCCCGATGGGTTGGAGGAGATAGGTGAAGGGGCATTCTGTTACGCCATTGATCTTGAAGATGTAAACTTTCCAAACTCTTTAAAAGTAATCAATAAAAGATGCTTTTCGGACTGCATCAGCTTGAATGTTAATCCTCTTATTATTCCTGAAGGTGTTGAAGAAATAGGATATATGGCATTCGTCAATTGTAAATCATTGACCGGCAATGTTATCCTGCCGACAACCTTGAAAAAAATCAATGGCGGCGCATTCTTCTCCACTAAAATTACAGAATGTAATTTTCCAGATGGGTTGGAGGAAATCGGTGATGCAGCTTTCTATGCGACTCGTTTAAAGGAGGCAATATTGCCGAATTCATGTCAATCCTTCCCGGGTAGCGATCATTTTGCGTTAAACTATGAACTTGAAAAAGTTCGCTTCCCTGAAGGCTTGACAATAATTCCTGAAAGCTTTGTTGACAACTGTATCGGACTTACAGATTTTATCATGCCGAACAGCATTGTAGAAATTGGAGACAGAGCCTTCTGGCAGTGCGGTAAGTTACACGAACTTAAACTTTCATCAAACTTGAAATCTATTGGCCTCGAGGGACTGTACTATTGCAAGGGATTGGAAACTATCTATTTCCCTTCAACACTAGAAACTTTGGGTGCGGAAAGTTGCGAATGCTGGAAAAATGTAAAAAGCATCTATTGTGCATCCAAAATACCTCCTGTCTGCATAGACAGCGAGCTAAATCCCGGCTGGACACCATTTGGTAATTATGGTGGTGACTTTGTCAACCGAACCCCTCAGGATACTCCTGTATATGTTCCTATTGGTTCTGCGGATTTATACCGCAATGCGTGGGGCTGGAATTACTTCACGAATTTTATAGAAACCGACAATTTCCCATCTTCCGGTATAGACAGTGCCGTAATTGATGGTAAAGAAGATAATGGTGATTACTACGATTTGTTAGGAAGAAAAGCAGAAAATCCAACTTCTGGAAACATCTATATCTGTAATGGGAAGAAAATCTTGATAAAATAAAAATCCTTAATGGATTTTCACGCCGGTTATCTAATCTTTTGGATAAACAAGATTGTTTTTGAACAGTAGATATATCGTCAAATGATACACGTCGCGGTATTCCGATAACTACGGCCGGCATATAAAATAAATCCCTTCCATGCATCACAAATGGAAGGGAATTTTTGCTTATGGCATCTATATAATTGGGATTATTGGCTGAACATAAGTTGAAGTTACTCGAAGCGCCAAATGCATCAATGGTTTCCTTAGTACCTCGACCTGAAGTTGACTTACCTGTTGACTTTTCAATAAGATTAAGAAGCTTCTTTGCTCTATCAATGATAAAGCCATCGAAATCATCAGAATCAAGCAGATTGAAGTCGATCTGATGAGAAGCAACCGCCAGTTCTAAGTCATTTTGAGAAATCTTATGATTAAGCAATGCCTTGATGTACTTGCTAGGAGCATCACCACCGATAGATCGATTGGTTGATGCATAAATCATAGTCTTGTTGATGACAGAGTTCCACTTTTCTCTTGGCAGTTTTTCTTTTTCACAGTGACTAGCAGGGAAAATATGATGAATATCAGTACTTTCTTGCATATAGGTAGCAACGGACATTTTTCCAGCAGTCATAAAATCAAGAGGCTCCTCTTTTAGTAGAAGTGCCATAACGCCCTTATATGCTGCTGAGTTTCTTGTCTGTAAAGTCAGCAAACGTGTTGCTGAGAAACTTGAACGAGATACAGTGTCAGGGATAACATTATCATCCTCTATCCAAGCAAACAACTCTTTGATGTCAAGTGCATAACGAGTTTCATTTGCACTACCATACAACTCACCAAACACTCCACACCAATACCAACGCGATAATTTTGTAAGGTTTGTAAGGTTTGTCAATACCTTCTTATGACTAATATCGTATGCAAATATAGCAGCCAAAGGAATAAACTGAGTATTGTAAGGGAGGTTGTCAGGAGCATATACACCTTGTTTGACCAAGAATCGGGCTGCTTCGATGAAGCCGTCTATCAATGTATCACGTTTGCTCTTGAATGTGATTGCACGCAGATTCATCACATCCTTTTTCTTACACTTTACGCCAGTTCCGTTCTTAAGAGATTGCTCATAACTATCCCAAAGAGTCATAGATGTAATAAAGTCTGTGCCTTCCCAAACGGCTCACCTTTTTTCGTTAAATACCATGCCTGGGAGATAGGCTGGTAGATAACTC
>CAMDJC010000105.1:0-2950 GCA_945900015.1 uncultured Odoribacter sp. | reverse complement strand
TTCGTAAAAAAATATCAAGGAAACAAATATGTTAAGAAGTTCACTTGTTGGAATCATTTGCTAGTGATGATATTCGCTCAGTTGACCCATCGAGAGAGTCTTCGAGACTTGATAGCTACGCTCAATGCGCATAAGACTAAGTTCAACAGGCTTGGATTTGGCACATCTGTTACCAGAAGTAATCTTTCCAAAGCTAATGAGCAAAGAGAGGCTAAAATATTTGAAGACATGGCGTATCATATGGTCAAGACCGCAAGAGACTTACGCATAGGATTAGTTGACAAAGACTTCTTCTATGAAGGTAATGTCTATGCTTTTGACTCAACAACCATCTCACTTTGCCTAAATGTGTTTTGGTGGAGTAAACTTCATCATGACAAAGGTGGTGTAAAGATGCATACCTTATATGATGTAAAGACAGACATACCATCATTCTTTCTTATAACCAATGCGGATTTACATGATTCCAAGGTAATGAACGAGATACCTTATGAGCCTGATGCTTTATACATATTTGATAGAGCATATATGGACACGGAGCAACTCACCATCATCAATACGATAAAGGCGTTCTTTGTTGTTCGTGAGAAACGTCGTATGTCATATACAGTGATTGAAGACAAACAATATAACAACCCTATAACGGGAGTGATGGCTGATCAAACGATACAGTTTAGTGGATATAAAACACGAAAGCAATACTCTTCCCCAATGAGAAGAATCACCTTTTATGATAAGGAGGGAAACAGAACCTTTGTGTTTTATACCAATAACTCCATCCTCTCTGCAGAGGATATTGCATTGGCTTACAAATATCGTTGGAGGGTAGAGTTGTTCTTCAAATGGATGAAGCAACATCTTCATGTCAAGGAATTCTATGGCACAACCGAAAATGCTGTAAAGATACAATTGTATAGTGCAATCATTGCATATTGCTTGGTTGCGATTGTTGAACGAAAAATGAAATTGAATATGGAAATGTATGATTTGTTAAGAATTTTATCTGTCTCATTGTTGGACAGAACCCCTCTCGTAGATTTGCTCGGCAAAAGCGAACCTGCCGAGAAGTTACAAACTGTAAGAGAATTAAGTCTTAAATTTATTTAGTGGACACTAGTGGTAGTTAATATGAATGGTAATCCATTTTTCTATTGGAATGGTGACTTGCATAATGAGTCAAAAGCCTTTATATATGAACATCAAGTGTTATTTAATAAAGATAAAACTACACTTATTGCGTACAGATCAAAAGAAAAAAACTATATCATTCCAAATAGTGTGACAAATATTGGGGATAACGCTTTTTATGGGTGTCAATCACTCACCAATATCAATATCCCGAATAGTGTTACTAGTATTGGAAATGACGCTTTCGGGCGCTGTTATTCACTCACCAGTATCAATATTCCAGATGGTGTGACAAATATTGGACATGCTGCTTTTTATAAATGTGAATCACTCACCAGCATCAATATTCCAGATGGTGTGACAAATATTGGAGATTATGCTTTTTGTATCTGTATTTATAACCATAGAACAACCAAAACTAATCAGAAATATCCGAGTGTAAATCTTTAATTACCAGCATATTCTAAAATTTAACACTTTTCGGTTGCCATTTGTCGCTTCCCAAATTTCCACATATTTTTGAGACGTATTTCTGACGTGGAGAATTTGCGGGGCTTGTTTTTTGTCACACCGTGCAGACAGTTGACAAGGGTTTACAACCGTTTACGACAAGCGACAATAACCGCCCCGATATGCGGAAACAGTCACACTGTGTAGAAAAGCGACAATGGTTGACTTCCGTTCACATCCGTTTACCATTTCAGAGATATAGGATTGAAGAAATGAACCATTAAACGATAAAACGGTATGAAAGCAACCAGAAAATGCAGTTTTTGCGGCAAGTCCTTTGTAACCCGAAGCGGTATGCAAAGATATTGCAGTGAGGCTTGTCAGGCAGAAGCCAAACGAGCCAGAGTGATGCAGAAGAACAACCTCTTCAAAGTCGCCCAACCCTTGATGGAGATACAGCATCAGGAGTATCTCACCTTTTCCAAAGCAGCCATCCTCATGGGCTGTTCCCGACAGTACATTTACAAACTTGTAGCCATCGGCAAGCTGAAAGCCTCACGCATCAGCAACCGCATGGCATTCATCCGCAGAGCCGACATCGAGCAGATGTTGGAGGGCAATCCCTATCACCGCATCCTGCCCGGCAACACCTCCACACCAAGGAAATCATCTTCATCTTCCTTACCTGCCAAAAGAGAAAAAAGGGAAAAGGAAAGCGAAGAAGTGTTGGACTTCTATTCGGGCGAGGAGGTGATGTCCCTTTTTAAGGTAAAGCAGTCATGGCTTTACACTTCCGCCAAGCGTAACCATATCCCCATCTGCCGTATCGCAGGAAAGAACTATTACAGCAAGAAGCATATTGACGAGTTTTTCGGTGTGGCAGTTGATATTAGCGAAATTACCGACTGGCTACTGACCGAGGAGGTGGAGGAACTGTTCGGCATGAAGCCGACCGCACTCCGTGCCTACACCTATCGCCATAAGATACCCACTAAAAGAGAGTACGGGCGTACCTATTACTCCAAATCACATTTGAACGAACTCCGCAGAACTGACCTTGTGAACGATGAACGCTACTATACCGTTGAGCAGGTGCAGCAAATCTATGGTCTTTCGTCAGCCAACATCTGCCATATCGTCAAGGTGAAGCACATCGAAAAGATAAAGGTGGGTGTGAAAAACCTGCTTTTGCGCTCAGATGTGGAGCGTGTCATGGCTGAAAGGAACAAATAACCGTGAAAAATCGGGATTATCGAAAATTATTTCAAAATGATGTATCGTGGAGGTATTCACGGATATTTCACGTTGTTCCTTTGCCATCGGAAACATGGATACAACTCCAAAATGTATACAACCAATTAAAACATAATTA
>CAMDJC010000104.1:0-2971 GCA_945900015.1 uncultured Odoribacter sp. | reverse complement strand
AAGCCTCAAAGCATTCAAGCTTTGAGGCTTTGTTGTTATATCAGTTGACGAGTTGTTTTATTTGTGAACAAAAAGCCAATGACTCTTTGCAAAACTGCCAAAATTATTGGAGGTTGTCATTCTTTATGTGATGAACCAGACAAGAAAAGACATAAACGTCGTAAAGGACTTATCTTATTACAAATTTATGAGATTTCCCGTTGATTGAAAGAATGTAAACTCCCTTTTGCTGTATTTGAACTGTTACACGTTCATCATTTGAAACTCCAGATTTGACAACATCCCCATTTGTAGAAAGGATTCTCCACTCTGTTCCGTTGGGCAAATTATTCATTTCCAAGCAAGAATCACCGATAATGAACGCCCCGTTGTTTTGGAAAAGTGAAACTCCCGTATTTTCATTTGTTAGTGGCATGACATTGCGGACATTCACAATGACATCTCCACACTTTGTTACAATTGTCCCTTCTGGGATAACTATGGAATAACCGGTTTCCGGAAGTAATGGGTAATTGCCAAAGTCTGCAACAAGTATCCATTTCCCATTGTCTTCGTACAGATTTGGAACGACTTCTTTACAGACTTCGTTATCTGTCAACCTTACGAGTTGTATCTTGCTATGAGATTCTGCCAACATTATAGGCATATCATAGTAGAACAAGACTTTACCTATAGCGTCTGACGGATGCTCTTCAAACAGGCTGCACCATGAATATGTCAATGGTTCTATTTCTTCTTCATAGGTGCCGATGAATGGAATGGATACCTCATTGTTGGTGATATCGTTACGTTCCGCACTTACAGCCCCTGTCGGTAGTACAAGCTTATATCTGACTCCTTTCTCAAATTTTATCTTTTCTCCAAATGGCGCATACGCTTCTCCCAAATCCCAGTCGTTTGAAACGACAACTGGGTATGTTCTTACAGGAACATCGTCTCTATAGAGAATCCATTGCGGTGAACCGACAGGTTGTATCTCATGTTTCCAATAACACGATATCATCTCCGTACACGCCACTTTGCCATTTTCTACAGATATGCCTGCTATATCCCCAAGGGATTCTGGTATCTCGAAAGGAACAGAAATCTCATCATTGGTTTGTGATGTATCATAAATAAATGTGTTTGCAGGAACTACCAGCTCATATTTTTTTCCTTTTGGCAGATTCTGCGTTTCAAAATTCAGAATAAGCGTTCCTTCGGAATCATTGTTGCTGGCATCAATAGAGATTGTCTTGGTAATTATGTCGCCATTGCATCTGACATACGCCTGAGGATTGTTACATACCTCAATGGCTTTGTCGAAGGTCAATGACACCCACTTCAGAGGCTCTACAAATTGAGTTGGCATTGTGCTGCTCTTAAGTGTGATAGGAGCGGCAAAGGCAATACCTGGCAACGCAACCACTATTATGCAGAATAATAATATTCTATTTGTCATAGACTTCGGGAATGTTGTCGCAAATAGTTTTCTCATATCATTTTATATTAATTTTTTGTATTTTACTTCCAAAATACGGACTACTTAATTTTAAAATATAGATTCCATGTTCCAGTATAGGGAGTGGAATGGTGTTGGCTGTTATGTCACACTCAAACACAACCTTCCCTGCTAAACTGTAGAGCGTCAATCGAGTGGAGGAAACATTTCCTGTGATGATGAATTTGTTGTTATGGAATGATATTTTCGTTTCGTTCATAGAACCAACAGAAAGGCCTCCTGTCACATCACGTGGGTTAATAACTGCCCGAACATTTCTCCCTACAGCCTTGACTCCCGTCACTCGTGATATCATTGAATTGCCAACCTCTATCGCCTTGCATGTGTTGCTTGGCGAGTACCTGTTATCTGCATCTTCTATACCAGACATACAATCACCGTAAAATCCATAATCCCAGGTCATTTCAAGGTTCTTGTATTTCCAGCCACAAGCAGGAATAAAGATGCTATGTTCGTTAGGACCATATATCCTCATGCCTTTCACGCCCTCTTCAGTGGTCCATTTACCCCAGCAATACATTCGCAATTCATAGGTTTCTTCGTCATTAGGAAGACGCCAGCCATTTCCCCATTGTTTAGCTGCTGCATCATATTGGGTTCCACAGATATTTTCTCCGATGTATTCCAAAACCGCATACGTGCCAATTGCCGGGTCAAAATCATAATCCTTAAAGAACTTGTAGTTCTCCCAAGTGTAAATATCTTTTGTTTCCGTTTCACCCCATGCAAAGTAACTGCCACTCTCGTATGGCGAGGAAGCTCCGACATTGCATGTAGCCCATAGTGTACCACTTGGAAGCCCCAAGTTGACATATTCATATCCACCAACTTCTCCGTCTGCTACAAATGAAGATGAATTCTGGTGGTCATCAATTGCTGCATTTACAGTAGAAACAACAAAAACAAGCATCAAAACGAACCAATGTTTTTTCATAATAATACAATTTTAACATTTAACATTTTAAGAACTTATCTGTATTAACTACACCAATTAGACACCACATAGGTAATATTTGCGACAATTTAAAGCTGTAATTATGTTTTACATTGCAAATATAATTATTAATTTAAAGCACAAGTACCCTTTGTTGTTAAAATAAGCAAAAAAAATAAGATTACCAAAGATTTTAAAGCTTTTGCAATCATTTCTACCAAAATATCGAGATTAATCAAGGTATAAAGACGTATTCCGTTCTGTTGTTCCTTTTTGTAGGAAGACGCTCGCATTGGCAAAGAAAATTACAACGATACAAATCAAACGACCTCTGAGCAAGGATATTAAGACCATACTAACTATAAGACATCAGAAAACAACTAAACTATTTGATGAGGATTTGAAGGCGACACAATAACGAGGTCATAAATATCGGCAAAGCCTCAAAGCTTGAATGCTTTGAGGCTTTGCCGATAATATCAGTTGACGGGTTGACGAGATGTTTTATTTTCTCATCACTGCCGAGTATATCCTGC
>CAMDJC010000103.1:0-3011 GCA_945900015.1 uncultured Odoribacter sp. | reverse complement strand
TAGGATACCCGGTCTGCATAGACAACGACACAAGGGCCATGACCTATGGAGAGCACATGCAGGGATGCGTCAAAGGGGAAAAAGACATCATCTTTGTCAATATAAGCTGGGGGCTCGGAATCGGCATCATCATAGACGGAAAGGTATACACGGGAAAATCCGGATTTTCCGGAGAGTTCGGACACGTCAATGTTTTCGACAATGAAATACTGTGCCACTGCGGCAAAAAAGGGTGCCTGGAAACGGAAGCCTCAGGGTCGGCACTGCACCGCATCCTGTTAGAAAGAATCGGTAGCGGAGAAAGCTCCATACTTTCAAAACGGACCGCAGAAAATCCGCCCACATTGGATGAAATCATCACCGCAGTCAACAAAGAGGACTTACTATGCATTGAGATAGTGGAGGAAATAGGCCAAAAACTGGGAAGGCAAATAGCTGGATTAATAAGCATATTCAATCCGGAACTAGTAATAATCGGAGGTACACTATCATCGACAGGAGACTATATAGTGCAGCCAATTAAAACGGCAATAAGGAAATACTCATTGAATCTAGTCAACAAAGACGCCACAGTGACTATTTCCAAGCTAAAAGACAAGGCTGGGGTAGTTGGGGCCTGCATGCTGGCACGGAGCAGAATGTTCGAAATTTAAGACGGACGCTGCCGGTATAATGGGATTGACAAAGAGTATATCAAGAATGCAACCATCATATACAATAAATTGAAAAAGCAAGGCGGTAGTTAGTTACTGATAAAAGCACAGAATAAACCTGCATCATGATAACCGATTTCCAATACTGCCTCATATTGTGAAATTCGAAAATACAAATTATTAAACTGTTAATAAAGGGAAGATGGAATCTATAGATATACTCGGAAATATTACGAACATAACGAAGATTTTGGAAAATAGCCCCTAAGATAGGGACAAAAAAGCAAAAGGAAAAGTCAACTAATCTCAGAGCTCTCCAACATATTCTACGATAACGTCATTAGTAGGTACTGACCTCCCAATGACCAGCTAAACCGGATGCGCTTAAAGCGAATCACTTCCCTTTTTCAACTCATAACCTGCTGTGCATTTTTTATCAGAGAATGCACAGCAGATATGCTCTTTGGCCATGTTTTCTTCTGTTAGAATGATGTATTTAGATAAGCTATTTTCCATGACTTAGTTTATTTTATCGGTATATGTATATTTTTGTGATATTCTATTCTTTATTCTCTTTTGAATAATTGATGTATTCCTCAAAATGTACTCCAGGCTGTTGTATAAAGTTCTTTCCCTCCATATTTGCCCCATATACGCATATACACTAAATATAGTCCTTCGAAACTTTGGAGTTCAGCGTGCAATTCACACTCCTTTCTATTATGTTCGCACTCTTTTAATCACATCCTTAATCTACTGATATATGTTTTGGGAGAAATACCAAATTATTTCTTAAATGCTTTGGAGAATAATTACGGGTTATCGTAGCCGACTAACCCAATCAAATTCTGTAAACTCATGTCTTCAGTTTGCATATATAGTACAGACCGTTCTACATGTTGCCTTGCCACATAAGGGTATAATGGTTCATTCAGAACAGAGCTCATCATACAAAGCAATTGCCGTTGAGACACATTTACTATATCGGCTATTACATTCAATTGCAATGGCTGATGCAAATTAAACTTTATGTAATCAATTATTTGATTAACTTTCAGCTTGTATATATTTTCAATGCTACTTTTCATCTATAACTATATAATTTGTAAATATATAGAGTTTATACAAATATATGATTGTCCAATCTTGCTAATTTCATATATTTTAGTGCAAGATGCAAATATACATCTATTGACACTAATCTTAAAATTCTTATTTTCAACGGATTTCATAATCAAAAGTTACCATAAAGAGAGATGAAAGGGGCAAATAAACGGATGCATAGCATTCTTTTAGACATAAGAACAGAAAGGCATAAGAGGAGATGCTTGCCAGATATATGATGTGATATGGGTATGATATGATATAGTATCCTAAAAGCAAAGCTAAAAGCAAAGAAAGAAAAAATACTTCACAAGTATAAAGATAATCCCCACTAAAAATCTGCTGACCCCAAGAAAGCAAGCAAAACAAAGAAAAACAAAGCAAGCAAAACAAGGCAAGTATAAGGCAAGGCAGACAAAATAGCCCCAAAACAAGAAAGCCCCTGCATCTTCCGATACAGGGGCTTCTCTCTCTAAAAAAACGGCGACTACCTACTCTCCCACTGTTACGCAGTACCATCGGCGTGACTGAGCTTAACTTCTCTGTTCGGAATGGGAAGAGGTGGAACCTCAGTGCTATAGTCACCTGAATAAGGCAGACATGATGTAAAAAGTAAAGAACAACCGGTAATGAAACCGGTAAACTGAACGTATATACCACCCATACACGGAAAGACCAAAAGTGAACGGGCAATTAGTAATGCTCGGCTATGACATCGCTGCCTGTACACCTGCATCCTATCAACGTCATCGTCTATGACGACCCTAAGAAATCTAATCTTGTGGCTGGCTTCGTACTTAGATGCTTTCAGCACTTATCCAATCCCGACTTAGATACCCGGCAATGCACCTGGCGGCACAACCGGTAAACCAGAGGTCAGTCCAACACGGTCCTCTCGTACTAGTGTCAGAGCCACGCAAATTTCATACGCCCACGATAGATAGAGACCGAACTGTCTCACGACGTTCTGAACCCAGCTCGCGTGCCACTTTAATGGGCGAACAGCCCAACCCTTGGGACCTTCTCCAGCCCCAGGATGTGACGAGCCGACATCGAGGTGCCAAACCACTCCGTCGATATGAGCTCTTGGGAGGGATCAGCCTGTTATCCCCGGAGTACCTTTTATCCTTTGAGCGATGTCCTTTCCATACAGAAACACCGGATCACTATGCTCTAGTTTCCTACCTGATCGACTTGTTAGTCTCCCAGTCAAGCGCCCTTATGCCATTACACTCTGCCGACGGTTACCAATCG
>CAMDJC010000102.1:0-3055 GCA_945900015.1 uncultured Odoribacter sp. | reverse complement strand
GGGCGCAAAGCAACTATTCCTTATGGCCTCTATGTCTGCCATGGCTTTATCTCTGCCAATCTTGCCAAACAAACTGGTTTCTCAGAGGAAGATCTTCAGCTTTTCTTTGACGCATTGAAGAATATGTTTGATGTTGACCGTTCTGCTGCAAGAGGCTTGATGAGTGCTCAGAAATTAATCGTGTTCAAACATGATTCAGTTTTGGGTAATGCACCAGCGAATAAATTGTTCGATTTGGTGAAAATAGAGAAGAACACAGATGCGGTACCAAGATCGTTCAACGATTATAGAGTTACAATAGACATGGACTCTGTTCCTAGCGGTGTATCAGTTGAAGAATTGATTTAGTATCATCATGTATACTGAAGACGAAATGCTCATGTTGTCGGGGATACAGCACTTTATGTTCTGTCCCCGGCAATGGGCTTTGATTCATATCGAGCAACAATGGGAAGAAAACAAGCTGACGACAGAAGGGCAGATTCTACACAAGAATGTGGATAACCCCTTCTACCGTCAGAAAAATGGTGATATCATAACACTTCGTTCCCTTCATATTGCATCTAAAGAATTAGGACTATATGGCGTAACTGATGCTGTAGAACTAATTCCTGCCGATTCTTCAGAAGATGCTATAACTCATAATCGCTACAAAGGCTATTGGAAACCATATCCTGTGGAGTATAAAAGAGGGCATCATAAGCCTGATGAAAGAGATGAAGTACAATTGGCCGCCCAGGCAATGTGTCTTGAAGAAATGTATGGCATTCATATTCAATGCGGTGCATTGTATTATGATGAAGTGAAACATAGGGAAACTATCTCTATTTCTGAGTCATTAAGAAGTACGACCATTCAATGTGCCCGTCAGATGCATGAGGTATTTAAAAGCGGTATCTTGCCAAAAGCTAACAAACAGCACCATTGCAAGAATTGTTCTCTGGTAAATCTCTGTATGCCAGAAATGAGTGATTGCACTCAAGTGTCAACCTATTTAAACAAAAATCTATATGAGGATATTACTTAATACATTATACGTGACCACACCTGAGTCCTATCTAAGCAAAGACGGGTTGAATGTTGTGGTATCTGTGAAGCAAAACGAGATATTCCGTATTCCTATCCATAATATAGAGCAGATTATTACTTTTGGTTATATGGGGGCAAGTCCGGGATTGATGAAATTGTGTGCAGAAAACAACGTTTCTCTAACCTTTCTTTCCCCACAAGGAAGATACATCTGTCGGTCGCAAGGACCGACCAAAGGAAATGTCTTGTTGAGAAAAGCACAATATAAAAATTCTGATGAATCCAGCTATGCTCTCCATCTCTGTAAAATTTTCATTGGAGGGAAGATCCAAAACTATCGCAACATCTTGCGCCGTTTTATTAGAGATAATGGAAATGATGAGGCTATAGCTCGTGTTTGCGAGGAACTGCTTCGATGCAAAAGAAGAGTTTTGAATGCAGATTCGATAGATAGTGTAAGAGGTATTGAAGGAGAAGCTGCTACAGCTTATTTTGGCGTTTTTTCACACCTCCTTCTTTGCCAAAAAGAAGATTTCATATTTACAGGTCGCAATCGTCGTCCACCGAAAGATGCGATTAATGCGATGTTATCTTTTGTATATACTCTTATATGTAATGATATGACATCGGCTTTGGAAACTGTGGGCTTAGATCCGTATGTTGGGTTTATGCATACTTTAAGGCCTGGGCGAGCATCATTATCATTAGACATGATGGAGGAGTTGCGAGCATATTTGGGGGATAGATTGGTTTTGTCTCTAATCAACAGAAAACAAATAACAATCAAAGATTTCATCAAGCAGGGTGACGAAGGTATTATCATGACAGACTCGGGACGAAAGGTCATAATTTCTGCTTGGCAAAATAGGAAAAAAGAGCAGATTACTCATCCTTATTTAAATGATAAGGTAAGTATAGGACTTCTGCCTTATGTTCAAGCTATGTTGCTGGCAAGATTCATCCGCAATGATATTGATGATTATCCTGTATTTCTAATCAAGTAGCTTATGTTTGTGTTTATAACTTATGATGTAAACATTACCTCGTCTCAATGTGAGAAACGTTTGCGAAATGCAGCAAGGGCTTGTCTGAATTATGGAAAAAGAGTTCAAAACTCTGTATTCGAATGTATTTTGACGGAAGCTCAATTCGTCATGTTAAAGAATCAGTTAAAGAATATTATCGATTCTGAGCTAGACAGTATCAGATTCTATATTCTTGGCAAAAATTGGAAACGTAAAGTTGAAACTTTAGGTAAAGATATGGGATTCGACTTTACAGGTGAGCTTATCATTTAAAATATGAGGGTGCGAACCTATTGTATTGCATAAAGTTCTATTAGTTTCGCACATATTGAAAATCAACGAATTACAATATACATAGAGGTATTGTTCTTCTTTCTTTATTTCTTTTGTTCGTTTTCGCAAAATTATTACCTTTGCATTGTGATATTCAAACATTTATTGAATATGCGGTCGCACCCTATGTGGGTGCGTGGATTGAAACGCGGTTAATCAGAATGTTTGTTTTGTTAGCAGAGTCGCACCCTATGTGGGTGCGTGGATTGAAACTCACTTAATGATTATGAGGTATATCTATATGACGTCGCACCCTATGTGGGTGCGTGGATTGAAACGACCAATTTATCACGCAGACCGAAGGTAGTAACGTCGCACCCTATGTGGGTGCGTGGATTGAAACTCCAGTACCTACAATGTTTGGAACTTATAACGAAGTCGCACCCTATGTGGGTGCGTGGATTGAAACTGTTAGATAACGGTACAAGCGTACCTCATAGTCGTCGCACCCTATGTGGGTGCGTGGATTGAAACTGGCAGGCTGGCAGATAAATCGAGACGGAACTAGTCGCACCCTATGTGGGTGCGTGGATTGAAACCGACAAGCTCCATAGCGAAGAGACCTGATAATGTCGCACCCTATGTGGGTGCGTGGATTGAAACTCTTGATAGTGATAACCTCCTCGTTTCCTGCTTGTCGCACCCTATGTGGGTGCGTGGATTGAAAC
>CAMDJC010000101.1:0-3083 GCA_945900015.1 uncultured Odoribacter sp. | reverse complement strand
ATCCCATGCCAATCTACCAATTTCCTCACCCCAAAGTATTACTTTTAACGACTGTACCATAATTTATGCTATTTAGAGTGTCTGACACGCTGTACCTTTTTATCATCCTTACGCATCATGTAAGGAGATTCAGGCAATTCCGGAAGAAGATTGTCTATAGTGTTAATCTGTCCGACCACTTTCAACAACACAATAAATGTTGACAATGAAATATTACCAGCTGTACCATTCTCGAATTTGTGGATGGTTGTAAGTCCAATTCCGGATTGCTCAGAAACATCTTTCTGAGTAAGATTGCAACGAATTCTATATTCTTTAAATCTGTTGCCTAATAGCCTTACAAGCTCAGGCGTGGAGTATTCATAGAAATCTACCATATAAACCGAATTTATATATCATTACAATGATAGTTACATATATTTTTAAGCATTAATCTTCACTATTATGAAGATTATAAATACAAAACTATGTAATTTCTGAGAATAAAACTAATTTTTCTTAGAAAACTTATCGTCAAATCATAGTGATTGATTATAAATCCTATATTTTGTATTTGTTCCATATCCAATTTCGCTATTTCCCTCATGAATTTTGATTGCAAAAGAAATGGCTTATCAACCACGCATAAACATGGAGATAAGCCAACTTTTAATTACGACGTTCCATTAAGAAATAGGCTCTACACGTTTCTCAGACTCCCATTCGGTATGAGAAATAATATCATGATATTGCTCCAGAGTAAGAAAAGAGTTTTTCTCATCAGAACATTCATACTCCCAAGGAAGCTCATATACGGTACCTTCGTCCTGATATCCCATATAGTTATGGTATGAATCAGGAACCAGTCGGACAAAATCCTCTTCCTTCAGAATACTCAGAAGTTTCTCTGCATCGTAAATATGTAATGGAGCATCAGCCTTATACAGGGAGACAGCCACCTCCATAGCCAATCCGACATTGGATGAATAACTGTTGGAAACAACAATCTTCCATCCCTGATGTTGAACATTTGAAGCTAAGATATTCAAACGTGAAAGTCCAAGTTCACCGTAATGATCCGTTGCAAACCGTATGAAATCCTCCTGGCTGTCGATGTTATAAAGGTTCTCCACATCCGCATACTTCATATACTTGTAGTAAGCCACATCCGAGATTTTTTGGAGATCTCTTTTTGAATCCTTATTGATACGTCCACCGATACCCCGTTTCTTATGATAAGCCTTATAAGCTTCGTTAGCAATACGATAAAATTTACAATACTTTCGTATGGTCATAGTCTCTAAAGGAGACAAAGAGCATCCTTGTATTGAGTCCTCTAAAGCTTTAACTGTCATTTCTCGGTCCTCTACATCAATCCTAAGACTCGGAACTATGCGAACCAGGTTCTTTCTGGAGATCCTACCTGTACGTTGCTGGTATGGCAGATTGTTTGCTACATACTCATTAAACCCGTCGGAATCTGCTACAATAACACCAATTATAAGATTCAAAAAGTCGAAAAAACGTGTAAGGTTCTCCTTGCAACAAACATCATCGAACTCCTTTTCATTATACGAGGAGCGGTTAGAAATAACAAAGTGGGTAAATTTCCGGTCGGTAACATGAATCGACCGGTTATTCCCGTGTTTTCTTGAGGTTACATAGAACCAGCGCGTTTCCATCGGATTGAACGCAAGCCAGTCCGACAGATATGCATCCATGCTGCTGTATTCTCCCGAAGCAATCAGTTCCTCTGCATTACCCCAATCTTCTGATGTTGGCCGAGGCACCTCTATATAAAACCCACGACACTCTTCATCACCAATCACGGCAAGACGCTCAAACTGACGCTGAGTCTCAATCATCCTTTCCAGTAAATTTCCTTCAACAACAATTTCCCAATGATGATTTTCGCCTAATGCTTCCAGATCTAATGTAGTCAGACCAACTTCCTTAGCTAAATCGCAAAGGTATTTTCTATCTATGATTTTTCTTTCATTCATCGCTGTACTCATTTAATTTCAATAAACTTGCCCGATTCAAATCCATTCATCAGATACTCATTTGCAAAAATATATCCCATTTGGTTAGAGATTACCCTGGTCCCTCCTATTTCCGTATCAATATTGGTATGCGAATGTCCATATATCCATGCATCAATCCTACTATTGGCGATTAAATTATCATACTCACTTGCAAATGCACTGTTCAGAACAGATCCTCTATGGTGCGCTGCTACTACTTGGAGTGTAGGCAAATGATGTGTGACCACCACAATATGGTTTGCTGTGCTCTCTTCGATGTTTTTCCGAATAAAGTCAATACTGATCTCGTGCATCCGGTTGAATTCCTCCACTTGCAGCAGCTTCCCGCCAAACTTAATCTGACGGAAGTCGTTCATACCTTTCCATACAAAATATTCATCATTCGGATTGATGTGCGACCAGAGTGTACTCAGTATAAAGTCCGTATCATCGATGCGGACAACCTGATTCTGATAATAACCCACATTCTCCCGCAACATCCACTTCCATTGAAAACCGCGTTCCATCACATCCGAATAGTTATAGTATTCATGATTACCAGGAACAATCAATACCTGACGGTAATTTTGGGATGCCCACTTCCAGAAATTCATAACTGGAGCAGTATTATCCTTGAGATAGAAAATATCTCCTGCCAGCACCAGTACATCACCTGTTACAGGCAATTCATTATATCTCAGATATCTGCTATTCTCCTGAAATTCGAGGTGCAAATCACTCATATATTGTATTCTCATTTTATTATTCTCCTTCCTTTGATTGTTCTATCTGTTTCTCTATTATCATCTTTACCTGTGCAAATGATACCGGTGTGAAATTATTGTTATCTACACCTACATCATACTGAGTCGGGAAAAGCATTTTCAACCGCGGAACATCCTTGCCGGTGTTATGCCTGCTGGTATGTACATGCCCGAAAAGCTGCCATGTATCACTGTAAGCTCCTCCATAACAAAGGAAGGGACAATGATTCAGATAAATTTTCTGTTTATCAACTTCAATATGCATCTGCATCGTTATCTGTTCAAAGTACTTCGTATAATTCTGCCTGAGATTCTT
>CAMDJC010000100.1:0-3089 GCA_945900015.1 uncultured Odoribacter sp. | reverse complement strand
AGATACTGAATCTTTAGGTAATAACAAAGCCCCTGCTTGTGAAAGTCGGGGCTTTGTGCGTAAAAAAGGAGGTGCGCATTTTGACACACCTCCTTTTTTTAGAAGCTAATGAATCCGCTACGGAATATTCCTGATTGAGATGTTGGAACAAGAGTTCCTGAAAAAGTCAGATTATTGCCATTGGTCATAGGATATACTGCTGCATTTGCATTGTTACTGCCAGCGTATAGATTGACAATTACTTGGGCTGTTAATGCTGTGCCATTGACATAAAAAGAGTAAGTGATATTACCATGCCGGTCTGTATTGGTTGTTATTTGTGAAGGAATTCCTTCGACAGTGATTCCGCCTAATCCATTGGGGCCAGCAATGCCGTCAAAAGCCAGTTGTACATACACGGTATTACCTTTAAATTGGATAAAGTTTGTATTGTCTGAAACTGGAATTGCAGCACCTTGAGGACCATACAGGGTGTTTGCCATCAATACCCAGTTGCGGTCGCGCATCGCTTCAATTGCAGCATTGAATGCTTGTTGATCAGCTTGAGCTCGAGCTTGTCGACGTAAATTTCTTTTTGCTTGTCGTTGTTGTTGTTTTGAAAGCGTTTGTTGTGTTGTTTGCATAGGATTTGTTGCTTGTACATAGCTTTCAAAAGCCGGTAGCATCAAAAATGCTAACAAAGCTAAAATAACTACTTGTTTCATAATAGGTTGTTTTTTATTTAGTTGTTTTATTGAGAAGATATACGTCTGATATCTAAAAATGTTTGAATAAACGGCTAAAAGTTCGGATACTCATTTTTTGCTTTAGTTGAAAAAGCGTATTTTTGTCGGTAATAGTTTATCAAACACATAACATGATGAATACGTCTGATATAATTTGTGCAATTTCAACATCGCCAGGTATGGGTGCTATTGCAGTCCTTAGATTATCTGGGGACGGGTGTATATCGTTAACGGAACAAATCTTTGAATCTCCATCTGGTAAGCACCTTTCTGCAGCTAAAGGTAATACTGTGCACTTTGGAAGTATTCGTGATGGTAAAGAGTTGATAGATGAAGTGTTGGTAACTATTTTTAGAGCACCTCACTCTTTTACGGGAGAGGAGTCTGTTGAAATTTCCTGCCACGGCTCAGTCTATATTCAGCAGCGGTTATTGAAACTATTGGTAGATGTTGGGGCTCGATTGGCAGCTCCTGGCGAATTTACTCAGCGTGCTTTTTTGAATGGTAAGATGGATTTGTCACAAGCAGAGGCTGTTGCAGATTTAATATCTTCATCATCAGCAGCATCACACCGAATGGCCTTATTGCAAATGAAAGGCGGATTTTCAACAGAACTGATGCGTCTGCGTTCAGAATTACTGCATATTACATCATTGCTGGAATTAGAATTAGACTTTTCAGAAGAGGATGTGGAGTTTGCAGATAGAGAAGAATTAAATCGCATTGCTAGTGGTATAGAGCAATTGTTGGTACGTTTATGTGCTTCATTCTCTTTAGGAAATGTGTTGAAAAATGGGGTACCGGTAGCAATAGTGGGTAACACTAATGTTGGTAAAAGTACACTGTTGAATGCACTTTTACGTGAAGAACGTGCAATTGTGTCAGATATAGCTGGAACGACTCGTGATACCATTGAAGATACGATTAATTTAAATGGTATAACCTTTCGTTTTATAGATACAGCAGGAATCCGTTCGACAACAGATGAGGTGGAGAACATCGGAATTGAGCGAACTTTTGCCAAAATAGGGCAGGCGAGTATTATATTGCTTTTGACAGATTTGAAACGTGGAGCAGAATCTTTTGAAGAGTATTACAAACAAGTGAAAGCCCATATATCGTCTGATGCACATTTGGTAATTGTTTTAAATAAAACAGATGAGGTTGAAGATTTACTCACTCCTCAGGAAACCATACGACTATTTACGTCAGGAGAAAAGATTATTCCAATTTCAGCTCGTACGGGAGCTAATTTAGATACTTTAATTTGTGAGTTGACAAATGCTGTGAATTTAAATCCATTAAATTCTTCAGATATAATCGTTAGCAATATTCGTCACTACGAAGCTCTTAGTCATGCATTAGAGGCTATTCGTCGAGTAAAAGAAGGTCTTCAATCGAATCTTAGCGGAGAATTTGTTTCCCAAGATATCCGGGAATGTTTGCACTATCTTGGTGAAATTACAGGAGAAATATCTACAGATGAGGTACTTGGTAATATATTTGAAAAATTCTGCATCGGCAAATAACTATCTGATTATCAATGAGTTAAATTGATTATAATCGATTAATATGGCGCTCTTTACGGGGCGCCTTTTTTGTTGCTCAAGTATCGTTGATAATCGTTGCTAAGCCTTTTTACGCCATTTTTTGTACCTCCTGTGTACCTCACCACGAAAATCCGAGGATTATCGTTGGCAAGGTCGTGGAGAATGTTGACTATGGTTGACAATAGTTTACGATGGTTGACAAAAAACAGGAGAAATGAAGAAGAATTAACCCCTAAATATTAAGTAAAAATGGCAACTAGTAACTTTAGAATTAAAAAGATTTGTGAGTGGTGCGGTAAAGAATTCGAGGCTCAGAAAGTTTCTACAAGGTTCTGTTCACACAGGTGTGCAAATTTTGCCTATAAACGGGCCATACGCAAAAAACGAGTGCAGACAACAGAGTCACAAACTCAAGTTCAGAAAACTGAACGCATCATTGAAGACATTAAGGAGAAGGAATATCTTTCCTTTTCAGAAACAGGACGTCTGTTAGGTTTATCTCGCCAGGCTATCTATACCATGGTAAAGGCAGGTCATCTTAAAGCGTCTAAAATTAGCAGTAGGCTTTCATTTATCAGGAGGACTGATATTGATGCTATGCTTCAAAATAAGCCTTATCAATATCGAATGCCCAAAGATACAATCCCTATCACAGACTTCTATACCACCAATGAGATTAAAGAGAAATTCGGTGTCAAAGATTCCTGGATATTTCATATAGCTAAAGAGCATAATATACCCCGGACATTTAACCGTGGGAAAACCTATTGGAGCAAAAAGCATATTGATGACTACTTTGCAAAGAAAGCTCCCG
>CAMDJC010000099.1:0-3662 GCA_945900015.1 uncultured Odoribacter sp. | reverse complement strand
AGATATTGCCGATATGATTTTGTCAATCGCTGTTTCCTCTTGTTCGTTAAGTGTCAGCAGTAGTAATTTCCCCATGTTCATTACCTCTTTTATCCGTTGAATTTAAACTATATTTTTCTGTCGTGTTTTTGACAGTAAGCAACAAATATATATGATAGAGAGCGTAATGTCAATTTAATGCCATTAAAAGAGAAAGATGGTCTGTCTAATTATTATCATTTTGTTCATATGCACTTACGCTGCGTTTGGCATTTAGGCAATTCAATATATTGTAAATTTATCTATATCAGCGGGCTAACCTCATTTTCACAAAATAAGCTAAGTTTGTGAAGCGCTCTTGTGCAGGCAACATATAAGAGGTTTTTATCATCTTCATCATGGTAGTTTTGGCTATCTGCATCACAAATTAAGACAGTATCAAATTCTAATCCCTTTGACATATATACTGGTAAGATAAACACGCCTTGTAAATCTGATACGCTCCCATTTTTGATTAACTGAATATCAAGTTTGTGTTTAATTTTATTAAATAGATAGATTGAATTTTTTTCGGTTTTACAAATTAAGCATATCGACTGAAACCCTTTCTCCTGGCATAGATTTATTTCCTTAACAATTTCATCAATGAAGATTTCGGAATTATCAGCAATATATACTTTTGGGCTATCGCCATTCCGATTAAAACTTTTTATCTGTGAACTTTTTTCAATGAACTTTAAACTAAAATTTAAAATTTCATTCGTACAACGGAAACTTTTATCCAACATAATAAGAGAAGATTTTTTCTTGTTCAATATTTTTTGAATTTGTTCGTAGAAAGAAATATCTTCTTTTTTGGCAAGAGTCTGTTTCATATCTCCTAAAATAGTAAATTTGGCATTAGAAAAAAGCAAATTAAATATTTCATATTGGAGAGGGTAGTAGTCCTGTGCTTCATCAATGACTACCTGCTTAATATTTTTATATTTATTTGTTCCGTATATTTTTAAATACAAATAAGCGATTGCTATTGCGTCATCATAATACAAGCTGTCTGCTTCCAAATTTTCCTTAGTATATTTCCAAATATTTTTTATGTTTTGTGACGGATTGCTATTTTGCAGCAGGCTATAAAAATAGGCTTCATTGCTAAATAATATTTTATATAATTCAACAATGTCAATTTTTATAAATTTCTGTATTTCCTGCTTGATTAGATTTTTTTCTTCTTTATGCCCCCGCCCTTTTCCTGTTCCAAATATTTGTTCTAAAATATAATCTTCTAATTGTTCTAATTTTATGCCTAATGGTGTTTCTGGTCTTCCTAATATCTTGTCTTTTAGAATTTGCCCGCTTACAACGCATTTTCCCTCATAATAAACATCTTCAAATTCTATCCACTGGCGGGGTATATCAATGAGAAATTGGTCTAAAATTTCCCTAAAAAAACTTGACGTTTTAAATTCTATACTATTTCTTGAAATTTCCTTGTATTTTGAATTGACAATCAAGTTTTCTAAAAAATCATTTCTTGACTGAATTTTCCTGCCATTTAATAACTCACTAAGTATATCTTCAAACACGGAAGAAATAACATTATCTTCTCCCAATTCGGGCAATACATTTGAAATATATTGCTCAAATATAGAATTTGGGGAAATAATCATAATGTTATTTGCGGACAGCTTTGTTTGTAAACCTTGATACATAAGATAAGCAGCCCGGTGGAGAGCAATAGAGGTTTTTCCACTTCCCGCTACACCCTGTACCATTAGCAGGTCATTTTCCATATCTCTAATAACCACGTCCTGTTCATGCTGAATTGTTTCAACAATCGCTTTCATTTTAGCAGTAGTGTTTTGTGACAGTAATTGCCTTAAAAATTCATCAACAATCTGAACATCTGAATCAAAGAAATATTCCAGTTTTCCGTTTTTTATTTCATATTGGCGTTTCAAATTGAGTTCGCCTGTTACTCGTCCACATGGAGCGTCATAAAACGCTTCGCCGGTCATAAAACGATAGAAAATACTGGCAATCGGCGATCTCCAATCATAAACATACATCTCTTGATAGCTGTTTTTTCGTAGAGAAGAACGTCCAATGTATATTTTTTCAAATTCGTCCTCATCATCAAATTTAAAATCAATTCGGGCAAAATAGGGCGATTTTATCATCTTTTCTAACAGAAGTATTTTATGTTCTTCTTCTTCATAATCTATAATTTTGTCTGTAACAGGATTGATATATTGGCTTAATTCAACAAGTGCCTCGAAACCGTCTGATGTGTACAGTGATGTAATGCCGTGTTCTGTATTTTCACGCACATCTTTTTTGGCTTCGATAATTTCTGATTTCTTTTTGTCTGCCGCTTCTTTTGCCTGCTTTAATTGTTCCTCGGCTAAAGAGATTGTTTGTGCTAATCTTTTTTCTTCAAACGCTTTTTCTGTCTGATTATTCCCCATAATGATTATGACCTCCTTGAAAAATGAAAGAAAGTTTTACTGAAACATTGCTAGGCTAGTTTAGCATGTGTCAGCTTATATAAACAGTCTTGTATTTATAAAATTTGTATGGTATTATTATAGTGGGAAGAAGTATGTTAGATATTTGATTTCTGCAAGCATATCAATTCTAATACGGACGTGTAATTTAAGCAATAAACAAATTGGGACAAAGCAGTTATACCGCTATGTCCCAATTTGCTATTACTCCATATCTTCAGCAGACAGAAACACAAGCCCGACAAATTCTTCCTCAATCAGTTTCTTCAACTTTTCCACTGTGCTCTATGCAGGCTCCCGTATCTCCATTCCAACCTATAATCTCTTTCTGTAAAAGCAAATCTTGTTCTGTGAAAAAATGAGTTGGATTCCGTAGTAGTCGGCATTGTGCGTAATGTGTATAACTGACTGTATCATGGAATTGTGGGTAACTCTGTTTGCAGGACGTGGGAAAGCTGCACTTTAGCTTTTCCATGTGCTGTGAATAGAGTTATCCATGATTCCATAGCCTGTTATGCACATTTCCACAATGTTTGTCTTTTGGTCGTTGGTTCGGAAAAGAAAAGCCCTGTATGTTATTATATACAGAGCCATTCTAATCTTTTTTTATCCACTACATAGAGCGTTTCCTTTCTGCAAAATTCATTTTACAGAGTGATACCCGCCTTTTTTGCAAAGTAGTCTTTTCTCCCGGTAAGCTCTGACTGTTTTTCCTTTGGAAGATTGTTGAATAAATCATCATAAAGAACATCAGCTAACTGCATTTCTCTCGCAAGCAAAAATACATTTAGACTAAGCCATTCCTCCCAAAGCCCCTCAAATAAGCTGTTACTGTCTGTATAGGTGTCAAGCTCCTCAAAGCCATGTGACGCTGTATAGCATTGCAGTTTAACAAAGCCATACCTACCAACATCAACCAACAAAATATCTTCGTCCTCTATTTCGTACAGTTCCTCAAACACATCAATCACTTTGCGACACTTTTCCCGTTCTTCCTCTGTGATATATACTGTTTTTTCCATGCTCAATTACCTCTATCCTTTCAAATTGTGGAATACTGTTTTCAGTTTTCTTCTACTTCTGAACCACATATTTGAAATGCCATATATGCCATTTTATACGGAATAGAGGTTGGCTGTCTGCATTTATCAGTGTGTTACTTTATGGCACATGAGCATT
>CAMDJC010000098.1:0-3854 GCA_945900015.1 uncultured Odoribacter sp. | reverse complement strand
CAAATATTGTGGATGTTGTATAAGTCGCAAGAAGACAAAGCTGAAAGTGTTTCCAATGAGAACGAAGACTCCAGTCAATTGTTGTACCATTAACAAACAAAGAGACGTATGAATATAAGTAACTACGAAAACAAGGAGAGTCTATGCACCATAAAAGACAGATTACGTGCAAGAAAACTCTTCTCAGAAAAGGAGACATTATTATCAACTCTGGCTATCATATCGTTGCTTGATGAACTTCACAAGGAGAATGGAAAGTTGGGGTATATAAACATTGTGGCAAGCAATTTTGTGTGTACGTCAAAGATTGAATCCAATAATATTGTCATGATTGATAATTCTATTGACGAGAATTTGTCGGAACATTATCCTCCACAATGTACCAATGAGAATGTCTGCCAAGCTCCAGAATACTTCCATGGCAAATTTACCGAGTTAAGCGAAGTGTATGCCATCGGAGCGTTGATGTATGAAATGCTGTTCGGGATTGAGCCTTGGGCAATAAATGTGGACATGCTCGATAAGACGATGAGAACATTAGTGCTGTTGAAGATGAAGCGTAAACCTTTGTTGATTCCATCTTTGAATGGACTTAATCCATCCAATGAACTGATGACCATCATAGGCAAAGCTACAGAATATCAACCAGAAAAACGATACCAATCACTTGAAGACTTAAGGACTGCCATTTCAAGACAATTGTCTTCTTCAGTAAAGGACAAAGAACAGCATCGAAACATTCGTCGTGGCAATGGATTCGCAGACATCGCAGGAATGGATGATTTGAAGGAGAAAATTCGTTATGACATTATCGATGTGTTGAATGATGCCGAACGAGCTAAGGAACTTGGTATCACCATTCCCAATGGCATATTGCTGTATGGACCTCCTGGATGTGGAAAGACTTTCTTTGCCGAGAAGTGTGCCGAAGAAATGCAGTGCCATTTCATGTATGTGAAATGCTCAGATGTTGCTTCACCTTACATTCATGGTGGACAGGAGAAAATTGCAAGGTTGTTTGAAGAAGCAAGAGAAAAGTCACCGACACTACTCTTTCTTGACGAGGTGGATGCTTTGCTGAGGACGAGAACCAAACAACAGAATGCAAGTGAGTCGGGAGAGATTAACGAATTCTTATGCCAGATCAACAACTGTGGAGAATCTGGCGTGTTTGTAATTGCCGCCACAAATATGCCAGAGGAAATCGATGAAGCTGCATTGAGAGCAGGACGATTGGAACGAAAATACTATATTGGGGTACCAGATGTGCAAACCATAGAAAAGTTATTGGAAATACAATTGAGGAAGCGAAAAACGGACAGCATAAATATCAAAGAAGTCGCCAAACACTTACAAGGAAGAGTGGCAGCAGATGTCAAGTTGCTAGTGGATGTTGCCGCGAGACTAGCATTTCGTAACCATTGTAACATCTCTACCCAACTTCTTATAGAAGCTGTTCGGACAACACCACCAAGCGTCAGCAAGGCGGTGATAGAAGAGCATTTGCGTATAAAGGAGAAATTTGAACAAAAGCAAATAGAAGGAAAGAGAAGAAGAATTGGATTCCAATAAAGAATCGGGGATGTCGCAAGCCTAATTGTAGTCAACAAAAGGTTACTTCTTGACTCTATATCCCATAAACTGTCAAATAACAAACTTAGAAGTTGTGCCCGACACAGAGTAGGGTCTTAAGATATGAAATTATGTATAAACAGTGGATGCAAACATGAATTGGACGATTATCAAGAGAGATGTCCATATTGTGGTTGGTCACAAAAATCATTCAAAATCGACAAGTCTGACGAAAAAAGGAATGCAGATTTATCAAATACTACATTTGATCAGTACATCGATTTTTCTAACGAAGCATTTGTTCCGCATAAAGAGAGAAATGCCTTTGTTTCAATATGGTTATATTTCTCGATCGTTGCTAATGTATTAGTGAGCTTGATAAACTTCTTCCCGAAGCAGGCATGGGGAAGTAATTATCCTGATGCAGCAATACCTTTATCCATAGTAAGTGGAGTTTTTGGAGTAATCAATATTATAGCCATCGTCATGCTTTTGAATTGGCGTAAAAGTGGATTCTTATTATTAACCATATCAAGTATAATTGGAGGACTTTTAGCTATGCTAACATCATCATTCCCAGTTGGACTATTGGGTATTGTTGTTTGGTATTTCATTCTTCAAATAAAAAAGGATGGAAAATCATGTTGGGAACAATTGTCATAAACAAACAAAAGAGTAATTGTTATGGGAATATTCGATTTTTTCAAATACAAATGTGGCTATACCCAAAAGGGACTTACTCTTGAAGATTGCATCGTAAAGATGTTCGTTTCAGCAGGTATGGAACCTTACCGAGATGGGAATAAGTTTTCTGTGGTAGTACTAGGCAAGCATTATACGTTCATAGCGTTCATAGTCACGATAAGCTGTATGGAAGGAAATGAACTATGTGTTTATGTCCGCTTCCCAGAAACAGTTAGAAAAGATGTTGCATCTGCTGTTAATTACGAAGTGAAAAGATTAGGCAAAGAAGCAGTTGAGACTTTGCCTGAGGCACAGGTTCGCTTGTTGGAAAAAGGCGATGGCTATCATATTATTGTGGAGACGGTGAAAAAATTTGAAGAGTTGTCAGACAGTACACCTGATGAAATCCAAAATTTAATGAACCATTCGGTTGATATTCTCGATGGCAAGAATTTCGAATCATTGTTTTCCGCCATATTCGGATATAAGTCATACGAAGAAGCAACGAAGATGCCCGTTGAATATACGGGAGGATATAGAGGAAATGTTAAATTTAAGGATGGATATCGTCAAAATTTGGATGATGCGCCCAACCTCAGCGACTCACGATTTGCAGGACGGCTTATGGCCTGTGCGATGAACATTATAGCCAAGAAAGGTAATGATGAAATATCGGAGCAAGCAACCGAAGCGATTCAAAAATCTTTTGACAGTTACATTCAAATTGCTTATGATATTGCGAATGAAGAAGAACGTGATTTGATAAGAAAACTCCGATGCCTTGCTAAGGCTAAGAATAAAGATGATACAGATGAAAATGATTTTGTACAAGGTAAGATGGAGGGGTTAGTAATCTGTAATGATAATCCATGGGATTTGGTGTATGAAGAGGGAAAGTCCAATGATATAGATATGTCAGAAGAAGAAAAACTATATAGGGAATTATGTTTATCACAATATCAAGGTCTACCACTTGTACAAAATGATTTGGGGGAAGATATGGCATTAGTGACTCAGGTGATTGGGCGGTATTGGAAACCACGTTACTTGATGGACAAAGAGGCAAGATGCGCATACGAGTTCATGTCTATTGATGAGGTGCTGCAAATCGTGACAGATGAAGATATTGACTGGGATAGTATGAAAGGGCTTCCACAAGATGCTTTTGATAGAGCGAAAGCGCATTCATTTCATTTTCCTGGTCATGTATATCAATATAAGAATGGCGTGGCAGAGGTGGAATGGCAGCTTAACCCTGATGGTATGTACTATCGTGATGACGATGGATTTGGTATGACAGATGATGAAGAAATCAATCTTTATGGTGCTATTGACAGAAAAGGTAAGGTTGTAAAGAAGTTCACTTTGAAAAGATAATCAATCAGCAGGATTATTCTGAAAGTATAAAATAGCAGAAGGCTATGTAGTTTGTATTCCATGGTCTTCTGCTTTTTGTTTTCCGGTTTTCTATGCAGAAAATCACAAAATAAAAATTTTCTGATAGCAAATGGTTACTTCGGTACTCTATATCTCATAAACAGACAAATAACAAACTTAGAAGTTGTGCCCGACACGGATTAGGGTATTGAAATATGAAG
>CAMDJC010000097.1:0-3856 GCA_945900015.1 uncultured Odoribacter sp. | reverse complement strand
CACCAAAATATGATTCCTTGTTCTTTTGCGATCTTTTGAAGATGCGCTCCATATTATTTTTTTTCATATTATTACTTATGACAATAGTTTTTTTCTACATTTCAACTTGTGTAAGTTTTACACCACGAAAATATGTATTATTATCCATACTCCCAAACAATAGGAGTTTTATTTTTAATAGTTGTGATCTTATTATCATTATCTCATACGTAAGCGTATCCGAAAATCTTTGTGCTATAAAGAATTATACAGATCTTTACCATCCATCAAACTATTCAGGGATATTCAGCTTATTCCCACTTTATAAAACAAGTTGATGCCGTTCTATGACAGAATGATGCTACGCAAGAATTACATTTTCTAAGCCATCAACGACATGCTGAAGAACACGGCACAGATTGTACACTCACGCCATAGATCTGTAAGCAACTTTATCATGAACCTTATTTCTGCATTGGGAGCATATTGCTTCTTCGACAACAAGCCAAAGGCATTGCAGGGATACTGCATCGAAGACACCAAACAGCTGTCACTATTCTAAGGGCAAAACAACTTCTTTCAGCCTTCTGTTATTACCCACTCCTAATGGCATGGGGAGGAGGCGTATTCACGCTGCTTTTATATTGTATAAGAAACTCGGTTATCCCGAACTGGGGTAAATAACATAAAGCACTGATAAACAATTAGTTAGCTATTTACTGAATGTCTCTAACTTAAGCCCTAATATGAGTATTTACTAGCCATACGGCATTGGGGCGAGACATAGTAGCATCAACATTGCGAGAATGATATAGACTTGTTTCACTATCGTCGATAGAATCTTTCTTGTTCCATTTCTTCTACTTCATCTTCCCATTCCTCTCCAAAGAGTTCTTCCATTTCCGACTCATATTCAACTTTGGCATCCTGCCAGTCATAGAACAAGAAAACAGTGGGGAACGACAGCCACACAGCTATAATAACACATATATACCAGCAAGTTGATTGAGACATAGCTTCGTCCCAACCAATTTTTGTCTTTTTGCAATAGATAAACGAGGATGCATGAAACACACACACTGGTATGGCATAAAAAAGTATGTGCAGGCCTGTTGGCAAGTAAGAAAGCCAATGACTTACGTAGAAATATGTTTCAAGACCTACATATACAGACACTATAAATGCTGCGGTTAGTGGCTTCGGTTTCGATCTCCACATTCCCACACCAATGATGATGGCCCAAATTGCAGCGTTAATCCAAAATGACATAGTAGAAGAAAATTATTTGTATACTCCATAAACATCAAACTCATCTGTCTTTTTCTTTATGACAGATAGTATCTCATCCTGTGGCATATTAATTGGGAAATTCCACATTTGTTTAGCTGTTTCACCTCCGCCCAGGTCAATGTGTGCCTGATATCTGACGTTCAACAGCTTAAATGTTGGCTGTATGATAACAGACCACAAGCCGCACTCTCTATTAAAAATAGGGTCGGTAAAAGTTCCACCAATCGTGATAAAGTCTTTCTTATCTTGAATAATCCGAGCACTACGGTATTCTAACAAACCATCAATTAACGACTTATAGATAGTTTTTATTCCACCTTTAGCAGCTATAACACTACGTTGTTTGTTAAAATCCATCAGGAACCTAAGGAATATCCAGGCAAAAACAACAGCAATAACAACTAATATCCAAACCATTATTTAGCTTACTAATTTTACAATTCCCCAAATAATAAGAGCAATTATTACGATTCCCATCAAACAACATCCCTTTGCCCGTTTTTCTTTTTCTTGCCGTGCATATCGTTTATAGCATGACTTACAGACGTGATAGATTGCTCCACTATGCAGATTCTGCAATTTGTAGATCAGATCATCCTCCCTAACAGAGCACATGGGACATTTGCCATTATCAAGCAATCCAACATGTTTCAAATGGTTCACAGCCTGAGGGTCGAACACGATAGCACCGCCAAAAGTGAATTCATCAGGCTCGTATTCAAACTGCTCACCATTAAATTCTTGTCTAAAACCAGCATTGTTTAGTTCCTTACAAATTGCAGACTCATATTCTTCTTGAGTCATCGCTTTTACTTGTTCTCTTGTATATTTCATAGAATAATCACCTTTTTGGATATTTCCTCATTAGTTCACGATTAACTTTATTCCAAAAGTCCCCCAAATACTCACTAAACCGGATTAAGTTGTCATCTATTCCAAAAGGATCTGGGTGATAGTGGTCAAAATCAATGTGTACAAATCTTGCATAAAGAGTTTCAGGAAAGAACATTTTCGTATGCGGGTAGTCACACTTCAACATTCCCATCATTTGTGATTTGTATTGGCTGACTCTAAACATAAATTGCTCCATGTCTGATTGATTGTATTGCCCCGTATTGCGAACAGCTTGGAAAATCGTTTCAAAGAATTCATTTCTGTTAGAGTTTTTGCTCAGATAACCATAGCTCTTTCCATAATCAAGAGTTATCCAGCCACAAAACATATAGATTTCTTCTTTGTCATACGTTGCACCTCTTAATTTGGGTGCAGATTGAAGGAAATCAGTTGTCCATTTTGACGTTAACTGTATCATTTCCTCCGAAGAATATAGCGTACCACTATTACTTTTTGAGCCAAAAAGAAAATCAAACAATCCCATAGTATCGGTTATTTTTAATATTCAACTTTTATTGAGAACCCAATCTCTGACAAACCTTAATTCCGCAACACTATTGTAAATTAAACTTTTTAAGTACCTGAGCAACCAAAAGTTCTTAGACTAGCTAAGCGGCAGAGCCGAGCGACCCAGGGGTTTGCCATGTCGAAGAATTCACTTATCTTAGTGTTGCAAAAAGAAAACAAGAAAATCCAACGATAGACAAGGCGAAGATACAAATAAAATCTTAGAAACTCACTCCTTTTGGAGGAATATTTTCGGGTCATGGAGCAAATTTACTCTACATTGCCATCTGTAATTATTATGAGTAACTCAAGCAAAACAAAAATAGAAATTAATATCTACAAGATATTGAGTACGTGAAAAAATCTGCCATATCTTCCAGGATTGCTGTATGGCGCTCATTATCAATGTTGTAAAGGCTGGAAGATATTGCTGAGAAATGGATATCTGCCAGCCTATCTGCCAGCCAGAACGGGCTATCTACCAGCCTACTGCCCCACCCTCTTCACAAGATAGCGCGTGCAGGTTTCGCACTTGCGGCGGCGCATGCCTGGCATGTTGGCGAGCTTGCGACCGAAGGCGATGAGGGTGTTGACTTGCAGGGAGGAGCCGACTTTCTGCTTTATGACATCAAAGATTTCGGCGGTGGAGAGCCACTCGGCGGCAGGGTCGAGCGGATCGTTGGCGACGGAGAAGCAGAGGCTGAAGTATTGGTCGGCGGGTTCCTGTATCTCGTAGCGGCGGTTCCAGAGCATTATCTGCTCGGTCTCTGCCTTGTCGAACCAGCTGCGACTACCGTTGCGCAGGAGCTGCAGTGCCTGGGCGAAGAGCTGACGGTGGTCGGGCACACGACTGGTGTCGATGGGCGCATTGAGTTCGATGCCAATGAAACGACGGTTGCCAGACGGATCGGAGAGGATGTCGGTCATGTTGCTCGTGGCTATGAACGACGCCTTGCGCGGCAGCTCCTCAAGGTGCGTGCCATAGGGTCGTTTCGCCTTTATCGAGGGCAGCTGGATAACGTTCTTCAGAAAACCCTGCTGCACACGCGGCGATATCTGGTTGAACTCGTCGAGGTTGATGAGCAGCTGCTGCGACATGGCGAGCATCACCTGACGGCGGTCGGAAAGGGTGAGGCTGTCGGTGTAGCCCCACTTCAGGGCGTCGGGCAGCAGGCGACGGCAAAAC
>CAMDJC010000096.1:0-4002 GCA_945900015.1 uncultured Odoribacter sp. | reverse complement strand
CTTACATTTGTTAATTTTTAATTTTTGAATCAGAAAGCCAACTGCTGATTCGCATAAAATATTATGTGCAACAAATATAACTTAAAAACACAAATAAGAACACGTATCATAAGAATAAATAGAGGAAATTTTATCAGTAATTTCTTACTGAATAATAGTCCCAGGTGATATGTGTTTGTTTAACTTTACCTTGTCCCATCAATAGCATACTTTCTTGGGTTATTATTTCTTTGGGCCAACCATCGGCAAAATGTTTTATGTGGATATAGCTGTTTCGGGTCAGGTCTTCTTTTACTTGCTGCTCAAAACCTTTGTTCAAGGCTTCGTTAGCTTCTTTTTTCCATTTTTTACCTCCTATGGTGTTTACCATTTCTTGGGTCAAAGCTTTTATATCCTCTTTTGGAATATATTCATAGAGGTCGATGGTGATTCCATATTCTCCGGTTTCAGAGTCTGCGTAAATATCATAATATGTGTCTGATTCATATTCTTCTTCGGTGGCATTTTGGTGTTCTTTTCTTGAGCCTAATGTGTATTGGTTGCCATGAATGGAGAACAGCAGTTCCAGTTCCTCGACATATCCGGCTACAAGTGCTTCTGCATCGATGTGTTGAGAAATGGCTTTAGTCACGTCGAAGTCGTGTTTTTTTATGGCTTTGATTTCCGGTAGTTTTTCCATTTCCTTGCATGCCATTTTGAATAAATTCTTGCTTTGTTTCTTGATTTCGTTAAGGTTATCGTATGCGAGAATGGTTCCGTATTCGTCAATGCGGAATTTTATAACCGTGCCGATGATTTTTTCTTCGAATGCTTTTACCAGTTGATTTTGTAGTTTGCCTTCAAGGGAGGTTGCACTTGTATCAGCTTGAAAATCCAGAAATGTATATTCCATATTATATCCTTGTGGTGTGGAGTCGGTTACTGTTAGCATAACTTGAGTAGATAATGCGGACAAACGGATGGTGTCTTTCTCTTTGATTTTCCAGGAACTTTCACCAATGCAATAGATAAATGTATCCCGTTTGCAGAAATAGGAGACAACTGTGATGTTTGAATCTGCTGCTACGGAGTCTTGCAGACGTTTGTCTGTTGGGTGCATGTCTGTTGCTTCAGCAGGTGATTGGAATAATAATAAACCGAGCAGGCTGAGTAAACCCAATAGTGGAATGTTTATTTTCATAAGTCTAGGTGTTTTGTGGATTTGGTAAAATTAGTTCCAATGCAATATTAATATAAAAAAAGCGACTTGTATATGTGTATGTGTTTTTTTTTGTTAAAAATATTGGTTTGTAGAATGTATATAATGGATTGACCGGGATTTGTATTTCTGAATTTGTTTATTTGGAGTGGTTTGCTTTATAGGCTTGCTGGAATGAAAGGGCGACTGTCGGTTTGTATGTTTTGGCAAAAAGTATGGATATCAGAATGCAAGCCAGTCCTGATAATGTGATAACTGTCGGAAGCCCGAAGCGGTCGACCATGGCACCTAGCACCATGCTGCCTAGGGGGCTGATGCCGGTGAATGTCATGGCCAGGTATCCCATAACGCGTCCCCGTTTGTTTTCGTCTGTTAGTTCCTGTACTAGGGTGTTGATAGAAGCAGCCGTGGCAATAAGGGCAAATCCGGCTGGTATGCATGCCATTACAGCAATGGGAATGTCGTGTGTTCCGGCGAGGGTAAGAAGGCTGCCGCCTAGTAGCAGGCCGGAAAGCGAAATAAATCGTTCCAATCCGATGCTGTTTTTTCGGATGGCAAGATAGATGGCTGCAATAAAAGAGCCGATGCCGGTGCAAGTCATTAATCCGCCGAGAAGTTCGCTTCCTCCTCCCAATATATCTTTGACATAAGCGGGAATGAACGTTACTAACGGTAGTCCGAAAAAACTGAATGCACACATGGTAAGCAATAGAACACGAATTGCCTCCTGTTGTCGGATATAGCTGAATCCTTCATACATTTCTGTAATGACATTTCCTCGTTTATTTTGTGGATGAAATTCCACTTGGTGTATCATGGCTAGGGCAATAAGCACACCTATGTAACTTAGTCCGTTGATAAGGAAACACCAGCCTTCTCCGATGATACTGATGATGACGCCTCCGATGGCGGGACCTATCAAGCGAGAACCATTGATGACGGCAGAGTTTAAGGCAATGGCGTTACCCAGTTCGTCTTTATTTACCAAACTGGGATAAAATGCCTGGCGGGTCGGGTTGTCTAAGGCATTGACACATCCGATGAAAAGGCTCAGTGCTAACAGGTGCCATACTTCAATATACCCGGAAAGAGACAGTAGACCTAATGCTACAGCTTGTAGCATAGACAGACTTTGGGTGAAAAATAGAATTCTTCGGCGGTCTGTCCGGTCGGTCCATACGCTCATGAGGGGTGTTAGGATTAGTACTGGGATTTGTGACATGAAAGCTGTACTGGCTAGCAATAGCACAGAGCCGGTCAGTCGGTAGATCAGCCAGCTCATGGCAACCTGTTGCATCCAGGTGCCAATCAAGGAGATGCTCATCCCGCAGAAATATAGACGGAAGTTTCTGTTTCTTAAGGAGGTCGTTATTTGTGCGAATAATCCAAATTGTGGCATGATGCTGTCGGTAAAGTTTCAGCTGACAAAGATACGAATTTACTTCATTCCCGGTGGATTTGTACAATCATCTTTGTTTTTGTACTTTTGGCGGATACAAAATGAGTCTTGTTAAATTTAAAAACTTTCAATTTCATATCTGGATAAATATTATGAGAAAAAATTCCAAAAAAATTATTTTGTCTTTTTTGTTGACAGCAGTACTATGTGCGGGAGGAGCATCATTGACTTCGGCAACAGCGCAAAATCAAAATGTTTCAGAGAAAAATCCTTTGCAGTGGCGGTTGATCGGAAGAGTCTTTTTTGATGGCGGTGTATTTATGAATGATACCCTGGGTTGGGGCAATGCTTTTCAGGTGCATGATGTCCGTTTGGGAACAGTCGTGAAGATTTTTGATAATTGGGAGGCGAAGATAGAATTGGGATATGCTGATAAGAAAGTCAGTATGAAAGATATTTTTGTAAGTTATAAGCTCGACAAACATTTATTTTGCCTGGGATACGCTTATGAACCGTGGGGAAGTGCCCGTGTCGGTACGGCCAGCTTCCGTTTTATGCAGAATGCTACTGCGGATAATGCCTTGGGGCAGGGACGCGAACTGGGAATCAGCTATAGTTACAATCACAATTGGATGAATGTGATGGCGGGAGTGTTTAGCGGTGGTGATATTCAGACTTCCGGACAAATGGATCAGGGATATGCTATCGCTGCTAAATTTATCGGACGTCCTTTGATGAAGGAAGGAAGAGTATTACATTTGGGATTGGCGCCTCGTTTTGCAGAGGGTAAGGACGTGATGGATTTTGCTGGAGGTGTTCCGACCAATTTGGTGTCAAAAAGCGAAAATGGTTTTGTGGATGCATCGGTCGATCGGGTAATTAACTCCTGGAAGTTGGATGCAGAATGTATTTTCATTTATGATAAATGGTATTTTCAGGGACAGTATCTGTTTGCTCATTTAAATCGTGGTGGTGTCGATAATTTTAATGGAAAGGGTGGATATGCACAAGCAGGCTATTTGATATTGGGCGAGCGGCATAATTATAATGTATCGACAGGTATGATGGGTAATCCGGCTCCCAAAAGTCTGGAATTGTTGCTGCGTTACGATAATGTAAATCTGAATGATGCCGGAGTGCAGGGAGGTCGATTGTCGGATATTACTGTTGGTGTGAATTACTTTATTAATAAATACATTGCCGCTAAGTTGAATTATACCCGTATGATGGTGGGTGATTCTTCTCCTAAAGGTGGTGGTGATTTTGACTTGTTGCAGGCACGCTTGCAAGTGAGTTTTTGATAATATATATAATATATATAGTTTCAGAATCCTCCCATGTTCGTTAGCACATGGGAGGATTTGCTTTATCTGTGGATTCCGTTCTTTATATAGTATATACCGTT
>CAMDJC010000095.1:0-4066 GCA_945900015.1 uncultured Odoribacter sp. | reverse complement strand
TCCCCATATCTGTTTTGATAACCTGAAATGAATCCACTATGAATAATGTAGGCTAGAAAGTGCCGTGTCTTCTGTATAAATGGCAAGTACTCCCGGAATACAGAAAAGCAGGGTTGTCCACAAGACAATTTTATCCCATATTTTCTCTCGGATGCGTGTTGTGATAAATTCAATAGCTCCTAATGCGATAGCTGCATATAAACCGATGGTTGGACCCCAAAATTCTTCTACAATGAAATAGATGATTACCAAAAGAAAAGACGGGGCTAAGCCTTTTAGTGATTTCATAAAGTTACTCTTTTTATGTTGGCTGCAAAATTAGGAAATTAATACTAATTTTGGCGCATAAAATAAATACTGGATATTATGTTTAAAATTGTTGCTATTATGCTGAGTGGTGTAGTGGTCGGTTATTTGTTAAGGAATAAAAATTTAAGCTTTGTTCCTCGCCTGATTACCATTGCCATTTGGGTATTGTTATTTATGTTGGGACTGGCGGTTGGTTTGAACGATGCGATCTTGAACAATCTGGATACAATCGGTTTGCAGGCATTTATATTGAGTGTGGGAGGTATTGCGGGAAGTGTTATATTGGCTTGGGTTGTTTATCGTTTCTTCTTTTCTAAATCGCAGGAATAGATTTTGCATGTTTATTTTTGATTTTAAGTTATGCGTGGTAGTCTGATTATTATTGGTTTCTTTATTATTGGAGTCATTTTTGCTCGTTTTCATTTTATGCCTGATTGGGTGTTGCAGAATGATTTCAGTATGTATGCACTTTATGTGCTAATGTTTTTGGTTGGTATTAGTATTGGTAGCGATACGAAAGCCTTGAAGGCTTTGAAGGAACAAAATATGAAAATAGCTTTTGTGCCTTTGGCTACGATTTTCGGGACGCTTGCCGGGAGTGCTGCTGTAAGTATACTTTTATCTGGACGCAGTGTATGGGATTGTCTGGCTGTAGGATCCGGTTTTGCTTATTACTCATTATCTTCTATATTTATTACCGAGTTTAGAGGTGCAGAATTGGGAACGATAGCGTTGGCTGCAAATATAATTCGTGAATTGATAACTCTTTTGCTGGCTCCGCTATTGGTTGTTTGGTTTGGAAAATTGGCTCCCATTTGTTCAGGAGGGGCAACAACAATGGATACCACACTGCCTATTATAGCCCGTTTTTCCGGTAAGGAATATGTCGTTATTGCAATTTTTCACGGCTTTGTGGTGGATTTTACAGTGCCTTTTCTAGTGAGATTCTTTTGTTGGATGGCTGTTTAAGATGATACAACAAAAAAGTCGTTGCAATTGCAACGACTTTTTTGTTGTAGTTAATTGGATTATTTCACAGTGTTCATGTGAGCAATCAATTCTAACACTTTGTTTGAATATCCCCATTCGTTGTCGTACCAAGATACCAATTTCACAAAGTTTTTAGTCAAAGCGATACCTGCTTTTGCATCGAAGATAGAAGTGCGGGCATCTCCCAAGAAATCAGAAGAAACAACTTCATCTTCAGTATATCCCAGAATACCTTTCATTTCGCCTTCAGCAGCTTCTTTTACAGCAGCTTTGATTTCTTCGTATGAAGCTTCTTTTTCCAAACGGAAAGTTACGTCAACTACTGAAACATCCAAAGTCGGAACGCGGAAAGCCATACCTGTCAATTTGCCGTTCAATTCAGGAATTACTTTACCTACAGCTTTGGCAGCACCGGTAGATGAAGGGATGATATTGCCAGCAGCAGCACGTCCGCCTCTCCAGTCTTTCATAGAAGGACCGTCAACGGTTTTCTGAGTTGCTGTAGTTGAGTGTACTGTAGTCATCAAGCCTTCGATAACACCGAATTTATCATTGATTACTTTAGTCAGCGGAGCCAAACAGTTAGTGGTACATGAAGCATTAGAAACGATAGTTTCGCCTGCATATTTATTGTTGTTCACACCCATTACAAACATCGGGGTGTCGTCTTTTGACGGAGCAGACATTACAACACGTTTAGCACCGGCTTTCAAGTGTGCTTCAGCTTTTTCTTTTGTCAGGAAAAGTCCGGTTGATTCAACAACGTATTCAGCTCCTACTTCATCCCATTTCAAGTTAGCTGGGTCTTTTTCTGCTGTTACGCGGATAGCCTGGCCGTTTACGATTAATTTTCCGTCTTTAGCCTCAACAGTTCCATTGAAACGTCCGTGCATGGAGTCATATTTCAACATATATACCATGTAGTCTACGTCAATCAGGTCGTTGATTCCTACGATTTCAATGTCATTTCTAGTCATTGCTGCACGGAAAACCAAGCGGCCGATACGACCAAATCCGTTAATACCAACTTTAATCTTTGCCATTTTTTTTATTGCTTTTAAGTGTAATAAATCTATTGTTGTCACCAAAAGTACGATAAATTTGTACATGCTGATGCCGTTTAGGGCAAAAAACTGGCAAAAAAACTACTCAAACGATTTAAAAATCAGCAGAATGTCATATTGTGATTATGAAACAAAAAAATCGTTGCAGGGACTTCCTGCAACGATTCGCTAGTTATGGATTTATGTATGAATGGTTATTTTACAGAGTCCATATATGCCACTAAATCAAGCATTTTGTTAGAGTAGCCAAATTCATTGTCATACCATGCAATCAGTTTTACGAAGTTGTTGTTTAATGCAATTCCGGCTTTTGCATCGAAGATGCAGGTATGTGGATCGCCAATGAAGTCGGAAGAAACCACTTCGTCTTCCGTGTAGGCGATGATACCTTTCATTTCGTTCTCTGATGCTTTTTTTACTGCAGCCTTTATTTCCTCATAAGTCGTTTCTTTCGCCAGACGGAAAGTTACGTCAACGACTGATACATCCAATGTCGGTATACGGAAAGACATGCCGGTAAGTTTGCCGTTCAGTTCAGGAATTATCTTGCCTACCGCTTTTGCAGCTCCGGTTGTCGATGGAATAATATTGCTGGAAGCAGCACGTCCCAGACGCCAATGTTTTTTAGAGTGTGCATCTACGGTGCGTTGGGTGGCTGTAATAGCATGTACGGTTGTCATCAGGCCTTCGATTACTCCGAAGTTGTCATTGATAACTTTTGTCAGGGGAGCCAGACAGTTGGTCGTACAGGATGCACTTGAAATGATGTCACATCCGTCATAGGTCTGGTGGTTAACGCCCATCACAAACAGCGGAGTGTCGTCTTTTGCAGGAGCCGACATGATTACACGTTTGGCTCCGGCTTTCAAATGTGCTTCTGCCAATTCTCGGGTCAAATAATGCCCGGTTGATTCTACAATATAATCAGCACCGGCTTCTCCCCATTTTAATCCTTCCGGTTCGCGGGTAGAAGTTATAAATATATGTCTTCCGTTAATATATAATTGTCCGTCCTTGATTTCGATATCGCCATTGAAACGTCCGTGAACGGTATCATATTTCAGTGTGTATACCAAATAATCCAAGTCGCTCGGGTCGTTGATCGCTACGACTTCAATGTCATCTCTTGTTAATGATGCACGGAAAACTAAACGACCGATACGGCCAAATCCATTGATACCCACTCTAATCTTTGCCATGATGTAATGTTTTTTAATTATAAATTTGTTGTTTGTTAATATTCAATATAGGTATATATTTTCCCCTTTCGGGCTATTTTCATAGTCCGTTCCTTTTTATTCAAACGTTTGCGTTAGGAGGGATAACGAATGCCGCCATGCTTGATTTTAGCACAGAGCAAACGTTTGCGGTAAGTGCCACAAAAAGAAGAAAGGTTTCCCTTGAAAAAATAAAAAGCAAAATGTGCTATATTTTTTTGTGTTTTCATCTTATTGTAGATTGTATTAATATTCTCCTTAGTTTCAACTGCCACAAAAGTAGAATAAATTATTTTTACTGCAAAATAATTTACGGATGAAATGATTCTTTTTTTACTTTTATCAGGAGTCATTCTTTTGTCTCGGTATATTCTGTAGTCAAACACTTGGGAATGTCCCCTTTTTCTCCTGCTCAGCTCCCATATAAATTCATCCTTAATTCCGCAACACTATAATTTAACTTTATTTATAAGTTCCTGAGCAACA
>CAMDJC010000094.1:0-4642 GCA_945900015.1 uncultured Odoribacter sp. | reverse complement strand
TCACGTATGCTGAATGTGCCTTTGGAAGAGGTGGAGCGAGTGATGAAGGACATGGTATTGTGATTTTTAAAATTGAGTCAACTTTTAAAAGTGGGTTCAAACAATTAACATGAAGTTAAGAGAATGCTTTACATGGCTAAGAGATGTGACTATCAAACCTATATTAATAGTACTGATAGCAACATTATTAGACAAACCTATTGAGTACCATTTGCTTTCTCCATTATGGGGTTTCCTTAATTTGGAGTATAGTAAGACATTGCTACTGTTTGTTGCATTGATATCCATTATTATAGGGTATAATGGCTGGCAAATGTACAGATGCAAATATGATAAGAAACACATCAGTTTGTATCTTATGGCATGTGGTCTGTATGTGCTATACTATAAGCGATGGTCATACATAAACGTATGGTTATGGATAGATTGTTGGAATATATTGCTTTCTGCTTATCCATTAGGAGTCGTGGCACATTGGCTTTACAAACGCATTAAACGTTATGACGGTAATAATGATGCGTTGATAAATGTCCCACCTATAATATTGCTTGATGACGAGCCAGTGAAGTATGAATCAGAAGACGAATTCCGATATGGAGTTTTCGCACAACGAATAGCACAAACTATCACAGAAAGTACTCAAAAGTCATCTTTTAGCTTAGGTGTTACAGGCATTTGGGGCGCAGGTAAAACATCTATGCTGAACTTGCTTAAGCGACAAATAGAGAAGGACGACTCGTGCATTTTGGTCGATTTTAATCCTCGTGAATCAGCCGACGTTAAGCTTATACAGCATGATTTCTTGACAGCAATTTGTTCCGCACTGAAGAAATTTCATACTGGAGCAACGCATATAATGTCTGACTATATGAAAGGGTTGCGTGTTTTTGCAAAAGATACACCTTGGTTAAAAGTTTTAGACATCTTTCAAACTATAGATGTAGATAAGTCAAGACATGAAGTCGAGAGCATGATACGCTCCATCGACAAGAAAATCGTTGTAATTATTGATGATTATGACAGACTAACTGGAGAAGAGATTGTTGAGGTACTTAAAGTTATAGGAAATAATGGCTCATTTGAACGGACTTTCTTTGTGAGTGCATACGACAAAAAATATGTTAATCAAGTACTAAAAGCATATTTCCATGAAACGGTAGACAGAGACTATACTGATAAGTATTTTAATCTTGAATTAAGGCTTCCTGATAGAAAACAATTCTATAAAAATAGGTATTTGCAAAAACGTTTGCAAGCATTGTTTGCTAAAGGTATAATCAAAGATATGAATCAAGGACAAATTGATGAAGCATTGAGTCCAGTTGTAAAATTCATAGACTGCTATCTACCTACGCCACGTGATATAAAACGTTATATAGGGTTGGTCATGGCATCTTTTGTGGAAATACAAGATAATGTCGCATTAAGAGATTTTCTCTTATTGGGATTAATTAAATACAAATACCCACAAGAGTATGACATGCTTTATAAACACTTGTATTTTAAACAATATAGTAGTTCTAGTGATACTAATTATGTTTTGAAAGATGCCCAAGAACTTTCTGGAGTCAAATCTTTTCCCGTTTTAAGTCTTATGTTCCCTTCTACAGAAACAAATGAAGTGACAGATAAAACGTTTGGATATAAGCATCTGTCATGGAAAAGGTCTTTTGATTACTACTTCTTTGACCAAGAATTAGGGCATATCTCACTTTGTGATTTAATCATTTTGGCTACTCCAGATGTCTCTATTGAAGTTTTTAAAAAGGCAGCACATCATTGGGAAGCTGATAGTTTAAAGAAAGAAGTTTCTGACTTTGTGATGAAACGGGCTACTGTAGTACATTCCGAGGAGGCTTTCAAAGAATATCTTAGATTATCTTTTATGGCTCGGTATTTTTGCCCAACACATGAATTGTATATACATTGCCTCAGCTTACTTGTCAAGAACAATCTTAAAGAGAATGCTAAGGATTTCGGTCTTTCTAAAGAGGTATATACCAATATTATTGATGAATTTATAAATAAGAGACAAGAATGGGTATTGTCTGCAATCTTACTTCAAGATGCATTAACTGCGAGTTTGAGACCTGGTATGGAAATCAAACTTATATTCAGCCACACCCATTTACAATCTCTAGCGGAAAAACAACTGACAAATGTAATAAACACATTTCATGCGGAACGTGCAACAACAGAAGATGTATATGAAATGCTTAAAGCAAATATAAAAGGCGTATTTGGCGATGGTAGTACGGAATTGTCAAAAGATGCATTGTCCAAGGTGAAGGGAGACATGGTAAATAATGCCAAGAAATATTTCAAGGATATAGTTCGGCATAATCCAATACAAGGTAAAAGAACAGGAATCGTAATGGGTTTTAATTCTCATCTCCCATTGTATGACCTATTTGCCACTGAAAAGATCTTTGGTGCATTCCTAAAAGAAGTGGATGAAAAAGAAGCATCGTTATCAACAGAAACATCCTGTTTGTATGAAATCTATGAAAGATTTAGTAATAATAAGTTTAAACCATTCAATAAAGACACACGAGGAAGTAATCACAATATACGCCAATGTGATTTTCAAACGTATAATCTAATTTTTGAAGGAGAACGATAATGAAATACCTTTTTTTAGATACGAATATATTTATCCATTACAAAGGATATGAGGATATACCATGGCAGAGTTTACTTGACACATCAGACTCAGTAAAAGTGGTGTTAGCCAGCATTGTTTTAAGAGAAATTAATGGTCATAAAGATAATTCCAAAGGACGTGTAAGAAATAAGGCAAGGAAAATATCCGAAAAGTTCAACAATATCCTAATAAGGAAACAACAAAGCAGAATTCCGTTGATTTATTGTCGAGAAAAGCCTATAGAAGAAAAGGACAAGGCAGTGTTCGATCTTACAGTAAATGACGATCGTTTTTTGTTGAATGTATTGTATTCACCATACCCTAAAGAAGATGTTTATGTTGTAAGCAATGATACAGATTTATTGATAAAGGCAAGTGAATCAGGACTTAATATTCTTCCAATGGATGAAACATTTCGGTCTGCAGAAGAACCAACAGATGAAGAAAAGGAATTAAAAAAAACAAAAGAAGAATTAGCGAAGTGGACGAGCCGTTGTTCTAATCCAAAGATTGTCTTTTGCGAAAATGGTTCTGAATGTATAGAATTTGAGCAGGTCCTTTATAAGCCAGTGGAGGAATTAGTGAACGAGAAAGTTCTGGAAGAATCTAAAAAATATCCAGAAGAGAAAGATGAACCCATAAACGACGGAAATGTTTTTGAATCGTTTCGTCAACAACTGGTAATGTATACTAAACTAATGATGCAACATACGCCAGAAGAAAAAGCGTGTTTCAACAAAATGCGTAATGAGTACTTGGAAGCTTTTCGAAAGCGAGAAACCTTGAAAGTAAAGAAAGCCATGTATGAATACGCTTTTAAGCAATTAAAAGTTAAAGTTGTAAATAATGGAACTGCACAAACAGGTGATTTGCATATAGTGCTGAGATTTCCACAGAGTGTAAAATTGTATAATTCAGAAGAGAGCATTTGTAGATTTAAATATGACAAGCCTATTGAGCCTCAATATAACAGATTGTTTGCTGATATGGCGAGTATAGGGAATTACAATATATTAGGTGGCTATCCTGACAATTCTGTGAAAATGTGGAATCCTGATAAGCCATCGACTAAGTTTGAGTATGTTTTTAAATTATCCAATCTAACACATGGGTTACAATGTGAACTAAAGAAAGAATTATATATCAATACTGAACATGTACAAGATTTTGAGATAGAATGGTGTATTGCTGATTCATCTCTTTTAGAACACAAACATGGTAAACTAAGAGTGATAGTATCTGATAAAAACAAAACTGATGAATAGCTAGTTTTCCTTTTATTAAATAATTGTCATGTAATATTAATGGATTTTTATGTCCCCAAAGTGTAATCAATTACCCCTGAATCCTACCCCAATTTTTGAACCTTATTTGGGTACATTCGAGTCTTGAACTACATCTGAAAAGCGAAAATCTGCTTAGTCTCTGACAAACGACTTGAAGGGAATTCAGAAGTAGATTTTCGAGATTAATAATAGGGACGAATAACTATTATTCTTGCCGGAGGACTGGGATGACTTCATGTATAATATGTTGCGACAATTGGAGCGTTGGGAAAAGAAGTCTGTACCTGCGGTGTTGGCAAAAGGCAGACCAGATGCAGCATATGCTATAACTATAGAATTGTGCAAAAACCTTGAACTGTTGCTGATGCGTGGTGATATAGAAGAGTATATCAGAGAATACAAGCTGCGCATCGGGAAACTGATTAATGCAAGCTTTGTCGCTTTGGTTGACAGCGTGGCAGTATGGAACAACGAGGAAAAGCGAGGGTACGTGTTCAATTATCTGCATGAAGCATGGAAAGAAATCAGCAACATGGAGAGTTGTAAGGACTATGGCATACCAAGTTCGGAATTGCTATTCTAAACTCGATGTATAGCGGTAAAAAGAAAAGCATTTTATTTGGCGCAATTTATTAGGAGGTAATTGTCAACATGAACCAAATACAACTTTACGATTATCAACTCGACATGGTGCAACGGATTGGAGAGGCGT
>CAMDJC010000093.1:0-4909 GCA_945900015.1 uncultured Odoribacter sp. | reverse complement strand
TACACAAATATCTCCGAAGTGGTGTAATGAACAAAGGTTTGTTTGAAGCGAGCGAAGAAGGAACCCCTCAAGGCGGACCTCTAAGTCTATTGTTGAGTAACATCATGCTTAATGAATTGGACAAAGAACTTGAACGCCGAGGACTCCCCTTTGTGCGTTATGCAGACGACTCGATGATATTCTGCAAGTCCAAGAGGGCTGCAATGCGAGTAAAGGAGAGCATAACCCGATTTATAGAGAAAACTCTGTATCTCAAAGTCAACAAGGAAAAGACCATAGTGTCTTATGTGCGCGGAGTGAAATATCTGGGCTACTCCTTTTATGTGATGAAAGGCAAATGCCAACTCACGGTACATCCAAAGTCCAAAGCCAAGATGAAGTCAAGGTTGAAAGAATTGACAAGTCGCAGCAATGGGTGGGGATATGCCAAGAGAAAGCAAGAGCTGAAAGAATACATACGAGGGTGGGTCGGCTATTATCACCTTGCTAATATGAAGCGTCTCTTGCTTGAAACAGACGAATGGTTAAGACGTAGAATACGCATGTGTATATGGAAAGCTTGGAAGAAAGTCAAGACAAAAGTGGCAAACCTCATTAGATTCGGTATTAATAAATACAAAGCATACGAATGAGGTAATACTCGTAAGGGCTATTGGCGTATAGCAGACAGCTACATACTGCATAGAGCTATAACAAATGAGCATCTATGTAGAGCAGGGTATGCTACTTTAATGGGGGCGTATCTCGAATGGCATCCAAAATAGGAACCGCCGTATGCGGAACCGCACGTACGGTGGTGTGAGAGGTCGGTAAACACGGAAATAGGAGATAAACACCTATGATTAGTGTTTACCTCCTACTCGATTCATTTTCTAAAATTTACGTTTGCAAAGCCCCTTATCAGACAGAGAAAGACTCGCTGACTATGCCTATAACATCAGAGGCGGGGTGAATGGAGAAACGAATTTTATTTATATCTGTATGAAAAGTCGTAGATATTATAACCTGTTTATAACGCTCAGATGACTTTTCTTCATTTAAGTATTGACCATGATACTTAGTAAGCCTTTCACGTCGGAAATCATCCAACAAAGCCTCTTCACCATCAAAAAATCTTATAGCTGCTATTCTGTCGCGAAAAACTTCTGAAGATACGATCTTGTTAACAAACTCCTCACTGGCATCAATCGTACAGATACCCCATGCTCTCCTAAGTTTGTATTGAGTTTCATTTGATGGAGCATTATCTCGCCGAATAACAATTGGCGTAGGAAATGATTTCAGGTGATCTAATTCAAAACCTTTTTTTACAAAGACGATGTCATTATTGCGAATACCGCAAAACTGCATAGAGTCTCCCTTAATCACAAATTGTAAGTAGTCATCAGCATTTATAATTTGCCCACAGGAATCCTTGAACTGGGTATGTTTTGTCGGAATGGATTTTTGCTCCATTGGAATTGCTTTACTTGGAGTTCCTGCAGAAGCCGTAGGATAGGCCATAAGCATTCCTTCAAGTTCTTCTCGAGCTTTACTCCGCACCAAAGAGTTCCTGTTTATAGCACAGACCGCGGTGCCGATAACACCACAGGCGGAAATTATGGTCGGTAAAATAAAGTTGGATTCTATCATTTTATTTGATTAGATGTTACTGTTCGAATTTTTATATCATCCAGCCAAATTTTCATGTTAGCTGGCATTAAGGAAATACCAAATTTAAATACCACAACCCAAAAGGTCAAGGCATAAACTAATGCACCATTCATATCATCCATCTTGCTTATTAGCATACCCATCAGCCACATTGTTGTGAAGAAGTGAAAAATAATTCCAGCAAGCAAGTTGAAAATCTTGCCACTAAATCTTTCCTCTTTATATATGGCGCCACAATCAATGAATACAAATACGCATTCTAACAAAAATGAGAAATAAACAGAAATGGCACTATAAAATAACAACATGTGAGGGTTATTCGCTAAAGAGATGTTCTTATGCCCAAAGAGATCAAAGAAATCACCTCCAAGACAAATACCTAATACCCATGAGAATGTATATCCCAAAGGTACATAGAAACGATGTGTGATATTATTATCTTGCATAAGAGAATTTTATTTGAGGTGCAAAAGTACAAAAATATTTTTTATTCTCCCAATATTTAATCATTTAACCCTCGTTTTAACATGTAAATTTATACATTTTATACGTTTATATATATATTTTGTGCAAAAAACACACATATTTCAACATAATGGTATCATACCAGTAGCTTGGTACGAAGCCGTTGTCGTCCACTTGCAAGCGGGCAGTTATCTTCGTCACCTCGCCCATCTTGTCGTAGAAGTATTCGATGGCACCCGTTCTGTCCTCACGCATCATCAGTCGTCCGATGCGGTTGTGGGAGGCGTTGCGTCCGCCGTAATAATACTTCACGTTGTTTTCCGGATGGTCGGAATAGCTGATACCCGTCAGACGGTGGTAGTCGTAGGTATAGGCAATCATCTTGCCTTCCTCCGCCATGTTCGCCGCTCAGGGTACATGGGATGCCATATTAGTCGCTGAGCTGGAGAAGAACATCTCTCAGACGAGAGGTGCGATATCCTATTTCAACAAAAACATGAGTGATCTGTTCGTAAATATGATAGATGAATTGTTTTTCCCCGTATTTGGTTTGTCGGACGATGAGAATGCACGGTTGGCAGCGTGTTCCGCGTCCCAGTTCTATGCGACCTATAAAACACCGTTCGACAGGGTCAAAGAGGACTTGGAAACCAATTATGACCTGCCTAATGCAGCCCAGGCTGTATTCAATGTAATCATTCAGGCACAGAAACATTATATAAGTTTTGGCACCATCTTAAAGGCCGCCATGGATAATGAATTATACTTCATCGCGGAACATACTGAACACAATGAGCATGTGCTGTTGAGTTACAACAGCTTTCTGGCTCAAAACATCGGTAATTTATTCGTGGATTCATTAAGTGTTTTCAGGGAAACAGAACTATTCAATTATAAATAAAATAGATGACGATTGTACTTTAACTTTTGTGTATTTCCAACTCATAAACCGGGGTGGCAAATGTACCTTCTCCTGTAATGGCAAGAAGATGACAATGGCCTATAATAATTGTTCCATATCAAGCAGTTTGAGAACTTTGTTTATCAGTTATGCCTGTCGTGGAGACTAGCATAACTTTATGAATACAAATACTTGCACGAACAGCAACACAACACGTTTTATCATCCGATAAAACATTGGAAATGTTTATGGGAAACTAAGCTGAGAAACCAAAAAAGGTTGCTTATGCAATTTGGATATATCACCACCCTTGCAACCATGTTTGAAATACAGACATGGTTGCAAGGGTGGTGACAAATGTAAACTCTAAAAAAAATACTTTCTTTCGGATAATCAATATTCTGCAATATCTTGGTTTAATTCAGATAGCATGCGGGGGATATTATCAATTGCTGTACTTCGATGAATTACAAAAAAGATGAGCCTTTTTTGATACGTTATCCAACAAAGAGACAATAATACAAAAACCTTTCCCATCAATGTGATATAAGGTAGAGCTGTATCAAGTATGCGAAGAGGTAATTCATCTGACCCTTTAAATGGAATGTAGCATTGAATTATTGCATATATATACATTATCATAAGAAAAGCATTCGGAATCCGCATATAGTTACTATTGATTTTTCCAAGCATTAGGACAAATGTCACAGCAGAGAATACACTTAATGAAATGGAGACAATATTGGGTGGAAGATTCGTTTGGTCTAAATTCCCAGGTACATAATAAATAGTCTCATGTATTAGTCCAACTATAAATAATATAGTTAGTATAATCATTACTATAGCACCAAACCATAGACCGGAAGATTCTCCTCCACGTCTTTTCCGATCCACAGTAATATCGGTAAGGATAAGATATATACCCCAAAATGCGGTACTATTAAGGAAATCAAATACCTGGCTAAAAATAGTTCTTGCCAAAACAACGCGATGATAATCATCGCCAGGGAATGCGATAGCAAATAAGAAATTCCCCAAATAATAGAAAAGCCATAATCCCCAAACTGTTAACCAAAGATAATAAAAAACGAAAGTGGTTTGTCTTACGACATGATATCTCCTGTCATTATCTTCTTTACGAAATACTTTAATATTGCAATTATCAATCATGTAACTAATAATATGATTTTTGTTTTTTAAGTTTTTTGCGGTAGTCGACATATTAGTTAAAATAACAAAAATTGCAATTATAATAAACAAACTTTGAATTCCATATTCCATATAAAGTGGCAACTCAAACCGAAAATCCTTTAAATCTCCATTAAAGAAAGAGAGATTTTCGCAAATCAATGCAAGTGCTGTTGACAATACAGCACCGGCCACAGTCCACCTTATTTGGTATTTGTCTTCTTTATACCACGCAATTAGATCTTTAATCATAACTATTTATTATTTTATATTATTTTTAAACCAAAAACCATCCATGGAAGGAATCATAACCTCTTCCATAGTTCCACTATTTATTTGGAAACAAGTTTCACGTCTATCGAAACACTCAAATAATTGACACACAGAAGAGACTTTTCCACAATAAATCTTACTTGGAGAATTGTGATATCCGGCAAATCGTTCGACATATATCAGCAATTTACCAGAATCATCTCTATCGGTACATATAACATTGTCTGCCATAGTACGTAACGCCTGTACACTTTCTCCATTCTTATCACACAATATATGAAGCATAATATTTCGTTCTCTACAAAGCATTGCCAAAGCAGATATAAACAACGAATTATTTTTCAACAATGGAAAACAATAATCCAAAATTTGCAAATCATCAATGATTATTCTCTTAATTGTCTTGCCGTCTTGGAATGGAGTATCAAG
>CAMDJC010000092.1:0-5150 GCA_945900015.1 uncultured Odoribacter sp. | reverse complement strand
GACTACAAAAAAGCATGCTGCAACCAGAATGATTTTGAATTTAAGAAGTTGGACTAAAACCAAAAGAATAATGGATAATGGATCTAATAAATGGAACCAGGTAATGATTGCAGCTATGGCTGTTCCTGGGATAAAGGTGAATAGATCTTCCTTTTTACAAGAAGAACTATCTAACCGTCATATTGACCAAAACACTATAAGTTTGTGTATACAAGAAAATCCAGTTAAGCATTTGGACATCGCTATGCTTGATGCTATTGCAAAAGCTTGCATCAAGAATCATACGATAAAGGTTACTTCTATATCTGCTGCAGTTGGAATTCCTGGTGGGTTTGCTATGTTAGGAACTCTACCAGCAGACACAGCACAATACTATTACCACGTATTAAAAGTTGCTCAGAAATTAGCCTACATATATGGATATCCTTCTTTATTGGATGAAAATGGGAATCTGACAGATAATGCTATCAATGTATTGACTGTTTTTGTAGGTGTCATGTTTGGTGTTTCATTAGCCAATCAAACATTGTCTAAAGTGACAAAGGCTTTAGCGGAGCAAGTTGTTAAGCGTATACCTCGTATGACTTTGACCAAGGCTGTTTGGTACCCTATTATTAAGCAGATTGCAAAATGGTTAGGTATAAAGGTAACAAAAGACAGTTTTGCAAAGGGAGCAGCTAAGGTGGTTCCATTTTTAGGAGCAGGGTTGTCTGGGGGATTAACATATATAACATTCAAGCCACAAGCAAACCGCTTGATGAAGCATTTGCGTGAGGATAGTATGGTCTTTGCTTCGGTAGAATATAGTGCAAATTAAAAATATAAGAACAATATGATGAAAGGATTATATTGTCTACAAAATGCAATAAAATGGTATGAAGATAGGTTTTGTGTGCGTTTTACACCGACAGTAATTTATGCTTTATATCCTAAAGAAGAAGAATATGGTTGGCCGCAACCTTGGCCAAATCCTGATTCTGCAGGAATCTATATTTTCTAAGATTCAAATAAGACCATTGTGTATATAGGAAAAGCAAGTCAAATGGGGGCAAGGCTTGATCATTATTTTGGATATGGGGAAAATGGTAAATGTATCTTAAAGGATAAACGTGTTGATGATATTTCCTATGTTCAATGTTATTCTTGTAGCCAAGAAGAACCCTATGCTTGTCTTTCTCTTGAAGAATATTTAATATCAGAAATGAATCCTAAATATAATAAAATAGGAAGAACGGAATGGTAGTAAAAAACTTGTTCCTTATGATAATTGAAAATATTACCTCAAGCAGTCTAATTTCTAAACTTAATCTTGTAAAGAATTAATATGGCAAAGAATTTCGACGAGGTTCTGACTTCAATGTTGGAACAATTAGAAAATAATCCTGACCAGGATATTGATGTGCTGGTTAAGGGTGAGTGTGAGAAAATGGGAGTTTCGGAGGAAAGCATGGCATTACTCTCTGAGACTAACGAGTATATTGATGGCTTTGCAGAGAAAATGGCTGCACTGCAAAAGGCTAAGGATGAAGGCAAGTCTCGCAAGCAATGGATGCTTGAAGAGATGGACAGAATATTGGAGGGACGCGACGAGCAAGAGAAGGCAGAAATCGTCTCTGCCATTTCTGATGCTGGTGAGAATGTGAATAATGAAACCTTAAACGAAGAGGAGGACTAAGATTATGAAGTTTATTGCATATAACGAAGATGAAGGTCGTAATGAGTTTGTTTCTCATGTTGAAGGTGAAAGTCGCAAGTATTCAGCTCTCCAGTCATTATTGTCTGGCCGTGAGTTAGAGAAAGAGGAAGTAGAGAGCCTTAAAGAGTTCAAGGTGGTTCAGCAATTCTTGGACTCTCCCGTAGGCGATGCTTCTGAGGCTAAGTTGAAAAAGGTATTTGCAACTGCAATTATAATAGCTAATGAGCAAGGAACATTACCTTTTTCTATTGAAGACAAGAGTCCGATTGCTATTGCGAGTGCAGTAGACGAAGGTCTGAACCGTGTAAAGCTTTCGTATAAGCTTGCCAATGAGGATTTGGATGCTATTGAAGTTGCAGACAAATTGATTGATGCTACGGTGGCTCGTGTTATAACTGTAGCTGATAGAGTTATAGAGCGTGGAGTACCGGTAGTATTGAACCGTGTTTGTGATGTAATAGCAAAGGTATATCCTCCTGCTTCGGTATTCGTTCCAGTTATAAAGAATGCAGAGAAGTTTATCGTAACTGCTGCAAAAGCGGCAGTACGAAAAGGATTGAACTATGTAGCAGAAGGTGCAAAAACGGTAGTACGTTCTGTTGCTAAAGGTTTAGATAAAGCACGTAAGAAACTGATTTCTTGGTTGGAATTATAATATTATGCGCATAATAGCTAAAGCCAAACCGATAAGAATAAGAATAAAATCAGGCGGGGAGGAACACTTCTCGCTTGATTCTTTGCGTCAGAACCTCAACGTACAAGATTTGTGGCCATTGATAAAGGATAATCGCCTATCGAGATGGTTGAGACAGTTGGGAGAAACTGAATTAGCACATTCTGTAGAGTCTTTAATAAATGAAGAACTTGATGAACATGCATATTTTTATGTGCTTAAACTATTCTTGAAAGAACGATTCGATAATTCTCAAATTCATGATATCTACTCTCTGTTTGGGTATTGGCATGATTGCGAAAAAAGAACGCCTAAGAATTATGATTCTTTACGTAAGTACTTGCTTAGCCAATATGAAGGTGCCAAGTTTATATTTAAGCAGTATGCAAATGAGTTTTCTGATGGTGAATGGTGGGATGTATTCAGTAAATTCGAAAATGAAAAAGACCCAGAATTCTTGTTTGAACAAGGAAAACTTGCATTTGATGGATTTACAAAAAGTGATGGAAGTAACTTCGACAAAGACCTCGTGCGTGGCAAAGAACTGATAGAAAAGGCTGCAGAACTTCACAATCAAGAGGCTATAGACTTTGTGAAATCTAATAAATTTGACGTGGCTCGAAAGTTGGCTATGTTGACTCCTGAAGCAAAAGAAAAAATAGAAAATTTAATTTGTAGATGGAAATCTGAAAAAATAGGCTTTATAACGAAAAAAACAGCTTATGATGAGGAAATAGTTCGAGATGTCAAGAAATTACTACAGGAATTTACCTCATTATGGAGTACTTCTGTAATGCTTGATTGGAAAGCTACTAGAGCTGAAGCAGAAGTTAAATATGATGATCTTGATGAATCGGATGTGTTTTTCAAGGAACGTAAGTTTGTCCTAGACTTAGTACGTTACTATTATAGTAAAGAAAAATCTGGTTTGTTTGTGAAGTTAGCAGAAGATTATCATTACCCATTAGCACAATATATGATTCATCGTCCTATAGACAATCGGATAGATGGTTTCGCTTTTGCTAAGTCATCTTTTTCTAATCAGTTGGGCTTCATCGTTGACCATTTGTTTAAATATTAAAACCTTGCGATATGAACAAGAAGATTATATCTGATTTTCAGAAGATGATAGATGTCAATACACCTATTATCTATATCAACGATTATGATTTTGTCCGTATAGATGAAATCATAGAGGAGATTGTTGGCAATAGCAAGGTGTTTGAATGGAATCCTGCAACTGGTACTACCAACTTCAAGACAAAGGAATGTCAAGGATTGGGAGATAAAGACACATTGGAGTTTTTCTTGAAGGAGAAGTATACTGTTGAATCTAATCTCAAGGAAAAGTTCTTGGTGTTGAAGGATATTCAAGATTTTATAGAAGAGCCGGCAATCAAGACTTTGCTTCAGTTGATAGCTCAGCGTAAGTTGTATGACAGGGAATATAATACAACCGTCATTATAGTCTCCTCTATTCTAAATGTCCCACAAGAATTGGAGAAGTATGTGTCCTATTTGGATATTCCATTCCCGGAAGAAGAGGAAATCAATCAGCTCATAGACGAACATATAGAGGTGAACTGCTACGACAATTTCAAAGATGAGGACAGGAAGAAGCTAATGCCGTCTTTGAAAGGAATGACAAGCTTTGAGATTGACCGAATGCTTGATATGGCGATGAGCAGCAACGGCTCGTTGAGTGCAGAGGATACGGAGATGATTCTTCAGCAGAAGAAATCGATGGTAAAGAAATCCGGGTTGTTGGAACTGATTGACACTCCTGCGTCTCTGGATAGCATAGGAGGCATGAATGCCCTGAAGGATTACCTGAAGAATAAGTCAAGGGTGATTACAGACTTGCCAAAGGCTCAGGAATTTGGTGTGTCAATACCTAAAGGTGTCTTTATTGTTGGTATGCCTGGCTGTGGAAAATCACTTTGTGCAAAGGCGTCAGCAGCATTGTTTAACACACCTTTGTTGAAACTTGACATGGGCAGTATGATGGGAAAGTATGTTGGCGAGAGTGAAGGCAACTTACGTAAGGCTATAAAGATTGCTGAGGCTGCTGCACCTTGCGTTCTCTGGATTGACGAGATAGAGAAAGCCTTTTCGGGTGTCGGTGGCAACAACGACATTATGACACGTATGTTCGGGTATTTCCTCTCATGGATGCAGGAGAAGCAGAGTAGCGTTTATGTTATTGCTACAGCCAACAATGCAGACAATCTGCCTCCAGAACTGAAGCGTAAAGGACGCTTTGACGAGATATTCTGTGTTAACTTGCCGAATAAGGAAGAGCGAAAGGCTATCTTCAAAATCCATATTGGTAAAAAGAAGAAAAGCCTTGACGAAACGGCATTGAATTCTGTCAGTCAGATAACCGACGGCTTTAACGGTGCAGACATTGAGTCGGTGGTGAACGAAGCAGTGGAGAAGTGCTTTATAGACAGTTTGGAGAATAAAGGTACGACTCTTGATGAGCGACTTTTGAAGGATATCGCAAGTAAGACTATAAGCATTTCCAAATCCTGCAAGAAACAGATTGAGAACATGAACAAAGCATTCAAGGAGAATAATTTCAAGGATGCAACAACTGGAGAAATAACAAAATAAAATACAGGAATAATAGAAGGTAGGTATGGCGTCTGCGCCATACCTATATATATAACATTAATAACACATAAATCGTATCATACGATGGATAGAGGAATATATAAATAGTGACTGTGAATTAATTCATCAGACACTAATTAATCAACTTGTGGCAGATAGCTGATA
>CAMDJC010000091.1:0-5195 GCA_945900015.1 uncultured Odoribacter sp. | reverse complement strand
ACTGTGAATTAATTCATCAGACACTAATTAATCAACTTGTGGCAGATAGCTGATACAGCCTTAATTATATATATAAAGTCCACGTAACCCATCTTATAATGAAGTAAATTGCCTATATTTGCATGTTATAAGTGAGATTAAGGCAATGGCAAAAAAAGGAACGGGTATTGGTATTTGCAGATTTTAACTGGCTCGAAAAGCCTGAACTGGTAGGAGAATTGCCGTTCACCTGTTGCGACGCTGTATGACAGATTGTCTAAAAAAACATTGTTGAAGTCATCTGCAATACGGAAATAATCAGTAACTTTGTCCTCAGTGACTATAGCGATTAATACTTACAAGCTTTTGATATTTAAGAATTTAAAACAGCAATAGTATTCGTTAGAAAATAAAAACAGGTCACTTATATTTCATCGACCCACGTTGTATAAGTCAAATAAACCACAGATGGATGAACAGGCAAAGAAATATATAGACAGTCAGTCATCGAGCTTCTATAATACATTGCTGAAAAGATGTATGGGGAGAGGGCATAAAAAGACGAAGTATCTTTTCAATCCACGGATAACCGAGGAATGGAGAGAAGGAGGGACTTTGGTAGTTGGCATCAATCACTGGTGTAAGCAAGAGGTGTGTGAGCATTATGCAGACTGTGTTCTGAACAGCAACAGCAGGAAGTATGACAAAATATGCCAATGGGCAGTCAGTGAAGTGGATGATACGACAGGGTATGACTTGCGGTATACCACTTACGAAGCCTTCAATTGCTATTTTAGTGGTTTTATGGGTTATGAGTCTTTCAAGGAATTCCTTCTCTATATAACCGGAACACAAGACTGTATGGAACCAGAGGAGCAGAAAAGGTATTGGAATAATCTTGCGTTCTATAATTATATACAGCATTTCACGAAAATGAGTCTTACCCATACGAGTATGTATGGCGTTAAAGAAGCATTGGCGGTAAGGGAGGATGAAGACTTCTGTGCTTTTTTGGATGTTCTGCACGACCTGAAGCCCAAGCTCGTTATAGTATGGCATAAGGAAATAAAGAACCTTCTGCTTCGGAAGATAAAAGAAGGGAAATTTCCTGTGGGGAGAAGTCTGCAGCTGGTTGATGATTTAGGTATCCCGACAAGGAGTATGTTCAGATTTGTGTATCAGGACAAGGATTCACAAACGTCAGAAGCGTCAATCGAGCAGCTGATAAACACTATGGAACAGAAGTATGGACGATTGGCTGGTTTCTCGACAGAGCAAATCGTCTTGAGACTACTGAGGTGGAGTATGTTCAAAACTGAAGAAGACTTGACTTTGCTGACCCAACTGTCTGTCCGTGCAGATGACTTGAAGAATATGCTGGAGTTTGTTGAGGGTTTTGTCTGGAATCCGGATGTGCTTGACTGCCTGGTTCGTCGGATACAGGCGCATCTGGGTATTGCAGCAGTCTTGGAGAATGTGCCTTATAAGATTCTGCATTATAAGGAAAATGACATCGTATATTCCAATGTGCTGCTACAGCCGAAGGTCAAGATGCAGGTGCGTCCTCTTGTTGGCGTTTATCCGCAAGACTGCTCCCATTATTCCTTGAAGAAATATGAGGAGAAGGATCTGTTGGCACTGACGGGGCTTTCTTTCGATGGGCTCCGCAGCAAAATGTATATTGAAGAAAGCGTTGTGGCACAAGGCTTTATCATTTATATAGACGAGGAGCATCCTGCTTCAGAGGCTTTCTTCAAGCACCTCTTTGAGGGGAAGTATGAGAAAGAGGGCTTTTCTATGATAATGATGAAATGCTGTCAGGAAAATGATAACAGATACCTTGATATTTTTAAAGCGTCGAACAGGCTGCACACCATAAAATCGATGGCAATAGGAAATGATGCCTTCCTATATATAAAGCTGTTCAACAAGTCTATAGACAACAACCAAGTTATAATCGAGGATAAAGAGCATCGCATATATAACAGCAGACTGAATAGTCTACTTCCCTTAAAACTTAATGACAGCAGTTCTGACAAAATTGAATTGGAGCGTAAGGATACCGTGACGGGAAACCAGAAGGCTGCTATGGAGAAACAAATCAAGCAACTGGTAAAAGAAAAGATAGAAGCAGATGACAGAACTATAAATCGTCTGACAATGGTCATATATTTTGCATATAGAAGCGGTTTGCTGTCAATAGAACCCAACAAAACGATAGCCTATAAGAAAAGCTTTGGTCCTAAGGCATGCTACAATATGTTCTGCCGTGGAGTATATGATAAGGTCTTGAGTGAATATAAAGGAAAGAGAGAGGATGTCATAAAGAGTATCTTCGGTCATTCATATGTTACTAAAGTGTCTTGTTCTAAGACCCAAGCAGACTTAGAGGGAAAAGGCTTGACGAATCAGGTCGATATAATCGGATTATGCCTCAATTCAAAGAAAAAGGCAGATTTTGAATTCCTTTTAGGAAAGAAGCAAGTAGAATCTAATCGTATGTAATTGAATATCAACAATTAATATGACATTCGGATAAAATAAGCGTGGCAAGTTTTTTTGAATTTGCCACGCTTGCTTTATTCTTTATACTTTTGCACCAGAAAGAAAGAACAAAGTGACGACTCTAATAGGACAGCAATATCCACATGAGAGTTTCACTTTAAGTAAATAACAATAATAAAAGAACAAAGAAATCATGACATAACAAATAAATCAATAGCAAATGAGATTCTTCACACCTTGCAAATGTGGAAATTTGATTAGGGGCGATACTGAAGAAGATTAGTTTGTAAGTCAGATACATAATGATATTAGGCTGCCTACTATCTTGATAGTTTCCCCCGGGTCTTTTCCACAACCAGCAAGGAACTAAAAGGGTAGTTGGAAGCCTACCTGTATTTATACCAAATGGTTTCCGAAGGTAATCAACAAATAAAAACAAAAGATTATGATACAAATAATCCAGAAAGAACAAGAAATCACAAATATGTTTCTTGAAGACACAGCCCAAGGCGATTGGGCCATCAAGCTTGGCAAAGCCGACTTTGAAAAGGTGTCCATAGGCAGAAAACCGATAATTGCCGTAAAGGCGGAAGACGACAAAAGCATAGGAGAACTGTCAGAAATAGCTTTCGACGAGATAAAGAAGACGGGCTGCAAGCCTGCATACTTCATCGTGATACTATCGTACAGACAAGACGAAGAACTCATGATGCAGGAATTGTCAGGGTTCAACGATTGTGTTTCCACCTATATCGACAAGGATACTGATTTGAAATGGAGCGTACAGTCGCTAAACGACATGCCATTCAAACGCAGAATCACAATTATCGCATTCGCGCAAAACCATCTGGCAGAGGATAAAGAGAAGAACCCGAAACAGGAAAACTATTGGAGAAAGTTGTCAAGAGAGATATCCGAACGCAACAAAGCGAAAAGGGCGGAGAATCACACGACATCCACTTGCCCTGATATCAATTCAGATTTTACTAACAATCAAAATAACGACTAATATGGTTACCGTAAGAAACAAACAAGAGTTAGAGGTGGCGTTGAAGAACAAGGCTGATTCAATAAGAATCGAAGGTCCATACGCCAAAACATTTGCAAGAGCTATCCGTTCAAAAAGAAAGAAAGCCAAGGCAGCAATTGGATTAGGAGCTTTAGCCTTGACAGGCGGTATAGCCGCTGCCCCATTTACTGGTGGCACTTCTTTAGCAGGGAGTGTTATGGGAGCAACAGCTATGGGACTTACTATTGGTACAGCAACCATAAGTGCTGGAGAATTGGCAATGATCCTTGGTTTCGCGGCCTACGCTCTCTACAGAAAATATACAATAAAAATTGAGAAAGGGGATAAATCTATAGAAATGAGTCCCCCTAGATAATAACAATAAAAAAAATATTTATGAAGAAAAAAAACAATAATCTTTCTCAAAATGAGGCAGATACGTTTCTAACTTATGCCAAAAAAGTGTTGGATCTCATTGTGGTCATGACTGGCGGAAAACCTTCTTTTGGGGGTAAGAAGTAATCAAGAAAGGGTATGCAATGAAAATCAAAAAGAACAAGAAGTTGTCAGGTTGCCTCGTTAGTGAGGCAACTTGCAGGAAACGGTTTGGCAAGGAAATAGCAGCTTCGCTTTTTAAACTGATAAAACAGTTGGGTAAGATTGTAAACATGAAGCAGCTGTTTGAACTTCCTGGACATTTCCATAGACTAAATTATCTGCCTGTAGGTGGTATCTATGCAGTTACGCTTAAGCATCCTTTCAGATGTATTATGCGACTGGATATTGCAGCTTCAACCATTACTATAGAAGATATTTGTGACTATCATGGACATTATGGAAAATTATTCAGGAAATGAAATCGCTTATCTAAAATGGAGGCTATTATGAACGAAAAAGACATGAAAATCTTAGACAATCTAAGGCGGCGTGGCAGGATTTTCAGGAATTCCTGTTTTTAAGTCTGCCGACACTGTTGATAAGAATATATACTAATTCTCGAAGAGTATATAGGTATGGCTTCTGCGCCATACCTATATATATAACATTAATAACACATAAATCGTATCATACGATGGATAGAGGAATATATAAATATAAATGTAGCGAATGTGGACATGAATTCATTGGAATTGACATGGAGTTGAATTGTACGTCGGCATCGGTTCCTGTGAAATGTCCAAAGTGTGGCAGTTTGAACACTCGTATTTCTGGATTGTTATTGTTTGATCTACTCAAGGGGGGATGCAAAGAATTCTTCCGAAACTTATGGAAAAAAACAAAAAAAGTAAACAAAACAACTAAATAACCGAGATAATATGAAACTATCAATTACTTATGCTGAGCTGCAGGATTATGTGGCTGGTCATTTTCACAAGACTGTGAATGTGGGGTATGTGGATGGAGATACGATGTCGGTCTCTGTTCCGATAAAGGTGCTGGGCTTTACAAAGTCTATAAGCATAAATCTTATTGTAAAGAAGATTGAGGGCACCGACTTGTTCTTGTCGTATGACGGCAAGATGGGTATCGAACTGCTTGTGTCGCCAGCCATCTCTTATGCTAAGAAGCTTGTGCCGGAGAAAGCAGGCTTTGTAGAACAGATGCCTGGCAACATAGTAAAACTTCGTCTTGGCGATATCGACAAGCTGCAGAAGGTGTTTGAAAAGGTGGCGCTGAAGGGCATCCGCTTTACTCCAGAGAG
>CAMDJC010000090.1:0-5885 GCA_945900015.1 uncultured Odoribacter sp. | reverse complement strand
GTAATTCATAATGACTCAATTTCATTATTACTTCAGTCCCATTATTGTTTTTGCGAGGAACTAAATGTAATTCATCAAGAATCTCCTGTGGTACTTCATTTAATTTTTTTACCGGAAATACGATATATTTCATAATTGTTAATTTTTAAGTTAATATCCTATTTTTGTTAATTCTTCTTTCACCCAAGATATAAATGCATCATGCTCTTTTACTTCCTGATCTTTTGGATTCTCACGATGTTTCCGAGCCATTGAAGCAGAAAAGCTAGCTACTTCCATTGCAGAATTAAGGCAATAAGCTTCCATCTCTGCTGCGTTAATAGCCATATCCCTGTTTACTGGTTTCATGACTCTAATAGGAAATGCTTTCATGGGAGTATATTCAGAACCATTCTCAAGAGTTATCGTTTCTTCAGTATGATGACCAATGTATAAAGTCACAAAATTCCCTTCGTCTATAGAAATACACTGACCGTTTTTCCATTCAGTTTTATCTCTATTAATATCTTCCGATTCAAAAGCCGGAATAGCTACATAATTAATTGTTCTCATCTTTACTTATATATTCTAATTGATTAGTACTTCCTTTGAATATGTATCCACATTGATTCTCAATCTCAACATCTTCCAAAGGTAATAATTGTTTCTTTCCAAAAGCCTTTTCGCACAAGATAATATATTGTATGATCCCTTGAAAGTTTCCATGAAATTCTCTTGCGATTGTTCTCCCAGTAGATTCTCCATCTTCATCCTTTTCATCCATACCAATTAAACATTTAATCCAATTGGCATTGCCTTTAGAATCATATCTAATCTCATATTCATAAATGGATATAACCTCGCCTAGTAATTCTTTAGGAAGGATATTCTTAGCATCCATTTTGCGATCAATCTTGATCTTGTTAGTAAGTTCCGTAAGTCTCATTTTATTTTCTATTTTGCGCATTAATGACCATGTGTCTGCATGTTTTAATAATCCGAAGTAAGATCCCCAACTTCTATCATTATTGCAGCGTTTGGCATCGTCAGCTACTCTTTTTCTAATTTTTGTATATCCTTTATTATGAGAAGTTTTTGAATTGTTATTTCTATAATACTTATAGCCACAAAAATCTAAAGGAATAGATAATGGCTGTATTTTAACTGTATGTCTTTTAGCACGCATCCCTAATTCATACCACCAAAAGTTCTTGATTCTCCATTTAGCCTGTTGAGCTTCCTCTTTAGTATGAAAAGCTAAAAAGTTATCATCAGCGTATCTTACACATTCTTTTGTTAAACTCTTTGCAAAATAATCAAAAGATAACATCAAGATATGATGAGCAAATGGTGAAGTTGGCGTTCCAATCGGAAGTTTATTATTTACAAAACATATATTTACGGCAAAATCTATCAGTTTTTTATCAGCAACTATTTTCTTTATAGCTTTCCTGAAATATTTCTCCTTAATATGTTCGTAGCACTTCCTTTGATCTATCACTAAACAATAACTTAAATCCAATCGATCATAAAAGATATTTTTCATCTTATGTACAACAGATCTTTTTTTATCAGTTGCAGTTATACCGGATTTCTTTTTGCAATTTAAACCATAATTATTGTCTTTCTGATAATATGTAGGTTCTAACAAATTTAATAGTAAATGTTGGTATATCCTAGTTTCTAATGTTGGACTACTGATGTCCCTGTCTTTACCATTTTTATTTGTCTTTTCTAAATATTTATATGATAATATATTAATGTATGATCCATCTTTTAATGCGGAATATAATTGTTTGCAATTAGACGGTCTGTTGTCTAAAAAGGATATGACTTCTCTTTTATTCATATGTTTATGAATAGCACGATCAATCGCAAGATTTACATCCTTTTCTGTAATATTATCAAATATGTCAACTATTCTATTTTTCATTTTTATAGCAAGTTGGGCATAAAAGGTAATGTTTATTTCCACTACCGTACTTCTCAAATACAAAATGTATCCACAAGTACATTGTCTTATAATAATTTGTCGTTCCAAGACACGAATAAAGAGTTTGACGATAATAAAAGAACCTTCTTGGGCAAACCCGGCATTGTTACGATTCGTATTAGAAGCAGCGTTATTCGCATTCAAATTACGAGGCGAGCAATTAGCATTATTAGCATTACCACGAAACCGAGCCGCAAAACTCTTTATCCATTATTTCAACCTATCCAATCTGTTTTAGAGGTTATGTCCCATTGCATAACTTATCAGATGTCTATAGGATTTGCAGGGATTGCATCCCCTTTATTCCGATTGCATCGGAACTGCGTTTACTGATATCCTAACTTGGGCAAACCCGGCATTGCTACGAGCCGTAATAGAAGCAGCGCTAAACGCATACAAAATACGAGGCGAGCAAAGAGCATGATGAGCATTACCACGAAACCGAGCCGCAATTCTAACACGCTGCATAGCTGTACTACTCCAATAATTGTTATCCCAAGCATAATAACATTCTCCAGTTGACAGACTACCGCCTTTTGCAGTCTTCCATGCAGCATAATTTTCTCGCTCTTTTGCGTAACTATCTCCCAAGTTTGTACTACTGCCTAATTTCATATAGGATTTTTCAAAATCAAAAGTACCAAGATTGGTTTTAGTTACACTTGTTTCTTTCAACCATTTTTTTTGATCCGGTTCCAAATAAATATCAACTGGATTGTTAACAGATGCTGAAGCAGCATTCATACATGTTCCAACCTGTTCATATCCTCCTCCGCAGTAAGCAAATACATCACCGGATAAATTAGCACCTGCATATAAAGCCATACGCAAGATTACTTCTACATCAAAAGATGTTTCTGCACCCAACTCGTCATATGCATTAAATGTTTGAGACATCTTCTTATATACCTTTACATTCATTTCTCCATCAGCTAATCCTTTTGTATCCACTATATTGCGGTAATAATAGGTAGCTCCATAGAATTCAAATTCTTCACCTTCCTGCACTCCAGTCTCAACGGCAAACGATGCTGCCATTTGACTCTCCATACATTGTTCTTTAGGACAATAATTACTTAGGAATTCATTCATATTAGTCTTACCCCCACTAGCATTATAGAACATATCCGATGGAGTCGTATTCCAATTAGCGTATTTCCATGTGCTATCTGCCGTCTTTTTGTAACGAATGCCTCCCGTCTTTGTCCATCCTGCTTCGCTTACAGAATCATTAGAACAAATACCACCGGAAAATAATGATTCCTTGTGTAGATATTTAGTTCCATAACGAATTTCCAAACAATTGATGAAAGTATTCAACGCATGATATCCTCCTTCTGCAAAAGGATAAGGTGCATCGGGATCTGCATTATTTGCACGACTCCACGTCATGTCGTTGACTTGATTCATATCATTAACTCTTGGATATGTTCTTCCGTTACTAAACATCGTACAACGATTATTTATACCATTTGAAGATTTACAATTAGATTCACCTTCATATACATAAAAGAAAGAACGTGTCTTATTGCCAATAGTGCATACAGGACAAGGAGATATGGCAGTCGGATCAAGCCCCCAAAGAGTTGTATCTATTCCATCCCATGTTGTCGGACTTGCAAATATCCCTTTCCATCTTTTCCCACTTTTTCCGACAACGTTATCTAATAGATAAATCTTATCTGCTCTTCCTAAACCTATTGTATATTTAGTTTCAGTGGTCTCATAAGGTCGTAAAATACGAACTTCTTCACCTGCCGCATTGTAGAGTTTCTGCGTCATCCCATATTGATTATAGAATGCTTCTGCATCAAATGCCCCTGCATCACAGTATTTATTTGTTTGGGTATTATCTAAATACAGTTCAACATCACATTCGGCTCTCATAGCTTCTGTGATTCCAATAACAGGAGCAAAACTACCGTTTACAAATCGAAGAAGATTGTTTCTTTTCAATTTTCCTACAGGATGATTAGTCTCACCTGTATTGTCTGTAGTATCTATTAGATAGAAATCCCATTTGTCAAGTATACTTGTATCACCAATCGTATTAACTGATGTAGGACTTAATTCTCCATTTTGCCATTCTCCCACACAATAGTTTGGAGAAGCCATGTCAAGAAGATCCACCTTCTGAGCAACTGTTTGAATTCCTGTAGATGCTTCATCGAAATTCCTATCAATTGCATCTGCTAGAGTGCCCCATTCAACTTCTTGCGTAGCTGCTATGTCTTTGATTATTTCCATAATTATTTATTTATTTTTAATTAATTGTTCATTTGAAATCCATGTTGAATTCTTAATATTGCTTAACACTTCTTTTCTATCTATGGTAATATCTATTTTCTGAGGAGACTTAGTTACCGGAAAGTAAAAAGAACCATCGTTAATATCGACTTTTATCCCATTTGCCTTAACACTTGATATACTGTCTATATATTCATTATCTAATTTAATAACTCCTTTTACTAAGCTCAATCTATTCTTATCACTAAAGTCGTAGTACTTACCGTTCTCTAGTAGTGATAGTTGATTCCCATAGTTATCAATTAAATAAAATGAGATTGTATATGATTCAATATTACTCTTTACAATCGGTCTAAATTCAACCATACCCGGATACAAAGTGCCTGCATTGTACTTTCTCAATTGTCTCTCTAGCAAGAATTCGGAGAGGCTGTAGTGGAAGAGCAGGAGAGACCGTAATGCTAATTTAGCAAATCTAGTATCGTTGTCTCTCAGTGTTCCTAACCACATAGAATCACTGTCAATGCCTGCACCTGCTTGGACAGGATTACCATTATAAATGTATTTTGAGAGGTAGGATAACATTCTCTTACTTTGAACTCCGCTTCCACTTGTACCAGTACCAAACGAATAGATTACACTTCCAGTTTCAAATATAAAAGCACCATTGCCTGCGGAATAAGATTTAGACAAAGTACCACCTTCATTATTCCCCAATATCTTTCTATCCGCCACTACCGTATAGTCCTTCAAAACAGGCAATCCTGTAGCCTTGCCGAAGTCGGAGATACCATCAAGGCAGAGAGCGTTCTCGATGGTGGGGAGGACTTCGATAATTAAACTTCCGGGCACATTGGTTTTCTCAACCGAAAATCCGACATAACAACTTTTACTTTTATCTAATGCCTCAGAACCTCCGTAGCATTTCGGCAAAGTATAAGTACCGTCAGCAGTCATACGAAACTCTGTTATAGCAACTGCATCGGGAGCTGCTAAATATCCATATCTCAGGTATCCGAAACTGCCATCGGTAATTCCAGAAACTTTAATAGTAAAGCTCGGAATTTCTGTTGTGATTACCCCGCCTTCTGGATTTTTAACATTATAGTATAAACTGTATAAACTTATATCAACAATATCAACACAAGACATTTTTGCTCCACTGTTGCTAACCTCCCACTGAGTACCAAATCTAAATGTCTTATTTATACCCAATACTACCGGATAACTCCCAATCCCACTTTCTCCTTCCCAACCGATGTTATTTAGTTGAATGTTGTGACCACCTACAAAGTCAATCAACTGATCGTTAAATTCAGCGTGATTGTCGTTGGTGATGCCCTGCTTCTTGATGTTACAGTACAACTGAGGCTTGATGATTTGTCCCGGACGGTCTAAGTTGAAGTAGGCGATGATTTGGTTAATTTCGTCGGTAGTCAGGACTTTGTTGGCGATGAAGCCACCTGCGTAGGCTATCTTAATACATCTTTGAGGAACATTATTTCCATCAAGATATCCAGTAACTGAAAAATAATCAGCAATTCCACTAGCTATAGGATAGTTAGCAACGAAATCTTTTTTATCTCCTAAAATATCATTGACAACCGTAATATTCCCTATCTCGTCAATATTTGTAGACGTATATCCACAAATATAATACTTGCCA
>CAMDJC010000089.1:0-6011 GCA_945900015.1 uncultured Odoribacter sp. | reverse complement strand
GTCCTTCGAGAGGAACATCTCCTGAAACTGGTAGGCATAAGCCAACACCTTTATCATTTTTTTGTTTTGTCTGTTATAAGTTGTCATATTCTCACTTATGAATTGTTAGTCAAACAGAATCTTTGATGCCGTACAAAACAGTTTGCCAATTCGCTATAATCTGTTCACAAAATTGAACAATTTGTATATTAACAACAAGTCATACCTTCTATTCAATCCAGGATATAATTTTCTGCATTGCTCTGGGTAATAATCTCTCTCACTAAGATAAAGCGTATACAACGCCATCTTCTCCCAAAACGATTTGTTTTTGAAATCAAGATGACCAATGTAATCTTCTTTAATGTCTTTACGGGCACGAGAGGCTGAAGTATATTCTAAATTTATCTTTACTATCGGTTTGTTACAAAGATACAATTTATATTCACGATACAACTTAAAATACAACTGATAATCCTCGTATCTTCTAACCCGCTCGTCAAATGGATACTTTATCAAAGCACTCTTGCGATAAAGAGCACTACCGGTACAATGAAAAAACCGTCCGAACACATATTCCTTAAAAGGATTATCAATGCAACCTTCTGTATAAGTACGAGCCTTACGCTCTCCCTTGCGATTGCAGATTATCGCTTCACCCAAAAAGATATCTACATTTTTATGCTTTTCAATATTTTGAACAAAGAACTCCAATGCTCCAGGCAGAAGTTCGTCATCAGCGTCAATGAAGTAGATCCACTCACCTTTAGCATTCTTCACACCTGTGTTACGAGCCTTGCTCGGTCCGCCATTCTCCTGCTTAATCAGTCGGATGCGCGGATCGTTTATAGCCTCAACAACGCCAACCGATCCGTCCGTAGAACCATCGTCCACTATCACAACCTCAAAGTCATCGTACTCTTGTGAGAGCACGCTCTTCAAAGATTGCGCAATAGACGCTTCCTTGTTATATAAAGGTATTACTACTGAAATCATTTTTTCTTTGTGTATTTATGAATCTTTTCCAAGATAGCGGCACACTTGTTCATCAAGAAACTTGCAGCACCACCCTCTTTGTAGATTCTGTTGAAGATTTTGCCTGCCGGGGAGAAAAGGAAATAGATGTGTTCTTTTCCTACGGGCATCGTTGGCGACACGAAACTCTGCTTGCAATGCATTATGAGTTCTTTGATTTCAGCCGTGAGACCTTTTGCCGTCTTCACATCTTTATATATCTGCAAGCTGAAGAACGGTGAATAGTCCTGGTTCTCAATGAAACTCATGTGCCACCAGTGAACGATCGCTGAATCAGCAAAGTATTTTAAGGACATCGCCACTTGAGAGTTGTATATTCCAGGAAGCTCTGATATCAACATATTGCTCTCTTTGTTTGCAACAGAAAGAGCAGGCTGATCTTGACTGTTTCCTTTTACGAAACATGAATACTCCCACTTCTGATTCCATAGTTTGTAAAACTCTCTTGTTGTAGGGTTGTCTGCAACAAACATTACTCCACTATTGAACCAATACTTTGAATCAGAGATATCAACACCAAATAGATTTTTAATTCCATTCACAGGAGAGAACGTTAAATCTTTAAGCATAAGATGCTCTTCGGGCACAGCTGCAATTTCGCAAGTAAGATTGTCAATATCATCCAAAGGCTTACAGATAACAGTATCCGTATCAACGAAGAGGTATGCGCCGTCAATCACATTGCGCACCGTGGTCTTGATAACTCGTGAACGTTGCTTGGCATTATAGTTCTCTGGCACTGGCACAACAACAATGTTAGTTATCATGCCACAGAGATCAGGGAATCTCTCCACGTACTTCTTCGTCGGTTCATCCACCAGCACGTTGACCGTCACCTCTGGATGGAACTGGCGAAGAGAATAGAGCGATACCCACAGCTCCTCCAAGTAGTAATCTTTCTCTGAACTAACTAATGTATATACTATTTGAGTTTTCATTAATTTCGTAATTCAATTTATTTATTAATAGTTTTTCTATACAGTTTGTCTGAAATGTTTTTCTGAACTATTACAGATACCAAACATGCTGAGAGATTTGCAATAAACAACACTCCCATAGTATGTTATTAAGCATTTCAACTCTTGAAGCCAAAATGTAATTTCATTACTTTTCTTAATATCCATGCAAAGAAGAAAGTCGCTAAAAAAGTTAATATAGTAAAGACATGCCACCAACGAGAAATGTATGTATATGCCATACCAAACAACACGCTGATAACAGCTCCATGTATCAAGTATATTTCAAAAGAATGTTTCCCGAAGAATGCCAATAGTCTATTGCTTTTAATCGGCCGGAGACACAATGAAGCATATGTCAACAAACCTACAACCAGACTTAAAGCCATCATACCAAACGGAAATATATCCGATTTATAGCAACTTGCCCAACAGGCAGACATAAAAGTAAGCAAAAACAGCAGTAACACGACTGTCTTTTTATACTTATATAGAACTTTTCTTATTGCTGTTTCATAACATGCCAATGTCATACCTATATTGATAGATAAAACCATTTGGTACCACCAGTTGCAAAAGTCCATAACCTTAAAAAGGAATACATATACAAATGAGAAAATCCACATACTATATGCAACTTTTATTGGAGAAGACTTTAAGAGCAAGGCCGCAATATAAAAAGCTAAATAATATATTATGATTGTAACACAAAACCAACAGTTGGGCAGGAAAGGCCAGTCTTTATGGAAATCAGCGATTTCCCCCCCCATAAGGTTATTGATGTTGATTCAAAAACAAGAGAGCACAAAACAAGAGGTAATACTATCTTTAAAAGTCGCTTTTTAAGGAAGCCATCTAAATAATTCTCTCCTTTCGTAATAAGACTTACCATTAATCCATATCCAGAAAGGAAGAAAAATACTGCCACTATCGGCGCTCCCCAAAACTGGAATTGGGGGAATATCCACATATCACCAGGTATTGCATCTACAACTCTTAGAGAAATATGATGAATCACAATCCCTATTGCCAACACTCCACGTAGTGGCAGCGTGGCTTCCATCGTAAATGGCGTTAATGAAACAGAACGGCGGAAAGCACCCCAGATGGCCCAAAGAAATATAATACTAACCAGCAGAACCATAACGCTTACTTTTCACCACAGATGCGTCCCAACAAAGTTGGAGTTCCATTTTCATCATGCAAAGGCAGCCCTATAGAATCCTTGTAGCTGAACTTATATACATCTGCCAATGGATCTTCCATTAACTCTTGAAATCTCTTCTCCGAACACGGCTTATCCAAACATGCTTGCTGAGCCCAAATGTGCGGATTGTTGAACGGAGTATTGTCTATCATTTGCTTTATAGAAGGAACATGATTATAAAGAATATTATAGGTGTAATCTATTAACACATAATCCATTAGACCATTATAGCGTTTCCAATACTCTGTAAAAGTTTCTAAAGCCGCTTTCATCAAAAGATTGCCTCTATGACATCCACACATAAATGAACTCCAACGAGAATGGGCTATCTGAGGATCGGTAAGAGTGCGTTCTGTGTGGTTTGAGAAGAATGGCAAATTGAAGAATTTATCATCCAACGGACGGGTTGGATAAATTGTAGAGTCAAAATAAACGCCTCCATACCTATATAACACAGCAACACGTATGAAATCAGAAAAATGAGTACGTGTGATTTTTCCTTCTTTGTATTTCTGCCAGACAACAGGATCGAAATCAATATATTCGCCAATATTTCTGTCTGTAAGAATTACGACCTCATGTCCGTTGCTCATCTCTTTAATTCTGTTCACACAAGATTTTACCATCAACGGCATAGAATCAGGATTGTTCCAATAGATCCAAATCTTATTTTGTTTCCATGATTCATCCTTAGATATATCGTAGTCGTATATCGGCAGGTGCTTGAATTGTTCAACAAAACCTCCAAACTCCTTTTCCATAAAGCATACAACTTTGTCTACCTCGGCAAATCTGTCTTTGAGAGGCCTCATACGAAGCAAAAACTTCGTATGGTTCTTCCAAAGTAGCAAAGTGTATCCCAAGCCCATGACTTTTCCCTTGTTGACAGCATCTGTATATATCTTCCAGTTTCGCTGCAACTTATCCGTAATCTTATGAAAAATGTTCATACCAATTTTATTCTTTGGTTATATCACAAATGATTTGGCTAATATACTTTTCATCGGCACATTCCTCAACATTGTTTCCACCCATTGCCTCGTTTGTATATTTGCCCTTAACAACACCGCCATTCATATCTCCACGTTGATACCACTCATACTCGATATCAAGATGACCTATATCTACAGCCTGATATCCTAATTTCGCAAGGTCGTATGCAAGGATTGTTGCCGTAGGTCCATAAGAGAGGATTATAAGCTTGCCTTCTTCAGGCTTTATATACGAAGTTATGGCATGGAGCATCTTCTCATAATGAGAAAAGCCATTGGTAGAATATCCAAGAATGCGTTGTAACGACTTAGCATTATCATACAAGTCGTTGCCGACACCGGTTCGACTTTGATTGCCTTCCACAATAACCACATCACGTCCGTCCCAAATGCGTTTCAGCATTTGTAACTGTTTGGTGCTTCTATTTCTGTCGTGATATTCTTTATAGAAACGAGAAATCTGTGTATCAATATATGTACGATCAACTGATAATATTGGTCGAAGACTCTTGCCAAATTTTCTAATGAAGTCTCCCCAAAATGTTCGTGTAAGTTTTACGGTTCCATCCACATTCTTCAAATAATATGGTATGCCTACGATATGGTTTGGTGCATCTGTTGCTTGCAGCACGTGTTTTAAACTGCTTACAAGTTTATCATTAACTTCTTGATAGCCCTCTTTTACACCCCAAAAGAACGAGAACTCTCCATCACCATAGCGACTGATAGAGCAACGATGGTCAATGATATACTGTATAGACTCAAAAGAGTCCATGATTTTCAGATTCTGAAAAGGTCTACGCGCCAACGGGTCGGCTACATACCATCGGTAGCGACGTATTAAAGCGCCTATTATCTTGTTCATATTTCAAGGATTTAATGAGCATATTTAAATCTGCCTCTCAACCAATGAGCAAACATGCGAAGTTTGCATAGACCGAGGTCTGACGGACACTGAAGCAGGAACTTAAAGAAAGAAGAAGGACGACAGCTATATATATAGCTCTGTATATTAGTATATATTTTATACTTGTATCCCTTGGTCACCTCAGCAAGGAATTTTCTATCTACATAATTGTCGAAAGTTTTCATGTAGTTCTTCATCCATCTGTAGTTCATATATGTAGCTATCATCTTTTGCTGACAGTCATCCGGATCGCCCCACTTGTTTGAAATGTTGTAATCAGAAGAGCGAACTCTGAAAGTGACTTTTTTCGTCATACAGCATCCTTCGTCTGCCATTATAAAGTTAGTAACATCATCAGAGAACCATGCCAAAGGGAAATCAACAAAATTACCCTTATCCTTCAGATGTTTTGTGCGATAAACAAAGCTTGCGATTCCTCCAACCCAGTCTTTCTGATAGATACGATTTATGAAATGGAGGTTATCGAGCCATTCGTCCGTGACATTCTCTTCGGCTTTTACCTTTCCTTTTCCGTCTATCACACGCGAACGAGCACGCAACAAATTTGCTTTAGGATACTTTACAAGCAATTTGTCTGCTTCGACAAGGAATTCTGGTTCGTAGACATCATCATCGCTAGCCATAATGAAATACTCCGTATCACACATATCAACCAAAAGATTCCAATGAGAGACAAGACTCTTGCCACCCATGTTCTTCTCGTTACGGCGAAAGACGAAGCGTGGATCGTCGCCGCAAGTCTTTTCAAATATTGACTTCAGGTCATGCGGTGAGCAGTCGTCACTTACAATAACTTTAAAATCTGTATATGCCTGTTCTTTTATACTCTCCAACGCCTCAGCCAAGAAATATGGTTTGTAGGCAGGGAGCAAAAATGTATATTTTGTCATAATTAAAATTTACAGTTTCAACCA
>CAMDJC010000088.1:0-6018 GCA_945900015.1 uncultured Odoribacter sp. | reverse complement strand
CAAGAGTGCTTTCTCAAAAACATTATCTTTTCCATTCACCAATGTACAAGTATCTCTTTATTTATTAATCGGCTCAAATTTACTCATTTTTTGCCAATAATCGGGTTTGTTTGAGCCGATTTTGCGTATGTTTAACGGGTTTTTGAGCCGATTCGGCAAAAACATCTTGGGGAATAGACGAAACGGGAAAGATAAAACCAAACTAATAAAACTTCACAATGGCGGCTCTTGTTATGCAGGTGAAAGGCTTCCAATTTCAAGGTAAGGTCTTGCGCCAGTTCTGCGCCATTTTTCGTGCAAAATAAGCGAAAATGCTTAAAGACGGCACTTGAATATCAACGAGTTACAGAAGATGGTAGAGTGGTATAAAATCCATCTCTCTCCGCAAACAAGGGTGTAAATCAACGAGTTACGTGATTTATACCCTTTATTACACCAAAAAATGTAAGGTTGGGTGTTTTCTATTTGAATAGTCACAAGCACAGCTTCAATTGTAAAAAAGAGTGGTGGACCATATTCCTTCTCTGTGCGAGCCCACTCATCACAGCCCTTTCCTATCCATTATCTTCAAATTCTCAAAGACTTCATCAAACCAACGTGTCTTTTTCAACTCATACCCAACCTTTCTCGCTTCTTGAAATATGTATTTATTGAAAGGAAACACTTGATTTAACTCAAACTCTTCCTTATACTCAATATAGCTATTTATTAGATAAGCCAAATCCAACTTTTCAGCAGCAAAGAAATTTTCTAGTCTCATCAACTGCTCAATATTCACCATCACTACATCCTTCACTTCGTAATCTGCTGTAACATTCTTTTCACTAATGATTCGTTGAAACTCTTTATTTAGCAAATAGTTCGGGCCTTCCACATCAAAACAATCATCGAAGTATACTATTACGGGATAGACAAATATCACACTATTGGGAGCTGACTTATCAACTTCTCTCAATATACTTGGTAACTTTTCGACAATCACATTTGCCAACTGCCCAATCCCTTTCGCATGCCCCTTGGAATTTGCGACATACTTCTCAAAAATTGCTTTTTTTATCGTCTCATAATCACCGCTTAATTTCTTTTTTGCAGCCATCTGAACATCCTTACATTCAAATACGAATATCTTATTTCGACGTCTCAGATAATAGTCTGGCATTCCCTTTCCCAGAGCCTTTTCCAGTTCTTCTCCACTATAATTCACATAATTCAAACCAAAACATTTTTTCATCAAGGAATAAAAGAGGAACCGTTCCGAGAACTCCTCACCTAAAAACGACCGAAGATTAGCATAACCCATTGTGGAATCCAACACTCCCCTCTTAACTAAAGCGTCCTTCATATCAAAAAGAAGTCCGGTATATGCTTTATCCAGAAACATCTTCATAAACATGAAGTTGTAGATATTGGGCCCTGTCTTAATCAGAGGCTTTTCCTTCATCATCAGAAAATCCATATCATGTTGATAATGCGATGGATTTAATGTTAACGAATCATAGAATCGACTAGCATCCTTCTGATTCTTACCAATAGCCATTCTGCAATTGGAGAAATCCTCTTTCCCCATTTCCAGAAAAGTCAGGAAGATCTCATCTAAATAATACTTGGCACTGGGTATATCCCTTTCTTTGCAGAATTCATCAACATATTGTGCAACCCGAGTGTTAAACTTTGGGAATTCTATCAAGAGCATATAGCACTTTATCATCAACAGCCTATAATCTCTTGGTGCTTCAATATTATTACTCTTCAAGCAATCTGGCATATAAGACTCTACAAACTCTTCTGCCTTCATATTGTTGTTAGGCAGCTTCTCATTCATTGCCAGACGCTCATCGCAACAGAGCATATATGCCAAGAACAGGTTCGACAAGTCATCCTCTGTCAATTCTTCATTTCTCCCATTATAACAAGTCAAAAGTCTGCTAATAAGCAGAAGCATAGCATATTTATCTATAAGGGCATAGTTCCCAAGGTTATATTGTTGAGCATACTGACCAACAGGATTCTTTACATCATTTCGCATTTTCATTATCCATGGTGCCCAAATGTCGAAATCATGCTCACCAATAAACTGATTCACCTTCTTTGAGAGATTATATGAAATAAGTTCTATGGCAGTGTTTGATGGGACATTAGCCAACAAGTCTTCTATCTTATCGTGTCGGTCTGGATAGACTACGCTATAAGACAACAATACCTGCTTCTGTAATTCCATCTTCTCCATAACGTTAACCTTTATTACCATTCATCATCCTTACCATTCTGCGCTCTCTATAGAAATTATATGACCCCGTGGTTACGTACTTTGTCTCTAGCAGTCGAGCCAGCAGTTCGTCGTTTGAATTTGATTCCTTCACAATTAGCATTAATTGTTCAAAATCTAAGAACCAACTATTGAAGAAAGGATTCGTTTTGGAGTCACCATTGACTCTCTCCTCATTCAAGTATGTCAACCACTTCTGCAAATCCTTATTAAATTTCTTCACATCCTTAATGGTTTGTTTATCTGTACCATCATACTCTGCCGTCATCGATTTATTACACATTTCATCCATGATGCACTTGATAAGCATCCTGTCTTGTAGTGGTCCAAATGCACCAAGGCATACCGAGATACATTCAGCGGTTCTGTTCTGTTTCTCTACTCTTGTCATATTACCCTTTCCGTCATCCAAATCCACATGCCCATCCTTAATCAAAATGTGTGATGTTCTGAAACACTGAGCTTGCGAATCAATGAGACTCCCCAACAAATCTGCCATTATTTTGAAAGTATCTCCAGACTTTGCCTTTCTGGTCAGGCTTTTCTTCTTCATCTCAAACAGCATGATACCTTTTGTGGACTCAACCACAAGATCAGCTTCACCCTCTGTCGGAGGAATATAATCACCACAACAATGAGTAATGCCTTTTTCGTCAAGTTTCTCGTTGATATAATACTCTATCAACTTACCAACTTCCTTATCTATGTCCTTCTGTTTATCGTCTTTCTCCTGATTGCGAACAACTGTCAATAAAGCCTCAAACCATCCCCATGAACCTATTGTAGCTGGCATGGCGTATATCTTACCATTAGTTTTTATCAGCGGCTTGTTGGCGGCGTTCTCTTTTTCTTCATCCAATGGCGTTCTGAAACCATTATTCAATACGTCATCACCTGTCGCGACATCATCTAACAATTGGTCAATAGTCTTGATTTCCAGTTCATTCAATTTGTCTTTTCTTAGCTCCACACATTTCAATGCATCCGCAACAGAAAGGACATAGTTCATCAATCGCTCATATTCATCAAATGTGTATCCGTTTCCCAACACCCTTCCTGTATCGTGCATATACATAAGCACACGTTCACAGAACATTCTGGTAAACCAAACAGAATGTTGCGTCAGTCCAAAGATGCTCTCCTTATACACCAAATCCCTGAAAAACTCCACCGTGTCTCTGTCTCTGTGGAATAAATCTTCCCATACATTTCCGAAGTTCTGTACAGGGTATTTAAGGAAACAGTAATTAGTCGCTAGTTTTATAGCTTTTCCAAAAGCCTTTGCTGCCTCGCTATAGCTACCTCCGTCTGCATTGATATTTGCCAAAGCTAAGTTTACAAGATAATTGTATGGTTTTACTATTGTCACATCCTTTGGATTAGGCATATTGCCATTCATATCGGTCAAGAATCTTCCTTCTGGTTCCAAATATTCCATTTGCGACAACAGCATGTTCAAGAATCTTCTTCCACCTGCCTCGCGAATCCAGTTGATCAAAGCATCATAGACTATATCGTCATTCTCTGTCACATAGTCACAATCCTCTATCTTTATCTTGAGCCCAAATTTCCGCAACGTCTTTGCAGCCGCTGCACGTCTATGCTCCTTATCATATTCTTTCAGCCAATCTGTTTGTGGCAAAGGCATTTCTTCACTACAGGCCGCTATCACGTCTTGCCAACAAGTATCACTAAAAGTCTTTATGGCACTTTGATTCCAGCCAAGATGATTATGAATAATCTCCACTACATCTATATAGCGTTGGTTATCCACACCATCTAGTAGCTGCTCTCTCTGCAAGCCTTTACCCAACCTCTGAAAATCCCTATACAAAAATATTTCATCACTGTCTGATGGAAGTAGTGCTTTGATACGCGCATCTACATTCCCAATCTTTGTGGTCACGGGCTTAAGCAAGCCATCAACAATCTTCTTGAAATCTGCTATTGTCACCATCGCTTCCTATTTTTTATTTTCTTAATCACCCCCTTCAGACAGTCTTCAATCAGAATATCTGCATAGGTTGTTTTATTTTTTTGTTTCTGTGCCAAGGCCTGCTCTAGATTCCTCACGAACGGCAATTCCGCATCATATACTTGGGGATATGGAACCTGTTGTAAGAAACGTCCGTTCAGAATTTGATAGAGAGCCATCACTTCTTTAGGCTGTATTATATTCACTTTATTAACTATATCCTCCATCGGAATATGACTTAATATTGGATAACTCAGGAAATCCGGTGTTTTTGTGTCACCATACTGAATAGTCAGTCTATTGGCTAAAGAAGGTAGGTCTTCGTTAAACTGACGGCGCGCCTCTTTAATATCATCATTAAGGTTTTTAGCAGCTATTTCATCCATTTTTTTTCGCTCATATTCCACGACCCAACGACTTTCTTTTGGAATATCGTTCTCTAACACATCCAAATTCATCTTATCGAGCAAACTTAGAGAAGAAACATTTGCATACATCTTGTCAATGCCACTGACAATTTTTGTTTGCATATCCTTCTGAGATAAAGAGGTAAGCGAACAGAAATGCTGAAGATATGTAGCGGAATTAACGTATGCCATATTATCACAAAATTTTCCTTCTTCCACATACTGCGCCAACTGTATTACAGCGTCCACCATTTCTTCATTACTCATATTCCACTGCGAATGCATTAATTTCTCCAACAATGAGTATGCGGGATTTGTACTATTCCTTTGTTCCTGACTCTTATATCCTTCCCACACCGCTTTCAGAGCGTCCTTATCCAAAGACATGCCCGCCGTAACAAAGTCAAACATCTGCGGTGAAACAATGACAGGGAAATCATGGGCTTTTACCAACTTCTCAAAGATATACGTAACACGGCGGTTTGTATATTCGCGTTGTTTTTCTTCCTTCTGTTTCTCAACAGCCTCATCTTCTCGCATTTCATCCAGCAATCCGTCCGCTTTCCGACCACCGTCATCAAACTCCCAATCAATTGCCGACAATTCAACATATTGAGAAAACTGCGACCTGTCTTTGTAAGTTAGACGGTCTTTTTTATACTCAATCGAAACGCCTACTGTGCTAGCCCACAACGACAAGAGAAATCTGTCAGCCAAATCTTTGTTTTCATTTTTCAGAAAAACATTGCAAACCTCATAAATCTTGCAGAAATGAGCCAAAGCAAATTTCAATATTCGGATGTTATGCAATTCAACACGTAAGCCTTTGTCTTCTTTATATGATGGAAAACATGGGTCAATCACCTTCACCGCCTTTTGAGCCGTCATGAACTCGGTAAAAGGTGAAATACAGTTCTTTCCACATAATTCCTTAAAAATGGATACTACATCAGGCTCATAAACCAAGGTTTTCTCTATCACCTTTTCTTTGAACACAAGTTTTGCCTCGTCCTTTTGCTGCATATAGGAGTTGTTGGCTATCACTACCACCTTATAGCCTCGGTGTTCAACCAGATCATTGATAGCTCCCAAAAGAGTATGAACGTCAATTGTATCTATCACGCGTTCTATATCATCAAGAATGATAACGGTTTTTTCTGTGGGAATAAGTTTATAAAGCAAGCCACTATTGTTATTGACCAATGTTTCCACGTCCACAAAATTTCCTAGCCATGATATCTTAGAAGCGAATTGTGCCCCTTTGGCTAAGGCCTTGCCAGCCTTCTCCTTTCCCAAACTAGATAGCCACGATTTCTTTTTCTCCTTTTTTGTTCCGTCAACTTCGTTGTTCTCTGGCCGTTTGTAATTAT
>CAMDJC010000087.1:0-6082 GCA_945900015.1 uncultured Odoribacter sp. | reverse complement strand
ATACGTTTCATCAACTCCTCTATGTGTTTGTTGTGAATGGTCAGCGTATAGTTTTTGCTCGAGCCAATAGTTGCGGTTTTGCCCATCGAGTCCGTAAAAGTCTCAGAATGCGACTCTGCGTCAGACATGCTTCTGTTCTCCGTATCGCTTTGCGATGTTCCGTATGTGTCTGTTGTACCACTTGTTTTGCTCTTTCCTGCAGCACCTACCGCAGACATTGCACCAACTGCAGCCATGAGAGGTATACCGATTGCAGCTCCAGCACCAGTAAGCGTCAATCCGGTACCAACTGCAGCCAAAACTCCTCCCAATACACTACAGCCAACTGCGATTTTGCTTTTCTTCGTCTCACTATCGCTTTTGCTGTGCGAGTTGCTTGTTCCGTTTGTATGACTTTCACCAATGGTATGTGTCTTAGTTTTTCCTTGTGTCACACCCTTGCTCCTATTAATGGCATTCGCCAAAGACTCGTTGGTAGAATATGCTAACTGTTGCGTGGACATTGGCGACAACTGACTATAAATCGTTTCATAGCCATTTCTTATCTCCGTCACAACATCCGTCGTAAGATTAGAAGCAAGAATAATGGCAGTATACCGCTTACCCTGCATCGCTTGAGCAAGTTTCTCTGTACCTTGCACATAGTTTTTGTTGTCATACTTGCCGTCTTCATCCTTAAATGCCGGAATACCAACATACGAACTCAAGGATGATGCATTTGATATTCGCCTTAACACCTGTTCCTGCAAAGATGATTTTTTACCCTTTTCGACAATAGAACAGTCATCTATGTTAATGCCTGGAAACTGCCCCACTAAAGAAGACTTGAATGTGTCGGCGACAGAAGCTGTCGTACGCTTAGGATCATTATTCTTTACTCCAAAATAGAAATCGGTCTTATCGCGATAGCCGTCAATGACAAGGAACACAGAACAATCAGCAAATGCCATAGAACTTATGGCACTTATAAACTTGTCCGTTGCAAATTCATCCTCCTCATACACCATTCTGTTTATTTTGAACAGAACAATACTAGAGTCCACACCCTCCGCCTCTGGCATGGACGCAATGTCCATGCTGTCCAAACGCTTCAGATAGCTTTTGAGAACTACATCATCTACCAAATTGAGAGCATTTTTTGCCGTGTCAATCTGCTGACGATATTCACGCAGATCCGAGGGAGAGGTTTCTAGAACCTTCTGCACAGGCATTTCGGAACCTGCGTCTTTTGTTACCACAGGTTCCTCATACTTATTTGCAGAACGTCCGAAAACTTCATCCAAAGCAGACTTATCCTCGGTATCGTTGCCCATATTATCGTAAATTGTACTCATTTTCTCGAATCATTAATAGTAATCAATACTCCACCTATAAGCACTGCGCCACCAACCAAAGTCAAGAGTGTCTTACCGACACAAAGTCCGACAATAGTCAAAACTGCACCACCAGTAGCGACGGACATAGAAACGGTCTTTTTGCTACGTTTTGCTTTTTCCCTTGGCTGATGAGAGCTCGATTTCTGCATCTTTGCATTCTTCTCTTCCTCGTCCAAAGAAGCCATCTTATCTTTTCCAACAATTTCTATGACGGCCTGATAAAAGGCGAGCTTTTCCACAGAGAAGTTGGAATCCAAGTCACTCTTCACAGTGAACAGGAAATTCTCGTCCCATTGCTCTTTAGGCAAAACCTCATACCTCGCCTCTCGATTCTCCTCAAACAGATTGCTCAAGTTAGCCTTCGCATAATTCAACATCTCTGCGAAGGCCTTGCCTCGTGGATCCAAAAGCAACTCGTTTGAAAGTGACAAGCGTACTTTTCTTACATCACCACTCTTTACTGATTCTATAAATTTCTGTTTCATTGTTTTCTTGATTTAGAAGTTTATCAATCCGTTTACTCTTTCTATTATTCCCTTCATCCATTCGAGGTCGCTCTCTTGCTTTGCGATCTCCGCCTTTGTCTGCAGAGAAGTCTCCGTACTCTGCTTTAGCTCATTCAGTTTGCTTTGCAGATTTTGGTCTATCTTTACCAGAAAGTCTTTCAGTTGTTCTTTTATTCGCACACTTTCTTTTTTAGCATGTTTTTCTGCAGCAATTCTGGCTTCTTCCAATTGGTCCTGTATCGGCTCAAAATAGTCGCAGACAACATTACTCATATTAACATACTCTACATAATTCGCCTCCCACTCAGTGACCTTCTTATCATACCACTTTGTCTCATATCTATCTGTATACCAATTCCAAGGTTCCCAGAACCAATTAGTTTTTTTCTCATTATATGAAACACGCTTTGTACGGGTCACATTTTTGCCTTCATCCACCGTTTGTGTTTGTCTTCGGAGCAATTTGTCCACATCAGCAATGTCTTCTGCAACAAAATCCAAAGGTTTAAGCGTCAGTTTAGAGTCAGTCACAACCAGACCAAGATCCTTTATGTAACTTACATATTGTGCTATAATGTCCTCGTAGAGATCTCTATAGCCTCTTTCAAGAATAGCATTTGTACGTGAATCCAATTGGTTGAGTATAGACTGACTCTCTCTTTCCACCTCGGCTACTTGTCTTATCGCATCAGACTTTCGCACCTTCGTGGAGTGACTGTAACGGAAAATAATGCTGTTAATTTTATTCGTAGTAGCATCGACAAAATCATTAATGTCCGTAGTCACATTCTTTGCAAGTTCCTTCTTCTCTATAAGCTTCGACAAAGTCTTGGCTGACCTGCCAGACTCAATCTTATCTTGAATAACCTTTATCGCCTTGTCCAGCTCTTCCTTTTTCTTCACATTATCGCGAATATCAGCTTTCAAAGACGCAATGGCTTTAAGTTCGTTGAGTCGATTATTGAAAGTGTCAACCAAATCTCTCACTTTTTGGGTTCTCGCATACTTGTTCACGTACAGACTAATAGCCTGCTCAATTGACACAATGCCACTATGAATCTCTATGTTCATATCCTCGTCGGCATCGACCAATAAAGATTCCATTCTTTTTTGGACTGATATCGGCAAATGGTTGTACTCATAATAGTCATCAAACGCAAACTCTTTGAAGTTTCTCAAGACATTAGCGTACGAATCCTTTACGTTATGAATCAAAGGTTGTGTTCTTGCTTCCAATGCGGCCTGTGCCGAGACTGGGAATATGTTTGGATATAATATTCTGTTGTCCTCCAGCACATTCTTTGCCTGCTTGAGCGCATCTTCAGGAGATTCGTCTTCAGGATTAAAGCTGTCCATTTTATTTATCGCAAAGATGTAGCGTTCGCGAGATTGCTTGCCACCTTTAGCCATACAATCACAAACATAATCCATGAAGTTCTTCTCATCGTTCACATTAAGCTGTGTTCCATTCATCACAAAGAGAACCAACGACTTGTCCGAGTTCTCCAGCATTCTGTATGTCATTTGCTGATGATGAGGGTCACGCGAGTTGTTAGGTCCCGGAGTATCCACAAGCACGAGTTTCATACCTGCGCTCTTCACGCAAGGAATTCTACCATATATATCTATCGAAGAAATAGATTCATCCGAATTCCATTCTTTCATTGTTTTGTATATGATGTTAGAATCCTCTCTGATAACTTTTCCATTTTTATCATATGCTTTAGCAGAAAAATTATCTTGCTCGGTGTCTATGATACGAACGATTGTTGCCGTTGTTGCCATATTCGCAACAGGCATCAGTTTTTTATCAATGAGCGCATTTATCAATGTCGATTTTCCTGAGCTCATGGTCGCTACGACATTCACCTCAAACAATTGGTTCTTTGATTTCTTGAACGCCTCAACAATAGAATGGTCACGCAACTTTTCGATAGGACCATTCTGTATATCAATAAAGATTCGGTTCACCTCATGCTCGACCTCTTCTACAGAAGGCTTTTTCTTGAAAATGAACGATGCTGAGACATCTTTTGCCTCAGAAATAGCAGCTCGCAAATCCTCGAAATCAGTTTCTAAGCCGATGAACTCAATTTTAAAATTTCTGTCACGGCTCTCTTCAACCAATATCTTAGCAATATTATTCGCCCACTCCTGCAAGCGAATCTTTCCAAAGTTAAGCCTGCTATTCGGCTTTGGGGCTTTTCCATCTATCAAGACACTGGTCTTAATCAAGTATGGATTATAAGTTATTTTTATTTGTTTCATATCTCTATTTTGTTCAATAAATTTGTCAAGCCAGAAAGAGCACTGAGGTCATTGCTTTTCGACCTTGTGCCTGTTCCATAAAAACCTAAGTCATAAAACATCGAACCGAACATTTTCAAATATTGTTCCTTCGTGAAACGTTCTTGCTTACTCAATCGCTCTTGAGGCGTATTAGCCAAATATGCAGCTTTTGCAGATATTGGCACGACGGAAATAGCGCAGTCTTTTAACATGCTTTGAACGTATTTCTTCACATCATCAAAGACCTGTTCTATAGAATCGTCATCCATATTCAACTGATCTAATTGATTTAATGCAATGACAATCCTCTTGCCTTTTATCGTCGAAATCATACTTAGCAGAGTTTTTTCATCATCACTCTCAAAGTATAACGCATTCATAACATACAATATGGTATCGTATTTTTTAGCATTCAAGGCATTAACTGATATTTCTTTGTGAGAATTCTCATTGGCATAGTTTATACCTGGAGTATCTATAAATATACATCTTCTATTTCTCTTACCAGCTTTTAAATGCAATGCAACGTGCTTGGCTTCCATAACTGAATCATCAAGCTGATCAGTCCAACCATAGCTAAACCCGTCAGTAATAGTGATCCCATCTTCATACGGTTTGTTATATATGTACCTTAATTGGTTCGTACATGCTGTAGACTTTACTTTCTCCACCTTAATACCTGCTATAGCATTTATCAAAGTAGACTTTCCTGCACTCATATTACCAACAACAAGAATGGAATATTCAAGTTGTTCCTTGAACCGCAGGTCGTCAAGATACGTTTTTTCTATAACGTTATATGTTGATTCCATGGGATTTGCAAAAAAATCCCGAACCTTTAGCAAGGTCTTTTTATCATAAAAAGGTTGTACTTTAGTTAGTTCGTCAATAACAAAAGTTTGAAGTGTTTTTTTGTGGTCGTCACAAATTAATGCTATTCTAAAGAAATCGTCCCAATAGCATCTTGCCATTGTAAAAAGCTTTAGTCCTTCCAATTTCAAAGATATTGCCTTTCGTACATCCTTCAAAGAAGTCTGCTCTTCCCATCTTCCCTCATATTTTTTATTAAGCAAGCACCAATATAATTGTTCAAAGCAAAAACGAACCTTTATATTAGAAACAAAGAAATAACAGAAAGCATTTTCCAACCCTTTTAAATATTGCTCAATATGCTTCTTAGAATATTTTGATACAGGATGTTCACCTGTCCAAAAACTATTAACGATGAAACGACCGACGTTTGCCCCATCCTTCTTGTTCTTATTCGCATTATACTTATAAAACTTATTTTGTAAAAAGTTGCTCACCTTATAAAAAATATCTTTCATATTTTTCTACATCTTAGACAAACCATTTGATGTCTACATTAATTACTTCTTACTCTCACCTATAATTTTGAGAATAACACACCAATAGTAACAACTGTAGTAGTAACCTTTACTGTTGTTTAAAGGATCTCTTTTGCTGTATTTTTGTTTGGATTCTTACCCATAATTCTGTATTAATAGTAAAAAATTTATTCCAACTTCACAAACTCAAAGTCATTCTGATTGCAACATGCCTTCTTATAGTCGAAAGCATAGATGCGCATATATGTCTCTTGCAGTTCCTTCGCACCATTGTAGAATGGGTTGGTGGTGTGCTGCAGAGTCGTCACGGTCACAACCATGTCTGGTGTGAGAACGGTGCCATTGGAGCGCTTGATACGTTTAGGCTTCACTTGAAAAACCCTACTCATAGTAATTCGTTTTTAGGTTATACTATAAATGCCGTTTGCACGGCATTACCTGTCAAAGAGCAAAGTTAGGGTAAAGTGACGAGCTGTACAAGTCCATAATGGTTCATAGGTATAAAACCCATACCATTTGTCTATTTTTCTGATATTGTTTTTCCGGCAAGTACCAGGGCACG
>CAMDJC010000086.1:0-6156 GCA_945900015.1 uncultured Odoribacter sp. | reverse complement strand
ATTGGTTATAGACAGCACCCCGAAGCAGTGTTTGCCGCCTCCGGGTGCTGTGTTAGGATTTAATCGGGTGAATATACCTGATTCATTGATTAGTTTTCTTCAATACCCATGTTGTGGATAACACCCCAAGCGTTGTTCAGGATAATTGTGATTTCATTGTTAACGCTCAAGTCAATGGGTTCGTCCGGATCGGGATTTCCGGGGTCAGGTCCATTGGTTGTATCTGCCTTAAGTTTCTTACCAAACGAATAGAAATAGTTGCGGTTCACGTTGAAGATTTTAGTATCATCGTCACCTGTCTGAGTCTGATCAAGAACACCGGTCCAAGTTTTCAGGTCGTTGTCGTTTTCATCACACAGGGCGATAGTAAATGTAGCCTTGCCTTCCACCTTTGCAAATGGAACGAGGAAGCAACCACCAAGGAGTGAATTAGCCTCAGTTTTAAGGTTAGTTTCATTCTTGCCTGCCCAGTTGTAGATACCGTCAACAACTGTTACACCTTCAGTAGGAATTGCAAGATCCAGAACTGTAACTCTTTTAGTACCGGCAGTACCATACTGGTTCTGCAACGAAAGTGAGGGAATGTTGTAGGCAGTATTGCTTGAAGAAGCATATACACGAACAGATTTAACCGTTGTTTCACCTACTTTTTCCGGGATATTCTTGAAATAACCAAGAACACCGGCAACTTCACGGCGCATTTCTACCTGAACAGGAGTTGTGCTGATTTTGCCTTTGTCATTAGTGGAGAATTCTTTTTCTCCGGCAAAGATTTCCTCAACATCTTCTCCAGCGTTAGGAGTTGCAACAGCAAGTGCGGCAGTCCAATCAAGAGTTGTTTTCAACTCTTTTTTGTAACCATAGGCAACCAGTTTGTACTCTGCTGACTTGTCAAGGTTCTTCAACTTGACAGTCTTGGTTGTCTTGTTGTCGGTTGTACCGGGAGAAACGGCACTTTGGGTTTCCCAATTGCTGATTGCCCAACCCTCGGCAAGGTCTGTGGTAACACCGGTTGCAGCCACCCAGTTCTCACCGTTTTTCTTGAAGAGCTTGAGCTTAACATCCGTTACTTCACTGTACGCCTCAGAACTGTATACCGGACGTGCGGCACGGGTTTCGGCGCCACTACCACCGGCATTGAGAGCCAATGTAATTTCACCTGAGACGTTTACGTCGTTTGCACCATCAATGATGACATCTTCATCATTGGAACATGCGGAGAACAGCATTATGCCTGCTGCTGCCGCGAACAGAAGATTTTTCTTCATGTGGTAAATGATTTTGTTAAACAATTGGGTTAATTATAAAGTTCTCTTTTATTCTTCTTCAATATCCATCTGACTGATAATCGTCCATGAATTGTTTAGCAAAGCATAGATGATAAAATCTTGCTTTTCGCAATCCCACACATAACGCAGGACAGTCAATTCGTTCCTTTTCATGGTTATTTTCACATCTTTGGGAGTAAGCAACGGACTCGAAGGGTCTGACGCATTGATAAAATCAAGATGCAGCTTCGTTCCATTCTCTTTCAAAGAGGGTGAAAGCACCGTTTTAGTTATTATGTTCTGCTCCGGTTCCCATAGGTGAGTTGCCAAGACATCGGTAATACCTGTATATTTGAAGGCGTTATTCACATTGTCATAAACACCATTTATTTCTTTCCGTGAACCGTTGATTCCTTCGGGCAAACATTCCCATTTTTTTTCAATAATGAGTTTGCCCTTTGTCCGCTCCATTTCCACTGTATGATTGTTATGCCATGCGTCATAGAGTATGGTGTCGTTGGTCATATAGATGTCTTCTCCCTCCGTACCATTGGGATTGAGGTCAAGCGAGAGACCGTCTTCACTTATCGCATCAAGGTTGCTCATGCCACCCCATACCGTCAGGACATACCTGCCATGAGGAATGCAGGGACAAAGATCTACCGGAAGAATTTGCTTGTCGCCCTTGGCCTCAAACACACCCGACTCTTCAACAACGTCGCCCGTATTCAAATCACGCAACACATAGTAGAGTGTCGGCACATATTCACGGAAGGCAAGATTATAGCCTTTACGCTGCTCTGCTTCGACATTATCGACATTGAAATAGTTTTTGTCTTTTACTGCAATGTTGATTTGGAGCGGTGGACAATCTTCAATCTCGTCACGAATGCAAGACGTGAATGTCATGACAGGTAGCAATAGAATGTACGCTATATTTCTGATTGTTCCTTTCATGCTCAATCCTCCTTACCATTAGTTATGATGTTGATAAACCGTTGCTCGTTGTGGTAAGGCAGGAAATCCACCTCTGTTTTGGCACGGTTGTGTAATTTGCTATCTATAACAGCATCTACGATATGTTTATAGAATGTTGCAGTATCACCCAATCTTGCGGAAGTCATTGAACGGACATATTCCGCAACAGGAGTCGTTGCTTGTACACCTTCCATAATTTGTTTCGCCTCTTCATTCTTGTTAACACTTAACGCTGCAATCGCACTGTTTACGTCAGCATACGGTCGCAGAAGTGTGTAGGCTTCTGAGAGTTTGCGTTGTTTCGCATTCAGTAGTCCGAGGTTATATCTGGCCTCCGGTAATTCAACATTCTGTAATAGTTCGATGGCACGTTCATAGTTCTCAGCAAACACATAACTTGCAGCAAGTGTGTTCAGCATTTCCGGTGTATATTCTTTCCGGGCTTCAAGGACTTGACGCGCATCATCTGTACGATTCTCATTGAGATATAATATGGCAAGATTGTTGGCAGCCACATCGGATTCGGGGAAGTATTTGAGAATTGTCTCATAGACCTGAATACGGGACCTGTCATCAGCTGCAAGCGTTGATACACGCAACATCTCTTCTTCGTTGAACGCATCGGGACGCTTCTTGTACATTTCAAGCAATTCCGCATCGTCAGTGAAACTCTTGATTTTCCAAGAGTAATCATAGAGAACTTTGCGGTCTTTTGCCAGATAATTGTTTTTAATGCGCGTCCAGCAAGCAAGGCGACGTATATATTTCTCTGCCGCATCATCAGTGGGACCGGGATATTTGAGCATAAGCTCACGCACCTTGATACTGTCTGGATCGTTTGCCGCAATCATTGCCTGAACAACAGGCTCCCAGCCTTCGGGTGCTGCACCTGTCTTGATAATACGCTGGATTTCCTTTGACAGCCCCAACTGCGATATAAGCCAGTTTTTTGCTGAAGTTGCACGATTGTTGGCAAGCATTATATTATGCTGATAGCTTGCCTCAGCAGATGCCGATCCAAAAATATTAAGACTTGTAAGGGTAGCAAGCGAATCCTGCAATATCGGGCGGAGGGTTTCCAGCATACCGGTCAATTCGCTGCGATTATTGGCCAAGTCCATGACAATACTCCACTTGTCAACTATAAACTGCAAACGGGCTTCACCTTTACCCTGATGTACTTTCGGACGTATCTTGAACTCCGGCTCAATCCATGACAGGTTATATTCCTTACGGACATCTATCAATGAAACCGGGACACTGACGTTTGCAATGTCAATCGTGTCAATGCCCGTGCATTGACCGCAACCGTCATTTGATACCACACCGACAATCCGGGCATTATCCACCCCTTCGGGAATCTCTACACTCTCATTGAACGGTATGGCTATCGTTTCTGCAAGTTTTTCTATTTTAACCGCTTGTCGGGCATACGGATCTTCATATCCGTGAAGTACCTCTTTACGATGTTTTTTCTTACTGTAGATGGGAGCGTCAAGCACAAGCGGTTCATATTCGTCAAGCACACTGTCCTCTACAACCAATTGAGGAGAAATGACCAAACGGCTTCTTTTTGAAAAATATTTGCCGGGTACATTGAATGTAACCTGCATTTGAGCCATATTTGCGCTATCCGGTGTGAGTGTGCTTAATGCAGGCTCCACCGTCACCGATTTTGCATTCTTTTGTGTGGCACATCCTGCAAATATGCCGACCGAAGTCGCCAACAATACCGGATAAATGATATTTCTTTTCATACGAATCTGCATTTAGAATATATAGACTAATGAAATGGCAGCTTTGGTCGGTCCGACATAATTCTTATGTTTCCTTTCGTAGCATTTGATACATGGTATGCGGTCGCTTTCTTTGTACCAAAGCCTCTCATAACCTAATCCAATTTCAGCTTCAAGATTCCAGTGCGGTGAGAGAATCCAGTTATATCCATAGGTGATGCCGCCTCCTGCCATGTAACCGTCGTAGCGTTTGTCGCGGAACCCACCGAAGAACTGCGCTCCGTGTCCATGCAGACCGAAGAAATGGCCTTCAAATTTTTCGCACAACCAATACTTCACTTCCGGCTCGACAAGCCAAAAGCGCATTTTTTTATCATTTTTATATGTCCACGGGTTGTACGAACCACTAAGCTGAAGCGTCACGCGGTTACTTGTCGCAACTTCAACTCCACCATTTATAGTTCCACCGGCAAGCCAGTAAAGCCCATTGGTTTTTATGGCAACATCCTGTGCAGCTATCTTAGTTATTCCTGATAGGAATATTATCAATACAATCGCAATTCGACTTAATCTCATACGCCTTATATTTCTGTTACCTTTTTATATTCTAATTCGTCCTCAAACTTTTGATTTTCAGTCCAAATCATGTACATCTCCTATAAGCAGATGTTTTTCGGAGTGTAAAATTAGCAAAATATCCTCAAACAACAAAAAAAGATTTTTCGCCAGAAAAAATTGAGATAACATCCTGACTGTGATTAAAATGGCACGCAATATCTATTCCTTAAGTGGCCGTTATTTGTGCAATTCGCTTGAAAATCAACAAATTTATTTTATGGATACATCTGCTTATAGGAGATTGACATGTGAGGAATGTTGCTATTTGCCTTTTCGGACAAACTCCAGTATCATCCTATTGGCGTCATCTATTTTATTGGCGTTCAATGATGAAAGGTATATTCTTGTTGTTTTTTCGGAATCGTGTCCTAATCCTTCACTTATGACTGAAATGGGGATATTGTTGTTATAAGCAATATTTGCCCATGAATGGCGCGCAACATACATGGTCAATGGCAATTCAAGCCCTAAAAGTTGCCCTATTTCTTGAAGATTCCGATTGACATTATGTATTTTTGAAAGGTATTGTTTTCGTTCGTTTGTGCCGATTTTTGTAATTATCGGTAGTAAATAGGGAGAGTTGTCTGTGTCATACTTATCAACGATATGTTGCATACAATCTTCCCAATGAATGAAAAGCTGTTGTCCGCTCTTTTGTCGTTTGTATGACAATATCCCGTTCTTGAGATCTTTCTTTTTAAGAAAGGCCATATCCACAAACGACATACCTCGTGTATAGAAGGAGAACAAAAACATATCGCGTGCAAAATCATAACGCTGGATTTCAGAAAAATCCAACATTATGATTCGGTGTATGCTATTGACATCAATAGCCCTTTTGATAGTTTTATCCATCCCTGTGAACACATTCTTGAATGGATTGGTATTCACAACAAGTCCTTTGTTAACAGCGCGGTTATAAATGGCTCGTAAAATGCCTATATAGAATGAAGAGGTGTTTTTTTTCAACCCAAGCGTCTTTATAATATACGTTTCATAGGCTTCTATTATTTCCGAGTCTAATTCTCCAATAAATAAATCTCGCCCGTTTCTAAAACGCATGAAACTGTTTAGCGTGTTGTTATACGTTTCAGCAGTTCGTGTCTTTCCTATTGTATTCAACGATGCGATTACATTTTTTGTAAATGTGAAGAGAGTGTCATATTGCCTTTCGGGTGACACATATGCTTTGATGATGTCTTCGGCAGTATATGTCGGAAGAGTTTGTTCCAATACTTTTATTATATAGCGTATCCGCTTCTCTTTCTCAGCAAGTTCTATCTTCAAATCCTTGATGTATTCCTCTCTGCTTGATATCACAACACGGATATCTCCAGAGTGCCATTCTTCCTCAAACAGTTTACAACCGGTTTTTATCTGCTTGGTTACACGGGTTTGTGTTATCTGATAGACTAATACACCTTCTTTTCCGGGTATAGATGAGGGGCGAAATTTTAATTTGATTGTTGCCATATTTCCAGTTTTTAGATTATTGATAAAGTTTGGCTTATTAGTCAAAACGGGTGCTGAAACGCCCCCAAAATAGGGAAACGCTA
>CAMDJC010000085.1:0-6198 GCA_945900015.1 uncultured Odoribacter sp. | reverse complement strand
GTCCGAGAATGGAACTTATCACAGGACAGGCAACTTCATTAGCCAATAAGGATGTAGCCAAGTGATGCCTGAATATACGCACACCAGTTCTTGAACCATCTGTCCTGACGTTTGCTTCGTTGAAGACATTCTTGATATGTCCCCATAGATGGCCTATCTTCTCAAAAGGACGCCTGTTGCTAATGAGAATCTCCTTGCCTTTTCCATTAGGACGATTAGAGGTGACATATCTCCAAATGGCATTGCCTACGGTTGCGGTTAATGGCAGAGTCAGCTCAACCCCAGTCTTTGATTGGATAATATTGATGGTCTCTTTGTCCCAGTCTATACTGTCTACTGTAAGTGAGGTGATATCGGTTCCACGCATGCCTGTGTAGTAAACAATGGTAACGATAGCCTTGTCTAATAGATTGCTTTTGGTGTCTTCGCTGTGAAGAACCTCCCTGATTTTGGAGGCCTCGTCTTTTTTCAGGAACTGATAGTTTGGATAGGCCTTTGGTAATTTCGGAAGATAATCAACGACCTTGATTACATCTGCATCTCGGCCTGATGCCGCATGCTTCAATATAGGCATAAACTTACTGACATAGGCATGACCGCGGATAGGTTTGTCTCCATCAAAAAAGAAACTGAGTACATCAAACCGTCCCACGGTTGAGAATTCCATCTTGCCTCTTGACTGCAAATGAGTAAAGAAGCAGATTGCTGCGCGTTTTTCAACATGAACAGTCTTTTCCCGCTTAGGAGTAGTTAATGCCCATGCAACATAGCGGTCAATTGCGTTCTTGAATGTGGGGCTAAGAAGGTCATACTTCTCAGGTTTATCATCCACGCTAGACTGATGTCTCCAGTTGGGATACTTACCCTCCTGGTCAAACAACTTGACGCAACGGAGCGTGGATTTGAATGTCTTCCTGCACGGAGCACCTTCCTTCCAACCCCATTTGGCAATCTCATACCAATACAACTGATCGTATGAATTGATTTCTGACTTGGCACCATCTGATAGTACCGCTTTGATACATTTCTTGATCCATCCGATATGAGCCTTGCCATAGCCATGCTCCTTCATATAATCAAGAAGTTTCTGATAATTTTGTGATAATATACTTACGTCCATATAAATTGAAATTAGTGAACGTATATAATATACACATTTTTATCACAACTTTTTCAATCTTTAATGAAAAAATGTATCATGAAACCAATCTTTTATGGTAAGACCCACCATAAGTTGGGATAAAACTAAAGTTGTGATAAACCGCCTTATCCAAACTTCGGGATAACACATCTGAGCGTGAAATCAGAAAACTCAAAATCAAACTAAAGAACTCATGCACATTCCGCTCTGATGACGGGGGTGACGCTTTTCTTGAAATACATTCTATTGTAGAGACTGCAAAGAAACACAACAAGACTCCATTTGAAGCCATCCGTGCCTTGTTTGAGGAAACGGACAAATTTGGCGTGGTCGCATTCGTTGAATGGTTAAAAAAACAATGTTAAATATATAAAATCTTAAAAAAACTCGATAATCTCGTCCATTTTGTACAAAATACAAAGAAAAGCACTACCTTTGCATATTAAAGATTTCTGTAATAGCAAAACGTCGACTAAATGTTATTAAGAAAATCGCGACTACAATTAAAATGCAACGGGTTTTTGGAATAGTCCTTTCGGAATATCAAGAATCATGTTAATACTAATAAAATAGTATCGAAATGAAGTTTATAAACATCCTAAAAAGTGCAACATATTGTTGTATAATATTTTTAACTACAACTACAGAATGTCTGGGACAGAATGTTTCCTATGAATTAAAAGGTGTTGTTTGTGATATAAACAAACATGATGTTTTTTGGGAGAATGTGGAGGTTCTTGCATTGACTATCGGAGGCACCAATGAGGATTTGACAAAACTTTGCCTTACAAAAAGTGATGGTAGTTATTCCTTTAATTTGACTCCCAATAAATATCATTTTGTTGTCAGATTGTTGGGCGACATTCTTCTCGAAGACACCATAGAAGTCACTGAGAATATTGATATGGGGTTAGTTCCGGTAAATATTGACACAAAGGTCTTGCCTGAGGTTTATGTTAAGGGTAATAGGAAATTTATTAGCTACGACAGAGACAGGATGCGTTATAATGTGAAACAAAGCCCATGGGCAAAGGGGTTCAACGCCAAAGATGTAGTCACCAAAATGCCTTGGGCCGACCCAACGAAACCAGAAGAGTTGTCTCTTGTGGGAAAAGACGGAGTCATTCTTTTGGTTAATGAGCGCAAGATAAACTTAAAAGGAAAGGAGCTGATGAACTATCTCCAAAATATTCCTTCTGAAAATATAGAGAAAATAGAAATTATGACAAATCCTTCTCCAGAATTCAGCATGGAAGGAAGAAAAGGAGTCATTAATATAGTGACGAGACAAAGACAGAATTTGGGATTTGAGGGTAGCGTAAGTGCGGAATATACCCAACGTCAGAAACCGTCTTTTGCTGAATATTCCAATCTTAGTTTCTCCAATAAATTCATGGTTATTGACTATAGCATCAGTAACTATAATGAACACGCTAACAGTGATATTCAAACAGAATATACATATCCAACGTACACACGAGTTTCCAGTGCAGAATCGAAGATGAAATATGACGGGCTGACTCAAAGCCTTTCTACAAATTTCTTTCTGAACGACAAGATGAATATCGGATTCTTAGGTTCTTTTGCATATACAAAGAATGGATTCGATAAGAATTCTTCAGTTGAATACACAAATGGGAATGGGACAAAGGTTGACGAGTTTACTAAGAGAAAAGGAGATTTTCACTCTGTCACTTTTACACCTTACTATGAATGGAATATTGACAGTTTAGGCAAGAAGCTGACGATAAACTATAATTTTTCAAGAACTCATGATAAAGGGCATCAGCAGTATATATCTGATGTCGAACTTCCATTTTCAGAAAGCCGTATCAATAGTCTGTATATATATAATTCATACAATTTGGATCTAAAATTGCCATTTACGATAATGAATTTTGAGGCAGGCTGTGAATATAGACATTACAGAGTAAACAACAGGGCGGAATATTCCACCCTTGAAGATTTCCTCTATAAGGAAAGTGTAATTTCTACATATTTTGACGCGAACAAGTCTTTTGGAAAATGGTATGTAAAAGTGGGTGCGAGATATGAACATACAACGCAAAATGGATTTTCTGAAGATGGGTCCAACACGTTTGAGCTGAAATATGGAAAACTGTTCCCGTTTGTTGACGTTACATTTCATCCCGCTGAAACAAGCACATTAGTTTTCGGATATAGTAAAAGAATTCAACGTCCGGCAATGTGGTGTCTTGACCCCACAAGAGGTTATTCGGACAGTTATCATCATGAAGAAGGGAATCCTCAGCTAAATCCTACCATGATGGATTATCTTGAGTTGAAGTATATGGTCAACAATCTGTATATTGAGTTTTCATATAACTACACGAAAGATGGTGTCATCCAGATATTCAATGATGATGGAGACGGTGTCATGGGATGCACTTATACAAATGGCCTGAAAATGCACTCATTTGGAGGAAATGCCAATTATACATTTAATGCGAATAAACTCTCTGTGAATATTGGTGGTTCATTGTATTATAATAAGGCTGTATCAACTACACCTGACTTGACTGATGATGATTTGAAAGGTTATACATCAAGACTTTCAAGTACGGTGTCCTACAAATTTAAAGATAATATTACGTCGTTTGCTAGATACTATTATGTATTTCCAGGTCTCTCCGAAAGCGTTCACTTTAAATCATATCAAGCTCTTAATATGGGAGCGAATATGCGGTTTCTTAAAGACAAACTTGATTTGGAAATCGGAGCAACAGACATTTTTAAAACCAATAAGTCCCGCAATAGAATAGATTACAGTACATTCACATTGACAAGTAATATAAACAACAACATTCGAAGTTTCTACTTGAAAATATCCTATCGTTTTGGAAATAACAAAGTTCGCCATAGCTATGTGGATGTTAATAATGGTGATGGACGTATGCCAAGCTCAAGATGATGAAAATAATTCAAAGTTTTTGGACGGGTGACAGAGATGCCCTCCATTCCAGTTATGGGTGGCTGACTCCAATGGATCATTATTTAAGTTGGATTCTTAGTTGTAATCAACTAAGAAAACAATATGATCAGGTTTGTCTTGTCACTGATCAACAAGGTTATGAAATACTTGTTGAAGGATTATCTTTACCTTATACGGAGGTAAAGATATGTCTTGATACTCTTAACGGTTATAACCCCAATTTATGGGCTCTTGCTAAAATTAAAGCATATAGCATTCAAAAAGAGCCATTTGTTCATGTAGATGGGGATGTATTTGTATGGGAACCTATAGACAATTCTTTAAAAGATAAAGATATAATTGTCCAGAATCGAGAGATCACATCAGACTATTATCGTAAGATGTGGAATGCTATTCGCCCTAATCTTAAAAATATTCCTACACTCATGATGCCTTTTGATCAAAATATAAGTAATGGTGCTTTTAATATGGGAATCTTTGGAGGAAACGATATCGGATTTATCAAAGACTACTGCAAAGAGTCATTTGGTTTTGTGGACAATAATATTAACGGGGTTAATACTCTCGAAGACGTAAATTTTAATATATTTTTTGAGCAGGTCTTACTTCATGAAATCGCAATAGAGAAACATAAAAATGTTGCAACATACATCAATGAAGATATCGGGGATAATCAGTATTTGAATTTTGGAAATTTTGACGAGGTACCAGATAAGCGAAAATACCTTCATCTTCTTGGTTCATACAAGAAGCAACAAATTGTGTCTTTGAAAATGAGAGCTTATGTTTTGAAACATTATCCTGAGTATTATCACAGACTTGAACATGTTTTACGTCTGTCTCCTACACTCTACGAAATGAATATCATACCAGACTTGAAAGGAATTGAATCACGTGTAAATGAATACCTTTCATTGCTTAATGCAAATGAATCTCTTTTTCAGCCACGATTTTTGTTAATGAGGGATATAGTAGCATTAAAGAGTGCTAGAATACTTAAAATGCGCCTCGAAACCAGTGAGAATTTCAAAATAAAAAGGACTGTCGGTATAGTAAAACATAAAAAATCAATAGAAATTTGTTGTGTAGACAGAACCATTCAGTTGGAAACATTGAATTTGGATGACGTGATTTTTGATATTATTGATTTTTCATGCGATAAAATCTCTTTTAACCGAAAAGCTCTCGACTTCCTTGATGAAGACTTTCCAAGAAAAGAAGTAATGAACTATTTGGAAACATTATGGAAAAGAATACTAATGTTGACATCATTTGGTATTTTTATAACATCAGATATTGAAAACGAAATTTATCGATAAATAACAGGAAATAGTGGATGCCTAGAAAAGAACACTTTCTTAATAAAAAAAAATATGAAAAAAATTGATCTATCGTCTTTTAAAGAAGACACCATCGCATTAGATGAGCTTATGACAGTGCGTGGTGGTAGTGGTAGCTGTCCGGCTCACGGAACGACCAAGTCTCAAGCTAATTCATCATGCAGTTGTGCTAATGATCCAGATCAGGAATTTGTAGATTCCGATCGTTAATTATTAACTATGCAGTAAATGACAATGAAAATAAATTTACAATCTTTTAAAAATGACAGTATTTCCCTTAGTGAGATGATGACTGTCCAAGGTGGCTCTGGCGGATGTGAAGGAGGGGCTACTCAATCATGTTGTGGAACTACAAGAAGCCAAGGTTCTGATAGGGAAAGCAATTCAAATGACACTATTGAGCACGTTTGGAAATAAGTAGTCTGAATCTAGTATGCGGCTGTGTCAAAAAAATAAGGAAGTATTTTCTTTTGACACAGCCCTTTCTATCGTTTTGTTTGTAATTAATTTATGATATTAATATTTTCTGAAAGTACCGATATTTCAACAAGAGAGGTCAAGGAAAAACTTCTAAATATGTCACAGGATGTCCTAGAAATCTCAATGGGCACTCCAGATATTTGTTTCGAATATGTTGGCAATGATAAAATTATTTTTAGGGATAGAAAATGTGAACGAAAATATGATTTGTTGAAAGCTTCTGCTTGTTGGTGGCGAAGGACAGGATTAACCAAGGACACACTTGTCTCTAACTATCCTTATAG
>CAMDJC010000084.1:0-7053 GCA_945900015.1 uncultured Odoribacter sp. | reverse complement strand
AGCATATCAATGCGGTGATGATTCAGAATGATGTGTTGGATACAGCGAAGATTGAAGGTAGGGCAGAGGGTCGTGCAGAAGGCAGAGCAGAAGGAGAACGGTTGAAGAATATTGAAAATGCCAAGAAATTCAAGCAATTGGGAGTTGCCGTTTCTATAATTGCCCAGGCAACGGGGCTCTCTGAGAGTGAAATTAATGCTCTTTAGTAAAGTAAGAATGTTTTATGAGTTATGGGACAGGAAATTGAACGGAAGTTTTTGGTATGTGGAGATTTTAAGAAGGGGGTGTATGCCTCAGAGCGTATTTGTCAGGGATATTTGTCGTCTGTGCCAGAGAGGACAGTGAGAATCAGAGTGCGTGGAGATCGAGGATATATTACCATAAAAGGGGTTGGAGATAAAGGAGGGATGAGTCGGTTTGAGTGGGAAAAGGAAATTCCTGTTAGGGAAGCTAATGAATTGTTGAAATTATGTGAGCGGGGAGTGATTGAGAAGGTCCGTCATTTGGTAAAAGTAGGGAAACATGTGTTTGAAGTGGATGAATTTGCAGGAGAAAATGAGGGGTTGGTGATGGCAGAGGTAGAGTTGTCTGCTGAAGATGAGGATTTTTTACACCCATTATGGTTAGGAAAAGAAGTAACCGGCGATGTAAGATATTATAACTCCTATTTGTCACGATACCCCTATTCTAAATGGGATCAACAATTTTAGTTGCTCTTATAGAAATTTTACCAACTGCCGCTGGCACCTCCGCCACCAAAGCTGCCGCCACCGAAGCCGCCGAAGCTGCCACTGCCGCTACTGAAGGAACCGAAGCTACTGCTTCCGCCTCCAAAGCCTCCAAAAAATATGGGCGGGAAGCCGCTTCCACTGTTGCTTCCATGGCTGCCAGTGGTGTAGCCATGTCGGCAGCGTACAAATATAGGTACAAGGAATACGATTAGAAAGGGCAGTAAAATCCAGCCGGCACCAATACCATTGTTTGCATATTGCTCTGCTGTAAATTCACCGCCGGTGAGTCTCATGAGAATAGTGGTTGCACGGTCAATGCCTTTGTAGTAATTGCCTTGCTGAAATGCTGGGATGATTTCGTTGCGGATGATACGGGAGGCAATGGCATCTGGTATAACTCCTTCAAGACCATATCCTACAGCAATAGCAATCTGTCCTTTTTCACTTCTTGTTTTGGGTTTTAGGAGTATTAATATTCCATTGTCTTTCCCTTTTTGTCCGACACCCCATTTTTCTGCAAGTTGTTGGGCATAATCATTGGGTGCATATCCATGGAGGGAGGATACTGTGGCAATGGCTATTTGAGTGGAAGATGTGTCGTTGAAATGACGGAGTTTCTGTTCGAGTGTGTTTGCTTCACGGGAAGAGAACATTCCTGCTAAGTCGTTGACTATTCTGCGAGGGAGCAGGGGATCTGGAAATTCTTGCGCTTGTATAGTTATAGAAAATAACAATAACCATAAAGCTAGAAATATATTTTTGCTTTTCATGAACGTTTTATTTTTCTTGTCCAAATGAGAGGTCATCCGGTAGTTCGTTGATATCATCGGTTTGATACGGGAAGAAGTTTTTTAGTTGTAAACCTACAGAGTGTACGGCTTTGCACACTCCTCCGCATACATTCCCCTGTTTGAAATCACATACTAATTGATTTTTGATATCATCCCAATAATTGGCAGATACTTTGGCATTAATACCTGCATCTCCGAGTATGGCTAGTTTGCGGTCTTCTAATGCAATGTATATAAGCACTCCATTGCGGAGTGCTGTTTTGTGCATTTTCAGTTCGGCAAAAACTTGAGCAGCCCGGTCGAGCACTTCCTTACGGGTATGATTTTCAAAATGGATGCGAATCTCTCCGGAGGTGTTTTTTTCAGCTTCTCGAATCGCTGCAACCATAGCTTCTTTTTGTTCTTCAGTGAAGTATTTTGATGGTGACATAAAAATATACGCAGGATTAGAATTCTACTTTAGGAGCATTTTCTGCTTCGGCATTTGCTTCAAAATAAGGTTTGGGTGTGAAACCGAACATTCCTGCGAGCATATTTTTTGGAAATTGGCGGATACTGGTGTTGTAGGCACGTGCTGTGTCATTGAATTTACGACGCTCGACAGCAATACGGTTTTCTGTTCCTTCTACTTGGGCTTGTAGGTCGCGGAAGTTTTCGTTGGCTTTCAAGTCAGGGTAGTTTTCAGATATCGCCATCAGTCTGGATAAGGCTGTGGACAATTCTCCTTGCACTGTATTTAATTTTTTCATGGTAGCTTCATCGAGATTGTCTAAATTGATTTGCATCTGAGTTGCTTTGGCTCGGGCTTCTACCACTCCATTGAGTGTGTTTTGTTCATGCTCGGCATAGCCTTTGACTGTGTTGACCAGATTAGGAATCAAATCCAGACGGCGCTGGTATTGGTTTTCTACATTTGACCATTGTGCAGATACGTTTTCCTGCATCGTTACCATCCCATTGTAGGTGTTTTTAAACCAAAAAAAGATGCTTAGAATAATAACGGCAATGACTATCAGAATGATGTAACTTTTTTTCATGTTCTAGAAATATTTAATTGTTTATTTGTTTTAGTATGTTAGATGATTATCCCCGTATCAATAATATCAGGTATGCAATATACATGGCAAAAAATATGCCACCTTCCCATTGGTTGATTTTGCGGCCTTGTCCTGTAAATATGAATATGAATAATAAGATAGAGGCAACGATATTCGTTACAAGGTCGAGCATGCTGCCGGCAGGAGCTTGTAACGGTGTAATGGTGGCAGAGGCACCTAAAATTAGAAAAGTATTGAATATGTTGGATCCAACAACATTACCAATGGCTATATCTGCATTATTTTTACGGGCTGCAATGATGGAGGTTGCCAACTCGGGGAGCGAGGTGCCGATGGATACGATGGTGAGACCTATGATTCGTTCCGATATTCCGAATGCTTGTGCAATAGAGATGGCATTGGTCACCAATAATCTACCGCCTCCAATCAGACCGGCGAGACCTAAGAGGATGAGCAGGCAGGATTTGCCAATAGAATAATTTTTGATCTGTATATTTTCATCTTCTCCTCCAGAGGATGTTTTTGCTAATACAAAGGTGTATATCAAAAACATAATGAAAAATATCAGTAGACAAATTCCTTCGGTGCGGGTGATGAGTCCGTCTTTTTCTCCGTAGACAAAAAGCAGTATTAAAGCTGCGGCCAGAACTGCAAGTGGAATTTCGACCCAAGTAGTCATTTTTTTTACGCCTAGCGGAACGATGAGTGCTGTAATACCTAAAATGGCTAGAATGTTGAAGATGTTTGAGCCGACAACATTGCCGATAGCAAGTGCAGCACTCCCTTCTAATGAGGATACTAGATTGACAACTAGTTCTGGTGTTGAGGTGCCGAATGCAACAATAGTCAATCCGATAACCATGGGGGTGACTTTTAACCGGTGTGCTAAGGCAGTGCCGCCATCTACAAGAAAATTAGCTCCATAGATCAAGGCGATGAGTCCGCCTAATAGAAGAAGAATGTTTAGTAGCATAATGCTTGACTGGTCTTTTGAAAATTACTATTTAATCTAAGGCAAAGATAGGTAAATTTATTAATTCTGTTGGGTGTGTAAACTTTTTAGGGCGAGAAATAAAAGTCACAGTAAAGCTATATCGAAAAGAAGTCTTGATGGATGTGCTGAATCTTAAAGTGATTCGGTTGTTTATTGTTTAATATGAATCAGTATCCTTTTTTTGTGTAGGATACTGATTCTAATAGTGTTATATTTCATAGGCGCGTTTCAACGCTTCGTGTATGTTGCTGCAAATGTTCTTTTCACCAATCATTGAGGCAAAACCGGATTTTTTCAATACAGCATGTACTTGTTCGTTGACACCGGATAAGATTACTTTGATTTTTTCCTTTTCGGATAAATGGTAAAGACCTTCCAGGTTGTGCAGACCTGTTGTATCAATAAACGGTACTTTGCGCATCCGAATGATACGGATTCGCGGTTTGTCGCCTAACGATTTCATACATTCGTCAAATTTAGTGGCAACTCCAAAGAAGAACGGACCGTCAATTTCATATACTTCAACGCCTTCCGGAATGGAAAGTTTTTCTTCTTCGTGAGTGATTTCACCTTCGTGGGAAAGGTCGATAATATTTTTTGAAACAGTGATTTTGGTTACTTCGCTAGCGCGTTTCATGAAAAGCACTAATGCTAATAATAACCCTACTTCAATGGCGATAGTCAAATCAAAGATTACAGTCAGCAAGAAGGTTGTGATCAATACTGCAACATCTGAATGTGAATTTCTTGTCAAAGCTTTGAATGTGCGCCATTCGCTCATATTATAGGACACGATGACTAATACGCCTGCCAAACATGCCATCGGGATGTGTTTGGTAAGCGGTCCGAGGAATAATAAAATCAACAACAATACAACGGCATGAATCAGACCGGCAACAGGAGTGCGTCCTCCGTTGTTGATGTTGGTCATTGTTCGAGCGATAGCACCTGTTGCCGGGATACCGCCAAAGAAAGGAACGATGAGGTTTGCAGCACCTTGTGCAATCAATTCTGTGTTGGAGTTGTGCTTGTGACCAGTAACACCATCTGCAACAGTAGCAGATAGCAATGATTCAATGGCTCCCAATACTGCAATGGTGAAAGCGGCCGGTAGAAGTCCATGGATGGTGGACATACTGAAATCAAGACCATTTGGTTGTGGCAGACTGGCATTGATTTCAAAACGGTCGCCGATAGTTTCAAGGCCTGTGATACCAAAATAGTGGCGCATAATATAGCTGACAATGGTCATGACAATGATGGCAACAAGAGATCCAGGTATTTTTTTAGAAAATTTTGGAGTGATGATAATTAGTAAGATACTACCGATACCGACAGCTAAAGCTAACCAGTTAACCGTGCCTATACATTGAAAATATGCTCCCCATTTAGAGATAAAGTCGGCAGGAACGCTTTCCATGGTCAGACCGAATAAATCTTTTATTTGTGTGGTAAAGATTGTTAGGGCTATACCACTGGTGAAGCCAACAACGATGGGATATGGGATGAAACGGATGATAGTACCTGATTTGAAAATACCCATCAGCAATAGGATAATACCTGCCATAACGGTCGCTATGGCGAGTCCCTCAATTCCAAATTCTTGGATAATGCCATAGACAATGACGATAAAAGCTCCTGTCGGTCCACCAATTTGGACACTACTTCCTCCGAGGAAAGAGATGATGAAGCCTGCAAGAATAGCGGTAATCAAGCCTTGTTCGGGGCTGACTCCGGAAGCAATGCCGAATGCAATAGCAAGAGGGAGGGCTACAATGCCGACAATGATACCAGCCATCAAGTCGGTAAGGAATTTTTCTTTGTTGTAGTTTTTTAATGTGCTGAATAGCACAGGATGAAAATCAAGTTGTTTCATGTCAAATAACTATTTTAATAACGGGGTGCAAAATTATAAAAAAATCTAATGAAATGTTTAGGCTTGGATTTTTTACTACTTTTGCAGTATAAAATAATACAAAACAAGATATGAGCGGTTTTTTCGGTTGCGTTTCACGCAAAGAGTGTGTCGCTGATGTTTTCTACGGCACAGACTATCATTCCCATCTTGGGACAAAGAAAGCGGGTATGGCTTTCTTTAATGGTGAAGATTTTGTTCGTTCGATACATAGTATTGAAAGTGCTTATTTCCGGAATAAGTTTGAACCTGAGTTAGGACGTTTTGCCGGTTCTTACCATGGAATAGGTGTGATAAGCGATATGGAATCGCAGCCGATTACAGTTACTTCTCATTTAGGGCGTTTTTCATTGGTTACAGTGGGACGTGTTGATAATATCCAAGAGATTTCTGCACAATTACTCAAAGAAAGGATACATTTTGCAGAGATGTCTTCTTCTACGATAAATCCTTCGGAGGTTGTGAGTATTCTAATTAACAAGGGGGATACATTTAAAGAAGGAATAGAGAATGTTTTTCGAACAGTGAAAGGTTCTTGTTCCTTTTTGATTTTGACAGATAACTGTATATATGCGGCTCGTGATAGATTCGGTCGTACACCGGTGATTATCGGAAAGAATGAATATGGTTATGTTGTAGCAAGTGAAAGTTCTTCGTTCACTAATCTAGGGTATTCTATTGTGCGTGATTTAGGACCGGGTGAAGCTGTGCGTGTTTCTAAGGATGGTATAACTCCGATTATTGCTCCGGGATGTCGGAAACAGATTTGTTCTTTCTTGTGGGTTTATTATGGTTATCCGTCGGCTTATTATGAAGGAATTAATGTAGAAGATGCTCGCTACCGTTGTGGAGCAGCCATGGCTAAACGTGATGCACTGATGCCTGATTTTGCAGCTGGTATTCCGGATTCCGGAGTGGGACATGCTATTGGATATTCCAATGAGAAAGGAATACCTTACAAGCGTCCGTTTGTAAAATATACTCCGACATGGCCTCGTAGTTTTATGCCTCAAAATCAGTCAATGCGTGATTTGGTTGCAAAAATGAAATTATTGCCGAATGAAGCTTTTACTCGTGATTCGAAGATTGTTTTCTTGGATGATTCCATTGTACGTGGAACACAATTGAAGGATAATGTAGTGAAATTGCGGGAGTGTGGAGTGAAAGAGGTTCATATTCGCATTGCTTGTCCTCCATTGATTTTCCCTTGTCGCTTTTTGAATTTTTCAACATCGCGTTCTACGTTTGATTTATTTGCTCGTCGTGTGATTCGTGATTTGGAAGGAACTTCTGATTTGACTGATGAGATATTGCAACCATATACTGACCCTGATTCAGAAAAATATAAAGAGATGGTTAAGGTGATGTGTCAGCATCTTCAACTGGATTCATTACAGTTCCAGCGCCTGGATGATTTGGTAGAAGCTATAGGTTTGCCGAAAGAAGAACTGTGTACCCATTGTTGGGATAATACCAGTTATATGGAATAATTTTTTATAGGATATTATGTAAAAAGAAGGTGTGTCGTAATGCACGATGCACCTTCTTTTTTGTTCATCACTAT
>CAMDJC010000083.1:0-7090 GCA_945900015.1 uncultured Odoribacter sp. | reverse complement strand
AGTCGGGGCTTTGTGCGTAAAAAAAGGAGGTGCGCATTTTGACACACCTCCTTTTGTTTTTGTATATGTCCAGTTTTGATTAGTGGATATTAACTATTATATTTGAATCGTGTAACTAAAATTGTTTGTAATATGACACTAATAAAATCTATTTCTGGAATTCGCGGGACTGTAGGTGGATGTCCGGGAGATAATTTGACCCCCTTAGATATTGTGAAGTTTGTTTCAGCTTATGCAACTTGGTTGAAAAAAGGGGCTGGTAAAGAAAAAGCAAGAATAGTATTGGGGCGTGATGCGCGTATTTCTGGGGATATGTATGCGAAATTAGTATCTGCAACCTTATCTGGATTAGGGCATGATGTGATTAATATAGGTCTGGCTACTACGCCAACAACTGAAATTGCAGTGACGGCAGAGAATGCTGATGGCGGTATTATTTTGACAGCGAGTCATAATCCTAAACAATGGAATGCTTTGAAACTTTTGAATAGTCGAGGAGAGTTTTTATCTGATAAGGATGGAAAACAAGTATTGGCTATGGCAGAGAAGGAGGAGTTTGAATATGCAGATGTTGACAATTTGGGAAATATTACAGATAAGGATTATACGCAATATCATATAGATGAAGTGTTGGGGTTGGAGTTAGTGAATAAAAAGGCTATTGCAGAGGCTAACTTGAGAGTTGTGGTTGATGCTGTAAATTCAGTAGGTGGCATTGTTATTCCGCGGTTATTGAAGGCATTGGGTGTAAATGATGTGATTGAGTTAAATTGTGAGCCGACAGGGCGTTTTGCTCATAATCCGGAACCAATTCCAGAGAATTTGATGCAAATTGCCAATAAAATGAAGGAATGTCGGGCTGATATTGGTATTGTTGTTGACCCTGATGTGGATCGTTTGGCACTGATATCGGAAAATGGCGAGATGTTTGGAGAGGAATATACGTTGGTTGCTGTTGCTGACTATGTCTTGAAACATACACCTGGCAATACGGTATCTAATTTGTCTTCTTCGCGTGCTTTAAAGGATATTACAGAAAAGTATGGACAGCAATACAATGCAGCAGCTGTCGGCGAGGTGAATGTTGTGGCTAAAATGAAAGAAACTAACACGGTAATAGGTGGTGAAGGTAATGGAGGTGTAATATATCCTAAGAGTCACTATGGCCGCGATGCGTTAGTTGGTGTGGGTTTATTCCTTTCTCATTATGTGGCGGAAGGTAAAAGTATGACCGAATTGAAAAAGACATATCCTTCATATTTTATTTCGAAAAATAAAATTACACTGTCTCCTGGAATGGATGTTGATAAAATTCTGGAAGGATTAAAAATAAAGTATGCGAATGAAAAAGTGACAGATATAGATGGTGTGAAGATAGATTTTGCTGATGGATGGGTGCATTTGCGTAAATCGAATACAGAACCGATTATTCGGATTTATTCAGAAGCAAAAGATGAACAAACTGCTAATTCTTTGGCAGAAGAGATGATACAAGTGGCACAAAGCATGATGTGATAAAGTAAAAATAGAGTGACTAAAAGTCACTCTATTTTTTATTCTACATATAGAACAAGTCCTTTTAAATACTCGCCTTCCGGATGATAGATGTTTACAGGATGGTCGGCCGGTTGGGTTAGCTGGTGTAGGATACGGACACGTCTTCCTGTATTGGCTGCCGCAGTGAACACTGTCTGGCGGAACAATTCTTTTGTCATCACTTGAGAGCAGGAGAAGGTAAATATAATACCTCCAGGTTTGATGATTTCAATACCTTTACGGTTCAATTTTTTATATCCTTGAATAGCATTGTTCAATACATTTTGATGCTTGGCAAAAGCAGGAGGGTCGAGGACTATTAAATCGTATTTGTTTTGAGATTTTTCTAAAAATTGAAATGCTTCCTCTGCAAATGCTTTATGGCGTGAATCTTCTGGAAAATTAAGTTCTACATTGCGTTTGGTAAGTTCTATGGCACGGGCAGAAACATCTACGGAATGAACCAAATGAGCACCTCCTCTCATAGCATAGAAAGAAAATCCTCCAGTGTAACAAAACATATTCAGTACATTCTTACCTTGTGCATATTTTTCCAGCAGACTGCGATTTTCGCGTTGGTCAATGAAAAAACCGGTCTTTTGTCCTTCTAGCCAATCTACGTTGAATTTTAAGCCATTTTCCAATGCAATGAAATTGTCTGCTTTACCATAAAGATAGCCGTTGTGAGGCTCTATGGCAGCTTTATAGGGGAGGGTTCCTTCTGATTTGTCATAGATGGCCTTAATTTTATCACCCATTACGTCTAGTAGTGCATGAGCTATATTTTCACGCTCCAAATACATGCCGACAGAATGGAATTGCACGACTGCTACTCCAGCGTAATAGTCAATGACAAGTCCTGGTAAATTATCTCCCTCACCATGAATAAGACGGTACACATTATTGGTTGGAGATTCTGTTAATCCGATAGCCTTGCGCATATTGTAGGCATCAGCAATGCGATTGCGCCAAAAATTATAATCAATAGTTTCGTTTTCGAAGGTTAGAATTCTCACTGCTATAGAGCCAATTTGGCAATGTCCTGTAGCAAGATAGCGGTTGTCCGATGTGTATACCTTCACCAGATTGCCTTCCTGTAGGTCGCCTTCGCCTTTGGCAATAGCTCCTGAAAATATCCATGGATGATAGCGAAATACAGAGCGGTCTTTACCGGGCTTGAGAATGATTTTATTCATAAATACTCCTTCTAGTTATTATTATGTGACTTTTACAGAATGCAAAAGTAGGTAAAAACGACTAACATAAATAGTCTTTTTACGTAGTAATTTTATTTATTTTCTTCTTGTAGGAAAATAGGGAAAATTGTAAATTAGCAAAGGCTAAAATCCAAATACTAAAGTTATGAAATTAGAAGTATACGATTCTCAAGAAGATGCCTTACGTGGCATGACAGAGTGTTTGATTGAAAAGATGCAGCAGCATAAAGAACCCTTTCATTTGGCATTATCTGGAGCTAGTACAGCTCAAAAAATGTACCGTTTGTGGGCAGATGAATATCGGGAGCGTATAAATTGGGAACAATTGCGTTTTTATTGGGTGGATGAACGCTGTGTTGAGCCAACGGATGATGAGAGTAATTATATGCATGCGGATGAATTATTGTTCACGCCATTGAATATCCCGAGAGAACATATTCATCGGATTCATGGTGAGCGTGAGCCGAAAATAGAGGCAGAACATTATTCAGAAATGGTGAAATGGGAATTGCCTGGCTATGCTTGTTTACCAAAATTTAATGGTGTAATTCTTGGTATTGGTGAAGATGGGCATACAGCTTCAATTTTCCCTAATCAGTTGGATTTGTTAACGGACAAACATTGTTATTCTGTAGCGGAACATCCTTTGTCCAAACAGAAGCGAATCACTATGACTGGCCAACTGATATTAAATAGTAAATTAATTTTAGTACCTGTTTTAGGAGAGAGTAAAGCTTCAATTTTAAGGAGGGTAATAAATGCTAATGAAGCTATGAGTTTACCAGCTGCTTATATTATTTCCAAGGCGCAAGAAGCAATCATATATACAGATTTGCAGGTTAGTATAGAATGAATAAAGAAGGTGTGTCATTTTTGACACACCTTCTTTATTCATTTGCTAGTGTTGTAAAATTTCTTTAGCTTTTTCCAAGATAGTAGTGTCATCCAATTTGACAATGCCTCCATCAGGTCCTTGTTCGATATGCAATCCAGCAGCTTTCCCTTCATCATAATCGTCTCCTCCAAAATAATTACGGACAGTTTCTATATCAATGCCTAAATCTGTGGCAATTCTTTGCATACTTCCTGAGGGTAACATGTCTTTGATTTTTCTCAATTCGTTGAAAGTAATAGTCGTAGTCATATCTCAAAAGTTTTATGGTTATCAGTGGAATAAATATAGGGATAATAATTGGAATAAACAAATAAAACGTTTGCATAAATGATTAAAAAATGAATATTCTGTTTTTGATATAGTGTAAAATACTGATGATTAGTGTGTTATTTGTTGTGGCGTAAAAAATGTTTTTGTAGAGGTATTCTTTTTTTGTATTTTTACGCACTCTAATAGGATAGGACACATTAAAAGTATTGCATAATGGAATTTAAGGAGTTGAATATTAGCAAACAGATATTGATGGCACTTGAAGAAGCCGGATTTGATCAACCTACCCCCATTCAGGAACAGGCATTTTCTGTTATTCGTTCGGGTAAAGACATAGTGGGAATTGCTCAGACTGGAACAGGAAAGACGTTGGCATATTTAATCCCTTTGTTAATGAAGCTACATTATGCTCAAGGTAACTATCCTCGTGCAATTGTCATTGTGCCGACCCGAGAATTGGTTGTGCAAGTATGCGAAAGTGTTGAATTGCTTACAGAGTTTATGGATATTCGTTGTGTTGGTATTTATGGTGGGACTAATATCCGAACTCAACAATCAGCAGTTTATGAGGGCGTTGATTTGTTAGTTGCAACACCTGGGCGATTTATGGATATATATATGAATGGCATTATTCGTACCAGTCAGGTAAAAACAGTTGTAGTTGATGAAGCTGACCGTTTAATGGATATGGGATTCATGCCACAGTTGAGAAGTATTTTGGAAGTGATACCGGAAAAACATCAGACATTACTATTCTCGGCTACTTTTTCTGCTACTATAGATGAAATGGCCCGCGAATTTTTGTCTCCTGATCCTGTGAGAGTAGAAACTGCAGCTCAAGCAACTCCAGTGGAATTTGTCAGCCAATATCGTTATGATGTGCCGAATATTGCAACGAAGATTAATCTGTTAAAATTATTGTTGGCAGACAAAGAAGAATATCGCCGAGTGATGATTTTTACAGAAACGAAAAAAAATGCTGATCGCATTGTTGAAAAACTAGCCGATTATTGGACAGGGGAGTTGAGTGTATTGCATTCCAATAAGGCACAGAACTCACGTTTAAATGCTTTGCGAGCTTTCAAAGAAGGTTCTACGCGTATTATGATTTCTTCGGATGTTGCAGCGCGCGGTATTGATGTACAAGATGTATCGCATGTAATAAACTTTGATATACCATCCATACCGGAGGAATATATTCATCGTATAGGACGTACAGCGCGTGCAGGTAAAGAGGGTGTTGCAATTAGTTTTGTGTCGGAAAAAGAAGAACCGAGATTTGATGCAATCGAATCATTGATTGGGCAGCAGGTAGATATGTTAGAGTTGCCGGAAGATCTTGAAATATCAGAGTTGTTGATGGATGAAGAGAAAGTTCAGACAGCTAACATTGTTTATCAAAAAGGAAAGCCAAAAGGGGGAGGAGCTTTTCACCAACGTTCAGCTAAAAATAGCAAGACGCCCCAGAAGGTGCGGCTGGATCGAACAAAAGAGGGACGTCGTAAAAGGAGATAGCAAAAAATATGGTTGTTGACTAGAAATAATAAGTCAAAGATTAGGTAATGTGTAAACTTTTTGTATATTTGCAAGCGTATGCAAAGAGAAAACAACATACTACCAATCAATTCGCTTTTTCTAAATATTAAAAAGCGCGATGAGTTTGACTTCTAAAACTCATTTAGCATACATTTTTTATCTAGACTTTATTTGACTAATCAATTAAATCATATTTATTATGGAATTACCATTCGCAGAATCTTATCGAATTAAGATGGTTGAAACCATCCGTAAAAGTACCCGTGAAGAACGTGAACAGTGGATTAAAGAAGCTAAATACAATCTTTTTGCATTAAAGAGCGATTATGTTTTTATCGATTTGTTGACCGATTCTGGTACCGGTGCTATGAGTGATAAACAGTGGGCAGAAATGATGTTGGGAGATGAGAGTTATGCCGGAGCGCGTTCATATTATAAGATGAAAAACGCTATTAAGGAAATCTTGGGATTTGATTATTTCTTGCCGACACATCAAGGACGTGCTGCAGAAAATGTATTATATTCGACTATCATTAAAGAAGGGGATATATTACCCGGGAATTCGCATTTTGATACAACTAAAGGACATATTGAGTTTCGTAAAGCTGTCGCTCTTGATTGTACAATTGATGAGGCTGCAGATACTCAGTTAGAAGTGCCTTTTAAGGGAAATCTTGATCCGGTTAAGTTAGAAGCTGTCCTACAGAAATATCCGAGAGAAAAGATTCCAGCAGTTGTGTTGACTGTAACTAACAACACAGCAGGAGGACAACCTGTTTCAATGCAGAATATTCGTGAAGTATCTGCATTGTGCAAAAAATATGGAGTAAACTTGCAGATGGACTCTGCCCGTTTTGCAGAAAATGCATACTTTATCAAGATGCGTGAGAAAGGATACGAAAACAAGACAATCAAAGAGATTGTGAAAGAAATGTATTCTTATGCGGATATTATGACTATGTCATCCAAGAAAGATGCCATTGTTAATATGGGAGGTTTTGTTGCTTTTAAAAATGAAGAATTATGGAAAAAATGCCAGATGTTCTGTATCATGAATGAAGGTTTTATCACTTATGGTGGTATGTCAGGACGTGATATGAATGCATTGGCACAAGGATTGGATGAAGGTACAGAATTTGATTATTTGGAAACCCGTATAAAACAGGTTGAGTATCTGGGAGCAAAATTGGATGAATATGGAATTCCGTATCAGCGCCCAGCTGGTGGACACGCTATTTTCGTAGATGCTAAAAAGATTTTGACACATGTACCGAAAGAAGAATTCATTGCTCAAACTTTGGCGGTTGAATTATATTTGGAAGCTGGTATTCGTGGTGTAGAAATCGGTTCTATTCTAGCAGACCGTGATCCGGTGACTCGTGAAAACCGTTATCCGCGTTTGGAATTATTGAGATTGGCAATACCGCGTCGAACCTATACGAATAATCATATGGATGTGATTGCAGCAGCCTTGAAGAATGTATACGACCGTCGAGAATCAATTACACGTGGATATGTGATAACGAAAGAATTTCCTATCATGCGCCACTTCACAGTAGAACTTGACAAGGCACAATAATGAATAAAAAGAAGGTGTGTCGTAATGCACGATGCACCTTCTTTTTTGTTCATCACT
>CAMDJC010000082.1:0-7343 GCA_945900015.1 uncultured Odoribacter sp. | reverse complement strand
CACAAAGTTAACACTTTCCTGAAATTCTCATGCACCGACATTCCGGCTTGTGCCGTTATATTGTTAATTTGTTTAACATATATCGGGTGAAAAACCGATTTGTTAATAAATGTAACGTTAAATATCCTTAACGCATAAAGCGATGGTATCTGGACGATTAGGAAAAGTTATTAATCTAAAAGATGATAATAGTTTTTGAATTTTAACAAAAATATACAAATCCCAAAAAATCTCAATCGTATAATATATATACAAACTTGTTTTTGATTTATGAAGATAGCAATTTTTGGTAAACTCAATCAGGCAACTTCCTATCACGATTGGTACACTTGCTTTCGTCGCCAACTTCGCGAAGTACCCATCTCCGAGTTTCTTATCACCGGGGGTAATACGGTGTTGAATCGATATGTAAAGCATTATGCCAAATCTTTGGCAATATCAGTCAAGGAATACCACCTTGATGAAAGCACTGACACGATGCAAGCAAAGTTATACCGTAATAAATGCATTGTCCGTGATGCTGACTTGGTGGCTGCGTGCGTGGATGAACAAATGTATGCAGAAAAAGGTGATATTGAAACAGTTCCATGTGAAAGCACTACCGGAGCGATTATCATTAATTGTAAGCGAAAAATGAACACTATCAAAATTATAAGAAATATGAAAGAGAAAGAAGAAGTAAAACGTGAAGAACTCATCACTCTTGAGGAAGAGCTTGCTCTAATCAAGCAGATTCGACAGTCGCCCGACGACTGCGAGGCCGAAAAACAGAAACTATTACTTGCAAATCGCAGATTTGTCCGTGTTATAGCTGATAGATATGCCAACGAAAAACATCAGGTGGAAGAACTTGTTGTTGAGGGCAATAAAGGGCTGCTCCACGCAGTTATAAAATACGATGAGACAAAAGGGTATAAATTCATCAGTTATGCTCATTATTGGATAAAAGAATATATAAAAGAGTATCTCAAGAATAATTCTAATTGAAGTGTATGGCTACAATACGAATTATAATGGAAATGATTATTAACTAAAAAATAATTCTAAAACATGAAGATTACCATTCATCGTGGCACCGACCAAATAGGTGGTAGTGTCACAGAATATGAGTATGAAGGCTTTGACCATATGACCAATACGGAAGTTGCCCCAAGGATTTACCGCTTCCCATATCATAAATTATAAGATAATTGGATATAAATTAATCATCTATACGCTTGTATTTGATAAAGAAATCAATCAGACAATATCAACAATAAAAATATAAATTATTTATGAACAAAACGAAAGAATCTATAGTTCAGAAACTTGCGAGTGCGGCACCGATTAAGATTGCAATAATTCCTACGATATACAAGCGCACTAACAATAATTCCACTTGGTCAAAGAGTTTTAAATCCGAAGAAGGAAAAGAACTTGAGACCCTTTCAAGAATCTTTGACCTTACGATAACTCCAGAAATGCGAGAATTATTTAAATCGGCAACAGGCGGTGATGGTGACGAAAAATCAAAAATCTTAACACTTCATTCTTCGTCTTTATTGGCTTTCCTCTGCTTCTATGATTTGTCAAATCATCCGATTACAATTGATGAGACGGAATATAACGAAGTGATGTTTGAAGTTAAAAACGATGTAATTAATGCTTCTCTCGGCAAACCATCAAATATTGACGTTCTTCTTATGGGCGAAAATAGAAAGAAACTCCTATTCCTTGAATCAAAGTTTACAGAATATCTCAGCGGAGGAAAAGTTTTTCTTTCGCCGGACAGATATAAAGAATTCTATGATTTGCTCTTAGATAAATTAGATTTACCATTCAAAGCTTCGTTCAACAAAGTAAATCATAAGCCTGACAAAAGCCATAGCGAACCATTTGTAACTGAGGAATACTGCTTAATTAATAAAAATAATGTACGCACATCGGAGTATATAGGTGGTATAAAACAAGCATTTAGCCATTTGCTTGGAATAGCTACCGGTCCGGCGAACAAACAATTGCCGGAAAATGAGTCATATAAAATGAGCCTACTAGAAAATGCTGAGGAGATTCGATTTGCCACAATTGTTTTCAATTGCGACAACGACAAATTTAAAAAATACGATGATTTGTATAAATCAGTATTTGAAAACTCTGATGTTATAAAAGGCACTATAAAAGATGTCTTGAAAAAGCGTGAGCTAAAACTTACAATTGTTCCTCATCTATTACAATATCAAGAGGTGTTCCAAGCCAATTTCCTTCATGATAAGGTTAGAGAATTCTATCGAGTGGCAAACGCCACGTCTGTGAAAAGTTAACTGCGACCTTCGCCTCGCAAGGAATGTCTCAGTTAATCAAAGGCTCCTTCTATCCCGTTTTAGAAATTTAATTAATACCAACAACTGTTTAATTTATAACCGAATATAGGTATCTAGTTAAAATACATTTAATATTCAAGAGAGATAAAAAGAGGCTGTTTTTGTACCGGATTTTGCCCCCGAAAGGTCAAAGTGTACCACAATTTGTGGTACCGTATCACAAAAACACATTTCATAACTATCTGTAGCACAAGTGACTATAAAAATTTTTGTGACCACACTCGGATCACACAAGGATCATCACCTATACAAGGTGGTGACTCTTTCTTTATGTCTATACTTTAAGTACATGACAAAAATTTGAAGCCATCGAATTTCGGCTTGTAGAGCGGTCTGAGGAGTACGTTTGTGGTTTCTTCCAGGACATACTTTACCAGCGATTTGGCTCTCTTGCCGTTTTTCAATATTCTGATAGCTTTAACATTCATATCCTTATGTTCGCCAACGAGATACGCGCATACCAATGCCATGCAGGCCATCGCCGTCAGACGCGCGATGCGGTCGATGTCGCGCAGGTGGGTGTCTTCGATATTGAATCCGGAGGACCTCATGGCGCGAAAGCATGTCTCAATCTGCCGGCGTTGTTTGTAGGTTGCCACGGCAGTTTCCGGGTGGTTGTAGCAAATAAGGATTTGCAGTTTCGGCACGCCATCGGAGTTTTTCAACAAGGCTCCGGCAATGCAGACATATTCACCTTTGAGGAGAAACAGCTTGTCGTAGACACGCTCTTGTCCGAGCTTGAGGCCGTGAAACAGATGCCATGCCCTGACATCTTCAGAGGATTTGGGATTACGCAACCAAAAATTCTGCTTGATTCGCAGGTAGTATCGGATGCGTCTGTTGTTGAGATACCCGTCCCATTCCTTGCCGACAAACTCTCGGGCAGCGACGAGAGAATCGATACACTCGGCACCGAACAGCCGTATAAATCTATCAATCAGCCGTGTCCGCTCTTGCCGGTTGAAATTGCCGCGTTTGTCAAGCATGGTGAAAAGCAGAGGAAATGCAACGCCCTTGTATGTCACTCCAAGCATAAGGATATTGATGTTGACCTCACAGAATTTCCAGCTGGTGCGGTCGAGGCACAGAACCAGTCCTGTCTTGACTGGCAGAAGTGCAAATATCACTTTGGAGATAAGGTCAAGGTTGCGAGCATATCCGGCAAGAAATCTCTGCACGCGCCTCAGATTGGAATCACGTTCAACGCTCGTAGGCATCGCAGACGCAATCTTGTGCAGGCTGACCGTCTGCACGACACAAAGGGCGTGAAGTACAAACGCAAGCAATTTTGTGCGAGCCAAATTCTTGCTGCGCAAGCGCTTCGCGATGACATTACCGGACCGAGATGCTCTTGCATAATCGGGTCGATTTGATTAACTTTGTAGCAGACCCCGGGAGTTTTCGTAACTTTCATGGAAAAGCTGCTAAACTTTTCTTTAAAGTTACTAATTTTTAGGGACTTTCGCAAGATATAACCAATTAACAATAAGTAATATAGCCGGCAAAATTCAATTTTTGTCATCTACTAAAAACTTTGCATATTTGATAATCAAGGCAATGGCACTTAATTACGAAGATATTGTTAGAGAATGGTACAATCGTCTTCGCCCGGCATTCATGAGAAAGCTGACACAGCATTATCCATCGTTAAGTCTGGGCAACGCTGAGAATTTGTATCAGGACACCTTCATTACTATTTATGATAATTTGTTGGCAGACCGTGTTAGAGAAGATACTTGCTGGAGTAATTACATCATTACTATCGGTCTCAATCTTGCAAACAAGGCAATGCGCATTACCACTGTTACTGATTATATCGGCAATGGTAAAGATTATGAGTCTAAGGACTCAATAGGAAGAAAGGCGGAGCAAATAATGAAGGATATGCCGAATGAAGAGTTGCCATTGTCGGATAATCTGGAGGTGCAATTTCTTTTAGGCAATGAGTTAACCCATACTCCTGCACCTTGTGCTTCAATCATTAAGTTCTTCTATTATGAGAACATGAGCATGGAGGAAATCGCAGAAGAGATTGGGTACCGGAATGCTCAGACCGCTAAAGCAAAGAAGAGTCAGTGTATGACTGATTTGATAAAAAGAGTTACGGACGCTCTTAATCGTGCCGGCTTTGATATAAAACCTAAAAAGAGGAATAGAAATGGAAAGAATTGATTTTTTTGATAGATACATCAAGGGAGAGCTTTCCGAAGAAGAAAACCGCAAGTTCAAGGAAAGGCTTGAATCCGATGAAGATTTTGCATCTGACTTCCGGATCTATTCATTGTCTGTAATAGGTATTTGTAAGGAAGCTGAACAAGATAATGCCGACTTTGGTATTGCCATGAAACATCTTACCAAAGAGCAACTGTTTGATATTATTGGACGCAAGGAGCAACCTGTTAGCCGTGAGGATATTATAAACAGGCTACAGCCTCGAATTGTGCTTAATATAGCGCAACAAACCGAATTGTCTGGAGCAGCCGCACTTAATGATATAGACGAGGAGGATTATAGAGAGGAGGAATCAGAATGCACTGAAGAAAAGACCTCAGAAACGAACAAACATAAGGGTTCCGGCAATTCACTGCATCTGTTTACTCTGATTTTTATATTCATCATTATACTTCTGATAATCATTAGTATATTGATGTAATCAGCATTGTCATGAGAGAAAGCGGGCTGAGTGGCAAATACAAGATTAAGATTGTCAGTTTTTACTGCTTGATAATCTTGATGCTGCTGGGGTGGATTGGTCTATCCGTACTCTTTGCATTTTGGATCCTATCTTTTGGTAGCAATAACGGTCGATTATTTATTTTGGCATTACTGCCAGTCTTATATGCTTTGTTTGCCATTGTGGTATTCCTTACATATAAGCCATATAGGGCAAAAGGCATTTCAGTAACGCGCCATACTGCTCCAAAACTATTTGAACTTATTGAAAGTTCAGCAAAAAGAGTCGGCTTTGAAGGTCATATCGAAGATGTTATTCTCACTCCGGGACTGTCTGTAAACGTCTATTACGCCCCGAACCTCTTTAATTTCTTCGTTAACTCTAACGCTAAGCTTTATATTGGCGTCACTCTTTGTAATGTCCTGTCAAAAGATGAATTGTGTGCAGTGATAGGTCATGAACTGGCACATCTCGCTCAGCCACAGACAAAGTATAAGGCATATCTTGCCAGGATATCAAACATAACTTCAAGATTGGGCAGGAATGGAGTATTTGGCTTAAATAAGAGCTTTAATCCCGCATTTTTCAGCTTTTATGCGTGGCCGGCTCGCCTTTTTTGCCGTTGCTTTACTTATGCCTTTGAGACTATCTTCGATGTAAATTCGTCGGAATATCTGGAGGTCACTGCGGATATGGAAGTAGATGCTGATAAGGTAGCAGCCCATGCTTTCGGGCCGGACAAAATGCTATCGGCCTTATGTAAATCGTCTTGTATCTTAAACAGACTTGTCCTTTATAAACGTTTTATACTTCCATATCTTTCAAGTCTTGGCTATCGTTGTGATGGCTTTTGGAAGGCATTTGAATCTACATCTCCCCTCTTTATGGCGATTGATGGGTTAGAAATCAGTGACAATCAGCCATTATTGGGATTGAATAGGACTCAATTTGATTTATCTGAATACGTATTGGCGTTGAGACTTAAAGCTCTTGAAAATCTTCCATCTGAGCCTGTTATCTCGAATACGACATCTAACCCTTCGATAGATGTAATACCTGATACTATCGTTAGCAAGATGGACGATTTTCTATGCCGGAAGTATGGTCAGATAATGGGCATTAAGGTTGGTCGTATAAGATACTATGAAATAATAAACAACCTACGAAACGGCTTATTTGCAGATGTTCATTCTATGAACGAGGCGTTTGTTGTTGTAAAGGAGTTGTTTGAAGAAATGCAGGGTAATAAGTCGGGTGCTTCACAAATATTTATGCCAGAAAGTGAATCCCCGTCTTGTAATTTGGTGCCACAACCGATTATCAGACAACCATCCGAGGTCATTTATTCATCTGATATGGAACATTGTCCCGTCTGTGGTCACGAGGTTAGTAATGAGGCTAAGGTTTGTCCTCATTGCCATGAGATAATATCTGAATAACATTTACCCTTTTATTGCCGTGGGATTATCTGAAAAAAATAATAGTATCAGATATGAAAAATAACGGTAATTATATCGTTGCCTATTTCCATTAGGCCAACGAGAAAAGTTGAAATTCAGCTCCCTATTGCTGATGGGGCTGTGTCGTAATTAAGGTTTGGAGGGCAGCCCTTTGAGGGGGATGATTTCGAAACCTGCGTTATCGCGAAGCGCTCAGCTTGCTGAGAAGCAGCCCTGAACCATTGTGTAATCGACGTTGTCGAACATCGAAGCGGCGATTTGCCTACCATTCGGTCGGCGAGCTAAAGGTTCCTGTGCCTCGTCTGCGGTGCGGGATTCTTTGCTGTAGCAAAGCGCTTCGCAATAACGGCTTCTTCACAATAGCTTTCGCCGTCGAAAGTGATTACTTCCACTGGGAAGTATTTGAGTTTGCGATTGGAGTCGAGAGAGCTGCTGAAGTTGTTGCTAACGTGGGGCATGATTTTTGCAGTTTAAGAGGTTTTAATCAAATTTACCTGCCCTTTTCGAGCGTAGATAAAGACGCTAACTTCACGGGGGTGAAATATCAGATGCGTTGTGAGGCGATGCAACAAATGGTTCAAGGTCGTAGAGTCTCTAAATCCCCTCAAACGGAATAATGAAAGGTAAAGTCCTTTTCAGGCGAACGGTAGCTACACTGAAGCGGCAACCGCCTTATTTTCGTTGAATACATAATATGTTGTATTTTCTCATTTACCTCTTTTATATGATGGTATATATATTTACAATATTCAATAATCTTGTGGCTCAAAAACAAGTTAAAGAGATAATAATGATGAAGATTCCAAATCGAAGTGCAAAACTTTGAGGTCGGAATTACTCATTCTCCTC
>CAMDJC010000081.1:0-7738 GCA_945900015.1 uncultured Odoribacter sp. | reverse complement strand
GGCAACTGCGTATAATGCCCGTTATCACAAGGTGTGAAGCCGGGATTTATGCGTTTCAAGAGTTCAATGGCTGGCTCATCGTTAGGGTCCTGCGGCACAAGTTTGCCATGAATGGCAAGGTCAAGGATTTTGCTCTTGGTTTGTTTGATTATTGTCTGCATATCGACTTTACCTTGTTCTATTTGGTCTATCAGAGCAAACCATTTCTTGATTTCTGCCACGATACGTTGTTGTTCGGAAAGGGGCGGAAGTGGTATATACAATTTATCAAGTTCACCAAGATAAACACCCGCTTGTGCATTACCAATACTTTTTTCTAAAAAGAGCGATTGAAAAATTGTAGATTGCAGTAAATAGAAACAATATATATTTGATACGTATGTATCTATTATTGATATACTTCTTTGAGCTATTACAGGAACAGATAAGTCAAAAATGGCAACATTACCAATAGACCCTCCTATAATACCTAATATAATATCCCCATTAGTTATTTGAGTTCTCGGATTTTCCTTTTGAAATCCAAGTTCATCAGAATATCTATCTTTGTCCGTAAAAACAATCTTACCATTTTTTATATTCTGAGCACTTATGACGGTATACCCATTGGAGCGTTTGGGAGGAGGATTATGTGAACCATCTGTAAGTTTTTTGCAAACATTACCAAATGTTGTCCACACCCACGATTCCGGCACCTCAAACGGCACGTTCTCATAATGGGGCGTATCAGAAAGGGGAAGGAGAGGAATTTAGGTCATAGCCTTATTATTTGGGCTATTTATTCCTCCAATTATTATTGCCGGCATATCATTTTTTTAGTTAAGGTGCAACACCAAACATTAAAAAAAATATTTTCATTTTCCTGAACGCAAACGTTGGAAATTTATCATATTAAATTAACTTTGGGCGAATTAATTATAATTTCAAACCAAAAGGGCAGAACCAGGATGTAAATGTAAGTTTGATAAATTTATGAAAGACTTGGCTTCTCACATGCTTGACGTTGTTCAAAATTCTGTCCGGACACGGGCAACCAAAATTGAAATCACAAAACTTAGAAAACATAAAAGCCTATTATCTTAATTATTAAAACGAACTATCGACCTATGGAAAAAATCAAATCACCGGCAGACTTAAAAAGAATAAAAGAAGAAGCACAGGCTAAAATAGAACTGCGCGAGAAAAGCGAGCATCCGGAACAAAGAATCCAAGTAAAAGTGGCGATGGGTACTTGCGGTATTGCTGCAGGCAGCAAAGCTACGATGGAATGCTTTCTGGAACAAGTAAAGCAAAATGGACTGGATGCTGTTGTCACTCAAACAGACTGTATGGGATACTGCGAAGAAGAACCTACTGTCGAAATTACCAAACCGGGCGAACAATCTACAGTGTTCAAAAAAGTGGATTGTACAAAAGTAAAGGAAATCGTGCAGAATTATTTAATGAAACATTGATACTAACACTACGCAACTAAATATTAATCCATATAAAACCAACGAATTTATGAGCTATAAAATGCACATTCTTGTGTGCGGAGGAACGGGATGCCGGGCTTCTGCCAGCAAGAATATCATTCATCAATTGCAAGAATGTCTGAAAGAAAGGGATTTAAACGAAGATGTACTGGTAATCGGTACCGGTTGTTTCGGTTTCTGCGAAAAAGGCCCTATCGTAAAAATCATTCCAGACAATACGTTCTACGTACAAGTAAAACCTGAAGATGCTGCAGAAATTGTAGACGAACATATCATCAAGGGGAGAAAAGTGGAACGATTGCTATACAAAGACCCGGAAAAAAAAGAAGCCGTCAGTGATTCAAAACACATGAATTTCTATAAGAAACAGTTTCGAATTGCTTTACGGAACTGTGGATTTATCAATCCGGAAAATATAGAAGAATATATAGCACGCGACGGTTATGCTGCACTTGCCAAATGTTTGACAGAGATGACACCCGAAACTGTCATTGACGAAATCAAACGTTCAGGCCTAAGAGGTCGAGGCGGTGGCGGATTCCCGACCGGCATGAAATGGGAGTTTGCACGTAAATATCAAAATGAACAAAAATATGTTGTCTGTAATGCAGACGAAGGAGATCCAGGAGCCTTTATGGATCGCTCCATCATGGAAGGTGACCCAAATTCAATCATTGAAGCAATGGCTATCTGCGGATATAGTATCGGTGCCAACAAAGGATTGGTATATATCCGTGCCGAATACCCGCTAGCTATCGAACGTCTGCGTATTGCCATCGAGCAAGCAGAGAAATATGGCCTTTTAGGAGATAATATATTAGGGACAAATTTCAGCTTCCATATCGAAATCCGCTATGGAGCCGGTGCTTTCGTCTGCGGAGAAGAAACCGCACTCATCCATTCGATGGAAGGGCACAGAGGCGAACCGACTACAAAACCTCCTTTCCCGGCAGAGTCAGGCTATCTGAATAAACCGACAAATGTAAATAATGTGGAAACTCTTGCCAATATTCCAGCCATATTAAACAAAGGAGCGGAATGGTTTGCCGGTATCGGAACTGAACGCTCCAAAGGAACCAAGGTGTTTGCCCTTGCCGGTAAAATCAACAATGTCGGTCTGATTGAAGTGCCCATGGGAACCACGTTAAGAGAGGTGATATACGAAATCGGCGGGGGTATCAAAAACGGTAAAAAATTCAAGGCCGTACAAACCGGCGGTCCATCCGGAGGATGTCTGACAGAGAAACATCTGGATACTCCGATTGATTTTGACAATCTGCTTGCAGCCGGATCTATGATGGGTTCCGGCGGTATGATTGTCATGGACGAAGATGACTGCATGGTATCGGTTGCAAAATTTTATATGGAGTTTATCGTAGAAGAGTCGTGCGGTAAATGTTCTCCTTGTCGCATCGGAAATAAAAGACTGTTGGAAATTCTGACACGCATTACCGAAGGCAAAGGAACGATGGAGGACCTGGAAAATCTACGAACTTTGAGTCAGGTAATCAAGGATACCGCACTATGCGGACTGGGACAGACCTCCCCTAACCCGATATTATCAACTCTGGATAATTTCTATGACGAGTATCTTGCACACATCCGCGATCACAAATGTCCGGCAGGACGTTGTAAAGCGTTGCTTTCATATTATATTGACCCGCAAGTGTGCGTAGGTTGTACGCTCTGTGCACGTAATTGCCCAGTTGATGCAATACGTGGCGAACGCAAAGAACCGCACTTTATAGATACAACCAAGTGTATCAAATGCGGTGCCTGCAAGGAAAAATGTAAATTCAAAGCGATTGGAGTAAGATAACCATTAACTCGAAAATTATGCAAAAAATAACACTTCAGATAGACCATCATACAGTAGAGGTGGAAAAAGGGACTACCATACTGGAAGCAGCCCGACAAATTGGCATCAAAATCCCGTCGCTCTGCTATATGAATTTAAAAGATATGTGTATCACAAACCTGCCGGCATCTTGTCGTATCTGTGTTGTGGAAGTGGAAGGACGCCGTAATCTGGCTCCCGCCTGTGCTACACGCTGTGAAAATGGCATGAAAGTGAATACCAGCAGCCTACGGGTATTAAATGCCCGCAAAACAGTCTTGGAATTGATTTTGTCTGACCATCCCAATGATTGCCTGGTGTGTCCCAAATCCGGCAACTGTGAATTACAAAGTCTGGCAGTAAGATTAAAAATACGCGAAATACCTTTTACCGGTGAGCGCAATATGCTCCCTATTGAAACTTCACCATCCATCATACGCGACATGGATAAATGTATCTACTGTCGCCGTTGTGAAATGATGTGCAATGAAGTGCAAACAGTTGGAGCTTTAGCTGCTGTAAACCGAGGTTTTGCCTCTACTATTTCGCCTGCATTCCATGAGTCACTCGCCAATTCGGAATGTACATTTTGCGGTCAATGTGTCGCCGTATGTCCGGTTGGCGCACTGACAGAAGTAGACCACACGAACCGATTGTTGCGTGATTTAAACAACCCAAAGAAAACTGTCATTGTACAAACGGCCCCTGCTGTCCGCGCGGCCTTGGGCGAAGAATTCGGACTCAAACCGGGAACATCGGTTACCGGCAAAATGGTGGCTGCATTAAGACGATTAGGATTCAAACAGGTATTTGACACTGACTTTGCAGCAGATTTAACCATCATGGAAGAAGGCAGCGAACTACTTGACCGCCTGGAACGCTATTTAAAAGGAGACAAAGATGTACGATTGCCTATTCTGACATCCTGCTGTCCGGCATGGGTAAATTTCTTCGAGCACCAATTTCCAGATATGCTGGATATTCCATCTACAGCCCGCTCTCCGCAGCAAATGTTCGGTTCTATAGCCAAAACTTATTGGGCTGAGAAAATGAATATCCCTAGAGAAGATCTGATTGTCGTCTCAATCATGCCCTGTCTGGCCAAAAAATATGAGTGTGCGCGCAAAGAATTTTCAACCAATGGGGATCCGGATGTCAACTACTCACTTTCAACCCGCGAATTAGCTAGTCTGATCAAACGAGCCAATATTGACTTTAATGCATTGGAAGACGAAGATTTTGACCATCCTTTGGGACAATCCACCGGTGCCGGCGTAATTTTCGGTGCATCAGGAGGCGTAATGGAAGCAGCACTACGTACAGCATACGAACTATATACAGGAAAACCACTTGAAAAACTTGATTTTGAAGAAGTCAGAGGATTAGAAAGCATCAAACGAGCAACCATTGACCTTGGTGGCATCCAATTAAAAGTAGGAATTGCTCATGGTTTAGGGAACGCCCGCAGGCTGTTAAAAGAAATCAGAGAAGGTAAGTCAGAATTTCATGCAATAGAAATTATGGCATGCCCTGGCGGATGCATCGGCGGTGGAGGTCAACCTCTTCATCATGGGAATTCGGAACTTCTAAAAACTCGCAGTAAAGCTCTATACGAAGAAGATCAGGACAAACCATTACGAAAATCACACGAAAATCCTGACATCATCCGACTGTACGAAGATTTTCTTGGCAAACCCCTTAGCGAAAAAGCACATCACTTGTTACATACACACTATTTTCGTAAAGGATAACGCCAAGATTAAAACATAAAACATTGTAAATATATTACTTATGATTGATTTTAAAATTTCACAAGATAAAATGGACAAATTGCTGGCTATTTGCGAAGGACATGGCAATCAACCCGGCGAATTGATTAATATACTCCATAAAGCGCAGCATCTTTTCGGTTATTTACCACCCGAGGTACAACGTATTGTTGCCAAACAACTGGATATTCCTGTGTCAAAAGTATATGGCGTAGTCACCTTTTATTCATTTTTCAATATGACACCCAAAGGAGAGTATCCGATTTCCGTATGTATGGGTACGGCATGCTATGTACGTGGAGCAGAAAAAGTGTTGGATGAATTCAGAAGGTTACTGAATATCAATGTTGGAGAAACAACTCCCGACGGCAAGTTTTCCTTGTCCAGCCTCCGATGTGTTGGCGCCTGTGGCCTAGCCCCTGTGGTATTAATCGGCGAAAAAGTTTTCGGCCGTGTAGTACCCGGAGATGTTGAAAAAATATTGAAAGAATTAGAATAAAATCTCTTCACTTCATTTAAACAGCCTGGCAAAAATGCCAGGCTGTTTTCATTTGCAACTAAATACATCAATATTTCATGCCGTTATGTCAGCAAAAACTGACACATAAGAATCAAGATATAAATAAATCCGCCATTTTTACAAAAAAACATCCACTCTCGCCAATGGCACACCATTTGATAAAAGAATGATGTGTTTGAATCAATACATCAGACACAGAAACTTGAATAATAACAAATAAAAATATAACAATTATGGGAAAGATTATTGGAATCGACTTAGGTACTACCAACTCATGCGTTGCCGTAATGGAAGGTAACGAACCGGTAGTAATACCAAATAGCGAAGGTAGACGTACAACACCTTCTATCGTAGCATTTGTAGATAATGGAGAACGTAAAGTAGGTGATCCTGCAAAACGTCAAGCAATCACAAATCCTCACAAGACAATCTACTCTATCAAACGTTTCATGGGTGAAAATTTTGACCAGGTAGGTAGTGAGGTTAATCGTGTAGCTTATCAAGTTGTACGTGGTGATAACAATACTCCACGTGTTGTAATTGACAACCGTCAGTATTCTCCACAGGAAATTTCTGCAATGGTTCTTCAGAAAATGAAAAAAACAGCTGAAGATTATTTGGGACAGGAAGTATCAGAGGCTGTCATTACTGTTCCGGCATATTTTAATGATGCTCAACGTCAAGCAACTAAAGAAGCTGGTGAAATTGCAGGATTAACCGTGAAACGTATTATCAACGAACCGACAGCAGCTGCATTGGCATATGGTTTGGATAAAAAAACTCAAGATCAAAAAATTGCAGTATTTGACCTCGGTGGCGGTACATTTGATATCTCAATTTTGGAATTAGGTGACGGAGTATTTGAAGTAAAATCAACCAATGGAGATACTCACCTAGGAGGTGATGACTTTGATGATAAAATCATCAATTGGTTGGCAGATGAATTCCAGAAAGACGAAGGCGTTGACATCCGTAAAGACCCGATGGCACACCAGCGTTTGAAAGAGGCGGCAGAAAAGGCGAAAATAGAATTGTCTAGCTCTACCTCTACTGAGATTAATTTACCGTATATTTTCCCGGTTAACGGAATTCCAAAGCACTTGGTACGCACTTTGACTCGTGCTCAATTCGAACAGTTATGCTACGATTTGATTCAAGCAACCATTGAGCCTTGCCGCAAAGCGTTGAATGATGCAAATATGAAACCTTCAGATATTGATGAAGTAATTCTGGTTGGAGGTTCAACTCGTATCCCGGCTGTTCAGCAAAAGGTACAAGAGTTCTTCGGAAAAGCACCTTCAAAAGGCGTTAACCCGGATGAAGTTGTAGCCGTAGGTGCTGCAATTCAAGGTGGTGTATTGACAGGAGAAGTGAAGGATGTATTACTGCTTGATGTTACTCCATTGTCATTAGGAATTGAGACTTTAGGTGGTGTAATGACAAAATTAATTGAAGCCAATACAACCATTCCTACTAAAAAGTCTGAGGTATTCTCTACGGCTGCGGATAACCAACCTTCTGTAGAAATTCATATCTTGCAGGGCGAACGTCCAATGGCACGTGACAACAAGACAATTGGTCGTTTCCACTTAGACAGTATTCCACCAGCACCACGTGGTGTACCACAGATTGAAGTTACTTTCGATATTGATGCCAACGGTATTTTGAATGTATCTGCTAAAGATAAGGCAACCGGCAAAGAGCAGTCAATTCGTATTGAAGCTTCATCGGGTCTATCTGACGCTGAAATCAAGCGCATGAAAGACGAAGCTGCTGCTAATGCTGCTGCAGACCAACAGGAAAAAGAAAAGGTTGATACAATCAATAAGGCAGACTCTATGATTTTCCAAACTGAAAAACAGTTGAAAGAATTTGGAGATAAATTACCTGCTGACAAAAAGGCTCCGATTGAATCAGCTCTTCAAGAACTGAAAGACGCACATAAATCTCAAGACATTGCTCGCATCAATGCTGCCATTGATAAATTGAATAATGTATTCCAGGCTGCCTCGCAGGAAATGTATAACGCTCAAGCTCAACAACAGCAAGGAGCACAGAATCCTCAAGGTAATCCTAATGCCAATCAAGCTAACAATGGAAAAGATCAAGAAGTAACTGATGTAGACTTTGAGGAGGT
>CAMDJC010000080.1:0-7849 GCA_945900015.1 uncultured Odoribacter sp. | reverse complement strand
TTCCCCTTTGTGAATATGCTTCAATCTTGCTTATTATCTTTTGGCCCTTACTATTCCTCTGTTGACAGAATGTTGGAAGTGCAAATAGGCAAAATGCAAATACGTATAATAATCTACTCATTCTTTATCTTCATTTTCAATAGTCATAGGTGGGAAATTCCGTATGATATAATCTTCTAACTCTGCATCCCATGTTCGTTCGTTTGTTATCTCAAACACAAGACAATCACCGTTGGGGTGTGTCTGTAACCACAGGGGACAACCAACTTTTAGATATGAAACACCATTAATATCCCATCTTTACGCATAAAGGCAAACATTCTATTTGAGAAAGATTTCCATTTCCAATTATTTTCATCACTGACTTATTTTATAGTGAAACTGCTTTGATTGGATAATGTGCAAGAGCGCACCAATGAAGATGCGCACTCGATAATATGTTTATTATTTTGAAGTGACTTACTCTTCAACTGTTTCAATGGTATCCATTAATCCTACATCGTCATTGATAACAGAATCTGTTAATATCATTCCGTATCCCGTTTTCATGTCTTCTTGAAATTCATCTTTTGCGTAGCACTCGATTTCATTACTCCTAATAACAATGGCATTGTATGTTGCATAGTGTTTGTCGAAACCGAATATGTCTTCTTTTTCTATGAAGGCTTCTTTTCCTATTAGCATATATGCTTCATGGGGCCTTGACGGATAATTGTTTGATGTAGGATAGCTCTTAATTTCATATCCTTTTTCTGTGAGTTGTGACTTGAATCTTTCGATAAAGTTGCTTGAAAATCTATCATCAAGAATGGTGATTTTTATACCTTTTATCTCATCAGAGGAATTGGAGTATAACTGTCCAACACTAAAATTCAAAAATACATTTACCAATGGTAATTGATTAGAATAGAGAGTGTATTTGTCTCCATACTCTCCCGCCACATTCTCTTCTTTTATAAATCCCAATTCGTTTAGTTTTTTTCTAACATCTTGCTTTAGATGCCCAGCCTGCTCTTTGGATTGATAGAAGAACAAATCGGGAGTAATCTGATTCATCGTTTCCTGTGCATTTTCAAACTGAGCCCGTTCTTCTGCCTGTTGTCGTTCCCGTTGATTATCCTCTACTATTTTAGCACCAAAACACCATATAGCAATTAGGGCAATCAGCACCCACATAGCTATTTGATTGGTACGTTTGAATTGCACATAATTAGAAGAAGCATTAGCTATGTCTTCGTGACAGAACTTTGCTTTCCCAATCTGTTTTATTGCAATCAAATCATCGGAAGATTTGTTGTATTCCATAACGAACCGAATAGTAAGAGCAACTGCGCCTAATAAGGCAATAATTACCGGTGTCGTCAGCTTGCTAGAGGCAAAAACGATAATTCCTATAAGCAAACCAACCATCAAAAAGAAGCGACCAACGACTTTCCAACCTCTGATTTCATTGGTTGAGTCATGTGGATAAGTATAATCAAGATTGCCACCTTGACCATCGATTGCGAAAAAGTATTCTTCGTCATTATATGTATACCTACCAAACCAAACAGGAACAAGCATCAAGTCTTGATAATCACTTTGCCAATGAGATGAAACACGATAATCTTGTGTGCGCCAACCCGATGTTTGGTGATTTGCAGCACTTTTGGCTTCATTCTCTATTTCGTTTTGCAGCGCTTTACTTTCCCAACAAGCATTAGAATTCTTGTTTGGTTCTATTACTTTTATATTTGTTCCACGTTCACTTACAAGATGGGATGGTAAAAATTTTGTAGTTTTTGAGTATAACTGAGGTGTATATGAAAGGACTCTTGCATAATTGATTAACCGACCAGGTATCTCATTCCCAATATAAGCCAAAGAAAGCTTAGAGAAATTACCGGATGCAGTGCCATTTGCGGGTTTAAGTTCTTCGTGTGTGTTGCCTTGTTTGTCAGTATGTGTGTAAACTATTGTACACGACCAATCGGCTTCAAACCTGCCTGAAAAATGGTACATTGGAAGATAATACTGCTCCACAGAAACTATCTTTAAGTTGTCAAAAATATCTTGTGGCACATCTTCCTTAATGATAAATTTTTGGAAGATAGCTTGTTTTGCCTCTTTCTCCGTTACTTTAAAAGGTATGATTGTCTTGATGACAGAAGCCTTATCATTTTCAGTATTTAAAGGATTACGGAACTTGCTGCCACAATACGGGCATTCCACTTCTAATAGCTGAGTTGATTGTAGTGTAGCACCACAATTGGGACATTGTATCTGCTTTTTTGCCATGTCTTATCCTATTTGATTTTCTTTGAAACAGTATTTGTTATTATCAGCGTTATAACTTCTATTGCCATAAGTGCGATAAGAAGTATTAGCCACCAATTATCTGTTATGCGATTGGGGGCTATCAGAGAGATGACAAACTCTAATACGCCTGTAATAGCGAACAGAAGCATTAAAGATACCTTGTAGCCATCTTTCAATTGAATGATGTCAGTCAGATATAGCAAGATTCCTGTCACTACAATTACAGCACAGCTGAGTGTTACATTGTAGAAACTATAGAACGAAAGGATTGTTCCAAATAGAAGGTTTACTATGAGCAAAACCATGCACGACATAATGATTATCTTCTTCATAGTCTTCCGTATTATTCAGTTGGTATGGGTGGGGGACAATTCTCGCTGAAGAGATGTTGGAAGTCTTCCATAACGCCTAATTTTATCCATTGTTTCAAACCCTTCTTCCAAATCAATGTGTTATCTGTTATCTCGGCATTGACAATCTTGTCTTCAATAATCTCTGCATTGAATGGGCCCTGTCTTTTGCCTCCTATTGCCAAATAGTAGTCGGTCGTAGGGATGGAAGGAATAACATCGTCTATCGTTGGTTTTGTGTTTATCATCTGTGCGGTCATGGCTCCAACAACACCACCGATGCCGACACCTGCACCAAGTCCAACGGCTGCACCTGCCATTCCGTTATCATTTTCTGCAGCTTTCTCTAATACGTCAAAAGAACGTGTCATGCGGTAATCGTCTCTGCCAATAATCTTAATCTTGGCGGCTGCGTCCTTTGCTTCTTTCAATCGTTGAAAACTTGGGTCATTTTCCTGTATGGAAATCGAAATGATATTGAAGAGTTGGATTTCCATGCCATACTTCAAGAAAACTTCCGTAATCTTTTCCTTGGCATAGTTTGATAAGTCTTCTATCTTGGCATTGATGTTCAAGACAGACACACCATCAGCTTTCAACTTGTCGTAAATGATTGCTGTAAGTTTAGAAAGAATGACACCACGGAAATACTCAGTCGCTTTATATGTGACAAACGAGGGCATATTGCCAACTAATCGTTCAAGAAAAACTCTCGGCTCAATAATTTTGAAACCATATTGCCCATATGCACGTACAGGAACTATTACCTCATATTTCGGGTCTTCTATTTGTAGAGGTGTCTGTGTCCCCCATTTGCAATCAAGTAATTCTATTTGATTGACAAACCATACATCAGCCTTGAAGGGTGTTTCGCCACTGAACGGCAAATTAATGACCTTCCCCAATAAAGGGATGTTCTCGGACTTGATGGTGTAAGTACCACAAATGAATTCGTCGAGTATCTTACCACCTTTCACGAAAAAGGCCGTCTGACTTGGATAGACAACTAACTGCGACCCTAATCGCAATCCGTCAGTCTTAAACCTGTGTACAAGCTCGTTGGGATTGGCTTCCCATTTGATAATATCTACTATGCTCATTGATTGGATGTCTTAGGTGTCAATATAAACTAAGAAAGATAATGCCAACAAATAGGCCCGTAATTGAAAGTAGACCGACAACAAGCAATCTATAACTATAGCGTAGATATCCTCATAATAGAAACATAATACTTTCTATGTGGTTATAAGATAGCTGCATGATGGATTATGTATCTTTCAAATGTCCATCAGTCGGTAATAATACTATATTATATCAATTCTAATTGATTTCAAAATCGTATTTCATACACAAGCCATAGATAATATCGAAACGCTTACCCATTGGGCCATAACTAAGAAGATGCAACAGGTTGCGGGCACCCTTCTGCAGCCAACCAAACTCAAAGTTTGCATGCTTCGCCTCTGTATCTAAAGTTATATGCTTTATACCACATTTTCGTCCTTTCTCATTGTATTCTTTAACTAACGTTTCTAAGTCCGTTATAGAAAATGGCACTTTCTTATTAGCTTCTTTCTTTAAGTCTTGATAATAGTATCCTTTCAATTCTTCTATGTCACAGAAAGGGGAGTCGTCAAGACAATTCGCATGGGAGGATGCCTGATATAGCCTAAAAATGTCAATATGGTCTATACAATCCTGCGTTATTTCATTTATGTCAAGGTTTTCGACTATCACGCTGAACACTCTTGCGGTAAGTCCGAAACGGCGTAACTCTTTTTCAGTCATTACATCCTGCTCGTTGGTGTCCCATTTTTCTTGAGTCTTCATAGTTCTCCTCCTTTCATATAAGCCGAAGCGGGTATTGTAGTGCCCTTTGTCGTTTCCTTGTATACTTTCACAAAAATATCGGCAAGTTCAAGTGATTTGCGAGCAAGATTCTCAAAATCATCTGGTGCTGTTGATCTAAGATTCTTTACGTAGTGACACTTTGCAATTTCAGGCCTTAATTGTTCCAATTCCTTTGATGACATAATACACTGTTTATGCACCCCTCGGCTCATTGGATGCGGTTAGTAGATTTCTTCTTCAAGGCACAAAAGAAAGTGTGAGCCTACTTAACGTATTCTATCTGTAGGCTCTCGACTGCCCGAATTAATGAATAAGAAAAGTCGCTTACACCTCGGGCTGTATATGTAGATGATACATATATACGAACCTAAGGTTGCGTCTTTTGCTTGTCCGATTAATTCAGTGAGTTGTCGAGATTCACAGATACGGAATAGCAAAACGCTTCCTAATTATGTCTGCCGCAGATTATATGCGGCACAGCAAAGATAAGAAGTATTTTTCAAAAACGCAAATATATGAGCGACTATTTTCTTTATTCATGTAAAATGTCTCCTACTTAAACTTAATCACTCGGAAATCATTTTTATTATCAATGATGGCGCCGTCGGCTTTAAGTTTGCGGGCTTTGCGGGCGGCTTTCCATAACAGGTATCTCTCAAGGCGCGGACGCTCTGGACGAATGAGAGGCAGAATCAATGGTGTATAGGAACCGTAAGCCGTCACCTCGAAGTCGCGATTCACCTCACTCTCATTCAGGAACACCTGCACATGGTCGTAAGTGTCTTTCTTCCGTTGGTCGGTCTTGAAGAGCACCTTACCAGGCAGAGAAGTGTGATGGATTTTCTTCTCATAGTTCTGCTTCAACGTGTCGGTGTTGATGTAACTGACAGTACAACTTGCACATAGGAACAAAACACTCACGCAGAAGGATAAAGTCTTGAATTGTTTTTTCATTTTGTTGCTTTTTAAAAGATTAAACTTAATAGCGGCAACAAAAATAGTATATTTGCTACGAAAGGCAATCATCCATTTCGTCCACTCGGAATGACGGAGCCTTTACTGCTTCTTACGAGACGGCAGGAATGTCTGACTGTCGTAGTACTCGCGAACCTTCTCGAACTCATTGGAGAAGAGTTCTTTGTCGAACCTTTGCTGGTTCTTCTGCCATAATTCTTGATATTTTAGTATACAGGCTTCTCCGAATGCGACATGCTGGTGACAGTATGCTTTTATCTCAGACTGATTCATAGCGTAATAATCGGCATTACGATATGAGCCCATGTATTGTTCGTAAATGGGACGAATGGCGTCGTCCAATAAACGATGCACCTGAGCAACATCGACTGCTGTATAGCTAATGGAAGAGGAAGGTGTATCAGCAGCTGGAAGATCCGCCTTTGGTGAATGGGGTTTAGGAACAGAAGGCTCTGGCTTTGAGGAATGGGCTTCTGGTTGAGGCTGAGGACTCACTGACCGTTGGCTACTGGTCATTTGGGGTATGGGTAGTTTGGTCGTCTGGAACGAAGAATCCTCAATGTCTGACGATTGTATCGGAAAGACTGTATTCATGGAGTCTTTATCGGCATTATGCTGATGTGAAGGAGCCGGTACTTTAAGGAAAGGATTTCGCCATAAGAAAACGATTGACAACACTATGCACACCATAATGATGGCAACAACCAACCAGTAAGGATGCCTTCTGCTGATTGCCACATCAATATCGGCAACCCGCTGATAGCGCATAGAGGGATTGGTTGCCGTACACCTACGTATCACCTTATTATATATATCGGCACAGGGTAGCGTCTGCAGTATGCGACCAATGGCATAGATGTCCGTCCGGGCATCAGGCTTTGCCGAACCGCCTATCTGTTCGGGTGCGGCATATTTGTCCGTTCGACCTTTCGTATCGATATAGCTGTCGGTATAGCAATAGCCTAAGTCGACGAGCACGACATCATGGTCTATGCGGGTTATCAGGATATTGTCTGGTTTCAGGTCTAAGTGTACTACCTGGTGTTCGTGCAGATAGCCCACCACGCTGAGCAGCTGAAGGAGGAAGCGGTCGGCATTCTTGCGATTGCGGAAGTAGTCGGGATGATGTTTTACAAACTGGCTGAGCGTCTCACCATCGACATAGTCCATCAAGATGCCATCGTCGGTCTTGGTTGCATAGTGTACCAGGTGGGGATGGTCGAGGCGATAGCCTGTCTCAAACTCCTTTTGCTGGGCAGCAACATAGTGGGGATTGGTACGCAGTTCAGGCTTCAGCCGTTTCAGAAAATGCAACTTGCCATACATCTTAACACGGAAGCACTCGCAAGTGGTGCCGCCTACTTGCAGCCGTTCGGCATCAGGAAAGGCCTGTTGTACTTCAGAAAACGATGACGTGCTGCTATCCATAGGCATTAAAGGAGCTCAAAATCAATTCCCTGTGATTTGCCTGCCGTAAATGCGCCCAGGCTCCGGCCATCTCTCATTACTTCTGCAACAAGCAGCGGATAGCCACGGACAATATGTGTTAGCGTGAGCAAATCGCCCTTCTGTAGCTTGCCGTTTTCGCTCTCTAACACCAGGAAGTGGTTATCACCTACATACTCTATCACCAGCTTGCGATTGGGAGAATAGGTGATCAGGAGTTTCTGGCCTCTCAACATAGAACAAGCCAACAGTTCGTCACGATTGTCGAAAACAGAATTGCTGTGTGCTGCATCTTCCAATCGTAATGACTCCCAGTCGGCATATCCAAGATAGCGGGCGATGATATTCAGTGTTGAGGTGCGAGGAGTACGTTCGTCAGCAATGAACCCTAAAAGTCGCTTCATGGTGTTGACACCAATATGCTCACCCGTCATAGACTCTATGTCGAGCGTCAGCAAATCACAATCACAAGAGAGTCGGATCTCATGACCCAACTTCTCTCGTAATAAATCTATTATAAAAGGTGAAAACCTCATCTTCTCATCTTCTCATCCGCTGCGTAAGGTTGGACTCCTTGTAATACAGATAAGTAGAATGGGTAACTCCGCTTGGCTGTATTTCGTATTAAAACGAATACGTACCAAGAAGAGCGTCTTTCTTCTTACCCCTATATTACTTTTGTAAGTGTCCAATTTACGCAGTAGGAATAAGCGAAATGCGCTTTCTTCAATATGTCTGTCAAAAGAGCCTATTAAGGCAATATTGCAATGCAAAGGTACAAAAACTTTTTCAACTACCGCCATTTGTGGTATTAAATCTTCCAAAAGTAGATGAAGAAACAGTCTGTCACGATGGATTTTACTTACATATTGTAAACCTGTTGGCGGAATTAATTTAGTGCATACTTAATTCTGCCAATGGGCTTGTCG
>CAMDJC010000079.1:0-8131 GCA_945900015.1 uncultured Odoribacter sp. | reverse complement strand
TTTGAGGTAGTTACGGAAGGTATCGGGATGCTGACCGGTTTCAAGTAGACGACTCACATCATATTCATTTATAAATGGCATACGCCCGCATATAACAGCAGGCGTATGTTTCATTTTAATTTATGTTTGATAATATTCATTGCGTAACTGACGGTGCTATCGTACCATCTGAAACATAGGTCGCATCCCAAGAACCTTCCAATTGAATATTATTGAGATTTAATCCCGGTAAACGAATGTTCAGCGGTTTTATCACGACATTGTTCAGAGCCTCAAGCAGTGGTTGCAACAGTTGGTTGGTCAAGCCACCCACAATGCCGGAAAGAATATTATCGCCCAATAATTGCTTGACTACTTCTTCCAGTTTAACTATATCATTTAGTTTGATATTCAGCTCCAGCGGTTCGCCGGTTGATTCTTCGCTGAAGTCACTCAACGTCAGATTCAGAAGTTCAAATGTAGTGCTATACTGCAAATTGGATTGCATCTGATAACTCAAAGGTTTGTGAATATCCACAAGCAAACCATTAAGAGCCTGCTCATCCAGTTTCTCCAACAGCGAGGCAAGTAATAATTTATACTCTTCGCTATCACGATTTACGTCTATTCTCGTAAGTTTCCCTTCTCCGCAAAGGCTAAGCACATTCAATTTACCAAGATTATTAATTTTGGTTACAGGAATGTTTTTCCATGTTATTTCAGGATAATAAGAACGGCATGTGCGGTTAAAGTCTATGCTTTTAGGTAAGGACGAATAAGTCACGTCAACAGCATTTACAGTAGTCCACGGGTTGAGAATATAGTTCAAGCCAAGCAAATTGTTACCTGCACCTCCTTCACCCTTCAACGCGGCTTCAAGACGTTTGGTAACCTCTTTAAGCAACTGCTCATTTAATGCTTCTACCACATTTCCCAATATCATATTTACCAAACGGTCAACGATTGTTGTGAGGCTTCCAGCAATCACATCAAGCCCGGTTGCCTTGCTCAAGGCATCCAGTATAGAAGATCTTAGCAAACCTTTTACAATATCAGTCGTGAGATTATTTTCGCGGATTTGCTTGACAAGATTGTCTACCAACATGGATACAGCCTTGTTGTCATCAATCATGTCACGACCGTAAACATTTCCGGCAACCACACGTTGCATCAATACGTTGGGGGATGGATTAGCCGGGCTGAAATCAACGGTACATAGATAGAACATATTGTATTGGTTGAAACCTTTTGGTCCCATTTCAGGCATATTGATACGTGCAGACGCGAAGTCCCCATTGTATCCGGTCAGAATTTCATTGTCCCTTTGATCTATGAAAAGATTTTTGTCGGCATTACCAACAAATACAGCCTTGTAATCCCCATTAGGAAGTTCAAAATTTATTTCCTGCTTTAGAGGCCATTCGTATGTCTGTGGTTTGATATTTCCTACAGTCCCTTCATACTTCAATACTGTTTTTTCTGTATGATACTTGTACGTTCCGTCTGCCTGTTTTTGGTAGATTAGGCACACTAACGATTGTATCTGCTCGGAATTTCCGTTAACCGTAGCACGGGTATTTGCAGCTAAACCTGCCGGTTGTGGGAAGAATGTCGCACGGAAATATCCCTCCGGTACGTTTCCTTCCACATTGCCGCTTGTAGGTTTGTCCAACAATGAATCCGTATCATTGTCGCATGATGTAAACGCAATGGCTGCACACAATAATAATCCTATATATGATGCTTTCATAAACTGTCCTCCTGTTGCTTAAAAATTATCAATCCATCCGTCCCATTCTTCATCTTCAATATTGATGTTACCGCTGAAGCTGACATCAAAGTTTCCGCTTCCGTTTCCGAGTGTCAGCCAAGTTATCTGGTTAGGATATATTGGTATCGTGGGGTGGTCGGACTTTATCGGATATTTTGTTGTCCCGGTTGAGGTAGTAATCTCAAGATAATTGTTTGTCCCGGCGGCATCGGCGATATTCTCTTGTGGTAGAAGATTTATCTTAACTCTAACCTCTGAAGCTCCAAGTCCATCGGTTATAGTCTTGGATAATACGATAGGTTCTCCGTCTGTAATCACTTGTCCGCCTGTGCCGTCGTGAATATACATGGTTGTATGCCCTTTTACTTGGAGTTTTACCGACTGCATATCAGGTATGTTTTTTATTCTAACCTCCAAAGCTCCGTTCTGCCTTGTAAGTACGGTGGATTGCGTTCCGGTATTTGCAGAAGCGACAAAACTTAGAATGCTTCTAAAAATATGTTTGTCTGTTTCATCTTCATTACCATTGATGTACCCAGTAGTGGCTTCTTTGTATGATGGAACTATATCCGCACTATATAAGTCCGGCAGTTTTGGAGTTTGACCTTTTGGAACTGCGAGAAAAACAGCTTTGTAGCTTGTTTTCGTATTTAGATCTTCAACCGTAAGGTGATTATCTGTCAATTCCAATTCGCGCACCTGCGAATAGCCGATTGTGCCGTCACCATTGTCTCGACCTTCATATAGATACATTTTTGCGTCATAATTGGCGAGATTAAGACTTTGGGCGGCACGAGACTGGGCATTAAGTCCGATGTGAAAAGTAGTTGATGTTCTCTCGGATTCCGGTAACAGTTCGGATTCCGAAGAACATGACGACAGGATTCCTGCCAATGCTATCGCCATGCTTGATAATAAAGAGAATCTGCTCATATAATCTTGTTTTTATTTTCTGGTTGTAATTGTTATTTTTTATCTCCGCCAAGTGTTCCTCCGTCATGCTCACCCCATTCCTTGTCAATGCCCAAGCCGGGAGGCACATTGTCGTTATCCATTGCGCCTCCATAATATTCATCCCACACGGTATCTATCTCGATGTATATATCGCTTGTTTGTCCGCTCAGGTCTATAGGCTTATCATGCTTTCCCATTCGATAAAAATGGTTGGCACGTATGGGATAGTGCATGGCTGGGCTGTCACCTTCATCTTCTGGTGTATCAATAATGCCAGTACCGCTGCGTGAGGATATTTTATTGTTAGGGATATAGAATATTCTTCGCCGAGCAAGTACATCTCCTTCAGAATCGGTCATAACCAGTTCCAATGTGCTTTGTCCTATTTCCATGCCCGCTGCGATAGGCAGCAAATAGGCTGAAAGGGAGAATGTCCCGTTATCCTCCGGCTTGACTTCATAACTGGCAATGACACGTTCCGCTACAATATTGCTGCCGGATGTGATGAAGTCCGTATATTCATTGTCTGGAACTATATCCGGAGAATCATATCCAATCGGCATTTGTGGTAAAAACCATATTTCCTTGTTTTGGGGTGTGTAAAGTCTGAGTTTCACATGAGCGACTTTAATCCCTCCTATTTCAGCAGGCAGTTTCTTAAAGTAGCCCATTACTCCCGCCACACGGCGGTATAGGATTATCGGGCGAGACAATGCTGTCCCGTCTTTTAACTGCTGCTTGGTGAATGTTTCGCTTCCGGCAAACAATTCCGATTGGGCAATCAGGTTTATGTCTGCACCATCTTGTAACTTGAAGTGTTCTTCCGACAATTTCTTGCCTATGGTTGCAACGTCTCCGGGATTCCCGTAGGCCGCTACAGAATTTGCATTCTGGAACGTAGGGCTGTCTGATGTTCCTGTAAACGTGTCGTCAAAACCCACTGCAAGAAACATATATTGTGTACCATCCTCGTAATCCTGATACTTAGTCCGATATTCCTGTTGGCGAGTATCCAATCCAGTCATTGCCCCGTCAAGGTGTTTCCAACTTATATCTTCACTTGCCACACAGGTATAGTCCTCGTTTTCCTGCTTATAGATATACAATTGGACACGTGTTGCGTGTTGTTTGCCATATATATCTTCTCCGGGATCGACAACAGCGGTGCGCGTTGACGCAAGCGAATTGTTTTTTACAGTAATGGCAATGGAATATCTACTGTCAGAGGGTTCTTCCAAAGGAGGTGTGTCATTCTCCGAACATCCATATACCAGCATTGCCGCCAAACCGTAAATCAGATGTCTTATTTTTATAATATTTTTCATATTTATCTCCTTGATTTTCTCGTTATCTTATGTTTCTGCATAAGCATATTCTCGTTCAATGTGATTTCAAGTGATTTAGTTTCGCTCTTGGTTACAACAAAGAACGCTTCCATCGGAGCAACCAGTAGATTGGGGTTGGCTTTGCTTGAGACTGTCTGACTTTCAATCGTCGCATCTTTATTGTATGAACTGCCGGCACACACTCGTATTTCCTCAATTTCAGAGTTTGCCTCCATCAGTTTTGCCACATTGATGTGTGTCATAAACGGATTGCCCATAAGGAATGTCCTGCCACTTTCCCGATTGTTGAGTGTAATTTTCCGAGGAATGCTCATTGCAAAATGACCGATATTAGCAACCGTTCTATCTATAGTTTCTGACTTTCCGGTGGAAGTTCCATTGGAACGGAAATAGAAATACCGATTATGTTCCTTAGGAAAACGGAATGTATAATTGTTTCTATCGTTCGACGAACCCGCTTTGAACAAGAAACCTTGTCCTACGGCATACTTCGTATTTACAGCATTGAAATCCGTGGACCATCGTGCTGTTCCGACATCGGTTCCGTTTAAATCTTCATCTTTTTCTATTGCCGCACCATTCCAGAAGTGTTGATATACGATTGGTTGGTTACGGACTTCTTTATAGTTGTCGGCAGACAAAACGGTAAAATACTTGTCTCTTCCCCAATTTGCATTTGGAGATATGAACATATCACCAGTGTACATTTCCTGTAATGGAGCGGAAAGCAAATAGTAGCATCCACCTTGCAGTGATTTATCGATAAATACTTTGCCGCCTATTGTGAGATGATGTGTTCCGACTACTTCTGCACCACTTTCAAAATGGATGTTTCTGCAATAATTCTTTTCATTGCTTTCAAGTTCCGGATATTGTTTGGCATTTGCCGGAATAATGACATTGGTACAAGACCACGGACTGCCGTCTGTCCAATTCTCCCATTCGTTCCAACCTGTTGATGCTGCATTGGTTTTCCAAGTCGTCACCTGTGGGTGAATGATAGCGTTGACATCATAAGCCAATAGTTGACTGCTGTCTGCCGAATAAATATAAAGCGTATAACGACCGACCGGTAACGCTTGTGCAGGAATAACAATCTGTCCACCGGAAATGGTGGCATTGATAGTTATATCTTTTTTATTTTCACTATTATAACACCAAATACTTAATTCGGAATATTCTGGCGTTCCATTGACCGGAATATTCAAAACATTGCCGTAACATGTATGAAATGTTGCGTCCTCTATTTCCAGTTTGTCTCCATCATCATCGGTATCAGCGCAGTCGGGAATGCCGTCACCGTCGGAATCAGGACGAATGAATACTCCGCATATTTTTGAGGTGTTCAATAGCTGCAATCCACCAACGGTGAACTCAATGCGGTCAAACTCTTGTTCGGGAGTAACTTCAATGTATGTATATCCACCATGTGAAATTAGACTGGCTCCCAAAATATCGAAATCAGCAGTGCTTGCAACTTTGGTATCTCCATTATAAACTTTCAATTCTCCAACTTTGGACAAGTTTACTGAAAGTAAATCTCCCATATTGCCAAACACCAGCCCGATAGACTGGTTGGCTTTTTGCTTCCGGAATTTTAACGCTATTGTGGATCCGCCTAAAGAAACTCCGTCGTTGAGCAAAGCTCCCGTTTCCATACTGCCATCAAGTAGATAATCCAAGTTTTTGAATGTATTTCCGACAGACAGGAGTCCTGCGCCAATCAGTGTCTTGTTATAATCTATTTGCAAGTCATCTTTCAAATTTGTCATTAGCTCCATGCAACCACCCATGCCGGAGGATTCATCACATGACGGATCTTCATAGAAAATGCTGTAAATCCTCATGGATGTGAGAACATCAGCTACACCTTTGCGCCATAGTTCAATCCGGTCAAACGATTGGTCTGTTTCAACACTAAGACGCACTTTGTCATTGGCAGAGCCTATCAAGCTCAGATGTACGCTTGAATTTCCTGTTGTCACATCATTGTTGATAAGGTTATCGCCGTCATATAGTTTTATTTTGAAAAAACTCAGCGCACTCAAATCAAGGAGCATTGTATTTGCCTGTACCACAAACCCGGTACGAATTTTTCCTGCCGCAGATACCGGTGTGTTCATTTTGAATGCAGCCACAGGACTCCATTCCAGAACCGATGCCAGTTGATTGTATGTCGCATAATTGTCCGGGTTCTGATCTACAACATTGTTCATGTTGTTGCTGCCATTAAACAGACAAAGCAGACAGCCCTTCCATCCGAGTGCTTCCACTGCGTATGCGCCATGTGAAGCGGCAGTAATAGCTTTGTTGCATCCGGCATTTTCACCAACAGATTTGTGCATGATTGTAGCCGTATGGCTAAGTTGCCGACCATCAGGAGCGGTATAAAATGCTTGTACTCGGTAAGCACCATCATGGCTCATGCCAGTGAGAATGTTCCCATTCTGCACGGAAGGATTTGAACCGTATGGTTCCGACAATATAGTATAGGTCACATTTCCTTCTGTTGTTTCCGGCAACCGATATGAATAGTTGTATGTAACATCATCGCCAAATGTGAAATAATTGGAGGGATCAAGTCTAACACCTTCCCGAACATAGGCATAATAAACATTCATGCCACCTAAATTCAGCAAACCGGCAGGATGTGTGAACTCTATTTGCGAACACTCCTGCGTTGTAACCATGTTGGTGAGTGTCTGTCCGGAAAAACCAATTAAACTAAGGCTTAATAAAGATGTTGCAGGTGTAGATTCTTCAACCTCTTTATTGTTGGCGTCATAAGAGGTCAATGTGGGGGCAGCTTGACCAAATAAGTCAAGACCGAGAACTTTATTGGTGCTATAATAAAATCCCACTTCTGTTCCGGCGGAAATCGAACGCTTCAAATTTATTCGGGCATAGGAACGAATGCCTAATTCCGACGTGAACGGTGCGGAATTGGTCAAATCGGTGTCTATGAGTTTATCAGCTGATGCGATATTGCTTTTGCTGATAGCCGGTGTTCCCCCTGTCCAATAACTGCTGAACTGCGCCTCGGATGTAGCGCGAATTTCGGGATTCTCGCCCACAAAAGCATATTTCACAGCCAAAGCTATATTGGATGCAACCGTGGCATCGACACCGGTGAAACTCATGCGTACCTCGTTGAATGGTTTGCTTGCATTGAAGGAAAGCACACGGTCAGCTACGGAATTGCCTACATTGAACGACAGCAGATCAAGTTTGAGTGTCGTTGTTTCATCGGCGGTATATACGGATTCTTGCTTTTGCCCGTTAAGATAGGTTTCCAATGTCAACCCTTTAAGAAGGCTGAGGTCAAGCAATTTAGCACCGCCTGCCTCAGTATCCTTATACACGAATCCAACCTTTTGTCCGGCGGCATATACATGATAAAGGTCCTTGACCGACACAATGGGCGTGTATGCAACGCCCGCGCTGATAGCCACGGGAATATTGCAAGCATTGGTTATATCGGTATCCACAATGTTATCCAACGCCCCGTTGCTAACGCCGATTACATTGACGGTAGAGGAATTGATTTCGTTGATTACACGTCCCGGTCCGACAATAGGCACGCGGCAGTTATCACTCTTCCATGTCCCATCAGCTTGCTGTATTAGACCACCGGGAACAGTCACCTCAATTGCAGCGCGGCTATTCAGTCGTTCTGGTTGTGGTCCGTAGGCAAGTTCGTTATCAGTACACGAACTGAGAATGACGGCAGCAAGCATCACCGTTGTTAATACTCTGTTCATATAGCTATATATTGTTTTCAAATTATAATCATCTTAGGTGGAGTCTATTGCTATGGCATTTGGTAATGGTTGTACCCGTCACCGCGAGAACCAGAGCCGGACTCAGTAACGACCATCAATTGCGGTCTATGTTAGCCGCACTATGGCGGCTTCAAGTTGGGTTGTCAAATGATTTATGCCCAATCTTGGTTAATTATGTTATTTTTACCTATGTATAATTCTCTCTGTTTTCTACTCACAACTTTTCTGCGTGAGCTTTGCAGACCTTTCGGACTACTTCTTGCAACGATGATACAATAATCATCGGTCATATTGGTTAT
>CAMDJC010000078.1:0-8489 GCA_945900015.1 uncultured Odoribacter sp. | reverse complement strand
ACGACAAGCCCATTGGCAGAATTAAGTATGCACTAAATTAATTCCGCCAACAGGTCTACATAAGTAATTTCATGTCTCCCTTGGATAAAATGACCATCACTTTTAGTGGAAAATACGCCGCAACCTAATAACAAACTATCAAGATTATCGGCTTTTGCGCCAATTTCCAATCCTTTGTAAGAAATGTTTACGATTGTATTGGAGAAACTATCCTTTACTTGTCGAATCGAATCTTCTCTCTTCATTATGGGTGAATTTGAATTCCCCCCACATGAGATTGTGCTAACACATACGAACAATAAATACACTAATTTTTTCATAAGACTCTTTGTCTGATAATTCATTATAATTGTTTATAAGATGTCGGTTAGTTCAAAATCTGGATGGTCTTTCTTTACAAAGTCTGATATGTCTTTCTCTCCATAAAGTTCAACTTTATTCTTCTCGTCAAGATTGACCAACATAGTGTCTTTTCCACCATCTTCGTACAAAAGCGTCATCTTAATATACACCTTACCAAAAATCTCATCTGGATCATTGGCAATTGGGATGTGGAATTGATAGTGCCCTGTTTCTATAAGTTCACCAGGGAACAATGGCTCTTTACTCGGAGAGGTCATTTTCCAACAATAGTCGCACACATACATAGACAATACCTTTCCTTCATATGGCTGATAGTTGCCCGTTGTTCCCTTTGGGAGGTTGAAAAACGAGGCACTAAACTTGTAATCTTTGCTAATAACTCTGCCTGTATTACGAATCCAAGCCTTAAATGAAAAAGTCACAGTCTCATCACCTTCTTCTATATCTTCGTCTTGAAGTGTGCCATTAACAATTTGTAGAGTAGGACTATATTTTCTGTGAAGAATATCCTTTACCTCATAATCTTCCATTGGTTCAGACTTGAAATTGAACCTCTTATAGTATTTATGGTCTCTTGCCATGTGAGGAGCTTTTTCACTTCGGGGTATTTTGACAACATAAATACTCTGTTCGATGTTACCATCATTTCTTATTGGGTATATTATGATTCCTTCAATATGTGGTTGAACTTGATGAATAATGTTTTCCAGCCATTCTTTAGTAAAAACATTTCCGTCAACAAAATCAAATTCCTTTGGTTTGTGGTTTTCTTCTGTTAATCCATATATGATTATGCCGCCATCCGAATTGGCGAAAGCGGATACATCTTTTACTATTTCAGACTTTTTTTCATCCTTCTTTCCTAATGCCCCAGAAGCCTTGTAGTCAAGGTGTATATTTTCTTCGACCTCATTAGCAATAAGGCTTTCGATGATTTCTATTGAGTATTCTTGAATCTCTAACAAGTCCATATCAAATATGTTTTTTATTATTTATTCAGTAATTCCATCGTAAAATACTGCGCATCATACCTACTCTTGGGAGTATATCCTTTCTTGGTTGAATCCAACATTGAAGAGTCAAGTTCTACGGATGTGTCTATATCAACAGACAAATACATTTCAGTCGTATTGACATTCTTATATCTGTCTTGTTCAACATCCCCAGAAGAAACCACGTTGCAAGCATTCTTTATGGCAAAAAGATGTTGCCCTATGGTATTACGATGGTGGAATAATACATACCCAATGGTAGATAGATTTTCCACTATCTCCAAAGACTCTTTTGTATATTTGATGCCGATGGCAATCTTTCCAGTCGGTATGAAACTCTTACTCTTTGAGTCGTAATTTTCCATCATAACCATCAAGACACCATCTTTCTCTGGTGCAGGGGCTATGCCACCTACAACTTTTCTTGCCTCTTCTATGATGGGTTCTGGCTTTTCACCTAATTTGCAGGGCTTCACAATGAAGAACCTTTCAAGTTCCGACATCAATTCTTCATTATTCTCTTCAGGATCTTCTTTGTCAAGCGCCAGAGAGAAAATGTTGTTGTCTGCGAATGGTGTGTAGGTTTTACCAAGCACCTCTTGAAAGTGAGTTTTGAAATACTGGCGAGCGTCCACGCCTGGTTTTGCAGCCATCGCATAGAAGTCGAAGTCATCTTGCAGCCAGTCTTGAATTTCCTCACGGAACTTGTCACGCACTTTGCGTTTCCATTCAACTTTCTGTGAAGTGTTGTCTCTGGCATAAAGCGAGAGTACAAACAGGAAGTTGACATCATAGTGGAACAACAGCAGCGTATCACGGTCAAACAGACGGTTTTTGAACTGCTCTTTGCGATGCCTATTGTGCTGCCTATCTGTCTTTTCAATACCGTCATTGGCATAGTCGAAGGCTTCGTCCATTTTCGCAGAAACGAAAAAGTTTGGAATGATATTATAGCCCTCTGTCACATCATCACGAAGCCTTACACCCGACTTAGGTTCATCGCCTCGATTGAAAATATCAAGGTTCCATTGGATAACATTCCGGGCGTAAGTGTACTGCTTGTAGATAGATTCAGACCCAAGGGGATGTCCCATCTTATAATATTTCGAATCGCCAATATAATATGTTTGGCTTGCCTCGCTTTCTATAAGGCTCTTCGCTGTATAGAGGTGGTCAACAATTTTCCCGTCTTCCTGCTTCTTATCCATGCCATCTGGCAAAGGATTGTCGCCAATCAAGTCATCGATTATGGCTTCAAAGACAATATAAAAACTTTTTACAAGCAGATATTCTTTCTTCTCTGTGCTGACAAAGACTTGTCTGGCTTCATCAAAGAAAGCATAGCATAAGTTCCATAGTTCCAAAGCCTTGTCAGAGAAATACTTGTACTTTATTTGACGCAAACGGGTACGACCATATCCATTCAGATAAGTCTTGAACTGTGCTCCTTTTATTAACTGGAACTGGCACTTGATGTCCTTTGGGAATCCGTAAGTGTCTCCAATGTAGTTCAAGATAGAGAAGAAGATGACAAGCAGCTCTTCGTCGAAGTTGATTTGCCTCCTCTTGTTGACAGGCTTCAAGTAGATGGGCTGTTCACCTTGCACAATAGCCGTTTCACGACTGATGGTGCGGGTCCAGTTGATTTTGTTATAACCCGAATGCAGATTCTTTATGATGAAGAAAAAGAAGCTCTGGTTGTCCTTATTGAACTGAAGCAGTTGCAGCAGAATGTCGAGGTAGGTATTACTCAACCTACGGCTTCCTTTTCCTATCTGTGCTATCTTCGTATGATACACAATGTCCGTGTCATTCCGTTTGTCGTTCTTGTAAACGACGATGGCACGATATATCCACACAGCGAATTTATAGAGAAAGTCCTTCTCTTGGACTTCAAGTTCCTTATTCTTGTCCGGGCTGACTATATCTTCTGGCTCGTATTTACCAAAGGCAAGTTCCTTGCCATCCACATCTTTGAGAAGCACCTTCGGAAGAATAAACACGCAGTCTTTCAGCAGAGTATTATAGTAATACCCCACATAGTGAATGGAGACCTTGCCTTCCACGTTCTCCAGAGCATCAATGCCATGAAGAATGTCCTTCACCTTGGCTACGTCATACTGATATTCTTCGATGAGTATTCTCATTTATAAGCAATCTTCAAGTTCAGACTATATTTGTCAGAGATTAACGGAAGGAAGTTCATCATAACCTTTCCTTTTATTCCCTTCACTACAAAATAACCATCAACCTCCACGTATGAATACTGAGATTCCTCTATTGTCTCTTCCTTGTTCTTTGAGACAAGGGCACATCCAAGAACATCAACTTGTTTTTCCGATGCAACGGCTTCAGCTTTGTCTAAGCCTATTTTCTGGAGGACTTGCAAGTATTGAGGAAAACGCTTAATGGCAATAGTCTCATCTTCAAATTCCACATTCAGAACTCGCCTGGAAGCGGACTCTGTACCATCAATTACTTCCTCTCCAACATTATCGTATTCTCCGATTTCGTCCACGCCAAGGTTCTGCAATAGACGCTCTACCTTATCTTCAACGACTTTTGCTTTTCTATCCACGCCAATAGTATAGAATTTGTTGAACGTCAGAATGCCCTCTATATCTTTGAAGAGGTCGCCAGCTTCTTCTGCAAAGTCCTTGAATACATCATTCCAGATGTAAAACACCACTTTGCCCACAAAGGTTTCGGCATCAATAATACCATTCTTTGCCTTGCAGAAGAAGTACCCAAGTTTCTTATCCTCGGAATTGGTGGTAGAGCCAATCTTATCGTTCATCTTTTGAAGGAACTGCCACCAGTCATAGCACTTGCCATTGACTGCAATCTGCCATCCTTTCTTGCCATCAGAGATAGGCATATACTGCCAGTCCCAACGACGCTTGAAGGCTGAATCTATTGGAAAAAGAGATTGGTCGCTTGTGTTCATTGTAGCCCAGATATGAAGGTTCTTGGGAAGAATCATCAGTTCACCTGACTGCACCTCTATTGGAATAGCTGCCTTCTGTGCATCTGTTAATGCCGCAAAGCCATATTTTTTGTCAGTCAGCAAGAACTTCTGAATATCCTCGTCTGGCGATATGGGATAATCGGAAAGTCCTGTCTCGTCATTTCTGTCAAGCAGCTGGAATAAGTCACCGAATATCTGAGCACAATTACCTCGGTTGATTTCCTCGATAATCAAGAAGAAAGGTTCGTCTTGATTCTTCCATGCTCCAGTATAGGCTTTCAAGAATGCTTGTGGCACAAACTCATAGACGATTTTCTTCTCTGGATTTGCGTTCACAACAGGTATTTGCTCTTTGCCAATGATAGTCATTACTGGCACCTCTACCGATGTCGGCTTATAGGCACCCACAAAAGTTGAGTAGTCGCTATCAGGATGGAAAGTTGTACGAATGACTGACTTACCTGCTGTCTCTTTCTTTATGCCATGAGATTTACCAGTGCCAGGGGCTCCGTATGTAATTTGCTGAAGAGGCAGCTGCTTGTCATCATTATCGGTATCCTCTTCTTTTGGTGCGCTTTCTACATTGTTGTCAACTTTTATATCTCGGATGCTTAACGAGGTTGATATAATGTCAGAATACTCTTTTACATTAAAATCATTATCCGCATTGATGGTCACTAATGATTTCTTGAAATTTAACCATGGAACAAGATTTTCCCTAAGCATACTGTTCAGTATTCTTGTAGGTCCAACGATTTCGTCAGACTCCAAAGACACTTCATTACCAGTAATCAGACTCTTATAAATGCCCTCTGTTTGGAAATAGAGGTCATTCTCTCCATGCCTGAGTTTGAAGAGATTATTCTCAATGCAGATATTTAAGAAGATACTGATGCGCTGCTCAATCTTATTGTCCAATTGTTTGTCCTGTAACCATGCTAAAAGTGTAGCCTTTACAGCTTCCTCAGAATCAGAATTTAGCATCAAGTCTAGAGTCATGATGTTACTTGCGAAGTCTATCTTTTTGGGGTATCTGATTCCGCCAGTGCGTTCCTTGGTCATCGACAAGGATGTGTTCTCAAAACTGATACGTCCAAAGGCAAACATTAAAGTTAGCCCAACATATAAGGATTCTATTTGACTTGTCAGAAGAGGATTGTCATCAATTTTCTCAATGACCTCAGAATTGTTTAAGTAATGCTGTATGAAGGATTTATACTCTTGCTTCAACACAATCTTACCATCTTTGCTTTCGGCATAAACGATTGAAGATTTCTTCTTGTTTGCCAAGTAGAGCAAATATGTTAATGAGACAACTTTTCTGAGATTGCCAAGTGAGGATTTTATCCCTGTCAGGGAATTAATTGCGTCTCTTTGAGTAAATTCTTTAGGATTTATCATAACTCATTGTTTTTAATTACATTTGCTATTGCCTTTGCCAATAATGGAGGAACTGCATTTCCAACCTCTTTCATCTGGATTGTTTTAGAACCATAAAAGATGAAATCGTCAGGGAATGACTGTATTCTTGCAGCTTCTCTTACTGTAAGGCATCTATTCAGAAAAGGATGTGTGAAGCGACCTGAGGATGGAGTGTCGAAGCGAGTTGTAATAGTGGCTGCGACATCATCTTCAAGCAAACGGCAGTATGTTCCGCTGTATATAGATTTTGTCCTTTCCTCTTCTGGTAGCACTTTTCCACCTTCACCAACAGGAACCATAGCCATCCTTCGTAATGCTGTTGCATTGTGTTTGGTGGCAACATGATTATACAAGGTTTTACATTTACCCCTTAATTCTTTTTGATAAGGAGTTGTTGCTTTTTTGTCGTATTTGGAAACTTCTTCACCTTCGCCCGAAGCAATATAAGGAAGGTCATAGATAGCATCCTTAATTGTTGTGCGAACATTAAGAGGCTCTGGTAAGTCTATTTCGATATTACCCAATTGACCTAAAAATACAGCTCTATGTCTATCTTGGGGAACTCCATAGTCCGTAGCTTTAAGAACACCGTATTTCACTTCATAACCCAACTTGTTGAATGCGGCAACGATTTCATCCTTGAAATAGCCATTTGAAGTAGTTATAATCCCTGGCACATTTTCAAGAACGAAATACTTTGGTCTAAATTCTTCTACGAATCTGACATATTGCTGAAACAAGAAATTTCTTGGATCATCAAGACTTAATCGCTTACCCTTTTGTGAGAATCCTTGACAAGGAGGCCCACCTATAATAACATCAATATGCGGATGTTTCGCATGAAGTTCTTTTATATCAATATCTCTAATGTCGCAAGGATAAACATCTGTTTCAGGATGATTCTTTTGATAAGCGGATGCAATATCTTTATCAAATTCAACCGCAAAGGCGACCGAAAAATCTCCTGCCATTCTAAAGCCTTGTGACATACCGCCAACACCTGCAAAAAGGTCACCTATAATCATTTTGTCAATTCGTTTAAGTTAATAATTCTATCGTTAGCAATTTGGTAATACGTTTGATCAAGTTCAATACCAATGTAACGTCTATTATTTAGTGCCGCAGAAATACAAGTTGAACCACTTCCCATAAATGGATCAAGAACAACGTCACCTTCATTGGTCAATGTGGTGATAAGAGTGTTCAATATTGATAGTGGCTTTTGGGTAGGATGCTTGCCGTGCTTTTTTTCAGAAGCAGGGCAAACTGAAGACTCCAGAAAATCATGCAAGACTTCACCATTATTATTGAATGTTCCAGATGTCCCATTGTAGATGAAGTATATCCAACATTCTGTCGAATTGACAAAATGTATATTCATGTTTCTTGGCATTGGATTTGTTTTATGCCATACTCCAGTAGTCTTATAGTAAAAACCGTGTTTTTGGGCAAGTTCTATTATGTCTGCAACTTTGATTACAGACATAAATACGATTAGTGTTCCTTTCTTTTTCAATACACGAGAGCATTGGGAAAGGAACTTGTTCATGTTCATTTTCCATGCTCTGTATTCCATGTTATCCCAACCTGCATAAGCAAATTGGTTGTCTCGCATTTTACCCAAGTTGGTATTGCGATTATGCATAAATAGACCAAGGTTGTATGGTGGATCTGTTATGATGCAGTCTATTGAATTGTCAGGAATTGTCTTCATAACATTAAGACAATCTCCATTCAACAGTTGAGACACGTTGACATCAATGTTTTTCTTTTTAGCCATAACTTATTCTTTTGTAGACCACAATAAGTCTTTAACGTCAACTTCAAGCAATTCAGCAACCTTTTTTAGCGTAGGTAAATCTGGCTGTGAACTGTTGGTACACCATTTTGAAACAGTGGCTGGGTTCTTTCCCAACTCACTCGCCAACCAACTATTAGTCCTTTTCTTTTCGGCAAGGACAACTTTGAGTCTATTTATATCTTCCATTTTACAAGTTATTGCGTTGAACGCAAAATTAATCATTCTTGATTTAATAATGATGAAAATTAAAAATTATTGTGTAATTTCTGCTGAAATTACTATAGAATGCCACTTTTCACAGTCATTTTGCCCAGTAAAAAGGACAATCACATCACTATTCCAACCAGATAGTTGAAACGACAATGAGGTTCATCTTTGCACATTTACAGCCTCAGGAGCGCACAACAAAATGATAGAAAATGAAAATTTCCGTTCATTTCCGTGTTAAGATATGTTAAGCAGATGTTTTCATTTTGGGGTTTTTGAAATTTTTGTTTCCAGTTTGTTTCTTTTGGTTGTTTGGGCTTTCGGGGAGTATTGATTATCAGTATATTACGTTTAATCAGCAGATTCTCAAGAAATCGATCACGGTGAAATGGCAATGCCCCGAGTTTAAGGGCAACGAAAGCTATGCCTTCAAGCTGCTCCGCACCGAGAGCAAGAACGGACAGCCGAGCTACGACGCCGACGATGTTGTGGGTGTGTTTGTGGGCGACGAGTGTCGCGGCATGGCCCATCCCACCTACAATGCCCGCTACGACAACAGTTTCGTGCTGCTCGATGTGTATGGCAATGCCGACGACGCTGGCACGCCGCTCACCTTCAAGGTTTACGACGCCAGCACCGGCCTGACTACTACCCGCAAGGTCGTGGTGAGATAAGATTCCAACACCCACCGCCAGGCCCAAGGCCTGCGGTGGCAACTAACCAAGGCGCACCATCC
>CAMDJC010000077.1:0-8542 GCA_945900015.1 uncultured Odoribacter sp. | reverse complement strand
ATATACAAGAAGGGCGTTCTCTTTTTTGTGGAGACTATGAATTATTCAGGTTAAATAAGGTAATATGACGTACACCTGTCTTGTTATCTACTATATCCAACTGAGCATACATACCGACTTTTACCGGGAAATTTGCTATGACATTCAAATCCTTTTCTGTTGATATCACCTCTCCTTCCAATTTCCACTCATAAGAAAGATCTGACGCATCTCCATTTTTCACATCCACTGTTATAGGTATTTGAAAAGGTTCTGCTACAAAAGCCGTATACTCTTTATCAGGAACCAATCCAGTAACCTCAACCTCTAATAGTTGCTCGTAATTATAGTTTCCTTTATCATCGTAACAACCAGTTACTAATACCATCGCCCATAAAGCTAAGCATATAATTCCAAATATTTTTTTCATAACATTCATTTTTCAAAATCAACCTTTTATTGCAACAGTCATTTTTGAACCATCAAGTTCTTCTCTTGGACGTAATTCTAATGCTCTCTTAAATTTAAGTACTAATACTCGCATTTCCGAATAGCTTAACGTTCCACCATCTTCCTGTAAAGTAAGATCATGAACTTTTATTTCTTCTATAAATGCGGTATATTTCTCATCTGAATAAGTACCCAAACCACTGGTAATATGCCAATCATCCCACCAGTCAGGCTTACTTAACTTATCTGAGATAATCACTCTGGCTTTGGAATTTGATTTTAGCCCCACTTTAAAATCTTCTGAATCAACCAACTCAAATACCGCCTCAACAGCATTCTTATTTAAATCACCCTTCTTAATTGTCAAAGTTAGATATCCGATGCTATCATTAGCTGCTATTGTCTGTCCCTGTTCATTCAAAATAAAATGTTTCCCCTCTTCAGCACTGCTTTCATCTGGTAAAAAACGTACATTGAAAGAGCGTTCATGCGATTCTAAAAGCGAAACCAAATTCAATTTTAACTTTAGTTCACCTTCTGTCAATTGATTATCATAAGCAAAAGAAAAAATAGTACTGTCAGTCGATTCTTTTGCAAAATATATATAACTATCCGAAGAGTACCCTGCCAGATTATCTTCTGAGCACGCACCCAATCCTATTAATCCCAAGAAAAGAATCCAAAAGTTCTTCATATTCTATCAAATTTTAAAGTCATTATTTCAAATATTCTTCCACACGTCCTCCAAATTCAATCTCTGCCGAAGGCATCGGCAAACTGAAATTTTGTTTGGTCAATTCAACCGTACCGGAACCTCTATCAACAGGTAAACCTAAACGTTTGTACCAATAAAACATCTGCCCTTCACTTACAAACTCACGACGAGCCTCTCCCGTTAATATCATTATCAATTGTTCAAAAGAAGCTACACTGATTGTTTCCGGTACACCCCGCATTCTTTGCAATTCTCCTAAGAACCCCAAAGCTTCAGTAGGATTATCCTCATAACGTCTTTCTGCCGCTATTAAAAACATTTCAGACATACGAATCAATGGAACCTTACCACCATAGTCTGATTTTATATCAGCAAACTTATAAGAAACCATTTTCTTGCTGATAGAGGCATCTCCCACCAAATTTTTTCTTAAATCATCCGGATATGGGAACAAGGCTTCTACATCCAATAATTCATAGCGAGCAGATGCTGTTGCCTCCATAGAATAAAACAAATTTTGTACACCAGAGAAATCCAGAGCGAAAAGAACTTCATTTTCCATTGTTACATTCTTACTCTTAGCTGTTGCACTTAACTCACTCTCAGGAGTAAATTGGAAACACCCATCATGTACAGCATCGATTACCTCTTTTGCATAAGTATAGGCCTGTTTATCTCCCATATAATTATACACTCTTGCCATCAAACCAGTAATTGCAAAATAATTCATGTGAAAAGCACGATAGTCCCAAATCGTAGGAGAGTTACCTGCTGGTTGATAATAGTGATAATACATATCCTTAAAGGTCTCATCAAATACAGGATCTATGTCTTTCAATAAATCTCTCGCTATTCCCAAATCTTCCAGAATACGTTTTACCACTTCGCTTGTCTTCAATTGTTTATGAACTTTATTTGTAAAACTATCAGCAAACGGGATACTCATACCATCTTTATTATCTTTCCACGAAGGAGCAAATGCACGCAACAAATCAAAATGTACAAAAGCTCGCACTGCCATTGCTTCCGCTTTGATTAATTGGTATTTATTATCAGAAAAGAAAGCCGGACCCTTTTCTTCCAAATACTCCAACAAAATATTACAGTTAGCAATTGTACGATAAGAATATAACCATATATTACGAATGGCATCTTTCGAATTCCCATTCTCATAATTATATTTGGCAGCATCATTGTACGTATGGTTAGAATTTGAATAAACCTTATAGTACTGAGCAAGTACATCCATAAATCCCCAAGTCATATTCATTCCATAGGTTGAAGAATTTGCCATAGAGGTATATACACCGAATAGAGCATTTTCAAATCCTGCTTGAGTTGAAAACAATTTTTCACCATTCACCTGAGCCTGAGGCGTAACATCCAACCAATCATTACAACCGGTTCCGAGCAATAATACAATTGCTATAAAAACATTGAAAAATATCTTTACTTTCATAACTCTTATTTTTTAATCAACACACGTTTAAAATTGAACCTGTAACCCAACATTGAATGAACGCGCAAAAGGATAATCCAAACCACGTTCACGTTTAATATTAGAAATACGGAATACATCTTCCATCAAAAACAACACTTTCAATCTTTCCATATGCCATTTTTTGGTCAAATTTTTCGGGAAAGAATAAGCCAAACTTATTGATTTCATCTGTAGGATATTTTCATCCTGTACCATTCTAGAAGTCAATTCGGTACGAGTTCTGCTTTTGATATCTTTAAAAAATGTATGGTCGCCCGGCTGTTGCCATCTTTCCTCCAATACCCTGCGGTCAACATTATAGATAATATCTGCATCTTCAACCCGATTCACTAAAGTTTGGTTATAAACCTGACCACCAAACTGATATAGGAAATTCACACTTACATTAAAGCCTTTCCAATCAGCATTCGCTCCGAATGCTCCTGAAAATTTAGGTTCCGTATCGCCACAAGCGACCTTATCTGCAGCACTCCATTTATAAGTCATATTGCCGTTTTTATCCAAAAAAACTTCACGTCCATTGGTCGGGTTAATTCCCAACGAACGTACTGCATAAATGGTTGTTGTTGATTCTCCCTCTTTAAATTGCACCCGAGGAGAGGCTGATGTTTTATTATCACCTACATTTTCATCCTGCTCTTTGTCAACCTGCTCGTTCATTGCCTTTAATGAATTGGATACTTTTTTTATCTCGTTGATATTACGGGCCATCGTCCCAAAAACACTCACCACCAAATCATCCCTTCTCAAAGCAAACGCACGTAAAGACAATTCAAAGCCTCGATTTTCCAATTGCCCCATATTAGCACGATAAGTTTCAAAACCATTTGATAGTGGTAAACTGATATCTGTCAACAAATCTTTTGTCTGTTTCAAGTAATAATTGGCATTTAAACTGATCAAGCTATTAAAAAGCTGCACCTCAAAATTAAAATCATAACTATTAGTCTTTTCCCAGGCCAAATCCTTATTGCCAAGAGCCAACACAGAAACCCCCAATCCTCCGGCATACCATTGCCCTTTATAATATTCAAACATATCCTGAGCTTCATAAGCCGAGAAAGAGGCCTTACCCGTCTGGCCTACATTAGCACTGATTTTCAAATGATTTACAACCTTTTTAGCACTTTCAAAAAAATGTTCGTTATGGATATTCCATCCGATACCTGCCGACCAGAACGGTGCATAACGTTTTTCACTACCGAACTGAGACGACCCATCCATACGTCCGGATAAATCCAATAAATACTTATTGTTAAATGTATAATTTAAATTCAAAAAAAGTCCGACCAAACGCGAGATACCTTCCTCTCCATTAGGAGACTCATCTTTAAATTCTTTACCAAACGAGACATAATCCATATTTCCGGCAGGGAAACCGATTACACTATAAGCATCGTTCGAATATTTACTTTGAATAAGGTTACCTCCCAAAGCCCCATTCAAATAATGTTTACCCAATTGCTGGTTATAAGTCAATACTATATTTACGTCTAAATTTGAACTTTTCTGTTGAAAATTATAAGCCTCTCCTTTTTTCAAAATACCTTCACCTGACTGATAATCATATCCTCCATACTTGTTAGAAGCCGGATCTATAAATTTTTCATGCTGCTCTGTTTTCTCTGAATAAGATACACGCCCCTTCAATCTAAAATTCGTATTAATAAACCAATCCAAGTCAAAATTATTGGTCCACTCCGTATATTGGGTTTCATCCTTATGATTCAAAGTCCCCTCATATAAAGGATTCAAATGCCTATATGTAGCAGCTACATACTGAGGATATTCCTTTATCAAATTTCCCTGTTCGTCATATACTGGGAAATACGGATTGGCTTTTGTAAACTCAGAGAAAGAACCATAAGGCGATTCCTTTGCCTTTACTTTGTCAACAGACAGTTTATTACGGAATAAGAACTTATCTTTCAAGTTATAGGACAACAAAAAACCTAAACCCATACGATCGCGTTTTGATTTTTTCATTACACCGGGATTTCCCTGATAATTGACATCTATACCATATCGAATGCTTTGGTCTCCTCCTTCAATATACAAAGAATGCTTATGCCCGACAGCTGTCCTTAATGGCTGAGACAACCAATAAGTATCAACTCCTTTTTTTACATTAGCCCATCGATAGGCATAATCCTGATCCAAACGTTGTTGAGTAAACATATCCTCAGCTGTATAATATCCGGCAGCTTTCTCTGCCTCCAATTTTTCTGCTGCATTCAATAGGTTATAGTCCGACAAATCCGGAGTCGTTATAGCCATATTCAAATTATAGGACACTCTTAATACACCAGGCTCCGGGGCCTTAGTCGTGACGACGACCACACCATTAGCAGCTCGCGAGCCATAGATAGCTGTTGCAGAAGCATCTTTTAAAATGGTTACACTCTCTATGCGGTCCATATTTAAGTCGAAAATTTTCTCTACTTCCACTTCGTAACCATCCAAAATAAAAGTAGGCAAGTTAGGGTCATTTTTCAAACGCGATTCAGACAAGCCTTCTGCTCCAAATCCAGAGTTACCACGAATACGAAATTCTGGCATACTATTAGGATTAGAACCCATTTCCACATTCTCTTGTAAACGAAAAGAGGGATCAAACACTTGTAAAGCACTTATCAGATTATTGGAAGAGACCTTCGATAATTCCTCTTTTGTAACAACAACCGCCGTTCCGGTAAAACTATCTTTATTCTTTGTAAAATAACCATTGACCACCACTTCTTCCATCTCCTTGGCATCTTCCTTCATCACTACATTTAGTGTCTTCTGTCCGGTATAGGCTATTTCTTGTGTTTCCATACCGACAAACGAAAATACTAATACCACATTCTCTATCTGGGGCAAATCCATCTTAAATTTACCATCAATATCTGTTGCAACACCAACAGTCGTTCCTTTTATAAAAATAGACACTCCCGGCAAAACACTTCCCTTCTTATCTTTTACAACACCTTCAATTGTCACATTCTGTTGGGGAAGGCTGATGCGTCGATTGATAACAATTACATTATCAACCAATTCATAGCTTAACTCTGTCCCTTGTAAACAAGTCTCTAGAACCTTAGTGATTTTTTCATCTTTCACATTTAAGGTAACCGGCTTCAAACCGTTAATTTGCTCATTGTTAAATATAAAAGTATATTTACTCTGAGCCTCTATCATCTTTAATACTTCTGTAACAGGTGCCTTCTTGGCATGAATACTTACAGTCCCACTTTGTGCATACGACATGGCAGACACATGAAAGGTAGCAATCAAACATAAAAATAATGTTAGCTTCATAACGTTTAAAAATTTCCAGGAAATACATTGCTCCGGAAACCATCTTTTCGGATTTCTTTTCATAAATTTGTTTTTAGTTCAATTAAGCATCAATTGTTCTTACGACCGCCGAGAAGGACCAGTTCCCGATGGTCATTTTTATTTCGACTTATAAATTTTCTATCATTTTCTCATTCCTCCAACAATCACTGTTCGCTCAGAAATATTGAAATACACTAATCGAGTACGTTCTAAAAATCGCAACACCTCTCCAATTGTTGTATGTCGCGGAATATTACCCGTAAAATGTAGATCTTTAACCTCCTCTTTTTGATAAAACACTTCTACATCATACCAACGTTTTAAAATATCCATCACTTCTTCCAAGCGTCTGTCTCTAAATACAAATTTTCCTTCTGTCCAAGCAATACGCTCATATACATCGACTTCTTCGATTGCAACTTTACCCGCAGATACTGTTGCTTCTTCACCGGGCAACAAGTGATACTCATGCCCATCTGCAGCAACTGCAACAGAGCCTTCAACCAAAGTAGTACGCATATAATCATCGTAATAATTGATATTAAAAGAAGTTCCCAATACACATATTTCCGAATCTCCGACCTCTATTCGAAAAGGCATATTCTTATTGGGCTGCACTTTAAAATATGCTTCTCCATGAAGTTTAACTCGCCTTTCACTCCCTATAAAAACCAGAGGAAATTCTAATTTTGAATCAGAATTCAACCACACTTGTGTGCCATCTGCAAGCAATAACTGATATTCACCGCCACATGGTACCACGACTTTGCCATATTCATTTTCTACCGCTTTTGTCTGCAATGAATCCACAAACTCCATTACCAATCCCTCTTCGTTTTCTCTCATCACCCCTTGACCAATTTTTTTTACAAAACCTCCTCCACGCTCTCCCAACACCACCTTTTCTCCTGTTCCAAACTCAATATAAGCTTGACGGAAACCAGGACTAATTGTATCTTGGACCTGAAAATCTGCAACCTGTATAACTGCATTTTTATTATATACATAAAATAAACCTATAGTAAATAATAAACCAGTAAATACGGCTGCATAACTCATCCAACGCAGCCACAACCGAGTCTTATTCCGCCTAATTTTCTGCAGAACCTGTTGCCAATCTGCCTCGGCGTCCGATGATTCATAAAATGATAATTTTTCAAGCAACAAATGATTATCATGCAAACGTTTGTACACTTCTCTATTTTTTTCAGATAAATTCAACCATCTATCTAAATCCTTCTGCTCTTGTTCCGACAATTCTCTTTCCAGAGATGCTTTCAAAAGTTTTACATTACCTTCTATTTTGCGATTATCCACCATAGCTACTATTTTATACAAATCTTTCTATCAAATTTGTATAAATAATACAACTCAGAAGCTACATAGGATGACAAGAACAACTACAAAAATCAAAAAAAATGCTAATTAAATAAGAGTGCTATCAAGAATAAATCGCCCAAACGATATTTTAATGTTCTACGAGCTCTTGCTTTATGGGTCTTTACAGTATTGACAGACACTTGCATGACTTCGGCAATTTCCAGGTTATTTTTCCCTTCCAAATGCATTTTTACGACTTTTTTCTGTTCCTCCGGCAAACTTTGTATTTCTTGAATAACCAAGCGATACACCTCTTCCTCAATCACAGAAGATTCAAAGTAAAACTCTTCCCCGAATTTTAAATATTCCCTAATATATTTTTCCTCCACTTTTTTATTTTTCAAGAAGTTCAGACAACGATTGCGTACGGTCTGATACAAAAACATTTTCAGATGCAATTCATTCTCTATACTATCCCGCGAATTCCACAACGCAATAAAAGCTTCTTGTACAAAATCATGCATCAGAGCATCATCTTTTATAATCCGCAACACCCATAAGCACATAGCATGATAATACTTTTCATAAAAGACTTGAAAAGCACGTTCACTTCCTTGTTTAAAAGCCATGAAACGATCTGTATCAGCTACCATAATCATACCTATTTCAACGAGCGAATTTAATATATATTCCTAAATCTTACGAAATAAAAAGCTGTCAATAATACAAAGTGCCACAATACTTTCAATCATACACAGATAAGTGTTTGAAAAATAGCACATTAACAATACAACTAACAAGCATGCGACAATAAAAGACATCCGCCAGCAAACAATCTGAAGTTAGGAAAGTGGAAAGGAATTTCTTCCCTTTATCCTCTATCGAAACCTCATATATCCCCAACTTCAATATATGACAGCCATAAGACAAAGATAACAGATTGTTATCTTTGTCTTATATTTATCTTATATATGACATATAGATGTCATATATATAATAGGGAGGTAAGTGAGTACGGAGAAAGCACAAAGAAAGCGCGATGAGGGAAAATCATCATTGCTCCACAAGTACTTGCATAAAAAAATGGGGGTGTGTCAAAATACACACCTTCTTTTTTTTTATGCACAAAGCCCCGACTTTCACAAGCAGGGGCTTTGTCATTACCTAAAGATTCAGTATCTTTACGCATAAGATTTTAACGATGACAAAGATACATTATCGTCCTTACAATCCCAAGCAAACAGTGCTTTTCCCTC
>CAMDJC010000076.1:0-8879 GCA_945900015.1 uncultured Odoribacter sp. | reverse complement strand
AAGCCAACCATATCTCGCAGCTGCTACTTACAAATGAGATATACATCAACGAGCAATCCGGAGTGCAGCTGCCAATCGTCATCACCGACCTCACCAGTGAGGTCTCCGATGCTGATAACGCCACGAACTCTATAAAATTCAAGTGGAAGTATGCCAAGCAACGCTTCCCGGCTGCATCCAAGCTACCGCTCCACATCTTCGACACTCCATTCCACCGCACGTTCGACTAATCCCCAAGCAAATGCAATCAATACACATCAGTACACTCCGCAAAATCCTATCCAGTCCCGAACCCATCGACATCCGTCTATGGACTCGCAGCGGTGAAATCCAATCCTGGCATCGCTGCATCTCCATCAAATACGACTTCTACAAAGGCACAAGACGAATGAAGCTGCTGGACTCTAACGAGATCCGGCAGCTCCGAGATGTGTGTATATTTGAGGTGAATGGAATTGAGGTATATATGTAAAATTTATTTTTCCATATCAGAAACTCCATATCCCTTAGATTTGTTCAAATCTCTAAGTCTATCGTAAAGTCCATAAACATTACGGCTATTAGCAGCCCATTCGCTAAGAATATTAACTAATTCTTTATAGTCAACACTGTAGGCCATACGACTATCAGCATGGCGATATCCTCTTTTATCCTTTCTTTGACCACGCGTTAAATATGTATTAATTTCTTCATAGATGGGCTTTCTGGCCACCTCATTATTTTTACCTTTAGGGAGGTATTTTCTCAAAAGCTTACGTACCACATTGTAATAAAGATCATATTTCTCTTTAGGATTATCTATTGGTTTATCCAATATAGTATCAATTTCATTACGAATTTCTATATTGCCGTCACTCGTGAAGAGAAGTGATTCCTCTTTACTTTCATTTGCTTTTAACAACAACAATTCAATCTCTCTCTCTTTAGCTTGCTCCTTTTTTAAAGCAAGTTCCTCAAGTTCTAATTTTTCTTTACTCATAATTATTTACAATTAAAAGTTTTTTTATTTGTTTTGCGTTTTGGACCAACTCTGAAGACTCAAAAGGATTCATATTTATAGTCCTTAGTGCTTTTGTTGTATTGGGGATATATTTGTTAAATTTAGCCCATGCATCATACTTATAACAATATGTTGAATAAATAATAGACGGATGGATACCCCATTGTTGCGCATAAGATAACACGTTTATATGTGAATTTATATATCCTTCTATAAAATTTAGTTTGTCATCACTCAACAAAATTTGCTGAGCAAAGTAATCTGCTCTATCCTCGTTCGTCAACATTAAGTCGCCATAATCACTGCTTATATGGTAGCATTTTCTGGAAATATCCTCTAAATCATATAGAACATGATACAATTCATGCATAAGTGAAAACCATAAAGTTGGGTATTTTTTCCATAAGTCAGATATAACGATACATGGCTTTTCGTTTATGCACAAAGTCGCCCCTCGAACTTGTTCTTTGCTTAAACAAGGTTGATAAATTACCGTAACTCCAATAGAATATAATGCTTTTGCAACTGTTATTAATCCATATTCTTCATTTCTTGAATACGGTTTTATTTTAGGTATTATTTCTATTAATTTTGAACGACTATATTTATTGGGGTTGTCTATTGAAATAAATTGAGTGTAAGCCGAGCGGATCCAAAACTCCCTCATCTTCTCATTTGAGGTCTTCTTTGTCCTACTAAATGCACGTCCTAAATCATCAGATGCAAAATCATACAGGCTTTTTAGATTAAAGAACTTCTTTATTCGAGAAACTATATTTTTGGTACTATTTTCAGATGTTAGAAAGCCACATTTCTTTAATGTCTGCAAATCAAACATCTCTACTAAATATCCAGCATCTCGCGCATCTTGAATTTCGCCAATAACATCAGCGTCCATTGTTGGCAAGTATGATGATGCCAACTGTTCAAACTCAATGCCAATGAAATTCGCTAATTTTATGAAATTAACCAAATTAATTTGTTTCGCCGTTCCCTCAAGAATAGGTTTTAGGCTATTTAATTGAATACCCAATAATTTTTGTATTGCTCTATCAGAAAGTCCAAGCCTGTTTTTCTTTATCTCATATAACTCCTGCAAAGAGTGCGATGCTATATTTTCATCACACTCTCTTATTGCAGGTCGTAATATGGGAGAAAAGTTATTGTGTATTTTCATAACGATTAAAATTTTATGCAAAAATACATATTTATCTTGATTACACCAAATTTTCGCATAAAAATTTAATCGCTTATCTTAAATAACTCTGCAATTATATAGTAATACTATATTTTGTCACTATCATCAAACGGCAGCAGATTATTGAACTTATCAAAATCTGAGCTGAATAATTTGTCTTGTATAACTCTATATTTTTCAAACTCTGACTCCGCAAAACTCTTTGCAAACTCAGCCGTCACATTCCCGGCATCATGCAAAACGGCATCACCTCCAGCTTCAAGGATGATGTCTATTCGTTTTGCCCAATCTTCCATTGACATAGGGATATGTCGCTTAGCCATACGTTCTGCCATGTCAAGAACAGAGTTGACGAGTCTGCCCATGTCTTCCAGCTCAACTTGTTTCAGATAATTCTTGGCAATGCTCACATCAGGTTTAACAATCTTTCCATCTGGAGCATTTTCCCATGTCGTCAACCCCATGTGCTCCTTTTCTGCGTTCGCACGCTCAACAATAAGTTCTGCAGCAGTGTGCCCATGAACGGCATAATGCATCTTATTCTGAACTTTCTTATAGAAAAGTCGAGTGGTTGGGGCATCCTTGTTGTAATCAATGGCCGTGGCATATATATCCGTAAGTTTCTGATAAAAGCGACGCTCGCTCAATCTTATCTCACGAATTTCTGCCAACAAGTGCTCAAAGTAATCTTCTCCAATGAATGAGCCGTTCTCCATACGTTTCTTGTCTATGATATATCCACGCAATGAAAATTGGCGGATGACGTATGTACACCATTGACGAAATTGTGTGGCACGTATAGAATTAACGCGATAGCCAACAGAAATGATAGCATCGAGATTATAAAACTGCGTATTGTATTTTTTACCGTCCTCGGCAGTATGTGCAATTTTTGCACATACTGAATCTTGTTGCAGTTCTTTTGTTTCAAAGATGTTTTTCAGGTGCTTGGTTATCACACTTCTATCAACATCAAAGAGCACAGCCATTGCCTTCTGCGTAGCCCATACCGTTTCGTCTTTATACAATACCTGTATTCCCTGTTCTTTACCTTCTGCAACAAAGGTCAGAAACTCTGCCGTACTATTTCTTATTTCAAATTTCTTTGCCATGTCTTTACTTTCTATATTTTATCATTTCACTTCCTTTCAAAAATATCGGCATACCCTTGTCATACCCGGCAGACTTCGATTTCTCTGCCTGAATAATCCCGTTTATGTCGAACTCTCCAAGTGTTATCTCTTCGTCAAAGAAATAGCAGAAATACCTGTCGTGCCGTGGGTTGGTGTATCCTTGCTTCAACATCTGGTCACGCGACAGTTCACCAGTGTTCTTCACACGAAAAGCCTTGTACACCTTATTTTCACCGTCCATATACAGAACTACAAACTTGGCGTGCTTCACATAATCGCGACTCTTCACCACACCACCATGCACATCCTTGCCAAGGCGCACATTATATGCATCATCACGCTTGCCGCCCTTACGGCTAAATATCCAGTGCAAGTGGTCAAGTCCGTTCACTATACCGACAAGTATTGTCGTTTCGGCATAATTCTCCAAATAGTGCATCGTGAGAAATTGCTTGGGTATCTCGTTATGCGGACGTGGCTCCACGATGGGCATCACGTCCTCTGTCAGTGTACGCGGATCCTTGCCAAGGCTGCATGGAGCTACATAAAAGGCTTGCTTCAACTCAAACATCACTTGTTCGTTCTCGTCCGCAATCTTCTTTCTTGCCTCCTCGGCATGCACTGCGTCATGCTTCACGTTCTTGTAGTACTCATATTCCTTTTCCGGCTTGCGGAGTGCAAGCGAGAAATACTGTTGGTCACTGCCTTCACGGTTCTCAAACGGATGGAATACCTTGCCAAGCACCGATTGAAAATTCTCTTTGATGTATTCTTCCGCATGAACATTCGCATGGGCTGTCATGGCATAGAAATCAAAGTTTTTCTCGAGCATCTTCTGTATCTCCTTGCGGAACATCTGGCGCACACGGTTACGCCAAGCGGCTTTGCTAGACGAATTGTTCCTACCGTACAGCGATACAACAAACAGGAAGTTTACATCGTAGTGGGCTAACAGAAACGTGTCTCTGTCAAACAGTCTGTTGTCGTATTGTCGGCTAAGATAATATTCTTGTCGGCGTTGACCTTCAGGCTTCTCGCTGTCGATAAGGTGTATGTCATCAGCAGCACGAAGCTCGTTTTGGTTGGCGGAAATGAAGAAGTTGGGTATGATGTTATATCCTTCAGTGGCATCGTCACGGAGCTTGATGTGTCCTGCCTGGTCTTCTTTCTTGCCGTCATTGAACAGATCAAGATTCCATTGTATTACATTCCTGGCATAGGTAAACTGCTTGTAGATGCTTTCCGCGCCGAGTGCATTGCCTCGCTTGTAATACTTGGAGTCGCCAATGTAATAGATATTGTCGTCATTGTCGTTGTTGGTCAACTCCTTGTATTGGTACATGTGGTCAACTCGCTTTCCGTCAGGTTGGTCTTTCAGTTCCTTTGGCAACTGCTTTCTTTGGTCTCCGGCTATCAGCTCGTCGATAATCGCTTCAAAAACGACATGGAAACTCTTGACCAACAGGTATTCTCGCTGGTCTACATTGAGTGTGACGTTCTCTGGGCGGTCGAAGAAAGCATAGCATAAATCCCATAATTCCAACGCCTTGTCGGAATAGTATTTGTACTTTATCTGCTTTAGTCTGCGCTTCCCGTATCCGTTCATGTACCGTTTGAACTTAACTCCCTTTATCAAGGGGAAATTCACGTTTAAGCACACAGGAAAACCATATTCGTCTTGCATGTGTTGCAAGATGCTGTAATAGATTACAAGCAGCTCTTCGTCGAAATTTATTTGTCGTTTCTTGTTTACCGGGTTTATATAGCTTACCTCCTGTCTTCCTGAGTGGCTGATGCTTTCTTGTATTACAGCTTGGCTCTTGGAAATGGTGCGGGTCCAGTTTATTTTGTTGAGTCCGGAATGGAGGTTCTTGACGATGAACATCACGAAGCTCTCGTTGTCCTTGTTCCATTGCTGCAATGCGAGAAGTACATCAAGGAATGTGCTAGCTCTGCGCTTCTTTGTGTTTACCAACATGGGTGCTCGGCGGTAGAGCACTATGCTTGGCTGGTTCTTCGGCCCGTCCATTCGGTCAAACTCATGGTCTTTGAACACACAGATGGCACGGTATATCCATACGCTCAGATTATAGATAAACGTATGTTCCTCGCTTGTCAGCTCCTTACATTCATCGGCGTGGATAAGGTCTCTCGGTGCAATATGCCCGAACACCTTTTCTTTGCCAAAATCTCCCTCCAATAATACTTTTGGCAGAATAAATACACAATCGTTCACATCAGGATCGGGATTGAAAAAGTAGCCTACATAACTTAGGCTTACTTTTCCCTCTACGTCTTGAAGCACACCAAGTCCTTTGAGAACATCGTAGACATCCTCATATTCATATTGGTATTCCTCGATTAGTATGCGCATACGCTTATTCTGTTACTGTATTCACTGCCCAGCCTTGGGCTTTTGCAAATTTGATAATGAAATCTATGTTGTACTTGTTCCACCATGTCAAAACTTTGTACTTGACTCCATCTGATGATTTTTGTTCTGCACCGAAACATGAGGTGTAACTGCCTGTTATTTCTTCAGCGCGTGCCAATACTCCTTTGTATCTATACTTGTTGTCAACAGTATCATCAAATGTCAAATCGCTTTGCAGCTCTGCAAATGTCTTGTCCGAATGTTCGTTGATATATTTCATGACGATATTATACCCAAGGTCTTTCTTGGATAGTCGCGATTTTCCGTCAAACGAATATTTCGTGTAATCTATTGCGTTGCCATTCTCATCCTCATCTACTGCTATGGGAGCATCATCATTAGTTTTGATATTTTCTTCGCCTACCACGCTGACAAGGAACGTTCTTATCGCCTCGATATTCACCTTGTTGTCGCTGTCATAGAACGCATCGAAGCATATTTCAGCTTCTGGCTCGTCACTGACCTTGAAGAGTGAGATGTCACCGTCCTTGAACACATCGTTCCACAGATAGAATAATACTTTGCTGACAAACTTGTCTGCCGTAATCACACCGTCCTTTGCCTTGCAAAAGAAATACCCCAGCTTCTTGTCGTCGCTGCTTGTTTCCTTTGCTATCTTCTTGTTGATTTCCTCAACAAACGTCCACCAGTCGCAGTATTCCGTGCCGCACTTTATCTTCCAAGCCTTGCCAGCATCGGTTATCTTCACGTATCGCCAGTCCCAACGGCGCTTGAAGGCGGAGTCTATGGGGAACAGGCTTTGGTCGCTTGTGTTCATGGTTGCCCATATATAAAAATTATTGGGCAATAGCAGCACTCGTCCGTTCTTAATGTCGTCGGACAACGTCTCGCCATAGTTGCTTGTGTAGCCGTCTATGGCATCGTCCACGTCCAGCCCGTTTTCGATGGCATACTCTCCGCCCTCGGCAAACGCTTTCTTTATCTCGTTCTGCAAGTCGGAGTCGGCTTCTATCGGGTAGGTGGAGAATCCATTGTCGCTTCTGTCGAGTAACTGAAACAAATCACCGAATATCTGGGCGCAGTTGCCTCGGTTGATTTCCTCAATCACCAAGAACTGCGGTTCTGCCGTCTCGCCGCCCTTGGCATACTTCTGCCATGCTCCAAGGTAGGCTTTTAGGAATGCTTGCTTGACGTAGCTATAAGTAATACGCTTCTCCTTTGCCACTTCCACACCTTGCGCACCATACACTGGTGTCTCTTCCATCACTGGCTTGTATGCTCCGACGAATGTGGAGTAGTCGCTATCGGGATGAAAAGTTGTACGAATGACAGATCCGCCATTTGTCAACTCATTAATTTCATAAGACTTTCCGGTGCCAGGTGCTCCGAAAAATATTTGTTGAAGATTTTTTATATTTGTCATTTCTAATTTCTTTGAAGTCTTCAAATTATTTTGCGGGTAATAATCATCTATGTTTTCCTTAAGCATTAGCAAGCATTTGATACTGTCTCTTCCTGCATATAACGTTTGAAGGAATGGGGCACGAGATAATTCACCAGCTCTTGCTGCAACAAAAAAAGGTTTGTCCATTGACATGGAAGCCCCACTCAAAGACAAAGTTTTTTTAATGCCGTCAAACAGATATGTTCTTTCATCATATTGTATTTCTTTAGGCGAACAATCAAACCATAAGTTTAGAACATCTACTGTTATATGAAATTCCCGACAAAACTCTAATTTAAGTTGGTTTAACGTAGGAGGTTGATTATAGCACTTACTCTTATATATAAATGCAATTACATCATATAAATTGACACTGTGTTTTCCCAAGAATTTTTCATGTACATAATCAATCCACATCTTAGAAAATTTTACATACATTTCTGAACTTCCATAGTTGCCAGTGTATTCATCCATATAGAAGACATTGTCAAGAAAACGAGATAACTCGCCATCTACAATCTTGTAAGTTCTGTTAGTATCAACAACAAGCGTGTCAATACATTTAAGGATTCCAAGCAATCCGAAGAATTTATTCTCCAGATTGCCTCGAATTGCTTGAAACGCCTCAATAGCTCTATCTTCTGCTATATAAAACATAATATTATTTCTTATTATATGCTTCTATCATGTTCTTTGCAATAGCTTGAATTACAGGAACACTTACCGAATTACCCAGTTGTTTATAAGCCTGGTTATCGGAAACTGTAAATTTATAATCGTCAGGGAAACCTTGAAGGCGTTTTGCTTCGAGAACGGACAATTTACGTCCAAGATCCCACATCTTAGGCGTTCTGCCTGCAATAATGGTAGGAGCGTAGGTGTCTAAACAAGCATAGAACGCCTCCTGAATTTGCGTCTTAGCAACATCTCCAACATGAAAGCGAATAGAACCATCCGCTTTCTGATAAGAGAATATGCCATATTTTCCCTTTTTAGTATTTGGGGCGTACTTAGAGTTGTCGTGCTGTACTCTTTCTTGCTCTTTGCAGTGAGCAAAATGATACTTGATACGATCCATCTCAAATTTGGTGAGTTTAAGTGATGGTGTATTGTCATTGATATCTACGATGTCTCTAAGTAAAGGATTTGTTCCCAATGGTTTTGGAAATTCAAAATCCACCTTTTTGTCGAATCCCACGCAATACCATCTTTCTCTTTTTTGGGGAACACCAAAATCCAAAGAACTTAAAACCTTCCAGTGTACATCGTAACCAAGATTTTTCAAGTTTTCTAATATAACTTTTAATGTTTTTCCCTTATTGTGAGAAACCAATCCTTTAACGTTCTCTAAAAAAAACATTTTAGGCTTATGGTAAGACAGTATTCGACATACATCAAAGAAAAGGGTACCTCTTGTTTGATCCTCAAAACCTTTTCCTAAACCAGCGTAACTGAAAGGCTGACAAGGGAAACCTGCAGCAAGGATATCAAAAGAAGGTATGTCTTTAGCTTCAACTTTTGTGATGTCTCCTATTGGTGTTTCTCCAAAGTTGTCACGATATGTCTGTTGTGCAAACACATCTATGTCGGAAGAAAACACGCATTTTCCTCCATTACGTTCAAGTCCGATACGGAAACCTCCGATACCGCAAAATAAATCTATAAACTTATATATCTTTTTGGCCATAAAATTTTTATTTCTACATTAA
>CAMDJC010000075.1:0-8977 GCA_945900015.1 uncultured Odoribacter sp. | reverse complement strand
GAGGTGCGATTGCACCTCAACTACATAGCTTATTCTCTTGAACCATCAGGGAGATAGAAGCAATTACCCTTTCGACCGGCGGTTCTTTTCCGTCCGGGGCAATCTGTTTCCAAAATGCCTGTGCCGTAGGGTCTGTGTTTTTCATCGCCGCCCTAATAGCAACTCTCATTTCATTTCTTACTTCCTGTTCGCTTATTCCGTGTGCTTTTGCAACTTCCTTAATTATGTTTTTCAATACATTTCCTCCTATGTCTTATGGTGAGTGTCTATCACTAACAGTTATAGTTATAACACAACCGATTTGTCGAAGTCCCGCAATACTTGTCGAAAGTATAAATTTTTTCTCATCAAAAAAAGAAAGTCCGCTTTTTAAGGCGAACTTTCGTGATTTATGGTGCTATTTGCTTTGAGTGCTTTAACAAGGTGTCAATAACCTCATATATCTTGCTTCTATCTTCAGGAGCAAGCTTGGCAAGTTTTTCATTCAGTATGGAGTTTTTGACGGTATATCCCGTTTCCAAAACATCAGCAAGAACCATATCCGATGATACTTCCAAAGCGTTTAGTATCTTAATAAAGGTTTCAAGTGATGGAATTTTCTCTCCACGCTCGACCATACCGATATAATTTGTTGTTAGTCCGGCTTTCTCAGCTAAATCCTCCTGACGGAACTTTTTCATAAGACGATACTTTCTGATATTCTTGCCGATTGTATCAAGCTGCATCACATCACCCCCTTTGGTGTACTTCTATAACTATTAGTATAGATTATGCTGAAAGCGATATACACCAACCTTACGGAAGATAAAACAACTATTAGTGATGATTTTCAAAGAATTTTGTGTTATACTGTCTTATGTCAGGAGTGATTTACAATGGCTTTGGAAACAACAGCTACCTTTATAGGTCATAATGAATGCTTTGGATTATCCGCAGAAAAGCTCAAAAACACAATAAGAGAGCTTATCGAAAAAGGCGTTACAGATTTTCTGAGCGGAGGGCAAGGCGGCTTTGACAGGTTGTGCGGTCGCTGTGTCTATGAACTCAAAAAGGAGTATCCGCACATCAAGAACTATATCGTTATTCCTTATCTTTCTTTCAATGTTTATGACAAAGAGCTTTTCGATTCGATAGTATATCCCGACGGATTTGAAAAATACAATTTCAAATCAGCCATTCCCGCAAGAAACAGATATATGGTGGATAATTCCGGCTATGCAATCTGTTTCGTCACTCATTCTTGGGGCGGTGCTGCCAAGACCTATGAGAGAGCCAAGAAGAAAAAACTCCAAATAATCAACTTAGGAGCAAAAGAGGATGGGGAATGAAAGAGTGATTTTCAGCAATAGGTTTGACCGACCTACGCTTGAACAAATTGAAGAAGAAATGAAAAACAAGAATTATGACGATAATGAAAACTTGATGTCAGCGGATGAATTTCTTGAGTTTATGAAACAGAACAGAAGGACTGTACCCAATGAAAAGCGTATAGCAAATAAAGATAAATTTATATGGGCAGTCCGTGAGTTATCGGAAACCTATGAAATTGACGCAGATTTGATAGAGGACGATGACGGATATACCGCATCTCTCTATATGAACTATGCTTCATATAATGGATATATAAAGAAACTGCTTGGACTTATTTTTATCTTGTCCGATGATTTTTCTATGTTCGAAGCGAAAGATAATAGAGACAGCGACTTGCTGATGTGTTTTACTTATCACACGCACAATGTCTATTTGAAAGATTTAGAAATAACGGATTTTGAATAATGTACTTGATGGCTACTCGAACGAGCAGCCATCTTTTATTAGGGAAGAATATAATAAAAACCTCCTGTTAGATACCGTGTACCTAACAGGAGGGGATAAATGCGAATATGATAAATTGCTTAATATTTTACTTTGCAGAACGCTTCTTCTTACCGTAAACAGTTGTTCCGATTACGCCTGCTCCGCTCACAAAGAGAAGTGCAATCCACAATGCCATATGGCTGTTGTTGCCGGTTTGCGGAGAAGTTGTATCGTTATTTACTGCCGTTTTCGCATTCACGGTAAATGTTGTGGTAGCTGTGCCGCTCTCGGATACAATGCCGATGGTATGCTCGCCGACAGAAAGTGTTGCTACATAATCAGCCTTTAAGGTTACAACCGTACTGCCTTCCTTGACGGTATAATTCTTTTCATCAAGGGTTTTCCCGTCAAGCTCAACACGGATAAAATCACTAAATGCCGCATTGGAACGGAAGATAAGCTCTTTAAGCTCGCCCTCGGTTATGCTTTGTCCCTCGCCCTCAATAATTTCAGGCGGGAGCTTTGAGATTACCGTGTCATCAAGCGTAATTTCATCCGTACCGTTTTCGTCAGCAAAACATTTATCGCAATCAAGACAGTGCCAATACTCTGTGTTTCCTGTTTCGGTAACAGTTGCGTCCTTTGCAGAAATCTTTTCAAGATTATGGGCTGACATTTTAATTGCTGTTCCTGCGGAAATCTTTTCTCCGCAACCAATACAGTATGTATCACCTGTGTAGCCTTCTTCCGTGCATGTTGCATCTTTTGCGCCTCGGATTTCCGTACCGCCTGTATGATTGCTGCTGTCAAGCTCGCCATATTCTGCCCCACAATATTCACACTCTGCCTTGGCTGTACAGGTAGCCTCGCCACCTGTATGATTGGATAGCGTTTCAGCACATATATCACAAAGATGGTCTTTTGGGTTTTCATCAATACCTGTATGATCTGAAAGCCTTTCACCGCATATATCGCAAATATGGTCTTTCGGGTTATCATCAGTATGATCGTCAATACTATCAAATTGATAGGTCAGTAACGGTGAAGCATCCTTGCCTATTCTCTGACAAAAACGGACATCCGAACTTGCATTTTGCAAAGCGGTGTCGAGCAGTTTGCATACAGTACTGTTTGCAAATTCTTCGTCTGACTTTACATCGCAATCTGTTACAATGTTGACATTCTCTCCGTACACACCGCCGTTGTTTATATAGCAGCCGGTTATCGGGCCGGCATTATATCCGCACACGCCACCGACATTACTACCACTGCCGTTGACTGAGCCGGTGTTGTAGCAGCCGGTTATTTTGCCGATTTCATTTTGTCCGCACACGCCGCCTACTCGACGATTACAGTTGACTGAGCCGGTGTTGTAGCAGCCGATTATTTCGCTGGAGTAATTCTGTCCGCACACGCCGCCTATTATATCATCACCGCTGACTGTGCCGGTGTTGTAGCAGCCGGTTATTGCGCCTCTCTCATTCAATCCGCACACGCCGCCGACATTAATATCACTGCCACTGACTGAGTTCGAATAGAGAAAAAACGCTCAGAATGACCGAAAACACTGGATTTCTGGGAGACGTGGTTGCAAATTGGTTGCAAAAATGTGTTATCAATTTGTTATCAGAATGATTTGAATATGTATATAGGGAATGCCGCAGAGGAATCTGCGGCATTTGTTGTAGGTAGATGATATCATGGAATAAATAAGATTAGTGTGCTAGAATGAAGTTATAAGTAAAATGATAGAAAGGAAACTTGATATGTCAATAATTTCGATTAACGCGCGAAGCAGTATCAGAATTAAAGGAACGAAGGTGGTATATTTTGATCCGTTTAAGATTGCGGAGGAGAGACATGACGCAGATTTTATTTTTGTGACGCATGAGCATTATGACCATTTTTCACCGGAAGATATTAGAAAAGTTTCTAAAGAGCAGACGATATTAGTTGCACCATATAGTATGAAACAGGTTGTATGTGAACAAGTCGGTAAAATGGTAAGTTGTGTAGAGTATGTTAACGCTGAGGAGTCTGGAACCGAATTAAATCGAGAGGACATTTTGATAAAATGGGTACCAGCGTATAATATTAACAAGCCATTTCATACAAGGGAAATGGGATGGGTAGGATATGTTGTAACCCTTGATGGTGAGACATATTTCGTGACAGGAGATACTGATGCGAATGAAGATAACATAGATGTGCAGTGTGATATTTTGCTTGTGCCTTGCGGCGGAAAATATACTTTTGACGTTAAGGAAGCTGCTGAGTTTACACAAAAGATTAAACCTAAAAAGGTTATACCGACTCATTACACGGATGTAATTGGAGAGTCTGAGGTTGGGGATAGATTCAAAAGAGCAACCATGGAATTGTCGCAAGATATTGAGATTGAAGTAATGTTATAAGAACGAATTTAATAAAGAGTTTTAAATGTAGGAGTGAACATATATGATACGTGGCATTGCCATTATGGGATTGAACGGGTGCGGAAAATCTACACTTGCACATACTATTGCAAAAAGACTTGATTTTTATGAGATGGATGTAGAAGATTATTATTTTCCGGAACAAAAGAACTCTCGCCAAGCTGTTCTGGAACAACAATATGATGTTAAATGTGAGTATAAAGGGGAACTTCCGTATTCTATGCCACGCTCAGCAAAAGAAGTGCAGGAAATGATCCGTAATGACATAGAAAAGCATCCGCAGTTTGTTATTTCTGGCGTAACAATGAATTGGGATGAGGATATATTGTCTTTGATAGATGTAGCATTTATTCTTGAGGTTCCTGCGGAGGAACGGGTGAAGCGGGTACAACATCGGGAAGAGGTTAGGTTTGGTTCACGTGTTATGTCTGGCGGAGATATGTATGAGCAGCAAAAGGCATTTAGAGAAATTATTGGTAATAGAAGCAGCGAACGGGTTGAAGAAAGTGCCAATAGGTTGCATTGTAAGAAAGTGAGATTAGATGGTACGAAAAGCATTGAAGATAGTATCGGTCGTATTATGTGTGTATTAGAGGAAATTGGTATAGGGTGAGTGCCGCAGAGTGTATCTGCGGCATTTCTTGCAGTTAGAAGGATGTAAAAAAAACAAAAACGGAAAGGTTTTTCGGAAAAGTCGCGTTATTATATAAGTGTAGCTACAAAAAAAACGGAAAGGAGTGTAAGCGTGTACAAAGAAATAATACAAGATAGTATTGACTATATTGAAGAAAACATCAAATGTGATATTTCAGCATCGGAATTGAGCGAAAAAGCCGGATTTTCATTGTTCCACTATTATAGATTGTTTCAGACTGCAGTTGGAATGCCTGTAATGCAGTATATATTAAGGCGCAGATTGCTGAATGCCATTTATGACATAGAATGTGGAAATAAAATGATTGATGTGGCATTGTTATATGGTTTTGAAACACATGCCGGTTTTTACAAAGCATTTGCACGTGAATTTGGATGTACACCTACACAGTACTTGAAACTGCATAGGGTGAAAAAGCCTTATAGAATCAATATTGTTAAGGAGGAACATGTAATGGTTACACATAAAAAAGCGACAAGTATTTTAAAGAAGTGGGGATTGGAGAATGAAACCATTTCTGATATTTACTACGAAGGAAGCGGTAACAGGAATGAGAATGCTTTCTATATTGGTAAGGACTATGTTTTAAAATTTTCAGCAAATTTGGGTAAACTTAAGAATCACATTACCATTTCGAAAGCATTGGAAAATGCAGGATTGTTTGCAGCGACACCAGTGAAAACTCTGGAAGGAGAGGAATATATCGCAGATGGAGAGCTATATTTTTGCTTATCAAAACGTTTGCAAGGTCAGCAGATAAGGATTAGCAATATGTATGAAGATGATTTGGTAGGTAATGCTCGTTTCGTAGGCGAAGTGATAGGGCAGCTCAGTAAAGCATTGGAAAGTGTGGAGGTATTGGTGAAAGATGCCAATATTTATGAGAGTGTTAAAAATTGGGCGATTCCACAGTTGCGAGGAAAGATTAATGTATCGGAGGAGGTTTTTGAGGATTATGTAGAAAGCTTTGGAGAGATATTGAAGAGTCTTCCTACCCAAGTGATTCACAGGGACCCTAATCCCGGAAATATCATTGTAGCAGAGGATAAGTGGGGATTTATTGATTTTGAATTGAGCGAGAGAAATATCAGAATTTTTGATCCTTGTTATGCAGCAACGGCTATTCTGTCAGAGAGCTTTGAGTTTGGAAATGAATCCAAATTAGCGAAGTGGATTCAGATATATAAAAATATCATCAACGGATATGATGATGTAGTAAAACTTACAGCTGCAGAGAAAAAAGCAGTGCCGTATGTAGTTTTATCCAATCAGTTGATTGCCCTTGCCTGGTTTGAAGGGAAGGAAAAGTACCAAGAAATATATGAAACAAACGTAAAGATGACAGAATGGCTAGTGTCTGTATGGAGCGAGTTAAGTGTCGAGTGAAAACACACTTTATAATTGATTGTTTTCGAAATGAGTTAAATATATATGAATGCCGCAGGATGCGACTCGCTTCTGCGGCATTTGATAGGTTTGTTGGTTGCGTGATATTTTATATAATATAGGACATAGGTGTTTTTGGGGGGAGTATCTACATTTGGGAATCTGGGAGCCATTAACCTTGCGCTTTCCATTCCATCAAAACACAGTCTTCCTTCTTTCCTTCGTGAAACTCATGTTCAGGAAGTTCTTTAATAATTTTAAATCCTGCCTTCAGATATGCTCGTATAGCCCGTGGATTATTTTTTCGTGGGTCAAGAATTACCCCATCGGCACACATTTCCTCGCGTAAATATTGGCATACGACTTTGCAGTATTCTGTACCGATTCCCATGTTCCAATATTCTGGCTCACCAATGAACTGATCCATTGCATATATCTTTTCATCAGTCTTACGATAATTATATTCGTCGAAAAGCTCGCCCTGAACTCTATATATTTGCGCATAACCTATAGGAATCTGATTATATTCAATGATGACTCGATAAAGTTCGTCTGACCATTGTTCAGTATAATGCTCACAAATTGTTTGCAGCGTGTATTTCTTATCTCTACCGTCATAAAATTCAAGTACACGCTCATCTGTCAGCCATTTCAACATAAGAACCAAATCATCGTTTTTCATTGGACGAAATGAAATTTGCTTTACTTCTGACAAAACGGTCACCTCTTTTACTAAATAATAACATAACATTTCTTCCTGCTAAAAAATAAAGCTTTTTGCTTGTGTCCGTAGCAATTCGGAAATACCCTTGGTCAACATATTCCTATCACTTCGTTCATAACCATAAATAATTTGGTCTATAGCCCAATACGCATCATTTAGCTCGGCTTTTCTTTCTGCTACCTCTGGATTTTTGTGCTGATAGTACCGCAATACTCTCCTGCCAAAATCTTTTCCAAAGTCATCCGTGCTACAATCCAATAAACATAAAAAGTCATTATCCGGATCACTAACTATAAAATCGCCAAAATCAATAACTCCAAACAATCTGTTATTATTAAAAATCATGTTACTGGCACTAAAATCATTATGTACCAAGCACGGAGTGTATTTAAACAAAATGGTATTGTTCAATATGTTTGAAAATATTAACTCGATGTGATCAAGAATATCAGCCGTCAATAACTGTTCCTTTTCAAGGATGCTGATAAGTGATTTTTTATCTTGCAAATATTTAGTTTCCTTATCTTCCCGAGCATCTAAAAAGAATTTAGCAGAACAATCAATCTCTATGGAATGTAACTCTTTTAAAAATGTTGCTTCGTCGAATGCAAGAGCATCTTTTTCTTTTTCTCTCAACTTATGATACTGCTCGTAAGTAATATGCTCTCCTTTAAGATATGTCATAATATTTGCTCGGTCACTTTGATACACTACCGCAGGAGTCTGATACGATAAGTTGCAACCTTCTAAAAACCTATACAATTCAAACTCTCTTTTTTGAGCATTTCTAGCAGAATCTCGTTTTGGAACTTTCACAACATATTGTTCATTGCATAAAAAGGTATCACTATCATCACCAGATGACAAATAACGGAGCTCATTTATCCTTATCTGTTTATTCAAAAGACTATATATTTCAGCGTCCAAATCAACCATTTAAGTCTCCTTTATACGTAATACTATTCTTCCTCTACTTAAAGTCATAACAGAAACTTCAAATATTTTTGCTTCAATCTTTTCGCAAGACTAACTTCTTTACAGCATTGTTCAAAACTACCATTCTAATAAATCTTTTAACAGAGCATCCACACGCTCTGTACAATCTGCTTCTCGGGTTTCTTGTCTCCGCCAATCATCTGAAAGAGGGAAATAGACTTTATCATTTACTATTTTACCCATATCCCATTTTCCGTTTGTATTTCTCTGTTCAACTAGCCAGTCCGCCACAAATTTTAAATCGCTCTTAGCAAACTTATATTTTGAAAGTAATTCTATTCCCTGTATTTGGGGTGAGTATAAACCTGATACATAAGTCTGTATTTCTTGCCGTGCTTTTTTGCCGTCCAATACGGTATCTCGTCTATAAACCGCCCCAAGTCCTCCACATCCGTGGGGGCTTTCGCCATAAACTCATCTTCCACCTTGCTCATACAATATTCGGTGGACTTAATTATCAGGTCGTCGAGATTGTCAAAATACTGATACAGGTTCGTAACACTACAGCCGCAGGCATCCGCAATCGCTTTTACACCGACAGAGGTAAATCCGTTCTCCGCATAGCAGTCGAAACATGTTTCCATGATCTTGATTGTTTTTGTCCTGCGTGCTTCTTCATTTACTGTGCGCAATAGATTTCCCCCTTCTCTGACAATAATGTAAATGACCATTAATATTATACAACTTTTGCTTTGATTTTTCAAGAGGGTAATTAAAAAGAGCTCAAGGTTTTTACATTTATTTAAGAACTGCTACACTATCCTTTTTCACTAAGGATGAAAGAAATGAAAGAAAAAATCGGGCAGAGTCAACGGGTAAACCGTCAACTCTGCCATCTTTTTTAATATGCCGGAATACCGTATCCGTAGATAACTGAGCTTCCAACCGGATATGTTTTGGTTCTGCAAGTATCGCCGGAGTTGCCCTCTACGGTATAGACTGTACCGTTTTCGCATTTCTGAACAATACCGGTGTGGTCTGTCA
>CAMDJC010000074.1:0-9250 GCA_945900015.1 uncultured Odoribacter sp. | reverse complement strand
AAACTCTCACGTACGGTTCTTAGGGGAGAAGGGGGCAGCAATGCCCTTGACTTACCCGATATTCAGAAACAGGGTGATTTCTTCGTGGAGTCACCGATTATCCTGCTCGCGGCGATTATCTGGTATTTGCGGATTTACAAGGACGGCAAGTATTGCACCTTCCCCCACGCGATAGAATTTCTTAACAAGCCGTATGCCGATATCTTCACGATTCTTACCTCTTATCCATCGCTGGAAAACTACCTTTCCCCGTTCATGGATGCCTGGCAATCTGGAGCGCAAGACCAGCTCCAAGGCCAGATAGCGTCCGCAAAAATTCCGCTTTCGAGGATGATTTCACCTCAGTTGTATTGGGTGATGACGGGCGATGATTTTACACTTGATCTGAACAATCCGGAACAGCCCAAAATCCTCTGTGTGGGAAACAATCCTGACAGGCAGAACATCTATTCGGCAGCCTTAGGACTCTACAACAGCCGCATCGTGAAGTTGGTGAACAAGAAGGGACAGCTGAAGAGTTCCATTATTATAGACGAGCTACCGACCATCTATTTCCGTGGCATCGACAACCTTATCGCCACCGCCCGAAGCAACAAGGTGGCGGTATGTCTCGGCTTTCAGGACTTTTCTCAGCTCGCCCGTGACTACGGTGACAAGGAAGCGAAGGTAATCCAAAATACAGTCGGCAATATTTTCTCCGGACAGGTGGTAGGCGAAACGGCAAAGAACCTTTCGGAGCGTTTCGGCAAAATCCTTCAGCAAAGGCAGTCCATATCCATCAACCGGCAGGACACATCCACCTCCATCAACACGCAATTGGATTCCCTGATACCCGCTTCCAAGATTGCCAACCTCTCGCAGGGTACATTCGTGGGCAGCGTGGCGGACAACTTCGGTGAGGAAATCGAGCAGAAGATTTTCCATGCCCGTATCATCGTCGATAACGAGAAGGTGGCGGCGGAAACCAAAGCCTACAAAAAAATCCCTGTCATCAACGAGTTCAAGGATGCAGACGGTAACGACATCATGCAGCAGCAGATTGACCGTAATTATTCCCAAATCAAGGCGGATGTGTTGCAAATAATTGAAGATGAAATGGAGCGCATCAAGAACAATCCTGATTTACAGCACCTGATACCCAAAGAGGATAGCGACAAGAAGGAGGAATAGGACACCGTTGTTTTATTTCAGCCTGCAAAGTTCGTCCCGGGCCTTATGGATTGAGCAAGGCCGGAGCCCTCACGGGTTTCCGCAAAAATCTTCCGCGCTGCGCTTACGGTATTTTTCCGGAAAGCCTTGCACAATCCGGCACGGGACAGCGAGGCAGGCAAGAAATAAAATATCGGCTCACGAGCCGTGAAATGTTTAACTCAAAAATAAAAGGTATGAGCAGAAGCAACTTCACCCCGATGAAAAGATTCCACGAAATCATTGGACGTTATGGTCTGAGACTGATGGAAGTCGGGACAAACCACCTGAGAGTATTTTCCGAAGGTCGGAAACTTTTCGACTACTATCCGCTGCGTATGAAACTCTTCGATTACCGACAGTGGCAACAACTGACCTATCCTTCTCTCCTTGAAGGCACGGACAAATGGGAAACGGAGCTTGACGAAATTATAAACAGACTTATGGTAGCACCTCAATAATAAACAGGACTATGAATGACAACAACAGCAAAACGCTCATTTGGGACAATATTCCCGAATGGGCGATTTTCGCATTGGAATACGGCATTGAAGAGGAATTGTTCCTGAATGATGAAGACCTGAAAATGATAAGCGGTTTCATTGCCGAAAACTTCCCGAACGGATACACGATGAGCGTGGACTGGGAATCATACAGGGAGTTTGACAGCCATCCAGCCTTCGGGAAACCGTGTAAGACCTACAAGGTCAGTTTTGTAACACCTAAAAAATAATGAATATGAGAAAGATAACATTGAGCGAATACAACGCCATCCCGGAAGACTATCGCGGGATTTGGACTGTTGAACGTTGGGATTTGCCGGATTGGGCGGAATTACGCAAAAAGCATATCGGCAAACGTACCATGATGGTCTATGACAAGGGAACACGCCTGCTGGTTGAAGGTATGGGATTTGAAATCGTGGATGACAGCTCATGGAAAAAGCCGGATGAGATCAGGCAGGAAATAGGACGCCATTATCTGAAATTCTACAGCGGACAAGGGCGTGAACCGCATTATGCGGATTGCGTCATCCGATGGCGTGACACGCTGGAAACGGAAGAGGCAAGGATCGCTTTGGCTATGGATTCCGATACGGAAAAGGACGACGAGATATTCTTCTACTGCAATGGTCTGGACGACTTGAAATCGTTGGCGGACAAAGGCAGGGAGGATTTTACCGTTGCCGGATGCCTCGGTTTCGGGATATACGAAGAAATGTTACAAACAACTTAAAATTATCGGATATGAAAATCAAATGTCAGGAACACTACGAAAAGGTGGCAGAATATGCCAAGAGCATTGGCGACACGACCTTTCAGAATTGCATCGAACGCCTCAAGCAATGGGAGAAGAACTCCAACGGCAGGTACGAAATCGAACTGTATAGGGATTTTACACCGTATTCATTCGGATTCGCGGAAAGGACGCCGGACGGGCGGAACGGTATCGTAGGTGGATTGCCCTACCACGGCAGACCGGATGAATCTTTTGCCGTGATGATTGGAGGTCCGTTCCACGGATGGAGCATACACACGTAAAGGTGAAAGCCTACAAAGCCCATTCTTCTGATAAGGATGGAAAGAATGGGCTTTGCATTACTTTTGTAACCGGTCTATTAGAAGTGTGCGGACTACCTCATACCCTTTATGTGGATTGAACTCTTCATCTGGCCGAAGCAACTGCTTGGTATCTCCCAAAAACTCATCATCTTGCATTTTATCTTCCATGTTGATAATAAATTCTTTGTAAGTAGGAACGTGATCTACCACAAATTCCATATACTTTTGGTAACAAGCCAATACGTGAGCTATGTTGACATCTGATAGGGTCAATGCTTTATACAAGTCATATAAATCACGTCCCTTTCGTCTTTGGTACAAAGCACGCAACTTAGTCCCCACCAATTCATCCAGCTGATAGGTCAAGACATGACACTCTCCATTATACCATTTGTTTGAAACTGAGAATGGAACTTCCTGCATTGGTAGCACATTGAAATGTTCCTTGCAATTGATTTCTACCTTGAGGTGTATCGGAACAACCGGTATAATTTCTGATTCAAGTCTAAAAATTAAAGTGTTATTATGTTTCTTTTGCTTGACTTTGGGCTCGCCGAGAAAAGAAAGTGCTTCTCTGATGCGGTCGTATGTTTCTTTTATCGGTTCCGCTTTAACTTGTACAAGGTCGATATCCTCGCTATATCTGGGCTGGGGTGACAGGAACAGCTTATGCAGGGCAGTTCCACCACGAAATGCAAGATGTGATGCAAGGTATGGGTCCTTATAAATTTCTGTCAAGGCTCTGCATATCAACAAATCCTGTTCAACCTGTTCGGTTTCTATCCATGGAACCTGTTCGCCCCATTCTCTGATTGCAAATTCGGGAATCATTCGTCTATTTCTATTTCTTGGTTAATAATCACTTTCCATTTTTTATCAACTTCACAATATCCTGTCGGTTTGTTTACCTTAAACGGAACTTTTCTAAATTTTAATCCTGCGACCTCCATTTTGGAATATAAAGTTTCCGCCAAATCCTCTCGCTCCAAGATATGTTCCATGATATATCCCAACCGCTGAAAGACCGGTGTAGATGATGCTTTGAAGAAGGAGTCATTCAGGCTGTCCAGATTCACGACATCTACCAATTCGTTCAAAACAGTGCAGACACGGTTCAGACCACCCACGCTCTTTTCGTTTTCTATCAAGTCAATAGCTGTCAGTTCAGGAGAAGATACGTTGATATATCCAGTTTGGGTTTTGTGTTTTCTTATGAACTCCGTTTGAATTTCTTTTTTAGAGAAGAATAATATGGATGTGCCATTTTTAGAAGTACTCCTCATATAAGGTAGTTCAACCGCTACCGAAAAAGTTTGAGCCCTTTGATGGGAGGCCCCATAAAAAGCTGCGGCATTTAATAAGGCTACATAATATTTCTTGTCAAGATAAGCCATAAGCTGATCCATGTAGAAGACCGGAGGGATAATCCCTTTCAGCGAATACTCTATAGGCATGATGACATAGAAATTTCTCCAGGGCGAAATGATTTTCGCTTTAGTGACCAAACGGGACAGATAGGTTTTCATATAATCCTTGCCCAATGAAGGGAATTGCTTTTCAATATCTTCCTTGGTGAAGGTGTAGTAACCCCTCATTTCCCTGTTTTCAATCCATTCTGACAAGTTTTCTATATCCTTTTTCATATCACACGATGCAATGATTCTGCAAAAGTAATCATTTCCTGATTACTTACGCAAAATGATTGCAATTATCTTGGGCTAAATGTGCATTTTTCCATATTCCTCTATAAAAATCCATCATAGCCGCGCTTCCCTTGTCAAGTCCCATTGAAAAGGTAACTCGGAGGGACGATACCTTCCACGTTCGAGCCTGCGGTTTTCGCGCAAAAAATTCCCTGCGGTAATTTTTCACCCGAAAAAACGTTCCGGTATCGCCGTCCGAGTTGTGGAGACGGCCGGGACTTAGCAAGCGAAGCGACCTACGGCGCATAGGACAAGATAAAAAACAATCTGACAGCGGTATTTTGCCGGACTTGATGTTCCAATGGATTACGCCGTCAACACATTCCCCATACAAAATCTTCTTCCTGTCTTATAGAGCGGCACAAGGAAGCGGGGACTAAAGACAGCTCGCTCGCAACTCTGCATAATACGGTTTTCTCCTTGCCGGTTTCGTGGCGTTCCTGCCGTTTTTCTTACCCTGGGGCTTGCCATTCGTGTGTGCCCGCCCTTTTCCGCCCCTTTAATCCGGTGCTTTTCCTTACTTTTTCCTTTGACTTTCCCGTTTTTCCGCCTCCCGCTTTTCCTCCCGCGGTGAAACAGGATGACAAACGATGAAACACATAGTACAACATATTGTAAATCAATCATATATCAGAAATCATCCTATATATTTGCACTGACAATCATAGTTATCAACCCTAAAAACCAAAGTTATGGCAAAGAAAAATGGAAGGGACGATCCCCCTAAACCGCAAGTCGCCGAGAACGAACAGATGAGCGACATCATCCTTATCCTCGACAAGATGGAACTGATTTTACAGGCAGTATCCCAAATTGACAAGGACGGCAGGTACAAGACGGTTCCGGCAGACAAGGAGCATACAAACTCCTTTCTGAAAATCGACCGCTACGCCAGCATGTTCGAGAATTTCCTGAAGAACTTCTGGAGCCAGCTCAAGGACCCGACACGCTTCGGTATCCTTACCATCAAGGAAGACACGCTGGATAACCCGGAAGTGAGGCAGGCAGTCGAAGACATCGCGGCAGGAAAGCAGACCAAGGCAGTGGAGGAATTTCTCAAGAAATACGAGATTGTCCCCCGCGACAAGGAAAACCAAAGTATCAACCCCAAGAATCAAGAAGAAATGTCAAAAGAAAATAAAACACAGCGGCAGGCCGCCCAAGGCGACGGCACGCAGCAACAACAACAGCCCCAGTACCGCTACAACGAGTCCATGATCAACTGGGAACAGCTGAAGAACTTCGGGCTCTCCCGTGAGGAACTCCAGGAACGGGGACTACTTGACCAGATGCTCAAGGGTTACAAGACCAACCAGGTCGTGCCCATCAGCATGAACTTCGGCTCCGCCGTACTACGCACCGACGCGAGGCTCTCGTTCCAGCAGTCCCGCTCCGGGGACATCGTGCTGGGCATCCACGGTATCCGGCAGAAACCCGACCTCGACCGTCCTTACTTCGGGCACATCTTCTCCGACGAGGACAAGAAGAACCTGCTCGAGACGGGCAACATGGGGCGTGTCGTGGAACTGAAGAACCGCAACGGCGAGTATGTCCCCTCTTTCATCAGCATCGACAAGCTCACCAACGAGGTGGTGGCGATGAAAGCCGAGAATGTCTTCATACCACGTGAAATCAGCGGGGTGAAACTGACCGAGCAGGAACAGAACGACCTGCGTGAAGGAAAGAAGATATTCATCGAAGGAATGACGGCCAGATCGGGCAACCCGTTCGACGCCCACATTCAGGTCAATGCCGAGCGCAGGAGCGTGGAGTTCATCTTCGAGAACGACAAGCTCTTCAACCGGCAGTACCTGGGAGGCGTGGAACTGACCAAGAAGCAGGTGGAAGACCTCAATGCGGGCAAGGCCATCTTCGTGGAGGGCATGAAGCGCAAGGACGGGGAACTGTTCTCCTCCTACGTGAAGCTCGACGAGGCGACGGGCCGCCCGTCCTACACCCGCTACAACCCCGACTCCCCTGAAGGCGCGCGGGAAATCTACATCCCGAACGAGATAGGCGGCGTGAAAATCACTTCCGAGGAGCAGAAAGAGCTGCGCGAAGGACGCCCCATCTTCCTCAACGGCATGGTGAACCGCAGGGGCGAGGAATTCTCCTCGTTCATCAAGGCGGACCTCGAAACGGGCCGTCTGAGCTACTCGCGCACCCCGGACGGCTTCGACCAGCGCGAGGAGTTCAAGATACCGGCCAAGGTATGGGACGTGGAGCTTACCCGCAAGCAGCGTGCCGACCTCCAGAGCGGCAAGGCGGTACTGGTCGAGGGCATCAAGGGGTATGACGGCAAGACCATCTCGCAGTATGTCAAGGCGAACTTCAACCAGGGACGGCTGGACTTCTACAACGAGAACCCCGACCGCAGACGCGACGCCTCGCAGCGCAACGTGGTGTCCGCCGCACAAAGGCAGGGAGAGGAAAACCGCCAATCCAGGGGCGCGAGCATAGCATGATGCATGAATCAAACGAATGTGAAATCCTAAAGAATCAGAACATGGAAATGAACAAGGTAAACAACACGCCTTTCAAGGCGGAGGACGTGAACTGGGACGAGCTGGCAGGCATCGGCATATTGAAGGACGAGCTGAAAATGTCGGGAGAGCTTGACACGCTGCTCAGGGGAGAGAAAACGAAAGTGATGCCGCTCAGCCTCGTGCTCCTCGGAGTGGACGTGGTGATGGACGCCACCCTGCAACTGGTACGTAAGGACGGAGAACCGCTGCTCGAGATCCTCGGTATCAAGCCCGTTGGACAGTAACTCCACCTTTATAATATGTAAACCGAATGTATAACCGCCGTTTCCTGTTTTCCAGTTCCGGTAACGGGGAACGGCTTAAATTTTATCCGAACATGAAAGCAATCATAGCAGAAAAACAGAGTGTCGGCATGGATATAGCCCGCGTAGTCGGGGCTACCGATAAGAAAGACGGCTACTGTACAGGAAACGGTTATATGGTCACATGGGCATTGGGACACCTCGTGTCGCTCGCCTTGCCGGAAACGTACGGCTATGCCAAGACCGGCGCGGAAGGTCTTCCGATGATACCGTGCCCGTTCCGTCTGGCAGGCAGGCAGATCAGGACGGACAAGGGGATGGTGCCGGACATGGCCGCCTCCCGGCAACTGAAAGTCATCGACGGGGTGTTCTCCAAATGTGACAGCATCATCGTGGCAACGGATGCAGGTCGTGATTATCCAAAGTAAAAGATTATCCAAAGCTATATTTTTTATGTGCTAATTATTAGATATTTGCACTCGCTACTTCCAAAAACTACTTTGGATAATAATCCTTTATTCCTGACCTTTTAACCAAGACTTTAGTTTATACATTAGCTCTTGTGATATAATAGCTCATCCACGTTATCCAGACAGATATTCTGTGAAGAAACGAATTAGATATTTTGCGAAATTATTCTTCATGATGGATCTATGTATTGTTGTATTAGAGAGCACAAATTTCTTTAGGTCTGTTATTAGACATACTTTTATATATTAAAAAAGTGATTATTCCAATCCAATTATGAAGTTACAGAAAATATTATATAACAGAACTAAATAAGTAAATTAAATAAAAGAGCATGATTGTTATGCCAACCATCGCGCTCTTTATTTAATTTAAAATTATTTGTAATTGTACCTAAGCAAAAAGGTACTTCATGCAGTAAGTAATAAATTTCAAACTAAGTCACCAATTAAACCAACGTTGAATGATATTTTTCCTTTTTTTCTTTCTCTTTGGACGATTTTCCATTTCATAGCCACCAACAGAGATAATACAATTATTCCGAATAAAATAGTGCGACTTACACTCCAGATTCCAATTACCAATAGAAGGATTCAAAGAAACAGTTTCTCCGTCAAAAATAAGTTTCCAGCCATTTGGAGAAATTGGCGTAACAACTTCTTTACCACATCCGCAAGCGCATTTATGTATTGCAACACTGTGTTCTATAGAAATATATAAGATTCCATCTTCTAAATTTTCAGGGATATGTTCAATAAATCTATGTATCAAATATTTCATCTGCCACAAAATTAGAGTCATTTGTACTATAAGTGAAATTATGGAATCGCTTGATAGCATGATAAAAACCGCTATATTTTTTCCATTCTATCACGGCTATATTTGCATTGAGGGCATTCAAATCTGCAATCTGAATATTAGTAGCATACTCATTATCTTCATTATTACCCATTGGTATTCGTCTGTCAATGTGATCTCTCTTTTCAGGAGTAACCAAAGTAACTCTAAGTGACCCTATCAGGAAATTATCAACGGTTTGGACACCCATTCCAACATCAATAAGAGGAACATTGTTCTGCTGTAATTCCTTTATTATCATAGCTCTTGCCGCATCATTATCGATACACACAAAAACAAACGACATATTAAACAATTGATAAACATTATCTTTCGTTATTTTTTCTGCATGAGGTTTTATGCCATTATGCATATTAGAATATATTGATAAAAAATAGTTTACTTTTTTTTGTGTGCCATCAAAAATTGCTTTGGTTGGTGCCCCTGGTGCTCGAAAAGCATTGTGTTGACAAAAATTATCATCATCATACAGATTTATTTCAGATACAGGAGTTTTTGCAATTAAATCTAATATATAAGAACCAGTACCACCCAAGCCAATAATTGCTATCTTCTGATTACTCAATTTATTGTTGATATTCCAGATATTAGCTCTTGTAGCGTTAGAATCTATATATTGAAAAATAGAACTCCTGACTTCATCACTTTTTTGCGCCATCATATAGCGCACAATGATAATCAGC
>CAMDJC010000073.1:0-10153 GCA_945900015.1 uncultured Odoribacter sp. | reverse complement strand
GCACTTAGAGAGTATGCTCAAACGGCTTGAAGTCTAAATCCGAAACTTGAGTATATTTATATACACGTTTTACTCCTATTGTGCGTAATACAAACTTTATGGAGTTGATTATACGCTGTCGCAAGGTGCGACGTTTGCAAATGCGGTTCACCACATTGCTGAAATCGTTTTCGTAATCGCTCGCCCAAAATTCTTCTCGATAACGGCTTACAGGCATATTGTGGTTCAGGCAAAGTTGTATTTTATAAGCATCTTTGGCATTCACCGATTTACGCTCAATCGAATCGTTTAAATCATTCAACAACTTAGTAGCTTTTTCAGTATGAACAGCGACAAGACTTGTGCCCTTATCATCGTCCATCTCGGGATGCTGTTCCTCAATTCCCCAATAATCGGCTAAGGTGATGTCACTACCCGATGAGAAACTTCGAGCAGGACAATTATGACAAGAGGGGCGAAGGTAGATATTGGCGCCAAATCCCTTCATAAATGAGCTGTTAGGGAATATAGGCGAGTGCAAAACTGTATTTTGCTCGCCTTCGGTTGTCACCTCGGCGAGGGCGAGTGCAAAACTGTATTTTTTCCAGCCATTCCTCTTGTCCCTGAACCGGATACCCTTCAAACGCCACCCTGACGGGACAAGGGCATCCGGTTCAGGAATTTGGCGAATAGGGTGGAGCAAAACTGAATTTTTCTCGACGTCCTTACGGACGTAATTCCGTATTTCTTCTTTCAGATAAGCCCGAAAAACTTTATTGCTCGGAACTCCATGACAGATGAAATCAACGGTGACCAACTTGTCATAGTCCTTCCGCAAATACAATTTTAAGCCTCTGCACTGACAGGGAGTCCCCGAAAAGAGCACCCATCTGCCTTGACGGAGAAAATCACGAACTTTACGGTAAGAGCAGCCTGTGTCGGACTGCACATATTTACTGCCTCGGAATGCGGCAAGCCCATCAATGCTTTCACAATATCGGTGTTCCACCTGCCAATCGTCTGTCCATGCCGCTCCAAATACGACTCCGTCTCTACGTATGATTTCTTCGGCGATGGCTGTGAAGACTCCTCCCGAACTACTTTCAATTCGTTTTTGCTTGTCTTGAAAGCGCATAGCCTCCACCGACTGCGGATCTGCCGGCTTGGCAGATTGTAGCATCGGGCAGACTTGCTCACACAGGTGGCAATCTATACACCGGTCATGGTCCACTTTCGGATAACGAAAGCCTTCAGTATCATTCACCATGATGATACATTCCTTGGGGCATACCTGCACACAAGCACTACAACCACAGCACTGCTTGTTTTCTAAAACATTAATCATCTTAGTCCCAAATAACGGTTAATCTTTGTGGGTAACACTTTGTTTGCTATGGTCAACAACACATAGCAACAGGCAAGGGTGATAGCAATCTGCAAAATTTGCCCCCCCCAATTGGCAAACTGCGACCAATAAGGAACTCTGCTTACGGTCATGTTCACTATCTTCAACACGGGAATATGAAGAAGATAAATGCCGAAGCTCAATTCCCCCAAACGCACTATCCATGTTCTTCCTATCCTTCTGTGTAATGCCATGAGCAAGAAGCATAATGAAAGCGAATAAAAGAAGGACGAGAACTTGATTTGGGAAGCCGCCCAAAATGGGACTCCGAGTATCTCGCTGATATAGGACGACTCCAATACTGAGAGGTACAGACCGAATAACGTACAGCACAACGCAGTAACCGGATTCACTTTTATGTTACCAAATTTCATCAATGCGCCTACATAATAGAGCAAAAACCAAGTGGGAAATATTTGTGCATATACCAACGGTTGCTGGCGAGTAACATACTGGATAACATACAACACACACAGCGTAGCAGGAGTGATGAGCAATGCCCAGTCTTTGTAAAAACAATAGGGACGTGCTTGGGTCAATCCCTTGATGTGACATACAATCCATGGGCTGATTGCCTTCAGTTCGACAAGTACAATAAGGAAATACAACGGAAAAAATGCTCCTCCGAAGAAGATACTATTGATTATCTTCCACGTGGTCACGGGCTGTGACCCTTTTATGGTAGTCTCGGCAAACCATAGAATGCTCCAGAGGGTGTAAGGAATGAAAATCCTGAGGATGCCCTTAAGGTCAAACTGTCCGTCCTTGATAAAATACCCCGACAGGAAGAAGAACATGGCTACCGCAAATGCAACCAACTGGCGACTGGCAATCCCAAAGGAACCATCAATCATGAATGGAGTGTGTATAAAAAGGACGGCAATTATTGCCAATCCTTTCATAAAGGAAAAATAATTGTCTCTCATCATTATTTACGCTTTTGTATTTTATTTTTTACAGTGATGACTGCATTCCTGACCATGATTCTTTCATCCTTACGCAAAGCAATAAAATAAGCTGTGACAAGAAGCGTTAGAGTTGATATGATAGCTGATGCTGTCAGTCGCAATAATGATGGCTCAAATATTGATACTACAGCCGTCAAAGCCAAGCATACAAGGATAGATACTGCCATGCAGGGCGCTATTACCTTAGAGAGGAAAAGGACAACCGGCAATCCGCATTTAATATGGGCATAATAAATACGGCCTATACACAACAAAACCACAGCTATGGTTGTAACCCAATACGCTAATTCGGGATTGGCAAAGAAACATAATAATATGTAAATAATAGGCAAGCGAAGTATATAGGTCAGAGAACTGAACAGCTGGAAACTGCGTATATCACCCTTTCCGGTTATCATGGTGACCAATGCAACAGTGAAACTGGCTATCAGTTGCTGCACCACCTCATATCTACAAAACATAATAGCATAGTCGGGCACTTCGGTCAACCAAATATCCAACAAATAAGGCAATTCAAATAGTATTGGCAAACCCACAATAATGCCCAAAAAAAAGGCCATTTTGCTTCCTACCATGACGGCATGAACCATACCGGATTGATTTCTTGCTCCTGCATACTTTACAATAACGGGATTCAACGCATTCATCATTGTTCCCGACAGAGTCATCAATTGTCCACAAACTTGCTTGGAAACTCCTTGCGCAGCATTCATAATTGGGCCAAAAAATGAATTGAGTATCAAGGATAATCCCTGGATAGACAAAATGCTACTTGAAGAATAAGTCATCTGCCAGCCGGCATATGAAAGCATCTGTTTTAAGATTGTCTTATCTGTGTATTTTCTTAATGCCAACTTACATTCTTTATATTTTGAATGGCAATATATTCTTATAATCAATATATCCAGTACTGAGACAATCAGCATCAAAAAGCCATACATTATAAGTCGGTCGGACGGTATGTAAATAATACTAACAGCCACGCCTAATTTTAGAATGCCATTTAAGATGCCTAACAGAGAAAAATACAACATGTTTTCGCGAGCTATTAGCAATGCATTATATGGCACGGTTATGATATTCAGTCCGGTTGAGATTATCATAAAGAAATAAACCATCATTGCAGCCGAATAACGATCGGAGGGTATTTGTAGATAATCTCCAAAGACAACTGGTGTCAAAACCAAAAAAACTAATGAAATAGCCAATGCTATAATATAGTGTACTGTAGTACTCGTGTTGAATATTTTTACAACATTTTCTGTCATACCGGCTCCTTCAGCATAACTCATAAACCTTTGAGTTGCAGCTGTCATAGAGTCATTTAGAAAACCTAACATTACTACTGTACTGCAGATTAGATTGTAGACTCCAAAATCAATAACTCCAAGACCCTTCAGTATATACCTTGTAGTCAGTAACAAACATATTGAGGTTATAATTATCTTTCCGTATAAAAAGAATGTGTTTTTTATAACCCGTTGGGATGTTGACATAATTATTAAGAATGTTTGTAATCAGTCATTTGTTACTAATAGCAAGGCTCGATGTCTTGAAACATCTTCAGCACGGCTTTCGGGATTTGTTTTTTGTGGGCGATGGCTTCCCATACTGCCAACCGGTGGGTATCTGTCCCTGAATATTGGTAATAGCGGTTCTCCAACAGCCATTTGGCCTTGCGTTTGGCATCTGCACCATAGGCACCTACCAAGGAGGGTAGGTTGAGCTGAAAAGCGACATTAAGCCGTTTCAGGTCTTCATAGTCTTTCTTGTCCATATAGACGTACCGCTCGGGGTGCGCCAATACGGGGAAATAGCCTTTTGACTTGATACGAAACAGGATGTTGTTCATACCGTAGGGTGGATTGAAATAGGAGGTCTCTACCAGCAGGTGCTTGCCGTCTTTGCCCAACGGCAATAGGTCGCCCTGCGCCAGACGTTCCTCAAACAGGCTGTCGAGCATGTTCTCGGAGGCCAGGCGCAGGATGATGGGACCCTTGTAGGCTGACTGCAGTTCTTCATACCGGGTGCGCAGCATAGCGGTGCTGTTGGGGATGTCCTCCATGATATGCGGAGTGAGCCAAACATCCTTGACCCCGAACTGCTCGTAAGAAGCCAGTATCTGTAGGGCTTCTTCCATGGTCTGCACACCATCGTCCACACCGGGAAGAAGATGGCAATGCCAGTCGGTAAATTGTTCGAGAATACCGCTGTCGGCAATGCTGTATTTCTTATTGAATGGCCACACGGTTAAATCTATGATTTATATCTATAATTAATCGGCTGACAACTATCTATTTACTACTCACCCCGCTTCTCTTGGGATCCATAGTAAGAGGCATAGCCATAGTGATAGCCGTAACGGTAGCCGTAGCGGTAACTATAGCGTCTGCCGGTGCTTTCTGTACCATTAAGGATGAGTGACAGGTTCTTGAAACGCTTCTCCTGATAGATGCTTTCCAGTTCGGGAAGCATGGAGCGGTCGAGCAGTCCGGCACGGATAACGAAGATGGTGCGGTCGGCTAACTTTTCCAATATCTGGGCGTCTGCCACGATGTCGATAGGTGGGCAGTCGATAAATATATAGTCGTATTCACCGCGCAGCTGCTCTATCAAGGTTTCCATCCTTCCGTTCTCCAATAGTTCGGTGGGGTTGGGCGGCATCTTGCCGACAGGAAGAATATGGAAGTTCTCATATTTGTTGTCGTAGGCAAGCAATCCCTTCCAGTCGTCAGTGATCCCGCTCAAATAGTCGCTTAATCCTGTCGCAGGCGAATCAACATAGGCGGAGGTGGAGCCGTGACGAAGGTCACCATCGATTACCAGCACACGCTTCATCTTGATGGCATAACTCATGGCGATGTTCATAGCCATGAACGACTTTCCACTGCCGGGATTGAAGGAAGTGACGACAAAGACATTTTGGTTCTTCTGCGATGCCACCAAGAAGTCCATGTTGGAACGCAGCACACGAAAGGCCTCGTTGATCACATTGCGGTTGCCTTCTTTCACTACCATGGTTTTCGTATCAAGCTTGACCCTGCGGCGGATAAACCATTTACGCTTGTACGAGAAGTATTGCGGGATTTCTCCTATGATGGGTACGGAGAGGCTTTCAAGGTCTTTTCTGCCGCGGACTACCGTATTGGTGTTCTCGCGGATAAAGATGATGACAATTGGTATCAGGAATCCCAAGGCGAATGCCACCAGAAGGATATTTTTCTTGATAGGGGCTGTAGGCAGCATGCTGCCGTCGGGCTGGGAGATGATTCGTGTGTTGTAGGCGGTAAACGCCTGCGAAAGCTCATTCTCCTCACGCTTCTGCAGCAGATAGAGGTAAAGCGACTCCTTTACTTTCTGCTGACGTTCCACACTGAGCAGGTATTTTGCCTGCTTGGGGTTGGAGGCTATCTGTGAGGTGGCCTGACCACTATAACTCTGCTGGCTTCTGATTTGTGCCTCCAATGCTACCAACTGGTTGTCGATAGACGAGACAAGGGCTTTGCGCATGGATGCCAAGGAGGCATCCATCTCAATGACCAACGGGTTCTTCACACTGCTCTTCGATACCAGATTGTTGCGTTCCAACAGTTGGTTGTTGTAGTCATTGATTTGCGATGCAATGTTCGGATTGTCTATACCCGAATTGGCAGGAAGCAACTGGAAACGGTTAGTCTCGCTCGTCAGGTAGTTGCGGATATACCGTGCCATGTAAGTCTGGTTGTTCAACGACTTAATGGCGGCATTTGCTTCGCTGGCCTGTGCCATGTACATATTGGCGGCTGCCTGCACATCGGGCAGCAGGTGCTGGCTCTTGTAGGAAGAAATATCGTTATCCACATTGCCCAGCTCGCCTTCTATCACACCGAGTCGCTCATTGATGAACATGCTGGTACTGACGGCTATCTGGTTCTTGTCCTTCACCCAGTTCTCGTTATAGACGGATATGAGGGTATTCAGCACCTCCTCGGCACGCTGGATGCTGACATCCTGGAAAGAGAGGGAGATGATGTTGGACTTCTCATCGTTCTGCGACACAGTCAGTCGGGAAGAGGCATTGCCTACCGCACCTTTGATGGTGGAGCGGATGACCTCCATTTCTGCCTCCTGTCCCTTCTGATAATGGGCGGTGGCCGTAACTGCTATCTTGCCAAACGGGCTTTGGATGGTGTCGCCCAACTGGCCTTTCACCTCTCCCTCGACAGGTTCTCCGTTTCGGGTAAGATCGTTGAGGGTGTAACTGCCTTCCTTACTCAAATGAAGATGGAAAGTGGCAGACTGGTTGTCGGGAAGGTCTGTGAGTGTCACCGTTACAGGCAGCTGGTCACCGTAGATGGTGTTTTTGTGGAAGCGTCCCTCCACAAGATAGTTCATCTCCAAGTGAAGTCTTGTCACCACCTCACGCATCAGGTCTGGTGACTGGAGGGTTCCCATCTCGTTGTTGACATTGGTGTTGGTGGTGAAGATGCCGAAATCGGCAAAGGATTCCATGTCTGTCGAGGCGGACTTGCCCTTGGAGTCATCCTTGATAAGGATGGATGCTGAACGGGTATAGACGGGCGGTGTGCGAAGGAGATAGGCTATTGCCACTCCGAGGCAGACTGCCAATGAAAATACAAACCAGTGCCACTTGGCGAGGCACATATAGAGAAGGTCCTGAATACGGATGAAATCCTGCGTATTCTGGACTTGGGTTTTCTTTTGAATGGTTGCCATCTTTAAGTTATTTTGCTATAAGTACCGCTATGGAAGTAATCAGTGATGCCAATGAAATCCAGAAAGAGGTGGACCGCACGGTGTTGCCGTTGACAGTGGATTGGCGGGACTTGGTGTCGTTGGGCTCCACATAGACCACGTCGTTCTGCTGCAGGTAATAGACCGGAGAGGTGTAGAGCTGGTCGGCGGAGCAGAGGTTGATGCCATAAACTCGTTGCTTACCATTCTCCTGACGAAGTACAAGCACCTTCTCGCGCTTGCCGAAGATGGTCAAGTCACCTGCTTCGCTCAAAGCATCAAGGATGGTCAAGTTGTCTCGGTTGATACTGATTCGTCCAGGCCTGTTTACTTCACCCAAGACAGAGACTCCAAGGTTCATGAATTCCACAGTAACTACAGGTTCCTTAATCAATTCCTTCTCCTTGAGCTGTCCGGTCAGGTATTCGGCAATCTGCTCGCGGGTCATTCCCTCTACCCTTATCTTTCCCAAAACAGGAAAATTAATGTAGCCGTCGGTATCTACTGTATAGCCGGATACTCCTCGACTGGTGCCTGAACTCCCCATACTTTCCTGACCTATCTGCTGGGAAACGATAGGCAAGTTGAACATATTTGTCAACTTCTGGTCTTGTGCATTTACTAAAATAGAGAGCTTGTCCTTCGGACGTACCTTGATTTCCACAGGGTCTGTAATAGTCAGCTCTGTTACGCCCGGCTGTAAATCCTGGAAATAGCTGATTTCCTTGGGCGTGCTGCACGATACTGCTGCGAGTACCATGAGGATCAATGATAGAATTTTGCAAAATTTCATTTATTATTGTAACTATAGTTTTTATTTTCGACAAAAGAGAAGATTGGTGGATCTTTCCTATTTTTTTGCCAGTCGGTGTATTTTTCTGGTGATAAGTATGTTTGCCGTTGTCCAAAGCAGGATATCCATACAAAGCAACAGGTTGGTATTGATGTATGCGGAAAGCAGGATGTTGAGGAATGTCAACACGGTGGAGGTCAGCACGATGGTGACCATGGCCGTGCGTTGGCGCATACCGATGGCAAGCAGTTTGTGGTGGATATGGTTCTTGTCGGGCAGGAAGGGATTCTTGCCGTTGCGCACACGGTGGAGATAGACTCGCACCACATCGAAGCATGGTACCAACAAGGGGGCAAAAGCCATGACAAAGGGATTGAAGTGATGGGGAGAGGTAGTGGCTGATAGGTGCGAAACCTGCATACTCAGGAAGCAGAGCATGATGCCGATGGTGAGGCTGCCTGTGTCGCCCATGAATATCTTGCGCCCTTTTTCTGCCTTGCCGAACACATTATAATAATAGAAAGGTATGAGTACACCAAGTGTAGCGAAGGCAAGCATGGCATAGAGATAGTGGTGGAACCAGATGAAAGTCAGCCCGTAGAACAGGAAGGCGATGCTGCAAAGCCCGGATGCCAGTCCGTCGATGCCGTCGATAAGGTTGATGGCATTGATAATGAACACCGCGACAAAGATGGTGAGAGGAATGCTGATCCACGACGGCATGGAATGGATGAACAGCATACCGTGAAGGTCGGACAGTTCCACTCCGCCCGCCACCAGCATGATGCCGCAGACTATCTGGATGAAGAACTTGGCACGGTAGCGCACTCCGATAAGGTCATCGGCAATACCGACAAGGTACAACATGATGATGGCGCAAAAGGCGTATGCCAATGGCAACGCTTCTGCGCCTATTTCCTTCAGCAGCTCATCATGCCCCGTCGAGACATTGAGTGCAAGAAGCAGGATGAAGGAGAAGAACACTACGGGCTTGAAGGCCATGCCGCCAAGCCTTGGCACTACACACTGATGTATTTTCCGCTCGTCCGGTTCGTCGAACAGTCGCCTGCGGAAGGCGATGAGCAGAATCTGCGGTATCACGATTCCTGCGAAAAACACGCACAGGAAGAATACCGACAGGATGTTGACAATCCAAATTAAACTCATTCTCTATCTTACTTTAATAGGCCGTTTGTGTCGGTCTGTCCTGTACTAATTCCTCTGTATCAATCAATACGGAGGGGGGGGTAATTCGTTTCTCCATAATCTCAGTCTATGATTTGAATATATTCCGGCTCTACTTCTGCAGAAACCACCAGCAGGTCGGGAATGATTACGACAAGCTGGCGACCCCGCTTCTTGGCCACTTTCATGAAGTAGCCCTCCACTTGGTCGAACGGTCCGCCATGTACCCTTACTCTCTTACCCTTTTCGATGTTGATTTTATCTTTACCCTTGTTGATTTCATCGATTTTATAGAAATGGACCTCCTGTTCCGTCTGTTCGCATACCTTGATGAAGTTGGTCATTTCTTCATCAGGTACAGTCAGATAAATGAGTTCACCGTCACTTTTCCATGTGACAAACTGGAGGTCATTATAATAATTGAGTTTGAAATCAACAATCTGCTCATGGTTTGCATAAACAAACACAAGACTATGGATGACCGGTACCATGCAAATGACTTTCCTGCCGTTGATGGTGCGAAGGACTTTCTGCTTGGGTATGAAATGTTCCAGACCGAACTTTTGGTCAGAGAGTCGCTTTTCGGCAGTCTTCTCGTTCTTGTAGGCCCGCATGACATACCACGACTTGGTCTTCTTGTCCTGTTCATTTGCCATACCTATTTTGCCATGTATTTTTGAAAAAAGAGTATACTTATAGTTCATCCCGATTTTTGTATCGGTCTGTATATCAGTACTTTTACATAAAATTTGACTACAATGGTCATCTATTCTCATCTTTCTGAGTCCACCCCCTGCAACACCCCTCTTTCCAGCATAAAATACCAGTCGGAAATGGTATGCAAAAGGTGTTTCTCTCTTTAAGAGAAACTCTTCGGGATGCAAAAATATGAAAATAACTCCAATTCACCAAATTATATAGCGACTTTTTTACAAAAATGCTAAAATTTGTTGATTTCCGTCAAGCAATTGTTGAGCAAATATGTCTTTTACGATAAAATGATACCTCAATATCAACTGTTTAGCAAAACGATATTTCTCTTAAAGAGAGAAACACCTTTTTGCTCAACAATCCCCGACTTTTTTATTA
>CAMDJC010000072.1:0-10671 GCA_945900015.1 uncultured Odoribacter sp. | reverse complement strand
AGCGCATCCTCTACAAGAACTTCGTTCAGGTTGGGGAGGACGTGAAAGCCATGATCAAGGAGATACAATTATTCAAGTCAATGTAGTATTCAACAAAACCAAGAGAATGAACATAAGAACAACAGCATGATACGACTCATCACAATAATTCTGTTGAGCATATTATCCACTTGTCCTGTACCCTGTCACGGTCAGCAACCAGACAGGGTACTTTTTGAACGTCTTGTCACCTCGACAAAATACTTTGAGGGATGGCATACGCAAAGCAAAACGCCTGGGCATGTCGGATATGGTCACAAGATTCAACAAGGAGAACATTTCCCCAATTCACTGACTCGTCGACAGGCGGATTCCCTGTTAAGAAGTGACCTTATACAACACTATCGTCTATATTCGCGATATGGTAAGGATGCCTATCTTCTCGCAGCTCTCTCATACCAAATAGGTCCTGCAAAGTTGTTGGGCAATACGAGATATCCAAAGTCAACCTTGCTCATCCGTTTGGAGAAAGGTGAAAGGCAAATTCTGCCTCTCTATTTGAAGTTTTGCAAGTGGAAAGGGAAAGCCATACCTTCTATCCGAAGAAGACGATTGGTAGAGTATAATTTGCTCTTCTCTCCATAGTTTCTTTATTTTGTCCTCCTTTATTTATGTTGATTAGAGTGGCACATGCCTGTATGTGCAGATACCAGGTCGTAGATGTGCACATTCTTTGCCATTTATGTGCACATACTTTGTGATAGCATTATAAGTGTTATTTTGTGGACAATGTGGCTATTTGAAGGATTAAGTGGCTCAATTTTGATGTTATTGAGCACCTTTTCTTATACAAAAATTCGGAATATGGTAATTTTTATAGTTAATTCATGTTAATTTTAAGATTTTTGCAAAAATTTCTTTTCAGTTGTTATCATCTAATTCAAAAATTATGCGTACCTTTGCACTTGGACTATTAGCCTTTCGCTCTATCTGTCGCAGTTAGACGTGTTCTTTCATGGCATTAGCGAGGCAGCCTACGCCGTGCTGAGTATGGCGGAGTCACATGATGACAAAGCAATACAAAGCGGGCATTGGGTGGGAAAGATAGTCCAGACATAATGAAGGCGTTTACTTGACGCTGTGTTTGAGACGGTCTGTAATCTAGCAAGTCACAGAAATGTTTGGTCTTGAACGTAGCAACGGTTGATGTCCCGGGTGTGATTATATCACTCCTGCGGAGACCTTGTAAGCACGAATTGTACCTTTTCGGGCGCAATAAAATTGTTTATATAGGTCTCCCAAAAGTAGCGCAAACCGAAAGCGGAACCGCCAAGCTGGCTTGAGCGTTTTGCTGAGGTGTCGCCTACTTTATGCAATGGAGCGATTACTCATATCGGCGTGGGCTCTGACGTTGTCTGTTCAACCAAAATAGGCAATTGCTAGAGCCTCAGGCCGTGGGACGGACAACAGGACGATCTCACGCTTTTTTATGTCCTTAACGGAGTTCTGTCTAGAGCAAAGTAAGGTCACCGATATGAAAATCGCTGATAACGCATCAATAGATGATAACACCCATGGAGGCGGTGAAATCCCTCCCCGCACCGGGCTTATCCCCGATGCCCTCCCCGAAGTTCAAGAGCCAGTTTTGGCGGAGAACTCACAAACAGGGGTGTCCACCAGAAATGCCCTGTCGGGAACTGACGACAAACCGAGTGGAGAGACAAAGTCTGCTTTGACTATCCCGAGGTGCGAAGGAGGAAGAGCCAACGGCTCAACTGACGGCTCAGCTCCCCTCAAAACCATAAAGAGGAAGCCCAAGGAAGTTCCCCATTGGTATGCCCTCCGTGTCACCTACGGACGCGAAAAGAAGGCATACGATTATTTGGTTGGAAAGCATGTAGAGGCATACTATCCGACAATCAAGACCGTCAAGGAAGTTGACGGCAAGCGAAAGACCGTTGAAGAATCTCGTCTTCCCAATATTTTCTTTGCACGTGGAACGGAAGAAGAGATAAAGTCATTTGTTTACGACAACGTAAACCTCCCCCACCTCCGTTTTTATTATCGTTACACTCACGAAGGAGCACGACTTATAAAAGAGCCTCTCATAGTCCCAGACTATCAGATAGAGAGCTTGAAGATTGTTTGTGCTTCTGAGTCAGAAGATATTGTGCTTGTACCATCTGATTTTACCAAATTTAGGGAAGGTCAGGTGGTACGAGTCGTTGATGGCGTATTTAAAGGAATGATAGGCAAAGTTGCACGTTATCAAGGGCAGCAACGAGTGGCAATTATTATTGACGGATTGCTAACCATAGCATCCGCATATGTTCCAAGTGCATTTTTAGAACATCATTTTTAAGTTCATATGTAACAACATTCCTGTATAAATAGGCATAATACGGATAGGAAGTTGGTTGCAATCTCAAAATCAAAAATAATATTAAAAGATAAAGGAAATTATATGAATAAAAAATATCAGACCATACTGAATAAAGGAGTGGATTCCGAAAAACTTATAGAGTAGGATTAATTTAAAGTTTTGTGTCATGAACGATTTCGAGAAAAAAGAAGCTCAATTGATGAACAAGACATTGAGCAAATTTTCGGTGGAAATGGATTAACATAATATTTGATGAGAACTATGTCGAAAAATGTGCTTCATTTCTTACAAATAAGAATTATTTAAAGTTTATGAAACATGCCAATTGCTACAGATGTGATTCATACAAAATTAGTGCCTCGGAACGGGGTACTTGGGTATGCAAAACACTTGCTGAATATCAAATGGTTATGCAGGTCGAAAAAAAACTGGTCCCCTATGTGTCCCGTGGAGGCATCCTTACCCCGGTTTTACACTTTTTAATGTACAATCTTAAAAATCGGTATCACAGTACAAAAAGCCAATCAAACGAATTCATTTTTAGAGAGAATGATTAAGGAAAACTTCATGACAACACGACGATGTTGTTCGCAACTTGCGCGACATTCCTGTGCAAAGATAATGAATTTTAGTAAGAAATAATGACTGATATGACGTTATTTTGAAAAATATAAGTAAAATTGGCAGTTTTATTTAAATAAATTTTGAAATTTGAATAAATTTCGCTAAATTTAAAATCAATTCCTAAAAAAAACAATGTGTATGACTAAAAAACTTATTCTATTTGCTATCTTTTTGCTAACACTTTTGTGTGCACAAGAATTGCAGTCGCAAACAATAGTCACTTTAGACTATATGGATTGTTTCCAAGCAAACGCAGACAGTGTTGCTTCTTCAAGGCCAATCTTGCCTAAGACCGTAAGGAGTAGTAACAAAACTGCACTATCGTTTGTTTTGAACTATGACGAATCGATTCCTGATTCCATTTCGAAAAGTCTAGAAGTAGCAACAGATATTTGGAGGAATTCTTTAAACACTAATTCGGATTATAAAATTAGAATAAGTCTCGTGTTGGGTGATCTTCCTGATGGTGTGGATGTGAAGACATCTGTCAGCTATGTTCCGTATAATAACATTTTCTACCCTACAAGTTTGTATTGCTCTTATATTCAGAGCCTTCCTGATACCCAGAAACCTGACGCCGAAATAACAATAAACAAGAATGTTAATTGGTATTGTGGGTATAACACTAACAGCACTACAGAATATAACCTTACATATGCTTTTCTTAGAAGTATTGCTGTTGTCTTAGGGTTTGGAAGTAGCATACATCAAACTACAATACGTGGAAATGAAATAGTTCGTTTCAAAAACACACATCCTTCTCTTTTTGATAGTTTTCTTGAGTCAACTAATGGCGCAATCTTAGCGGATTATAAAAATATGGGTACAAGCCAAAACCCTGATATTCTCAAGTTTGCGACTGGACAATTTGGCGATGTATATATTTCAGGATTTGTGAATGACTCAACATATAGAATGTATACACCTAGCACATATGAGAACGGTAAGTCACTGATTTATTTGAATAATTCAAAATCCCTGATGCATTATAGTTTGAATAAATTAGATGCAATATTACAAATAGACACATTAACCGCAAATGTACTAAACAAATTAGGTTGGGATGTAAATGCCACTCAGGTTGAAAACTTCACAATAATTGGAGTTGATATTCCAGAAACAGGCATAACGTCAGCTTACTCAACGCATTCTTTTAATTTAGAGGGTAATGGAAAACAATACATAAATAACAGAAAATGGACTTTTTTACTCCCGTCTTCTGATGGAAGTGATACCGTCGTAAAGGAAACATATGGAGACTTGAACTTTTCTATTGACCCATTAAATTTTCCCAATGACTATCATGTCAATATCAACGGAGATATTTATGGAAAGATAATATTTACAGGAGAAAAAAATGGAAAACATGTAAGAATTGTTTATAATATAACTCTTGAACTCATTCCTGAAATTTCGGCTGTTAATTTTGCCAGAAACCCTAATTCTGGATATGATTCATATGATGTCATTTGCAAAGTTGACTACAAAGGGGCTGATTATCTATATGTTTCTTTAGAGGAGGAATACAGTTCGTTACTCAGGAGCCAATTTGTAAGAGAACCTTATTATGCACATTTCTCATGCAAGAATGTTTCATCGAATTATTATGCTTGGATTGATATAACTGTGGAGAATCAGTATGGGAGTGACTTATACACAATAGAGTTACCACCACTTCAAAATAATACGAACAGGGAATTGCAATACAAAAAAGGCATAAAAAAAGCTATTGATGGATTTTCTTCCATTAAAATATACGATATTCATGGTTTTTATATAAAGACAGTTAAAAATATCGGAGAAACCGTTGGTTTACCTTCAGGCAAGTATATTCTCAATTATTATACAGGAGATACTCTTATCAAAACTTCAAAACTAATAAAATGAAAATTTGTTTGTTTATAACATTTCTAATGGCCACAATGATGTCTAGTGCTCAGGTGCTTGACAAAGTAATTATTGTCAACGACAGTAACGAAGTAACGACAGAACATACATTTGTCGATGGCGATTCACTTATATTCAGTATAAAATGTGGTAATCTTGTAAATCAGAGTTTAGAATGGGAAGCCTGTGTTGAATTACAAGACAATAGTTATATGTCGCTAATTAAAAGACATGTTACTAGCAACATTTTTGGTTTCTCTATATCTCCATCTTTGTTTACACAAAGTAATATTAAACGAATCGAATTCCAGAATGATTCATGCTTATATTATCATACTAAAGTGTTTTTATACGAAGGCATGGGTGTATTAGATAGTCTATCACTATATGTTAATGTGTTGCCCTCAAAGCCCAAATTTGTCAGATTGTCTCTCGATGGTATTTTCGATTATAACGACTGCTGCTATAATGATTCAGCAGAACTACGTGTGTCTTTTACCTCAAATTTAATGAATCAGTGTTACCTTATACAGATTAGAAGCACTGAGGATAGCTTGTTTTTAAGTCAGATCCCGGATTCTTATGTGTTGACATATTTTCCTGTAACAAGTGAAGAAGATGCTTACTATCATTCTATCCTACATAAAAATGCAGATTGGGGTCAATTTTACCAAATTATTAGTCAAAACAAATATGGAAGTGTTGTTTCGGAAGAAATAATTTATACCACAGATTTAATTGAAGATATCAGTATTCGAGATGCGGTTGAACATTTTTACACACCAACATTTATAAGGAATGCGTATTCTGAGACATTGACTCGTTGTATTTCATACAAGAATGGACTTCTATACATAAAAGGAGGTGAGGGTTCTGTTTTTTCTATAAGGATATACAATCCAAAAGGAGTACAGGTTATATCATCTTTAATTTCTGATATTTTGGACATCTCCTTTTTGCCTAAAGGGATATATGTAATTAGATGTTCCGAGATAAATAAAGATAGAGAAATCATATTTAAAATATCAATATAATGAAAAAAGTTGCACTATTGTTGTTGCAAACGTTTTTAACGGCATCAATGTTTGCACAAAATTACACAGAGACAGAGTCTTATGCTGTTGATGAGTACATTGAAAAATGTACTGACATTCCCGTTGTACGCCAAATTAACGGAGGCACAGTATTTAATGTTACATATGAGCCCGAAGCTCTTTGGGACAACTCGATGAAGGGTGCATTCGAATATGCATGTAAGATTTGGGAAGAGCAGTTGCCCAATTCGTTGCCAATAAATATCCATGTTAAATTAGCAAATATAAGAGGAAATAACAACAGCCAGAACTTGCTTTCCAAAGTTAGTTCTACCACGTACGATTATTCCTATAACGAGTCTGTGCTGTCAAGTCGAATTAAATATGTTCTCTTGGCTGAGTACAATAGTGGTCATAATGTAACGTATGTTGATAATGTTAATAATGTGGATTTCTTTAGCAAACCCGATATAACTATAACATACAATAAAAACATGTTGAATGAGTTCTCTTTTTCATTGGATAACACACCTGTTGCAAAATATGACTTTGTAACGGTTGCTCTTCGTGACATTGCAAGAGGATTAGGTTTTTCGTTTAATTTGACAGCAAATTCAAACACACAAACCTTTGATAATACTAATAGATCCTTGACCTATTATGAGAATATAGTTCGACAAGCAATTGGAGGAAACAATTCTTCTGAAGCATACACTAATGCTACTCAAGGAACACTTAATCTTTCCGTTAATTATTACAACAATACTCTAAGTTTGTATGCACCTTCTGTTTGGATTAACGGTATTTCATTGAACTATTTGATACCAGAAGAATCCAAGAATTTTACCGAACTTCTTTCATACAACTTTGGCAGAGGAAGTGTTTCTAGGAACATTGTAGATAATTATAACACAATATTCTACGATTTTCAAGGTTGGCAAAAATATAACCTAACAGTGGGCTATAACCCTGTATCCGCAAGTTCCACCGGATCTTCTAATAATTTAATAGCTTATAATGGCAGTATATCACTTAATACAAATTCTAATAAAACAAATATAAGCAGTAACGAAGACCTAAGCACTCTACAAAGTGTCTCCAAGAAAATTAATTTAACAATGGACGCTGGAGACTTTGATTTGAGTTCTTACCTGTTTCCTTATAATTACATGTACCCTGATAATAATGGGAACGGTGCATGGCTTATTTCTTTATTAAAAAAAGACGGAACGTGGGAATTGGTATACAGACAGTCTGCAGGCTCATTTAATATTCCTTTACAGACAAGTATGTCTGAATGGAATATCAGTTCTAATCATGAACAATATGCAAGAACGTGTGATGGATATTTACGATGCAGAATTACTCGTTATAAACAACTTTATGACAACCTATATCAAAGACCTTACTATGATATAGCCAATTATTATTACGTGTTGGATTACTTGCCCCAGCAGGTAAAAATGAGTTACACCCCTGAAAATCAAGTTTTGCAAACAAGGATAATGTCATCTTCAAACGATGAATATACACAAGATATAAAAATCTTCATTAAAGATACAGAGGGGACTAACCGTGTAATAGTTGAGCAACTTGACGAAGGTAATGATTTGCCCATAAAATATGAAGTGACAGACTTTAAAAAAGGCTATTTCGTTGCAACTGTAGATAAAGAATTGTTTACTGAATTTGTCGTGTACTCATACAACAATAATGGAAGTACCGTAAGTGAAACACTTGTTGTTGATCCATTAGTTCCATATGACTTTTCTATTCATTTATCTAGTGACAAAATCGTAGTCAACGGAAATACTCGAAGCGGTTCCCGGCTTTTTGATTATAATATATATACGTCTTCAACAACAACGCTACAGCATGTAAAAAAAGGCGTTATCAGCACTACCAATCCTGTAATACAAATCAGTGACTTAAGTAAAGGGGCTTATATTTTAGATGTAAGATCTGGTAATAAGCAAAAGTCGGTCAAGTTTGTCAAGTAAAGAAGAGCGTGAAGCTTTGACTTCACGCTCTTTCCTGAATTTGACTTTCTGTTGAAATGATGACACAATGTGGAGTTTTAAGTATGTATAATTATGAATTATGAAGATTTGAAACAACTGATAACAGGTGACGAACATATACAATTGGAACTCAAGAAAACCACTGGAGAGTTGAAAGACGGCATGCATACTGCGTGTGCGTTCTTGAACACTGATGGCGGTTGGCTTATATTTGGTGTGGCTCCTAAGTCGCTCAAAATATTGGGACAGCAGGTAACAGACAATACTCAACGTGAGATAGCTCAGTATCTCGGTGGTTTAGAACCAGCTATTAATGCTGACATTCAATATATCGATGTCTCAAATACCAATAATAATAAAGTAATTGCCATACATTTTGATGCATGGGTATGGGGAAAACAGCCCTACACCTATCATGGTGTGCCGTATTATAAGGTAGAAAGCACCACGAAACAGATGCCACGTGAGATGTTCGAAGAACGTCTTCGCGCTGCAAGACCACAGTTCTATGCTTGGGAGAGCATGAAGGCAGACGGCATGAGTCTTGCTGATATTGACGAAGAGCGTGTACGCGGTGCTATTCGTCTTGGTGTGGAAAGCGGCAGATTGCCTAACATGTCGTTGACAGAGCCTTTCAATGTGGTGCTGAGTAAGCTAGATCTACTGAATGAGGGAGAACCCAACAATGCTGCGATAATGTTGTTCGGCAAGAGCGTCATTGGCTATCCCCAGCTGCGCATGCGCATGGCTCGTTTCGTTGGAACAGACAAGAATGAGTTTAGGGACAATCAGCAAGTAACGGGCAATTTCTTTGAATTGCTCGATGCTGGTATGGCGTTCTTCCTCAAGCACCTCAATATGAGTGGAAAGATTGTCGGTTTCCGACGTGAAGAGCATCTTGAAGTGCCTGCAGAAGCATTACGCGAGAGTTTGGTTAATAGCCTCTGTCATAGGCAGTATGAGAAATATAACCTCACTGTAGGCATTGCCATATATGATGACCGCATTGAGATTAGCAATCCAGGTGTGTTCCCACCATCTATCACTCCTGAGTCCATTAAACAACCTCACGATTCATATCCATATAACCTGAAGATTGCTCAGGTGCTCTTCAAGACAACTTTCTTGGAGAACTGGGGCTCTGGCGCCAAGCGCATCATCGACGCTTGTAAGGTTCAGAACGTTCCCGAGCCAGTATGGTCTGTGAATGGTGGCTTTATTACTGTAACGTTCAAGCGACCTAATATTGAACAAGTAAACGTTCCAAGTTCGACCCAAGTTCGACCTAAGTTCGACCCAAGTTCGACCCAAGTAGAGAAATTGATCATAAGTTGCAACAACGAATATATGTCGGTTGCAGATATGATGGAAGCCGTTGGAATTAAGGGAAGAAAGAATTTTCGCGAACATTATTTGAATCCAGCTATATCTAGTGGAGCAGTACAAGCTAAGTACCCAGACAATCCACGTCATCCGCAACAGCGATACAAGCTAACAGAGGCTGCAATAGAGTGGAAAGCTACACAACAGGCATAACACATGGGATTCTTAGATAAACTCAACGACTTCTTTGGCAACCGTCCTCGCAAATATAGTGAGGATGGTTACTATATGTATGCCCTGAAGCAAGAGGAACTGGGCAATATAGACGAGGCTATCGAGTGCTACGAGATCATTCTCTCGCACGACAAGCAGCATTATGATTCGTATGCCCGGCTCTTCGAACTCTATCCCAAACGGCAGAAGTGGGCTCAGATGAAGAAGATGGGCCAACAATTCGTAAGCACTGAATTGCATTTTAGGTAATACCATATATATTCACTACCTTTGCAGCCGTAATTCAAAAATATGACTTATGGCAAGTAGTGAAGATTTCAAGAAATTGTATGAACTCTACCAGACAGAAGGAGTTCCCAATGGAGTATCAATAGTAGATTTCTGTCAGCGAAACGGAGTAATCTATAACCAGTTCGAGAGATGGTTCAAGAAGCGTTATACAAAAACCGAGGCTGGCTTCCACAAGATAAGGGTCGTTGGTGCAGATGCGGAGCCTTCCGTTCCTTCATAGGAAGAGGACGAAGCTGTTCAGGAATGTTCCGCCTCCGCCATGGAGGAAGTGTCAAGCAAGCCCATACGCCTGTATGTATCCATCCGCACCAACCAGGGATTGATGATCCAGCAAAACAACCTTACCTACCGTCAGCTGCTGTCTTTGGTGGAGAAGTTGGAGGTGCTATGTTAGCGATTACAGGAGCCACCCGATTGTGGTATGTCAGTAGCGTGACGAACATGCGATTCGGCAAATACCGTCTGTTCTCTGAGGTTCAGGCTCAGGGAATGGATGCCTATAACAGCGATGCCTATCTCTTCATGTCCAGGAACCACCGTACCGTGAAGATTATTCTTTATAAGAACCACAAGCGACATCTGTATGACGTCACTTTCGACGATGACTACAAGTTCATGAGACCCATAATTGAGGGTGATGAAATCATCTATGAACTGCAGTTCAAGTATCTAGTGGCGATACTGGAATGTCCGTAAGCATTCGATAAACTACAGGTACTAATACCTGCATGATAAAGTTACAGCGACTATCACTTCATGTTGGAGTTGATAGTCGCTGTAATCTTTTGTACCTATATGCTGTAGTAGTTCTATACCTCGTCACGCAGTTTTGTCATAATTGCTTCCGGATGCAGTGCCTTCCATTTGTGTGGGAGCAGTTCTACGAGTTCTTCGT
>CAMDJC010000071.1:0-10739 GCA_945900015.1 uncultured Odoribacter sp. | reverse complement strand
GCACATATTATCACTTTGTCATACTTTTGCAGCGGATTAATCACAAAATGACACATAAATACAGAAATGAATATCCATAGAATGTGACTTAGTGTCTCCACTGGGCGCCACCATCATCGGCCTGCAGGCAGGCATCATCCTCGTGTTCTCCATCGAGTTCATCGACACCAAGCTCCACATAGACGACCCCGTCGGCGCAAGTTCCGTACATGGCGTATGCGGCATTTTCGGCACTCTGATGACCGGTCTGCTGGCTGTAGACGGCGGTGCTTTCTACGGAGGCGGTTTCAGTTTCTTCGGAGCGCAGTGTCTCGGCATCCTGACCATCGACGCCTGGACTGCTGTGACGGGAGCGATATTGTTCTTCGCCGTCAAGAAGATTGCAGGTCTGCGAGTGGACAAGCGTATCGAGGAAGAGGGTCTCGACATCTACGAGCATGGAGAGAGCTGCTTCAACTAAATACCGATCGGATATCATGACACACGAACTTTATTAACCATCCTTATATATAATTCATTCTGCTCCATCCCCGGCTTCTGCCACCAACATCTTTCTGTGGCAACGAACCGGGGATGGAGTTTTTCTTTTACTCCAATCGGTCATCAGACAGTTTGGGGTAAATCAGCACGGACAGCTCGATCCTGCCGTAGGACAGGCGTTCCGCAACAAGGTGTTGAGCCGCGACAACACAAAGGACCAGTTGCAGACCTTCACCGACTTCACCGGCATGGAGGAACCCGACGCATCTGTACTGCTCAAGACAAGAGGACTGTAAAGACCGGACATCCATAAATAACGAGAGTAGGAGGAAAATACCAGGAATCGGTATTTTCCTCCTACTCTCGTATTTACAGACCTTCCACACCACTGTATATACCGTTCGGCATACGGCGTTTCGTGCTTTTACACCTCACGGTGCTCCCCCTACCTTTGGCTATGTAGTTAGACAATGCTCATGCCGAGCGTACTAAAGAGAAAGTCCTGTAAATCTTTCGACTTACAGGACTCTTTGGCGGAGAGAGAGATTGTTAATTAAATCACCTTCTTCCTTTCACATATTAAATGTGTAGATTTGAATGGCCAGAAATAGAAAAAAACATCACATTAAGACATTTTAACATCAAACAAAAGTGTTATTTCAAAGAAAATTATTAATCTTTGCAAAAGAATTTGCAGGGGGCGATTAACATGAAGAAAAAGAAATACACCGTAATAGACCTTTTTGCAGGATGCGGAGGTTTGTCACTCGGCTTATACCAAGCTGGGTGGCAAGGTATATTCGCCATAGAGAAGAACCCTTGTGCATATGCGACACTCTCATATAATCTAATAGAAAAGAAGAAGCATTTCGATTGGCCAAAATGGTTACCACAAGAACCACTTGATATTGTTGAGGTAAACAAGGCATATTCAAAACAGCTAAAAAGTTTGCGCGGAACCGTGGATTTGGTGGCAGGTGGCCCCCCCTGTCAAGGTTTTTCAATGGCAGGACGTAGGGTCGAAGATGATATCAGGAATCAGTTGGTATTTGCTTATATAGATTTCATATCTATGGTGATGCCCAAAATCCTCCTATTTGAAAACGTCAAAGGTTTTACGTATGCTTTTGACAAAAAAAAGAAGCCTGACGCAATACCATACTCTACAATTGTAATCGAGAAATTGCAATCTCTTGGTTATGACGTATGCCCTCAGATCATTGACTTCTCCGAGTTCGGCATACCACAACGCCGTAAGAGATTCATTCTTGTTGGTGTATTGAATGGAGAGCAAAATATATCCAAGGATTTCCTTCAAAAATTAAAACTCAATTGTAAGATGTTTCTAAAAGCACAAAACCTCCCAAAGCATCCGACGATTGGAGATGCAATATCTGACCTCCTTCGCAGTAACGGAGATGTCGATACTCCCGACCGCAAAGGATTCCGCTCTGGTATATATGGCGAACCTTCAAATGGATATCAGGAGTATATGCGCAAAGGCATTGAAGTAACAATTCCTCAAAGTCATAGTTTTGCTCATCATTGCGAAGAGAAGACAAGCTGCTTTAAACATTTACTCTCAGACTATCCTGTACGGAACAAACGTATAGACGGCAAAGAAAGAGAAGAATGGGGAATTCATCAAAGAGGTCTGACGATTTTGGACAAAGAGTCTATAGCACCAACAATTACCAATATGCCAGATGACTATCTTCACTATCAAGAACCCCGTATAATGACAGTGCGCGAATGTGCACGTATTCAGTCATTCCCAGATTGGTATGAATTCAAGAGTAAGTATACCACTGGCGGACAAATGAGGAAGAAAGAAGTCCCAAGATATAGCCAGGTTGGGAATGCGATACCTCCATTATTTGCAATGCAAGCAGGTTTAGTTCTTAAAGAAATGTTACAACAATGAGTGATACGTTACAATTCAAAGTAAGTTCAGCCTTAAAGGATCTTGTGGGCAAGGATTTGATAACAAGCGATAACGTTGCTATATTTGAGTTAGTTAAGAATTCATATGATGCATACGCTAATCACGTTATAATAACCTTTTCAGAAGATAAGATCACAATTGATGACAATGGTAAAGGAATGTCATATGCTGATTTGAGAGACAAATGGCTTTTTCTTGGATTCTCTGCGAAGAAGGATGGTACTGAAGATAATTCTACAGATGACAAGCAAAAATCGTATCGAGACAAGATTAAGCGCTATTATGCAGGGGCGAAAGGAATTGGACGCTTTTCTTGTGACAGACTGGGGCGTTATTTGACTATTACAACTCAAACGGAAGGCGCAACAGAAGCCCAGCAGATTTCTGTTGATTGGTCAAAATTTGAGGACGATCAAAAAAAAGAATTTTCCAGTATTGATGTTACCCATCAATCCCTTGTGACATCGAATGTTTTCCCAAACAACTCACCCCATGGAACTCGGATTGAAATTACAGATTTACATGACGAGGAAACTCCATGGACTAGGAAGCACATACTAGATCTTAAGCGTTCTCTACAAAAATTGATTAATCCATTTTCTGAGACTAATGATTTTTTGATCGAAATTGTTTGCGAAAGGGAAAAAGCGAATGACGAGAAGCAAATTGAAAAGGGTATTGACTACGACCGTGATCTTGTTAATGGTATTCTTAAGAATAGTATTGTAAAAATTCTCAAATTAAAAACCACACAGGTGGATGTTAAAGTTGAGAATGGTTATATATACACTACACTATCAGATCGAGGTGTAGATATTTACAAGATTAAAGAGACAAACATCGACTGTTCCCTAATAAAAAACGGAGCAGTTACTCTTTCATTCTTGAATAGAGCCGCCAAATATAATTTTTCAAGATTGATGGGAGTTGATTCCATAAATTATGGATCTGTATTCCTTTTTAGAAATGGTTTCCGCATTCTTCCTTATGGAGAGACAGGAGATGATAGTTGGGGCATAGATTTTAGAGCACAACAAGGTCGTGCGAGATATCTCAGTAGTCGTGATTTAATGGGGCGAGTCGATGTCTTTGTTGAGAACATTGGCGAATTAAAAGAGGTTTCAAGTCGCGATAGCGGTCTTGTTGATTCCCCTATGTCACGTCAAGTAAATGAATTATACTGGAAATGCCATAAGAGGCTAGAAAGGTATGTTGTCGGAGTTTTATGGGGTGAAGCTTTCTTGAAAAATGAATATTATCATGATAATACCAAGGGAGACGCTGCCCGTAAAGAACTCCAGAGAATAGACAAAGATTCTGATAACCCTTCATATGTAATTGGCTCTAGTTTAGGAAGCAAAATTGATTTTGTACGTCTAATAAAGGTTTTGTCATCCGACAACAACGTTGAAGTTATATATTACAATACGGAACTAGCTAATTTAGTGTCTTCAAATTTCGCACCTGAGGATATTAAACCTCAGTTCATATCAGATTTGGAAACAATCGCCGAACGTACAGGCAACACTGAATTGATAAATAAGATTGATGATGCTAAGAGACGCATTGAAGAATTAACCAGAGAAAAGGTTGAAGCTGAGAGAAAGGCTTCAGAGGCAGAACGCCTCCAACGAGAAGCTGAAGAAAAAGCGCGTAAAGCGGAAGAAGAACGCTGCATAGCAGAATCAAAAGCACGTGAAGAGGAAGAACGTAGACGGTTGGCAGAAATAGCTAAGTTGCGTGCTGAAAATGAAAAGGCTAAGTCTGAGATTGCTCGTCTACAAGCCGAAAAGAAAGCCAAAGAGGAAGAAGGAAAACGTAGGCAAGCAGAAAAAGAGAAAGAACAAGTAAAGAAACAGAATTTGTTCTTGCAATCTGTAGACTCACTGGATAAAGATCGTATCGTGAAATACCATCACGATATCAGACTTCATGCTAGTACTATACATAATACAATATCAAGCTTAATCCAAAAGGTAAACAACAAATCTTTAAGTGACGAAGAACTTAGAAAAATGGCTGAACGTATAAAGAGGGCCAACAATAAAGTTCTCTCGATTGCAATGTTTGCTTCCAAAGCGAACTTCAATACAACAGGAGAAACACTAGAAGACGACATTATTGCCTATATAGAGCAGTACGTAACCCAAGTTCTTCCAGATTTTTATGAGGATATAAAGTTTCATGGAATTGCTAATGGTTGCAAAATGATCAAGAGATTTAAGCCTTTAGAGGTAAGTCTTTTAATTGACAACTTCGTATCCAACTCAATAAATGCCAAAGCACGAAACTTTTCGGTAGAGTTTAGCCATATGGGGGATCGGGTAAAAATTGACATTATTGACGACGGTAAAGGGTGGTCAAAAGAAATTGACTCACGAAACGTCTTTGACAAAGGAGTTTCAACTACTTCAGGCTCTGGCCTGGGGCTATATAATGCGATGCAATATATCAAGACAGATCTTGGAGGGAATATTTTTATAGATACTAATTACAACTCAGGAATTGATGGTAATCCTGGGGCAAAAATCCAAATCATATTATGAAAATCAAATACAATCTTCTTTGGATAGAAAATGATCAGGATTGGATGGAATCGATAGAAGACGATATCAAGTCCATGGTTGAAGACAATGCTTTCGAATACGTTCGTCATAATTGCAAGCAAGAAGAAGAAGGCCTTAACTACAATGCTTATGATTTAATCCTTATGGATTTAAATTTGGATGGTCAGCCTTCTGGCGATCTTCTAATTAAGAAAATTAGAGAGAATGGCATCTACACGGACGTCGTATTCTATTCTTCCGGAGGTTTGGATAATATAAAGCAAAAGGCCAGTGAATATAATCTTGAGGGAGTTTATTTCTCAGGAAGAGACAGAGTGCAGTTTGTAGACAAAGTATCTAAAGTGATAGAAACTACTATAAAAAAGGTTCAAGACTTGCCCAACCTCAGAGGTTTAGTTATGGGAGAAGTTAGTGAACTTGATTCACTCATGCAGAATATTTTGGAGAAATATTTTACGACAGAAGAACGTTTAAGTGCATTGCATAATAAGGTAACAAAAAACAGAGAAAAAACCCTTCGCAAAAATCTTCAGCATGCAGAGGGTGATGGATGCGACAAATTATGTACACTGTCTATCAGAAATATGCCTATTGAAGAAATTGCAGCAGCTTATGATTCATCTCAGAAAGCGCATTCTGTCCATGAGGTTCTGAAGGATTTTATTAAACATAACAAAATCAAGGTAGATAACAGCAACTTCTTTAATTCCTACAAAGAGGAGATAATCGAAGTGCGCAACAATCTTGCTCACTGTGAAAGCAAAACTGAGTATGGAGTTGAGATTCTACGCACTCGCAAAGGTGATATATCGTTCACTGCCGAAGAATTCAAAGAAATTCGCAAGAATATCGCCAAGTACAATAAATTGTTCCATGAAATCTTGCAAGCAATCTAAACTATATATAATCGGCAATGGCTTTGACATAATGCACAATATGGGAACCCGATATGAACATTTTAAACAGTGGCTTATTGGGAAGGAGCGTATTGATATAATACAGGAGTTTCAAAGTGTATTTAAAACGAAGCATAATGACGATTTCTTGTTGTGGTCTGATTTTGAGAAGGCTTTGGGTGAATATAATTATCCTACTGCACTCAAATGGAACTTTGATAGTTTGTATATCGTGGTTGGATTTGAAGATGGGACTAAAACCATTTCTCCAGATTCAATTATAAATGTACAACTCAACAATATAGTCAATGAGATCTTTCCAAAATGGGTGCGCCAAATAAGCGTTGCTAAGGAAAAGCAGATAGATTTAGAACCGGAAGCCCTCTACCTCACATTTAACTATACAGACACCATTGAAACCCTTTATCAAATACCAGACCACAATATTCTACACATTCATGGAAGAGCAAGTGCAAACGAACGATTAATAGTCGGTCACAATAAGTTTAGGGACACACTTGCCTGCTGGTCTGACAATATAAGCCTTAGGGAGAACAACGAGCGTGTGCAGAATATAGCAAACATGAACAACTTGTGCAAGCCCATATCAGAAATCATTGAGAGGAACTGCGCTTTCTTTTCTATGCTTAAACATGTTGACGAAGTCGAAGTTATTGGCCATTCTTGCGCTCCAGTAGATTTTCCTTATTTTAGACACGTTTTCAATTGTACTTCACCCACTACTTTATGGAGATTTAATCCTTACTCTGAAGAGGATACAGATAAAATCAAACACCTTATAGGCCAATTGAATTTACATAACGTAATTATTAGCCCAAGTTTTCGGATTTAGAATTATCGATTGAATTTATTGCATAAAAAAGGCTTTGAGGATTTCCGTATATCGCGGAAAATGAGTAAATTAAATGTGACAAAAAACATTATTCAAAACTCAAAACCATGAGTAAAGTTACAAAAAATCCATCAGAAATCCACAACTTTTTCAGTAAACAATGATGAAAATTTCTTCAAACTATCAAACTTGGGGTAAGATCTGCGAACAGTGATTTTGAAGTAAAAACCAATCTCCTTGTCTGCTCGTCAATTCGTCTACTGAGTAAAAAAAACAAGCGTTGCTCTTCTTGTTCGCTGATTTTGCTTATCTTTGCAATATGGATTGGAAAGATTTTCGTTTTATAGATTTGTTCGCAGGAATCGGAGGCATAAGATTAGGCTTCGAGTCGGTAGGTGGAAAATGTGTCTTTTCATCGGAATTTGACGAAGATGCCTGTAAGACATATGAGGCCAATTTCGGAGAACATCCGTCTGGCGATATAACCAAGATAGACGCGAAAGACATACCCGATTTTGACATACTGTTGGGAGGCTTCCCCTGTCAGGCATTCTCTATAATAGGCAAGAAGGAAGGTTTTGACAACGAGACCTGTGGCACGTTGTTTTTTGAGATAGAACGTATTCTGAAATACAAGATGCCAAAAGCCTTTATGCTGGAGAATGTCAGAAATCTGACCGCCCACGACCATGGCAATACCTTCAAGGTCATAAGAACCCATCTTGAAGCCTTGGGGTATAACGTATATGCAAAAGTGCTGAATGCGCTGGATTACGGAGTACCTCAAAAACGTGAACGTATAATTATCGTAGGCTTCCTTGACAACATCCTGTTCTCATTTCCCGACCCCGTTCCCGTTTCAAAACGGAAAAAGCTGAAGGACATATTGGAAAAGGATGTAGATTCAAAATATTATGTAAAAGACAACATACGCGAATCCAGACTTATGCGCTTAAAGGACCCCAACTATCCGAAGCCTTACATATCGCATGAGAATATGGCCGGCAGCATAACTCCGCATCCTTATTCTTCTTGCCTGAGAGCCGGAGCTTCTGCCAATTATATACTCATCAATGACGAAAGGCGGCCGACAGAGAGGGAGATGTTAAGAATACAGGGTTTCCCGGACGATTTTAAAATCGTTGTGCCATACAGCAAAATCAAGCACCAGACGGGAAATTCAGTCGCAGTACCTGTAATAAAGGCTGTTGCGAAAGCAATGATTAATGCGCTCAAGGAGTATGAACACAACAAGACAACTATAGATTATGGACAAGGACACGAAAACAGCAAAGGAGGCGTTGGACTCGATTATAAACAAATCGCGGGCCCATTTCTACAAGCCAATACAGATTGCTGAGTTGTTGTACCGCTACAGGACAACAAGCGAGGTGGATCTGGACAATCCCGAATCGTACAGAAATGCGAGCAAACACTGGCGTGATGACATGACATTGAGCTTGCTCGGCCGCAAATGTTCAAGTACGGCAAGATTCCAAGACAATCTGTTTGAAGAAAACGCCGTGCCGCCGAGGCTGATAAAAATCCTCGCGATAGAGAACAAAAGAAATAAAGGAGCCGTTGAAGCATATATCTATAAGCGGTTCAGCGAGAAATACAGACAATTATCAAATGCGCTTTCCATTTGCATAAATGCCACTCCTGGAGATTTCTTCGTAAAGGCGTTTATCGATTCCTTTTGGAAAGAGAAAGGCCTCAAGCGCAGCTTGGACAAAGTATATGAAATTATTGTTTACGCATTGTTCTCAACCATTGTGGAAACGCTGAAGATGAAAGTGGAGGTGTCTGTGGATGCTTCCCACGCAGACATATTGTCGGAATTCGATGACTTCGCGAAAATGGTCATGTGCATTGACGCAAGGAATCTTTCGTATAGCCAAGATGCAAAAGTCTTCAGAGTAGGTGTTACCAATGCGGCAGACAGGGGCTTGGATATGTATTCCAACTGGGGACCTGCCATTCAGATCAAGCATTTGTGTCTAGACCCCGAATTGGCTGAATCTATAGTTGCGGGCATTGCAAGTGACAGAATCGTGATAGTATGCAAAGATGCGGAAAAAGACGTTATTTGTTCCTTGCTCACTCAGATAGGCTGGAAGAGCAGAATACAAAGTGTTGTAACGGAAAAGGAACTGATCCGGTGGTACGAAAAAGCTCTACGAGGGAAATATTCTTCGGAGATGGGATATACTCTTTTGGGAAAGATGCGCTGCGAATTGAAAAATGAGTTTCCGGCAGTTACAGGTCTGTCCGAAATGCAGGCTGAAAGAGGATATACCATGATAAAAAACCAAGATTGGAATTGACATCATTTCATTTGTTAACGAGTTGATAAGGGGATTGGTTATCCTTGATAACAGCTGTTCGCAAACCTTAAACAAGTAATGCATATCGACTCATTTACTCGTATACTGACAGCATTTCAAAGACATGCGAAACGTGAGTAATTAAGGTGGCAACTTACCACTTTATATAGTGGTAGACAAAAGGCTTCGACGTAAATGATGCTGAGAACCTGAAGCTTATCTCTTACGACAAGAACTGCAATGTCCAGTACGCTTATCTGGGACTGGGGAAGAAAGAGTTTGCCATTGCCATGCAAGACAGCATATTGGCTCACAATCAAGACAAAGGCAGCTATTATGACGCGGCTTGTCTTTATTCAAAAATGGGCGAATATGACAAGGCTATGAACTACCTGCAGACATTCCTTGAAAAAGGTTACCGAGAATTTGTACATATTAAGAACGACAGAGACCTTGACGGACTGAAGGGGCGCTTGGACTTCAAAGCTATGATAACGGAATTTTAAGCTAAAATGAATAATGAGTCTTCAACCGACAAGCAGCACAGCTAGGGTGAGACAAATGAAGGGGGCATTTCAAGTCAAATCACAGAAATCCCCTTCACCCGTGAATCTGGAGGACTGTGCAGAGTGAAGTGCGATATCAATGGTCTGCCGTTGAGTTTCTGGCTGGACACCGGTGCGAGTGATGTTTCTTTATCAATGGTCGAAGCAACTTTCATGATGAAGAACGGTTACTTGGACAGCAATGATGTCGTAGGGAGCTCATATTATCTTGATGCCAACGGGAATGTGTGAGGGCACAGTAATAAACCTACGCAAGGTGTCTTTCGGTGATACGGAATTAACGAATGTCAAGGCAAGCGTGGCAAGAAACCTCAAAGCTCCATTGCTTTTAGGACAATCAGTACTCTCACGCCTCGGCTCTGTGGAAATCGACAACCAGAAGCAAGTCATCCGGATCAAGCCCTTTCATTTGCCATAAAAATTTCCTCGCTCAAAAGCAAAATTTGTCTTCATGTAGCATCATTGATTTTCAAGATGTTACATAACTTTTATAGGCATTGAAATATGTAGCCTACTTGTAGCGTCTTGTAGCACGATGTAGCGTTATATCCTATTCTTCTTTGCTCATCCCACCTGTTTCAATCATTAAGTCAAGTACATCGCCAAGTTCGTCATAGACTGTATCATTTATATTTAGCATAAAGCATCACAGGCCTATGCTTAGAAGCTCCACTATATATCTCCATCACTTTCGTCACACAGTCTCTCGATACCGTGAAGCAGCCACGGCTCTCGGAGCCTATCGGGATATACTCCCTATCGCCAGAGAATCTTGTGACTTTTCTTGCTGAATGAATCAAGATACCACGAGTCTCAGCAAGATAATTGGTCTTGTCAAGACCACGAAGACGGATGCTCTTCTTAAATTTACTACCCTTTCCTACCATCACATACCGTCCAAGGCTGGAGCATCCGCTGCCGACCTCATTGCTGAACTTCGGAGTGGCATCCGTGTTCCCCTTGCCACTGCCGTGCATACAATAGCTGCTCAACACACGCTTTCCATGCTGCAGGTCGTAGATGAAGAACCGCTTCTTGCCCGAGGGAATGGAGAAATCCACCAGGATATAATAGTCCGTGCTATACCCTCGTCGCTCGCAATAGT
>CAMDJC010000070.1:0-11588 GCA_945900015.1 uncultured Odoribacter sp. | reverse complement strand
GCGGTCTATTAAGCAGACTCCCTGTAAAATCTTCAACTTTGTGGTGGAATCAACAACCTACCGAGAGTTTCCGAAAGACGCTGCTGAGTTTTGATTTGCCAGAAATTTATTTATGATGTATGGTCGTAGATATTATATTGCTAATAGCCATCCGATAAAATGTTTGATGAGCGGCGAGTGATTCTCTTTTATGCTCCTGATTTTTGTTTCAATTATGAAGTTCTTTATGCGGAGCCTGTAATCGGAATTGTGTAGCAGAAGCCATAACTCTTCATCGATGTATGCATATTCTACATTCTTTCTTACCCAAGCGGTAGATGGAGAGGCGGTTCGTGTTTCGGAGTCGTTGTAAAAATTGAGATGCCAAAACTCATCTGTTTGCAAATAATATAATGGATAAGTGAGATTTGTTTTCTCACTTTGTTGGGCAATTATCGTATATTGCTCGAATATGTCGTTGTAAATTCTTTCCAAGTCTTCGAAAATAAATCTGTTATATCGGAAAGTCCCGTTTTCAATTCCTCTTATTATTGAAAGAATGAGGACAGGCTTAGCGATTTTCTTTATACCGCTTCGTTTGATACTGCCTTGCTTCATGCTTTTAATTTTATTTGTATAGAAGTCAAAAGCAGATTCATAATTGAAAAAACGAATGATTTTATTATTCATAGGTCGTCGTATTTAGTGCAGATTTTATATAATTCAACCGCAAATTTACACAATTATCATTAATCAATTCCTTCCGTCATACCTTATTTTATATACAGCAATAAAAAAAACGTAGATAAATTAACAGATTGAAGAATTTATTATTACTTTTGCAAAGCATTACATCCGCAGAAAGCCCGAAAGGGGAGAAGCGGGCGGGTGCTACTTATTGAAAAGAGCGTTTATCTGACGCTTATTCTTTGCGTGTCCTAACTTCGCAACTTAAGACTTATTCGCAAAAGGATGAGACAATGATAGATGTTCACGGTAGGTGTATTGTATCCTATCGTGATTTGTTGTATATATACTGTCATTGTATGTATACGATTGGTCGCGTATGGGAATAATATATCCATACGTGGGCTTTCTGCATTGTCCTTCTCTGCGAATAGGGCAATGCGAAGGCCTGGACACGTGGGATGGGCAAGGACTGAATCCCCACGTTTTTCTTTTTTTATAGGTATATCTGATTTTTTTCGTTCCGAGATTTGGGAGATTCTATCGGGAAAATAAGGAGATAGAATCAAGTGTACAAAATAACATGGGATAAGGAAACGGGAGGAGTACAGCTTCACTCTCGGATTGTGGAAGGTACCTTAGGTATCTCTCCTCGTCCTGTGTTCTTTGAGGAGCTTGACTTGTTGGGACTTGACAAGTTGGGATGGACCTACCCTCAGGCTGAGGAGCCTATAATGTGGGCCGTTAATAAACAGTATTGGTATCGTGGTGTTCGTCTCTTTGATGCCAAAGGCGCTAATATCTATGCAAAGCCTACGCTGGAAATGCAACCCGGAATAGAACCTATGGTTCTGGAGCCTGTTGATGTCAAGGCTATGCTTCGATGCACGTCCGATTTGATGTTTGTTTTGGAGAATGAAGCGATTGAGTTCATTCGAGACACCTATTTGGCTTATGCAAAAGCCAATAAAACCTATGATAAGGCTGAGGCCAACAAGCTTGATTTTGAGGCTATGGCTGAGCGAGTGGAAAAGAAAAGCAAGCAGCGGATGGCCGTTGTGAAGCAAGACTGTGACTCGTTCGATATTATGCCACTTGCTACGGCTGAAAAAGAGGGAAAACGCGTGTTGCTCTCTACCAAGATAGACCGTTTCATAGCAAGCTTTTCTGGTGGTAAGGATTCACAGGTGGTACTTGATCTTTGTACTCGCGCTATTCCGCCAACCGATTTCGAGGTCATCTATAGCGATACAGGCTATGAGCTTCCTCCTTCTCTGGCCCTTTACAAAGATGTAGAGGCGCACTATAAACAGAAGTTTCCTTCACTACGTTTCCTTACGGCTCGCAACCACGAGTCGGTACTTAACTATTGGGACAAGATTGGCACACCAAGTGACAATCATAGATGGTGCTGCTCGGTGATGAAAACGGCTCCGCTGTATCGAATGCTGAAAGTGGAAGGAAATAAGCAGGCGCGAGTTCTCACTTTCGATGGGGTAAGAGCGGAGGAGTCTGTAAGAAGGGAAAATTATCAACGATTAGGGAAAGGTAAACATACCTATATCTATAATGCTCATCCGATTATAAGTTGGAATTCGGTAGAGATATTTTTATACCTTTTTGAGCGAGGCTTGCCAGTAAATCCTGCATATCGTAGTGGTAAAGCTAGAGTCGGGTGTTTGATATGTCCATTCTCAACATCTTGGGATGATATGATAATACAAGAAAAATATCCCGATGATTTGCAGCCATTTGTGGAAAGACTTAAAAAATATGCTTCGCAAGTGAAAATCTTAGACTTCGGTCACTTCCTTTCGGAAAGAAAATGGAAATTAAAACCGTTAGGGGATAGAAAACAAAAAAATTCTAAGGTTCAATTCCAAACGGGAGTTTCACCATTAAATTTCATGGTTGAAATAACAGATGCAAAGCATTCTTTTCTAAAGTGGTTGCCAGCTCTTTGCTCTTATTCTATTAAGAATACAAGCAAAGGTTTTGAGGGGGAATTACATTTTAAGAAGAATGTTTTCCCCTTTGTAATAGCAGAATCTGGCGGAAAGTCAACCCTTGAAGTTAGAGGGAGCTTGCCTAACGAACTGGTGTATCTTTTAAGACGTTTAACATATAAAACGGCATATTGCGTACAGTGTGAGGTGTGCGAGGTTGATTGTCCAACAGGTGCTCTCTCAATTGTGCCACAAATAACTATAGACAAAACAAAATGCATTCACTGTCATAAATGTTTTAATACACATGACCGTGGATGTGTAGCTGCGGATTGCATACGTATGATAACAGATTCAGAAAGAAAAATAAACACGAAGATTCAAGGATATAAAAAATTTGGACTTCGCGATGAATGGGTAGATGAATACTTTATTGATCCCGTTGAGTTTTGGAAAGACAATACCTTGGGAACAGCCCAGGTGGACTCTTTTAAAGCATGGATGAGAGATGCAGAAATTACAGATCAGAAGAATAATTTAACTGAGCTGGGCGCATTGATGCGAACCATTTATGCGGAAAATCCTTCTTTGTTTTGGGAGATAGTTTTTAAAAATCTTTCCTACAATTCATACATCGTAAAATGGTTTTGTAATAATATAAAGCCTAATCAGGTTTACAATGGAAAAATGATTAAGGAGGAGATTTCCAACGAAGGTTTTTCAGGTTCTATTACAACTGTGGGTAATGCAGCCATTGCATTATGTGATATGATGAAGAAAACTCCAGTTGGCGACGAATGCTTGCAAGGCATGGATTTGGGAAGAGAAGGACTTAGACGGAGCGAGTATGATGATGTGAGTATTGAAGCTGTAGCTTATTCTATATATAAATTTGCAAAAGAACGTGAGCTTTCAATGCTAAGGGTTTCTGATATGTATAATAATGAGGCGGAACATGGCATTTTCAAGGAATTTGGAACATCAAAGCAAGATCTTCTTAGAAAACTCAGAACAATTAGTGCGGAAAGTAACCGTGTTTTGGTTGCAGAACTAACTATGGGTTTAGACCACATAACTCTTCGTAATGATTTGACTCCTATGAAGGTGTTAAAAGAGCTAACAAAATAAGATGAGAAATGTGCTTCTGTCAACATATGATGACATGGTGCTTTCTGTTCACACAGGATGTGTAAATGGGAAAATAGCAGTGTCAAAACCTCTTTATTTGATAGCTATAATGGAGGCTATAGAATTTCAAGAGTTGAATGAAAACAAAATTGACTTGTTCAATGTGTTTGTTCGTAAGAGATTTGGTCAATTATATGAACAAGTCAACGGAAATAAAAAAGGATATGAGATTTCTTTTTTTGTTCGACCGTTCTTTCATCTTGACAGTGCCATGTTTTATCATCTGATTTGGAAACAAGGATTAGAACCTCCAGTTAAAGCAGTGACCCCTTCAGCCAAATATCTCCGAGAGAATTTGCTTTATGCGAAGTTGGATGATGAGCTGTGGGATTTATTACAAGATGCTGAAAATAGAGAATACCTAAAAAGAAGTATCATTGAACGATACCTAACTGAAAAACTATAAAACGACAATCATACGCTTATGGCTACTAAGTATGACGACATCATAAAGCTTCGTGGCGGCAAGGCTGCATACGATATAGCTGAAGAGAAAGAGGGTGAATGGATCTCATTTATCCCTAATGAGCAGTTTAACAATGTGTTGCGCACTGTTATAAAGAGTGTGCGTGGAAACGACATCGATAACCACAAGAGTTTTTGGATTAATGGCACATACGGTACAGGAAAGAGCCATGCTGTAGCAGTAATCAGCCACTTGCTTGGTGACGAGGTGGACAAGATCCGCAACTGGGTTGACTATGAGTACAAGGATGCTAAGTTTGCTGCTATCCGCCAGGCCATATATTCGCTTCGTGAAAAAAAACGCTTATTAACGGTTAATGTGTATGGCTTGGGCGCAATGACCCATCCGGGCGACTTGGCTCTTGTGCTTCAAAAAGCAGTAACGGAAACGCTCCACAAGCACAAGATAAATATAGCCGTGCCGACGGATTATGAAAATTATATTGAGCAAATCCGTCAGAATCCTGAGATATGGAATCATTTGATAGAAACGCATACTGCCCTTTCGTCTGTAGTAGCCGACAGCGATCAGTTGGTAGAAAGCTTGTCGACAGGCGATCTTGGCATTTTCCATCGTGTAAGCGACACGCTGCGCGAGGCTCAGCTCGATATTCGTCTTAATAACGACAATATAAAGCAATGGCTTACTGAGATACAAGACCGTCTTGCAGAACTTGGGACTTACAATGGTCTGCTCATCGTTTGGGATGAGTTTACCGATGTAATGACCGACGCCATTGGAGTTCCTGTGCTTAAGCAGTTGCAGGAAGTGGCGCAGAAATTTATGAATGAGGACAGTAATTCTTACATTTTCCTCATCTCACATCCGTCTGCCTTTAATGGAGTAGACTCTGAACAGCTGAAGCAGACAGATGGTCGCTATCACCGAATGAAATACAATATGGAGTCGGTGTCGGCGTTTAAGATTATGTCGCGTAAGTTTGATATCCTTGACAAGGAGCGCCATACGCAATTGTGCCAGCATTTCTACACGATGAATCCGCAATTGCTTGACATCTTCACGGCAACAAGCAATGATCAACAATCTACTCGTGAGGATCTGTTCAACCTGTTCCCCTTACATCCAGGAACCGCTAATCTTGCCACCCATTATGCTACGGTGGTTGGATCATCAAGCAGAAGTGTTTTCGAGTTTTTAGGCCAGAACGACTCTATACGAGAATTCCTTGACAGTGAGGAATATTTCCTGAACCGTGATACTATCACCGCAGACTATTTGTGGGACTATGTGTTGAAGGTGTTCCAAGACGATGTCACAAACTATGGAGCCGTAACAGAGCGTTACAACTCCTATAAGCTGCAGGTTAGCAATGAGGGCGCTGCCTACTTCGCTGTATTTAAGGGAATATTGTTGCTCAACGCTTTCAATAATGTTTCTGGAGAGAACAACAATGGTTTGGTTACTCCCTCGGAGGATAATATTCATGCTCTTTTTGCAGGAACGCGTTACGACGATCAGTTTGATGTGGTTCTGCAATGGTTTAATGAGCAGGGTATTATTCAGCGTGCTCCTGGTGGCTTGTATTCCGTTCAGTTCTCCGCCTTGCCATCAGGAGAGATTGAAGAAAAGAAGAACGAAATGCGTAATGTGCAATTTAAGTTTACGGAACAAATTCTTGCTTTTTCGGACGCAGCGGAGAATAGCTTTAGAGGAAAATTTATGCAAAGAGTCATACGGCCTTATGACTTTAAGTTTTTCTCAGACCATCAGAACGAAGCTGTGTTACGAAGTCAGATAAAAAACGCCCGTAAGGAAACCAAAACGAGTGCCTTGTTCTTTGCACTGCTGATGGCGCGAAATAACACCGAGCTGGGGGTGCTTCGTAGTTTTGCGGAAAAATGCGCAGAGGATGAGAGCGATAAGGACTTGAAGAATATAGTTTTCCTTGTGTTCGACGAAGTGCTCACTGATGCTAAGTATGAGCAGTTTATTGAGTATCAGGCAAACTATGCCTGCGCTAGTAGCCATGGCTTTATGGACCAGCAAAAAGTGCATCGCGACCATGCTGTATCTATGGTTAAAGAATGGATGGACAGCATTCTGCGTAGTAATGCTATTGTTTATATCAATGGGGAGGAAAAACAACCAGTGTCGGTGAAGCACCTGTCAAGCATTGTCAATAGTGTGATTGCGCCGATCATCTTCCCGTATGGCCCCGATGCTTGCGAGTTGTTGAGGCAAAAAACGCCATCCACTTTCTGGCGCCAGCAAAACTCAAAGGAGATAGTGCGTACGTTCCTTTTCGCAAATTCAAAGGGGGAGCTCGCTACCATTACCGCACAAATGCGTCCTGTGCAATATCTCATTCAGGAGTGTCTAGATGATAATCTGGCGTGGAAGAGTGACGTGCCTGAGAATCATCCGTTCAAGGTGGTCTATGATAAAGTGCAGAATATCATTAAGTATGCAGACAAGAGCCTTCCGTTTAATTTCGACGACAAGTTCTCTGTTCTGCAAAAACCGCCCTACGGTCTTTACGGAAGTTTTGCTGCCATGGCTATGATGGCGTTTGCCTTGAGACCATGGGCCAACAAGATTTTCGATATGCAGGGTAAGCCACGCGATAAGAACGCCCTGATTGACGATATCGTGTGGTTGTTCAAGGTGTGGGACGATAAGAAATCGAGCAGTAAGCTTAATTTCAAGTTTCAGACTCCTGAAGAGGGAAAACTGTGTAAGGACCTCGTATCTCTCTTCAAGCTAAACAATAAGAATAATGATTATTCGGATGTTACAAGTCTGAAAGACGCTCGTTATGCCATTACGGCAGAGTTTCTTGGCAAGAAGGGTTATCCGCTTTGGACGGTAAAGTATGCCTCTGAGGCAGCTTTTGCAAATCTTCCTGTGATTATAACAATTACGAAAGATGAGAAAAAGCTGATAGATAACATCGTAACCATTTGCATGGAGCGCGACTTGCGTAATCCTGCTTTGGTGAAAGAAACGATAGACCTTATTTCGGATTTGCGTTATGAGATGAAAAACATCCTCAATGTGGATGCAGCCTTCTCTGATGGTTTTAAAAACTTCTTGATGCAACTCGACTTCATCAATATACAGGAGAGCGAAGTGGACGAAGTGAAGCTTTTTATAGAGCAGAACTTACAGTCTACTGTGGGATATTGGACGGAAGAGGAAGTGGAGAAAAAAGCTTTGCAGTGGAAATCGTCAAAGACGCCAACTCCGCCACAACCACCTGTATATCCGCCATTGCCTCCAGTTCCACCTGTGTATCCACCGATGCCCCCTGTAGACCCAGACGTAATTGACCAGAAGCGCAAGCAAGCCAAGATGCACATTGCAGATATTGTGTCTATTGAAGATGCTAAGGCATTGCTATTCAAACTCTGTGATGAAGGTAATGAATGGTTGTTGGACAAGATAAATGAATAGTCTATGTATAAGGAGTTCGAATCATTGGAAGACCTTTATCAAGAGTTAGAGGTCGACAAGAATTGGACGGGTGCGGAGAGTTCTCTCCGTAACCGCTATCCAATACGCTTTGTGTTGTTCGAAAATTTCGGTGACTTTGGTGAATTCGTTCAAGTATGCCAAGATCATGACGTATATGTACAAAGCATAGAAAAATGGATGAAGGACGGGCAGGATGATTTGTTGATAACATATTCGCAACTTGCAGATTTGTTCAAGAGTTATATCAAAAACCTACCTGCAAATGACTTTGTCATAGCCCCGTTTTCTGAAATTACAAGATTCTATGACAATGCGCATTATGCGGAATTCGACTCCTTATTGAAGACGATACGCCTAATCCAATCGCCCGAAGAGTCACAACGTGAACATCAGCGCATCTATGTGCCGCTAATTGGTATGCAGAGTAAGGTGGGCAAGTTCAAGGATGATCCCAATATCCATATCTGGGAGTATCACTCAAAAAATGAAAATGACAACTATCAGCTGATATTGACACGTGGAACGACTTATGGAGTGAAAGGATTGGAAAGCAAATACACACTATGCAAAGATTTGCGCCAATGGATAGCCTTATGGAAGAATGTGGGCGCAAGCATAAAATCGCAGATTATATGTTCGTCGAAATGTATCTTTGGCAATGCACACAATGCGCAGCCGGACAATGCTTTCAAATATACGGTATGTGATAATGCATTTGATTTCTTGAATAAAGGACTTGGACTTGATTTCGAAAAACTGTATGTCAGAGAAGAAGATATGCCATATTGGGAGGCGTTGGCATCAAATATAGACGTGACGGATTTTGATTTTGATGTTTTCGTAAATCAGAAGTTCAATGCTTCGAATCTCACCGAAGATACCACCTTTGTGCAGACATGGTTTGAATTCAAGGATGAATTTTCGCGTTGGCTCCTTAAAACATATTCAATATGGAAGAGCGATGTGAGTAGTTATCTGATTAGGGTATTGGAAAAAGTCTGTTCGCTGAGCACTTCTGAGTTGTTCTCACAGATTGCCACACAAATATTTCACGAATCGCTTGATGAAACCAGTCTACAGCAACGCTTGTCGCTGCTTAAAGAAGCAAAAAGACTGAATGTTCAGATAACGGCTTTGGCGGAACAGGAGCTGAAGGCGAAGTTGTCTGCAATGGCGGCAGACCCGGAACGTGGACCGTTATATGCGATGAAATATATGACGCCACTCACATTTTCAGAGCAATGTCTGATGATAGAATGGGTGGGACAAGGGAGAATAGAGAAGAACTATATAAAGACTTTGTATCCAGAACTCTATAATTATCTGACATTGCCTAATGTCCAGACTGAGAATGGAAACAACTGGATAAATGGATACTTCCAGGAGTATTGTTTGTCAAAAGTGGCAAACAGACCAACTGAAAGCTTGATTAACCAGCTGAAAGAACACAATGCTTCGCAACTCAGTTTTGAGGCATGGCGTGACGGCTTCAAGACTGTCAAGACTTTATTGCATCATCGCAGCGATATAGATCTTTTCTATTGGATTGATGGTCTTGGTGTAGACTGGATTCCATTTATCACGAAGGTTATAGAAAAACATAAAGTAGACGGGGTGTTCTTGAATGAGGTATATGTGGCAACAGCGGAACTTCCGACTGTCACTTCTGTCAATAAAGAAAAATTGTTGGAACTGGCTGGTGATAAGCTTGAAAAGATAGGCGACATAGACAAGTTTGCCCACACGCAGAAAAACTATCCAGCCTATCTTACGGAAGAGTTCCACCTGGTGGAGAATGCCATCTCAAGGGTTCTCTCACAATATAACGGAAAGAAGATTGCCTTTGTTGCAGACCATGGTATCAGTTATATGTCACAGTTTGGTGTTGGCTTAAACCTCGCAGGAGTAGAAACAGATCATGCCGGACGCTGCGGGCGTTGGCTCAAGGGAAAAGTTCCGACAGACAACAACTACGTCGTCATAGAAGATGGGCATACTTTGTGTTCCTTGAACAATAATTCGCTATCAGCCAAGACATCAACAGGGCTAGGCGCTCATGGAGGAGCTACTCCAGAAGAAATACTCGTGCCTATTATAATAGTCTCCAATCAAAAAAATGCAAGCGTATATACGGCAAAATTACAATCAAATGAAATTGTCGCAACGACACCTGTTGTCAGATATATAATTATGGGAATAAACAGTATCGACACGCCTGTTGTTTTATATAATGGCGTGGAGTACGCTCTTCATAAAGTCGATGGGGATATATATGAGAGCGAACGACTGAATCTCGTCGACACATCGACAAGAATAACCTTGCGTATTGGAGATTTCAAGCAAACAGATAATCTGAGCATAAACACCGGTGCTCAGGAGGATGATTTATTTGGATTTTGATTATGCAGACAAATATCATACATAAAGTTAGAGAGCAGTTTGCCTCGATGGTTATTTATAAAGATCCGGCTTCAACCAACAGTTTGTTTGCCGGGCGCAATCTTCCTTCTTTCGTGAAGGACTTCATTCTCAAGCGTTATATTAATGAAGACGGTTCTGTGGATCGTGCCGGTCTGACAGGATTTCTTGACATGGTGATACCTCAAAAGCAGACAGAGGTAAAAGATCGCTTGGCTTCTGGAGAAGAATTGACATTACTCACACGTTTTATCATATATATTGATTTGGTGAAGGATGTACGCAGATTCGGTATTCCGGATCTCGGCATCAAGATAAACGAGGGGCAGATACCGGAGTATGTTTATAAAAAACATCAAGGAGAACTCGTGGATGGAGAGAAATGGGGTATTATCAAGCTTTCTGTGCTTCCGGATAATGACGGAAAGAAGTATCATGTGGAGATGGTTGATTATAAACCTTTCAAACCTTACCGTAGCGTAGATATTGATTATCTGCGTAATGCCCGTTCTGCTTTCTCCACGCAGGAATGGATAGACTTGTTGTTGTCTGCTATGGAATATGAGGCTGACGGCTTTGAAACGATGACCCAGAAGATGGAGTTTCTGACTCGCCTTCTTATTTTTGTCGAACCGCGTTTGAATGTTATAGAACTTGCTCCTAAAGGAACAGGTAAGTCTTTTGTGTTTGGTAATCTTTCAAAGTATGGCTGGCTTGTTAGCGGAGGAAAAGTAACGCGCGCTAAGCTCTTCTATGATAAAGCCAAACAACAGAATGGTATTATCAAGAATCATGATTTTACCGCTTTTGATGAGATTCAAACTATTATTTTCCAGGAGCCTGCAGAGATACAGGCTGCACTAAAATCATATCTTGAATCGGGTAAGACTACGATTGACAACAACGAATTCAGTTCGGAGTGTGGTTTGATGTTGATGGGAAATATACCCCTGAATGAGCAGCGTAGACCTTTGAACTATAGGTATTTTGATTCGTTGCCTCAGTCGTTTCGCGAGTCCGCGTTGCTTGACCGTTTCCATTGTTTTATTGAAGGATGGCATCTGCCTCGTGTAAATAAAGGTATCATCTATAAAGGGTGGACATTGAATGTGGAGTATTTTTCTGAAATTCTGCATTCTCTTCGCACGCAAAATATCTATGGGTTGTTGTTTGATGAGTTGGTAGGATACGACAAGAATGCTGATACACGAGACTTTAATGCTGTCAAACGTATGACTGTTGCTTATATGAAACTACTATTTCCGCATTGGACCCATGTTGATGATGTTAATATGGATGACTTTGATACATATTGCTTACAACCGGCAATACGCCGACGTGGCATAATAAAGGAACAGTGTCATTATATAGATGTAGAGTTTAAAACAATTATGCCAAATTTCTGGATAAAGAAAGATTATGTATAAAACAAGCCCCATACTTTTGCCTTAATATCAAAAGTATGGGGC
>CAMDJC010000069.1:0-11871 GCA_945900015.1 uncultured Odoribacter sp. | reverse complement strand
GTCGCTACCTTTTTGACCTCTGTGTCATCTTATGAGGGCGGTTGCGGATTTGAGGATAAGCATAAAACGATGTGCAGAATTATCTTTTAAACACATACCTGAAAAATTTTCAGACAAAGGCCTGAAAACTGTAAGGACGTTCAATTTTAAGAGGAGACTCTTCAATGTAATAGGCTCAGATAAACCAAGTCCATTATCAGCACGAAACTCTGACACCTGTTTTTCTATAATAAATTTATTCAACTTCATTTTCTATTCTCTCCATTTTAAGGTATGATTTCACAATATCCTTGAAATTAGCTATTTCTTTCAAATCACAATCTTCTATATCAGAAATTCTAAAAGCTGTCGCTAAAATCACATTATCAGTTTGCATATTATCTTCAAAAAAGATAAAAGGATCACAACCAAATAAATTTGATAATCTTTCCAAAACATCATAAGGAACTTCTCTTATTCCTCCTTCATAATTACTATACGCAGAACGTTCAATCCCTATAGATTTAGCTATTTGCTCTTGCGTAAAACCGGATAACGCTCTAATTTTCTTTATATTTCCTCCTATAACTTGATTATTAGTTTTCATGGATATAGCCTTTAATATGTGTGTCAAAGTTATATGTATTTACCCACATATACAAATATTGCCACAATCATTTCCTACTTATATTCCCAAAACAACATTTCTAAATATTGCGTATCTGGTAAGTGAATTGATCAAACTGAGAGAATCCAAGGCTTTCAAGAGCTTTACGAATTGCTGACCGGTCGATTTCTGTATTATAATTCGGTATAAGCGGCAAACGGACAATACAATCATCCTGGCGCTCTTCTTTGGCAATCAACTGCAAATTGTCTATAACCCGGGCATTGTCATGCTGTGTATAATGACAATAAATATCAGAATTCCAATCCTTAATGTCAATTATCAAAGTATCTACAACAGGAAGCAAAACCTCAAGATTAGCAGTCGGCACATTCAAAGAGGTTTCAAGATTGAGATTCCAACTGATTCCGCAAAGTTTTCTGAACTCCTGAATAAATTGAGGATACAGACACGGCTCACCCCCTCCAAACGTCACCCCACCATTGGTTGCCAGAAAATAGAGTTCGTCTATTCTTACTTCCTCATACAAACTTTCGGGAGTATATTCCTTAAAGCGGTTACTATTACCGAAAGATTGAGGATTCAAACAATATCGGCAACGCAACGGACAACCATAGAAACCGACAAGCGAAGTGACCCCATTGCCGTCGGTCCGGAGACGGTGTCTTAATATTCCTATTATCTTTGCCCGAAGTGCCTGCATAACCATTGCATAAAAATATAATTCAACTACTTTTCATCACAATTTTCTGCTTTTCAATCGGACTGTTTTCCTGACATTATGCTTGAAACACTCTACATTGACATATACAGGAACGTCATACCCCTCCACTTTAATTCGCAATGCCATCTCTTTTTTCCAACTGCCATCTCCATTCTTAAACCCTCTGCCATAGTTCCAATATACCCGACAAGGGTGTTTTTCGTCGATGTTCTCCGAAGATAACTCTTCCGCATGTTCCTCTCCGGCACGATCAAACCATATTCGCTCAACAGTTATTTTTTCTCTGCCAATACGATTTCCCTCTTCATCCACCACTTTAAGGTCAAAACTGTTATTCCCTCCTTGCCAACCTTCCGGTATACCATCCCCAACCACAACTTTACCCATCAAAGCCATATCTGGAATAAGCGTAATAGTTTGAGTTTTCATCTTTTCCGTTACAACAATCACCTGTTTCTTATATCCGACATACCCTACTTCCAACGTATCGCCTACGCGGGCGAACAAATTGAATGTCCCATCAGCCTCGGTCAAAACACCTACTCTCAACCGCAGATTGGTTACAGTCGCTCCATGCAACGGCTTTTTAGATACAAAACCATCCGACAAAGTGTCCGCTCCCTGCACCACTCCTTTTACTTGATTTACCTCCTGTTCAGCATCTTCATATTCATCTTCGACTTCACCATATACCCCAAAATCTCCCATAACCACCTCAAAGATCTCCTCATCAGTAGTAATGGTATCCCTTAAATTATCTACAGAATCACGTAATGCATCCGCAGCCGACGACATCGGCATCATCATAGCAAACGTCGCAGCTGAAATCCCGGCAAGAGAAACTGCCTTACCGGCAAGAGAACGAATGCGAAGCTGCTGCTCCAAATAGCGCACCTCTGCCTCACATTTCGGACATGTACCCAGGCAATCGCCCTTGTAGCGACATTCAGAAACAACAAATTCAATGTCGTTGGCCTCAGCAATCTGCCGGCGAATCTCTTTTAGTATCTTACAAGTCTGTTTCCCTCGTGTCATTATTATGTGTATTGAGTCAGTGAGTAAATTTCCGTATCTCTACAAATTTAAGAAAAAAATCGTAAACCTCAGATGAAAAATATAGTTTTTCTACTATACCCGCCATTCTGCCGACAAACACCTTCTCATGTCCCACATTTCTCTATTTCCCCTCCCACTCACCTATATGACAAAACCATGACAAAGATATATCAAAGATAACATAAAGATAACAATCAAATATATTTGACTAGTATTTGTATACTGTTTGACTACAATTTGCCATATATGAAAATAGGAGTATTCCATACCATATTCATACTTATTTCAAATATGAGCATTTTTGCCAGTTGGAAGATGTAGCCGTTAGACCAGTCAGATTTTGAACTTAGCATGGAAGGATGCGAACAGACATTTTTTTCCAAAGCTAATGGCTTTGTCAAAGAAAAGAGTAACTTTGTAAATAAACAATTAAAAGGACCAACCTTTTTAGGAAGGTAAAAATAATGCGGCAAATGATGGAACAGATTGTAAAATTTATAGTTTCAGCGGCTGTCATGTTTCTCTTCATGTTCAGTCTGATGTTTTGCTTTGATTCACCGAATGCACTGACAAATATTCTGTTAGTTGGTGCAAACGTTTTGTTTTGGGGAGGACTTCTTTGGTTTATCAACCGGAAAGGAAAGAAGCGATGAAGATTTATATGTCTAAATTCAATTACCTTGAGGTATAACTCATTTAACAACTGACTTTCCTTAACGCAAATAGACACTATTATCGAATATAATTCGCTATATTTGCATTATAAAATCATTTAATTAAGTTGGGAGGCTCTAAGACTTTTTACAGTTTATTACAAATGAGTCTATGAACTTCCGATAATATACAATATCAAGAACATGACTCCTGAAGAAAAAGCAAGAATAAAGATAGACCAGTGGTTTGCCGATGCTGGTTGGAAAGTAGTCAACAGGGAGGATTATGAACCTACTTGTACGGCTGTAGCCATAAGAGAAGGTTTATTGAAAGGAAATCTTGAGGCAGATTATTTCCTTTTCATTAATGGGAAAGCAGTAGGTGTACTTGAAGCCAAGCGTGAAGAAACAGACGCTTTTGCATCCAAAGTATGCGAGCAGGCAATCTTATACGCAAGAAGTGTACCGAATATCTATCAGGCATATCAAAAGCCATTGCCTTTTATCTTCACCTCGAATGGCAAGGAACTATATTGCTGTGATTTTCGTGAACAAGATTCTTGTTTCAAGCAGATAATGGCTATTCCTACACCACATGAATTGGTCAAGAAGTTGGGGATTGAGGATATGTTTGCCGGACTTCCTACATTGAAAAGGAAGGGGCTTCGTGATTGCCAGTATGAGGCGGTGACAGAACTTGAAAAAAGTTTCCGAGCCGGGCAAAATCGGGCATTGATGGTTCTTGCCACCGGTGCAGGCAAAACATATACGGCTTGTCTTGCTGCCTACCGAATGCTTTCTTATACACCAATGCGTAGAGTGTTGTTTCTTGTTGACCGGAATAATCTTGGAAAACAAGCAGAGGGAGAATTTGGAACTTTCCGTCTGACAGAGAACGGGGATGCTTTCAATACTATCTTTACGGTCAATCGCCTTCGTTCGTCTTCTATCCCTTCTGATAGCAATGTCGTTATTTCTACCATACAACGCCTATTCTCATTTTTGAAAGGAGAAACTATTGAGGATAATGATGACGATGATGAAAACGAACCTGTAGAGGAAGTAACCCTGCCTTCCAATCCCAATTTACCACACGATTACTTTGATATGATTATCATAGACGAATGCCATCGCTCCATTTATGGGAACTGGCGTAAGGTGTTGGAGTATTTCGATACGGCTCGACTTGTCGGTTTGACAGCAACCCCGATTGAAGAGACAAAGAAATTCTTTAACTATAATATCATCGTCAATTATACCTTAGAAAAGAGTATCGTTGATGGTGTGAATGTGGATTGTAGAGTGTATCGAATAAAAACGCAAGTTACGGAAACCGGGGGAGCCATATTAGAGGGGGAAAGAGTAAAGGAAGAAACAAGATATACGGGTGAGGTCAAGACTGTGAGTAACAAGGAAACCAAAACCTACACCAATAAAGAACTTAATCGGAGTGTCATTAATCCGGCACAGATAAAGTTAATCCTTTCAACCTATCGGGATGTGGTTTATACAGAATTGTTTAATGACCCACAACGTGAGCCGAATATGGACTATTTACCCAAAACCTTGATATTTGCTCTCAATGAAGCTCACGCCACAAATATCGTACAGATAGCTAAAGAGGTATTCGGACGGACTGACGACCGCTTTGTTCAGAAAATCACTTATTCAGCAGGCGACAGTAACGAACTGATACGCCAATTCCGTAACGACAAGGATTTCCGTATTGCTGTCACCTGTACATTGGTTGCCACCGGAACAGATGTAAAGCCACTGGAAGTGGTGATGTTCATGCGTGATGTGGAGTCATTGCCTTTGTATATTCAGATGAAAGGGCGTGGAGTGCGCACTATTGGTGATGAGCAACTCCGCAATGTTACCCCGAACGCATTCAGCAAGGATTGTTTTTATTTGGTTGATGCGGTAGGCGTGACAGAACATGCGCAAACAGTGGCACCTATAGATGACAGCTCTACAACAAAGACAATTACGTTGAAGGAACTATTAGAACGTATTAGTCATGGCTATATTCCTGACGAGTATCTTAAACGCCTTGCGGCAACGCTTGCACGAATATACAATAAAGCGGATGATTCGCAACGGAAAGAGTTTGTCCGTCTGTCTCATGATGACATGAAAGAGCTTTCTGTCAGAATATACGATATACTGGAGAAAGGCATTCTTCCACCATTTGTAAGCACTGATGAGCCTAACAATGAACGTAAGGGTCTAGTCGCTCCGCTTGCCAATCATGCGGATGCTCGGAAATACCTTCTTATACTTGCAGCCGGATTCGTCAATACATTGATGCCGGGTGAAGATACGCTTATCTCCAAAGGGTTTTCCATTGAGGAAGCAAAAAATACGACAGAGGCTTTTGAAGATTTTTGTAAAAAGTACTATGACGAAATAGAGGCACTGCGCATCATTTACAACAATGAGGGAGAGCCTATAACCTATTCGATGCTAAAGGATTTGGAGAACAGGCTCAAAATGGCAAACAATCATTTTACATCCAAACAACTCTGGAACTCTTATGCCATAGTTAATCCTAAAGTGGTAAAGCGTTCCACTACCAAAGAAGAAAGCGATGCATTGACCAATATCATACAACTTGTGCGCTTTGCTTTCCACCAAATCGAACGATTGGATAGCGTAGTTACTACCTCTAAACAGTTTTTCAATCTTTGGTTAGGACAAAACCAGCGTGAAATAACTAACAAACAGCGAGAGATTATCAGTCGTATTGTGGATTACATCGCTTCTAACGGAGCTTGTACTATCAGAGATATTCGTGAAGATGATGCTACCCATGCAGCCCAAATGATTAGAGCGTTTGGCAATATGCAGAAGGCAGACGAGGCTCTTCATTCACTTTACACATTTGTAGTTTTAAGAAAAGCAGCATAAAGAAATGGCAACAAATAATACAACAGAGCAATCACTCACCAAAAAAGTATGGAATCTGGCAACCACTCTTGCCGGACAAGGAATCGGATTCACTGATTATATCACCCAACTGACCTATCTTTTATTCTTGAAGATGGATGCCGAAAATGTAGAAATGTTTGGAGAAGAGTCGGCTATTCCAACTGGTTATCAGTGGGCAGATTTGATAGCACTTGATGGTCTGGATCTGGTAAAACAATACGAAGAGACCCTTAAATTGCTTAGCGAGCAGGATAATCTGATAGGTACAATTTATACGAAGGCACAAAACAAGATAGACAAACCAGTTTATCTAAAAAAGGTTATCACCATGATTGATGAGGAGCAATGGCTCATTATGGACGGTGATGTGAAAGGCGCTATCTACGAAAGCATTCTTGAAAAGAACGGGCAAGACAAGAAAAGCGGTGCAGGGCAGTATTTTACTCCTCGTCCACTTATTCAGGCAATGGTAGATTGTATCAATCCGCAAATGGGTGAAACAGTTTGTGACCCGGCTTGTGGAACAGGTGGATTCTTGCTTACAGCTTACGATTATATGAAAGGTCAGTCAGCAAGTAAAGAAAAACGTGATTTCTTGCGTGACAAAGCTTTGCATGGTGTGGATAATACGCCCTTAGTGGTGACGCTCGCTTCCATGAATCTTTATTTGCATGGTATCGGTACAGACCGTAGTCCGATTGTTTGTGAGGATTCTTTGGAAAAAGAACCGTCAACTCTTGTTGATGTAATACTTGCCAACCCTCCTTTTGGAACTCGTCCGGCTGGTTCTGTGGACATCAATCGTCCGGATTTCTATGTGGAGACCAAGAATAACCAGTTAAACTTCCTCCAACACATGATGCTTATGCTCAAAACCGGAGGACGTGTAGCAGTGGTACTTCCTGACAATGTCCTTTTTGAGGCCGGAGCAGGTGAAACTATCCGTAAACGCTTGTTGCAGGATTTCAACCTTCATACCATCCTGCGCCTGCCCACTGGTATTTTCTATGCTCAGGGAGTGAAAGCCAACGTATTATTCTTTACAAAGGGGCAACCCACTAAAGAGGTTTGGTTCTATGACTATCGTACCGATGTGAAGCATACCTTGGCAACCAACAAATTGGAACGCCATCATTTGGATGATTTCGTTTCCTGCTACAATTCAGGTAACTTAGCCGAACGAAAAGAAACATACGATGCCGAGAATAATCCACGAGGGCGTTGGCGCAAATATGCTGTGGACGAGTTACTGTCTCGCGACAAAACCAGTCTCGACATCACTTGGATTCGTCAAGGTGGCGAAGTGGACGACCGCTCATTATCGGAATTAATGGATGAGATAAAGGAGAAAAGCGATACTATCAGCAATGCCGTGGCAGAGCTGCAAAAGTTATTGGCTAATATAGAGGAGGACTAAACTTTATGGAAAATAATAATATAGCTATACCATTAGAGCAACAGTTTGGAGAAGTTTTGGACATTATTCTCCAACATAAAAGCCGTGCCACCGCAGCGGTTAATGAAGAAGTCTTGCTCACTGCCTGGCATGTGGGTGGATATGTATCTGCTAAACTCAAAAGCGAGGAATGGGGAAGTAAAGTAGTAATCTTATTATCAGAATACATTCGTACTCAGAGACCTGATGTAAAAGGCTATAGCAGAAGAAATATTTATAATATGGTATCATTTTATGATGCCTATTCTTCAGAAGCATTCCTTACAACTGTTGCAAAGTATCTTAATCCTGAATTTGTGCAGCCAAGAACTGCACAAATAGAAATGAGAGCCACACCACAACAAGGAACCACTCTAATTGTGCAGCCAGAAACTGCACAATTTGTCCAATCGAAAACAGGACAAATGCCTAAGGTCTTGGGCTTAACCACAATGACCAATCATACGGTAATATTATCTCAATGCAAGAGTAATGAGGAAAGGATGTTTTATATCCTCTATGCTAACAAAGAACATTTAGTAAAGAGAGAGCTTCAACGCTGTATCGCCAATCAAACATACACGGAATTGCTGAGTAGCAGAACCAATATGTCAAAAGGTTTGCTTGAAGCATATCCCAATGCTCCAGTCATGTTCAAAGATACGCTGTTTGTAGATTTCCTGAATTTACCCAAGAAACATAGCGAAACAAAGTTGAGAAATGGCTTGGTAGAACACATGAAGCAGTTTATTCTTGAACTTGGCAAGGATTTCATCTTTATGGATCAAGAGTATCGCCTCAATATCGGTGCTTCTACATTTAAGGCTGACTTGCTTTTCTTCCATCGTGGCTTACAAGCATTGGTTGCAGTGGAACTTAAAAAGACAAAGTTCCAGCCGCGCGACCTTGGTCAGTTGGAATTTTATTTGGAAGCTCTTGATCGTGATGTGAAGCGTTCTAACGAGAATCCATCCATCGGTATTATTCTATGCCCCACGGCAGACCATGTGGTGGTGGAATATGCTATGAGCCGTAGTATGAGTCCAACCATGATAACCGAATACAAGCGTATCCTCATTCCGCAGGAGCGTATGCAGCAACAGTTAAACGAGTTTTGCAATCTATTCCTGAACAAAGACTAACAGACACATGGACACTAAGAAATTACGTCAAAAGATACTCGACCTCGCTATTCATGGTAAACTCGTTCCTCAAGACCCAAGTGATGAACCTGCATCCGTTCTCCTTGAACGTATCAAGACTGAAAAAGAACGGCTGATAAAAGAGGGAAAAATCAAAAAGAACAAGAAGTCTACAAAGGCTTCCGATACGCCCCATTATGAGAATGTGCTACCGAAAGGATGGTGTTTGTCCACTTTGGGTGAGGTGTTTACACTTCAAGCAGGAAAAAACATAACTGCAAAAGATATTAAAGATGCTGTCACCGAATCACATCCTTACAAATGTTATGGTGGTAATGGCGTTAGAGGATTTGTTGCATTGTATAATAGAGAAGGAGATTTCCCAATTATCGGAAGGCAAGGAGCACTTTGCGGAAACATCAATATTGCTAAAGGAAAGTTTTATGCAACAGAACATGCCGTTGTAGTGAAAAGTTATTGTGATGTGGATTTAATGTGGGCATATTATATACTGATAACGTTAAACTTGAATCAATATGCCACTGCTACTGCTCAACCTGGACTTTCTGTAGCTGTTATTAACGATGTTTGTATTCCGATACCTCCACAAAAAGAACAAGAAAGAATCTCAAAAGAGATAGAACATTGGTTTGCCTTGATTGATCAAATAGAGCAAGGAAAATCTGACTTACAAACAATCATCAAACAAACCAAAAGCAAAATCCTTGACCTTGCCATTCATGGCAAACTTGTACCACAAGACCCGAATGACGAACCAGCCATTGAACTCTTGAAACGCATAAATCCCGACTTCACACCTTGTGATAACGGGCATTATCCATTTGAAATTCCAAATGTATGGCAATGGTGTACAATAAATGATATATCAGAGGTTATTACAGGCTCTACACCAAGCAAAAATAACATTGAATATTATGGAGGGAATTTTCCTTTTTTTAAGCCAACAGATTTGGATACGGGGCGTCATGTTATGAAAGCCTCTGAGTATCTTACAGAAAAAGGAAAGTCTGTGTCACGAATTATTCCTCCAAAGTCAATTGCTATATGTTGTATTGGTTCTATAGGTAAAACTGGCTATATTGAGGTTGAAGGAACGACAAATCAACAAATAAACACAATTGTTCCTAAAAAGAATCTATTGAATTCTGTATATGGCTATTATACTTGTATCTCAGATTATTTTGTCAATAAATTGATAAACTCTTCTTCTGCCATTACAATTTCAATTATAAATAAATCAAAGTTGCAATCAGTCATCTTTCCTTTACCTCCTCTTGCCGAGCAACAACGCATTGTTCAAAAGATAGAAGAACTATTCTCAGTTCTTGATAACATTCAAAAAGCCTTAGAAGTGTAAGCGAATACACTTCTAAGGCTAATGTGATTTTACCAGTTCACCACTTTATCCACAATCTTCTGCTGCTCATTGGCAGTTCTGCGAAGATAGATACGAGTAGTTTCTATGCTTTCATGCCCCATAAGGTCGGCAAGTAAAGCAAGGTCGTTAAAGCGGTCAAGGAAGTTTTTGGCGAAACGATGACGGAATGAATGAGGATAAACTACCTCCTTGTTCATTCCATATTTTTCAGCAAAATGCTTGAGTTGAGAAGCGATTCCACGAGTAGTAATACGCTGTCCGAAACGGTTCAGGAAGATATAGCCCGATGTCAAGCCTTGATTTTTCAACCATTTATCAGCTTCTATTCGTAGGTTCTTGGGGATGTATAGTCGCCGAATCTTTCCGCCTTTACTATATAAATCAAGATAGCCTACTTTGATGTGTTCCGCTTTAATGTGGAGTAACTCACTGACACGTGCTCCGGTGGCAGCCATAAACCACACAATAAAATACCACTCCTCATAACCATCAGCTTTAAGCTGGGCTTTGAGAAATTTGTAATCTGCATCGCTGATTACATTTTCCAAAAAGTTCTTTTGTTGCACCTTTACGAACTTCACTTTTAGTTTTTCTTGTTTCGTAAACTCCAAGAACTTATTGATACCTTGCAATCTCAGGTTCACTGTCTGCGGCTTGAAGTTCTCTACCAAATACCCCTTGTATGCCAAAAGGTTCTTCTTGTTCACTTCCCCATAATGGTTGAGGAAGTACTGTACCGTCCACACATAAGAGGTGATGGTGTTCTTGGCAAGATTAGTTTTTGCCAAATGATTTTTGAATTTTGTTACCATATTACATTGATTTATAATGAATACAGTAACAATATAGCAGAACGTATCGGGCATTATACGCAGTTGCCTTTTGAAACACCTCAAAATTGGAGTTGGACAACGCTTGGAAAAATTGGCAAATGGCAGTCTGGTAGTACACCAAATCGGCTGAACAAAGATTATTATAATGGGAATATTCCTTGGCTAAAAACGGGAGATTTAAACGATGGATATATTACCCATATTCCCGAATCTATAACAGAAAAAGCTTTGAATGAAACTTCTGTAAAACTCAATCCTACTGGTAGTGTGTTAATTGCTATGTATGGAGCAACTATAGGAAAAATTGGAATGTTAACTTTTCCTGCCACAACGAATCAAGCCTGTTGTGCTTGTGAAGTCTTTAATGGGATAGATAAAGAGTTTCTGTTTCTCTTTTTATTATCCCATAGGGAAGAGTTTATAAAAATGGGAGGTGGTGGAGCGCAGCCCAATATATCCAAAGAAAAAATAATAAACACCTATATCCCCTTACCTCCATTTGCAGAACAAAAAAGAATTGTAAATACGGTTAACGTATTGTTTACCAAATTAGACGATATAATGGAGAGTTTATAGGCTCTCCATTATATCGTCAAGATGTTTAAATATAATATTTATAGCTTCTACAATCCTCTTTTGTTGATGATAAGGTGGAATAGGTACTTCTATCGCTTTGAATAGTTTCTTGTTCAAGTGGGGAATGGCAGACCCAACCTTACTTTCTCGTAAGATTTTCCTATGCAAGTTGATAACCAATAGCACATATTCTTCGTTCATATTCCCGTTGATAAGCAACTGTTTGAAAGTACTACCTTGATAGCCGTCAATCGGAGTTTGGAACACCTCACCCGAGTTTTCGCCATCAACCAGAATCAAGAGAGTATTTGCAGCTACAAACTTGCCGGAAATCATGGTCTTTGCCTCCCGCTCACCGCGTAAATATTTGACATCAAGATATATTCTTTCAATGCCAGTTTGCTTTTCTCCATCGGTTAATTTGCATAAGGTTTGCATAGGTGCAATTTGCCATCCTTCGGGCAACTGCGTATAATGCCCGTTATCACAAGGTGTGAAGCCGGGATTTATGCGTT
>CAMDJC010000068.1:0-12771 GCA_945900015.1 uncultured Odoribacter sp. | reverse complement strand
GAACATGAAAATAGGAGATAAACACCTATAACTAATGTTTACCTCCTACTCGATTTAAAATACAGGAATATTATAAACTAAACCAATAGAAAGACGTTGAGGATTTGAACCGATAAGTCCCATTTCAAGTGCTCGGTTTGTCATATCCACCTGTTTGGCATGGTATACAGCAAAGAAACGTAAGTTTTCCTTCATTGGAAAATATTCAAAACCGCCTTGGTAGCCAAAAGAGGTACGGTATTTTCCTTTTTCCATAATACCATTTTTCCGTATGGAAGCTGTTTCATACATACCTTTTAAAAACAGATTCAACTTTTCTGCTGGGCGGTAGTTGATGCGGCTTACAATTGATAAATATCCACAATCTGTCGCACAGAAAGGAGCTTCGTCAGTTGCAATAGTTGATGATAGGATACCTAATTTGTCTATATCTTCAGATGAATAGGTAGCATCAACATACATGTTGAAATTATCTTGCATCCATGAAGCTGCTAAAGTCATCATGTTTACATTGCTTTTATCTCCTTCGTGAAAAATAGAGTAGGAGCATCTTGTTGCTAAGCGATTGTCAAAGAATAATCCGTTCCAATTGAAAGTATAACCCAATGGTAGCTTTGCTGCTTTAAAATCCTCTGGGATAATAGCATATGTATCTTCCACAGAATTGTTTCTTCCGTTTACAATCTGAAAGCGCAATTCCTGTGTAGGAGTACATTGCCATTGGATATGAGCTCCTACTAGAAAACAGGTCATATTGTTTCCAAGATCTGAAAACTCATATATTTGTGCCGGGTCTGAATCATATTCAAATCCGCCAAAGTCTGCGTACTGTTTACCAACAAAAGTACTCAGAGTAGGAGTGATGTTAAATCCAATTCCCAAGCAATCTATGGAAGATGGCATATTATCTAAGCTATTAGCTTTATTACTTCTATTCAAATGTTGCATCCATTTGTAAAAAATACGGTCAGTAATGTTTCCTGTCACTTGCAGACGCAAATAATCAACTCTAAATGCTGCTTTGTCAGCTTCTGTTGCAGTCAAATCTGTATGGAAAGCCATACGGGTGTTCACACTGACATTGAGAAAATCATTTTTCTTGATGGATTTGGTAATCGTCTCAATGATTGTTTTTTCTCTGTTCGTACTGTCTGTTTTGTGAAAAGCAAATGTTTCTTTTAATCCCATGTGTACGAAACATGCGGATAACATCAGTAAATGTAAAAGTCTCATAAAATATTTTGTGGTTAATTATTTTCGACCGCAAAAATAGTATAAAAGCGTGAAACGTTTACTATGTTTTAAGAATATCATGTTTTATTTGTGTGATTCGAAAAAAAAGTCGAAATTCGCAACCATAATTTTTTAAGGGAAAACTTGTTGAACTAAAAGCAATTAAAAATGAAAACATTTGGAAAATTAAAGTTATTGGCAATTGGAGTTCTACTAATGGCAGGCATGAGTTCATGCTTGAAGAGTTCAGATCCAGGATTTGGTATTGCTCCTTATTTAGCCTATATAGAACAAGACGGACATGGAAAGTCTGCTAGATTTATGCCGGCAATGCAATTGTTTGGAAACCAACCTATTGATGTTTCTCTAGCTAGTCCTGTATGTAAATTTGAGAATAATAATTATATGTTTCAAGCTGTTGCTGGAAGCAATAATACTCTGCTTGAGTTAACGTCTTCTATGAATACTCCGGTTGATACCGTAAAATCTTGGATATGTTCAATCACTGCAGTGTCTAAAACAGAAGAACCGGAACAAGCGAGCACATCATTTAGTTTTAGGGCTAAAAAGGCTTTGGGTGAATTTGATGTTGAAAGTTTAGCATATAGTGGAACTGACAGCAGAGTCACCGGAGAATGGAAGAAAGTGGAAAACGCAGAAGAATATATATTGGTCTATAGAGAATCATCCAATAGAATGTGGTTACCCGCTGCTGAATTTATTGTTGTTGAAAAGGATGGAAAAATTACAGCAAATGCGACATTAAGTGGAGCTACAAAAGGAGCAACAATGGATATAGCTGTTGCAGCATCTAATGGAACATTTTGGTCTATTGATGGTAAAAAGTCTATTACAGTAGGAACTGATGCAAAATAAAATCAATTAAGAGTAATAAAAAAACCAGCTTTTTAGCTGGTTTTTTTATTGCTTGTGACTTTTATTATTTGGATAATCTCATTGTATCCATTGCGATTACCAATTCTTCGTCAGTTGTAATGACCATTACTTTTGTTTTAGCATCTTCTGTACTGATTACAACATCTTTGCTCTTGATAGTTGCATTCAATTCATTGTTAATCTTGACGCCTAAATAGTCCATATCGGCACAAACTGCTTCGCGAACTGGTTGGTCATTTTCTCCAATACCACCGGTAAAGATGATTAAGTCAACACCATTCATGGCTGCAGCATAAGCTCCAATGTATTTTTTTACATTATAAACAAATACATCCAATGCAAGGGCTGCTCTTTCATTACCAGCTTCCATTGCTGCTGTTAGTTCTCGGAAATCGGAAGATACACCGGAAATACCCTGAACTCCTGATTGTTTATTTACAAGAGCGTTCGCTTGCTCTAAATTTAATCCTTCTTTTTCACAGATGTACAATAATGCACCTAGATCGAGATCTCCGGCGCGAGTACCCATAACAAGTCCTGCAACAGGAGTGAAGCCCATAGAAGTATCGATAGATTTTCCTCCTTTTACTGCAGAGATAGAAGCTCCATTACCTAAGTGGCAGGTGATAATCTTCTTCTCAGCAATATCCCAACCTAACAAACGACATGCTTTTTCTGCAACGAATTTATGGGAAGTTCCGTGAAAACCATATCTTCTAATACCATATTTCTGGTAATATTCATAAGGAATTCCATAAATGAATGCCTTTTTAGGCAAAGTTTGGTGGAACGATGTATCAAAAACAGCAACTTGAGGTACAGATGGTAATAATTTTTCCATTGTTTCGATACCTTTCAAATTGGCCGGATTATGAAGAGGTGCAATTTCACCAAGAGCTTTGATTTTAGCTTTAGCATCTTCAGTTACGCGCACGCTTTCTGAAAAATATTCACCACCATGAGCAACGCGATGTCCTACAGCATTGATCTCGTTTAATGATTTCAAAACACCATGTTGCGGATCAACCAATGCTTTCAGGATTAAATCCATACCTACGCTATGATCTGCGATAGGTTGCTCGATAACTACTTTTTCTTTTCCTTCCGGTTTGTAAGTAAAACTGCCACAAGTCAGACCAATTTTTTCTACAATACCTTTTGCCAATAATACGGCATCTGCGTCCATATTCAGTAATTGGTATTTGATAGATGAACTGCCGCAGTTTAATACTAAAACATTCATGTCTCTATTCTTTTGTGGGGGAGTCCCCCTGTTATTATTTCTTTGCTGCTGCTTGGTTTACAGTAATTGCTACCAAATTCACAATATCACTAACTGAACATCCTCTAGAAAGGTCGTTAATTGGAGCAGCCATACCCTGCAATACAGGTCCTACAACTTCAATACCTGCAATTCTTTGTACCAATTTGTAGCTAATGTTACCAACTTCCAAACTTGGGAAAATTAACACGTTAGCTTTACCTGCAACCGGACTGCCTGGAGCTTTGCTATTGCCTACTGATGGAACCAAAGCTGCATCAGCTTGCATTTCTCCATCAATCATTACATCCGGAGCCATCTGTTTAGCTAATTCTGTAGCTTTTACAACTTTATCAACCAATTCATTCTTTGCAGATCCCTTAGTAGAGAAACTTAACATTGCCACACGCGGTTCAATTTTAGCTATTGCACGAGCAGTTCCTGCTGTTGATACAGCAATTTGAGCTAATTCTTCTGCTGTCGGATTTGGAAGAACTGCGCAGTCTGCACACACAATTAATCCATTTTCTCCATACTCCGGCTTGTTGGTTAAGAGTAAAAATGCTCCTGATACGACAGAGATACCCGGCAGGGTTTTTACAATCTGCAGAGCAGGACGTAATACATCTCCAGTTGCATTTTGTGCTCCTGCAACTTCTCCATCTGCATCACCACTCTTAATCATAAGAGTAGCTAAATAAAGAGGATCAGTAACAAGTTTCATCGCTTGCTCTTTGGTCATTCCTTTGCTCTTACGCAATTCAACCAATAAGTCAGCATACTCTTCTTTTTTGGCATGAGACTGCGGATCGATAATCGTAGCCTTGTCAATGTTTTTCAATTGGTGTTTTTCTGCCAAAGCTTTAATCTCGGCAGGATTACCAATTAAAATAATTTGGGCAATTCCTTCACCGATGATTTGATCTGCAGCCTGGAGGGTACGTTCTTCAGTTCCTTCAGGGAGAACAATCGTTTTACTTTGTTTCTTTGCGTTTTCTTTGATTTGTTCTAAAAGTCCCATTATATCTCAATTTTAAAAGTAGGTTCGTAAGATGTTGCAAAAATAGAAATAAAGAAAGGAAAACTAAAAAGTAAATCTAATTATTTACCCTTCTACTCTAATTTAAATCTGATTCGTAACCGGCCATCTGCGTAGTCACTGCTAATAATCTTAAATTTGCCAATTTCTGATGTATTGTTAACATGAACTCCGATACAAGCACACGTATCATAATCCCCGATACGTACAATGCGTAATGTTTCACTGGCATCTTCAGGTAGTTTACTTAAATCTACACCTTCTGGTACGTTGTCACGAGTTACAAATTCTATACTGACAGGTAAATGGCGGTCGATAATTTCATTAACTCTATCTTCAATTTCTGATATTTTTTCAGGAGATGGAGCTTCTTTAATAAAGTAGTCCGCTTTACTCTTTTTTCTCTCGATGTGAGTATTTTTTGAACGTGGACAACCAAACATACGTACCATGGTCTGATTCAGCAAATGTTCAGCAGAATGCATAGGTGGATATTCTTGTTTGTTGTGTTCATTAAGTTGTATTTCTTGTTCCATAATTTCTTGATTAATTATTTCAATGGTCATTTGTTACTGCAAAAGTAGTGAAATGCTTTCTAAAAATGTAGGAATCTCGAAATATTATAGATAACTCTTAGCAAATCATTATTTTTAGTATCTTTGTCCTCGTAATTCCCAAAAGGGGAATTTATATAAGAGACCAAGTCTAATATAAAAGAATAATTATGAAATTGTTAGAAGGAAAAACCGCACTGATTACCGGTGCTTCCAGAGGCATTGGTAAAGCTGTGGCTCTGGCATTTGCAAATGAAGGTGCCAATATCGCTTTCACTGATTTGAGATATGATGAAATAGCACAAGCTACTGAAAAAGAAATTGCAGCGTGCGGAGTAAAAGCTAAAATGTATGCTTCTAATGCTGCTGATTTTGCACAGACTGCTGCTACTGTAGAGGAAGTGGCTAAAGATTTTGGAAGAATCGATATTTTGGTAAATAATGCCGGTATTACGAAAGATACTTTATTGATGAGAATGAGCGAAGAACAGTGGGATGCTGTTATCAACGTGAATTTGAAATCTGTATTTAATTACACAAAAGCAGTTTCTGCTATCATGTTGAAACAGAAGAGCGGTTCTATTATTAGCATGAGTTCTGTTGTCGGTGTTAGCGGTAATGCTGGTCAGGCAAACTATTCTGCTTCTAAAGCTGGTATTATCGGATTTACTAAGAGTGTTGCAAAAGAACTCGGTTCTCGTAATATCCGTGCAAATGCTGTTGCTCCTGGCTTTATTATTACTGACATGACAGCACAGTTACCGGAAGATGTACGTAAAGAATGGGCTGCAAAAATTCCATTGAGAAGAGGAGGTACGCCTGAAGACATCGCAAAAGTATGCTTGTTCTTGGCTTCTGACTTATCTGCTTATGTGACAGGTCAAGTACTGCATGTTTGTGGTGGAATGAATATGTAATTTTATAATCACCGATGTACTGATATACCAATGTACCAATTCAATACCAAGTATTTGGTACATCGGCACATTGGTAAATTAGTACATTATGGTGTATGAAATTATAAAGAAATCTGCTGTAATTTCATTTATAGCAGCTGCGATAAGTTTACTAGGAATTTCTTGTACTGCTTATCGGAATTTTTCTATGGAAGTATTGGAGCCTTCTTCTATTTCTATTGATATCAATAAAAAGTTGGCTCTTTATGATCGTAATGTCCGCAATGCAGATAGTGATCTTAGAATAGAGGAAGAAGAATCTGAATATCACTTATTGCGAGAATTTGCCAATGGTCTGAATAATCGCATCATAGATTTAAAAAAAGATACAATTATATTTATTAAAAATCAGCATCGTACATTGCTGAAAGATGGTGAATCTCCACAATGTTTATCTTCAGATATTCAAGCTTCTTTGTATCAAGAATACAATATAGATTATCTGCTTTCTTTGGAGATGATTTCCTACAAAATGTGGAGAGAGGACGTCCATTGTTATTGGTTATTACGTCTTTATCAACAAGGGAGTGATATACCGCTAGATTCCGTTGTTATAGATAAATCGTTGCTTGCTGATGTGGAAATGCCGGATGCCATGTTTGATGAGCTCGCAGCTACTTATTGGGATGGCGGTTATGCTTATGCACATCGAATTGTTCCGACTTGGATTAAAACAGAACGACGTATATATAAACAAGGAAGGGTATTTGCTTTAGGAAATGCATATATGGAGACAGAGCAATTTGAAAAAGCCGCAGAACTATGGCGTAAGGTTGCTAAAATGCATAATATAAAAGCAATCAAAGCTCATCTAAATTTAGCTTGTCTGTGTGAATATATGGGCGATTTTATGCAAGCGCAATATTATCTGTTGCAAGCTCAAAAATTAACACAAACAATCAAAGCCCGTCATCAGTTAATTGATTACCTTCAAAAATACATGAAAATACTGAATGATCGAATATACAAAGAATCCATTCTTGAAAAACAAATCAATATAGGTGGTTAAACTATGCTCAGTATATATAAAGCTTCTGCAGGTTCCGGTAAGACATTTACTTTAACACTAGAGTATTTCAAGATTATTTTTGAAATGCCGGCTGAATATCGGAATATATTAGCTGTGACATTTACCAATAAGGCAACAGAAGAAATGAAATCGCGTATCATCAACGAGTTGTACAAATTGGCAGATGGACAGGAGACAGACTATGGAAAGATTTTATGTCATGAATTAAATATGAATGCGACTGCTTTGCAGAATAGGGCAAAACTTTTACTTTCGCTTTTATTACATGATTATGGCAGATTAGCCGTTACTACAATTGATAAATTTTTTCAGCGTATTATAAAATCATTTATTCATGAGTTAGGCATTTTTCCAGGATATAATGTTGAGCTGGACAATGAGTTTGTGCTATTAAAAGCAGTTGATAAAGTGATGGAGCAAATCAAAGATAATGCTGATTTGCGGAATTGGATTTATGAATTGCTAAATGACAGTATAGAGGAAGGGAAGTCCTGGAGCGTAAAAAATAAAATTGCAGATTTAGGACAAGAACTATTTCGTGAAAACTATATGCTGTTCAATCAGCAGGTGTTGGATAAATTTAGTGATAAACATTTTCTAAAAGCATATCGAAAATTTTTAGACCTTCAGATTAAATCTTTTGAAGATGAGTTGCAATTAACGGCTAAACAAGCTGTAGACCTCATAGATCAAAATGGATTAAATATTGATTCATTCAAAAAAGGCAAATCTGGTTGTGTGGGGTGGTTTTATAAGTTATCTGCAGGAAATTTTGACCAGCCGACACCGACCACTCGTAAAGGGGCAGAATTTGAAGACACCTGGATTGCACAAAAATCTCCAGACAGAGCCAATATAGAAAATATTTTACCGGATTTAATGTCCTTGTTACAGAGGGCTCTTGCTTATTATGATACACATTCTCGAAAGTATCTTTCCGCAATTCAGTTGATAGGTAATCTTTATCAATTAGGAATTTTAAATGATCTTTATCAGGAAGTACGTTCATATTGTAATGCCAAAGGTCTCATGTTGCTGAGCGATACAACGCATATTCTCAATAAATTGATTTCTAATAATGACACATCATTTTTATTTGAAAAATGTGGAAATTATTACAAACATATCATGATTGATGAATTTCAAGATACGTCAGCTATGCAGTGGAAAAACTTTCGTCCTTTGATTGTCAATAGCCTATCAGAGAATTGCAAGGCAATGATTGTTGGAGATGTTAAACAAAGTATTTACCGCTGGCGTAACGGAGAATGGAGTCTTTTAGCGTACGAGGTTGAACAACAATTTAAAAACTTAGGTATACAGAATGTATATTTAAGTGACAATTGGAGAAGTGCCAAAGAAATAGTTGAATTTAATAATGAATTTTTTGAAGCTGCTTCAAACTTGCTTGCAAGAAATTATCGGCAAGAAGTTGGTGAAGAAGACGAACGGGCGCTAGTAATACAAGAAGCATATAAAAGCTTAAGGCAAACTCCCCGGAAACAGAAGTGTGGCTATGTAGATATTTTGTACGGTCCAGAAAAAAAAGAAGAGGATAGCGAAGCAACTATCATTGCTGATGTTATAAATGTTATTGGCAACATCAGGGAGCGTGGTGGCAGACTGAAAGATATTGTAATATTGGTACGTAATGGCAAGGAGGGAGCATCGATTGCAGAATATCTGATGGAGTATAATAAAACTGCAGACACTCCGGTGTCATTTATTTCCAATGATTCTCTGTATGTATGGTCATCTCCTTATGTGCAATTTATTGTTGCTGTTTTACGTTATATAGTTGAGCCATTTGATTTAGTCAATAAAGCGCAAATTATCTATTTCTATAAAACTTTTGTACAGCATGATTCAAATGTTTCTTTGCATGAGATTTTCAACAGCTCGTCAGAAACGGATATTTTCACCTTTTTGGAAACAACATTTAATCCTTCTGCAGAATCTGTTATGTCTTATTCTTTGTTCGAAACCATAGAAACAATTATAGAGCATTTTAATTTGCAAGACAAAGAAGAAGAAATACCATATCTAATTGCTTTACAAGATATTATATATGAATACGAAGCAAATAACTCTAATAGTATCACCCTTTTTCTAGAATGGTGGGAAAAAGAACAAGGTAAACGCGTACTATCAACTTCAGAGGAGGTAGATGCCGTACGTATATTGACAATTCATAAATCAAAGGGGCTTGAATTTGAGTACGTAATTCTTCCATTTTGTTCCTGGGAATTAGATGGAGTTCGTCCTATCAGAAGGATATGGTGTAAAAATAATGAACAGGATTTCAATCAATTAGAGTATGCACCTTTAAACTATTCCTCCAAGTTAATAGATACTAGTTATAGAGAAGATTATATGGACGAGCATTTAAAGGCATATATTGATAATCTGAATCTGCTCTATGTTGCTTTAACTCGTCCAAAGGTTGAGTTATACATTCGGCCATATTCACCCAAAGTGAATAAAGATGGGAGTATATCTCTTAGTGATATAGGGGCATTCATGTATTTGGTATTGGAAGATATGGGAGTTGAAATTGCTAGTTGCGGTAAATATGTACTTGGTGAACAAAAAATATTAGGCAATAAGTCTAATGCAGAGGAGATTCGTTCTTTTTCTCTTCAAAAATATCCAGTATGGCAATCTGCCGATCGAATCAATGTAAAATACCTGTATCGTGATTACACTGCACCGGAAGAATCCGGCTTGTCTGCCATTAATGAAGGAAAGCTCCTGCATGAAATGTTTAAGACAATTTGCAATATAACTGATGTAGAACAAGCAGTTGCTCAAGCATATCTGAATGGACTTATTCGCAATGAAGAAAAGGATGAATACATTACGAAGATACAGGACTATTTAAAAATACCTCAGGCTTCTGAATGGTTTCACCCTAAAAATAAAATAATCAATGAACGTGACATTCTTTTTCCTGGTGGCAATAAAGCTCGTCCAGACCGAATAGTCGAACGTAACGATAAGGTTATTGTCATTGATTATAAATTTGGACAAAGTGAAGAAATAAAATACATCAAACAAGTACGTTTTTATTGTAAGACACTTCGTGAAATGGGATACCCGCAAGTGGAAGGCTACATATGGTACGTAAAATTAGGTAAAATAATAAATGTTTGATATAAAAAAACAGTCTCTAATAGAGACTGTTTTTTTATTTGATCAGACTAAGATTAAATCTTAGAATTTACAATTTCAAGAATTTCTGCTTCCAAAGCATTTGCTTTAGCTACAATTTCAGCACCTTGATTGATGATATCTGCAGCGAAAACTTTATCTTCCAATCCTGCAGCATTGATCTTCACATTCAAGAAAGCTCCCATAACTCCTGCACGAGCAGCCAATGCACCTACACCGGCATCTGTTACAGAGTTAGGATTACCGATTTCAGCCATTGCTTTAGCTACAGACATACATTCATAGCACAAACGCAATGTTTTAAATGGCACTTCTGTAGCATAGCGGGTTGCATCTTGTACAGCTTGTTGACGAGCAGCTTTTTCTTCTTCTGTTTTTTTCGGAAGGCTAAATGCATCCATGATTTTGTTAAATGCATTCGTATCTTCGTCAACCAATTTCATCAATTCAGTCTGGTATGTTTTTCCTTTTTCTGCCCAATCGCTAAATTCTTCCCAACGTTCATCCCAACCACGTTTGTGAGAAGAGAGGTTGGCAACCATTGTGCCTAATGCAGAACCGAGAGCACCCATATAAGCTGAAATAGAGCCACCACCAGGAGCTGGAGATTCAGAAGCTGTTTCATCTGCAAAATCAGTCAAATTCATATCGATCAGACGTTTTTTGCCTTTCATTGCTTCATCTTCAAGGATATATTCAATAATCTTTTTATGCGGATCGAAAGGATATAGTTCGTCTAATCCCAATGATTTTACAGCAATTTTAATCAATTCTTTATCTGACACACCAGTTGAACGTTGTTGTTTACGCAAGAAATAACGTCCGGCTTCCAACATGGCATTTAAAGGAAGTACACCTACCAGTTCTGATCCCGTAACACGGATTCCACGATCTGCTGCTTTACGACATACTTCATCGAAAGCCTCATGCATAGATGTTACAGAAATATCTGTCAAGTTCATTGAAATTTGAGCAATACCATATTCTTCAATGAACCAACCGATTGCTTTTACAGATTTCAATGTACCAGGAATCATAACGGGTTTACCATTTTCATCCAATACTTTTTTACCTGTGATAGGATTTCCTTCACGTTTTACACGCCCTCTTTCACGAACATCAAAAGCAATAGAGTTTGCACGACGTGTAGAAGTTGTATTCAAATTAACGTTATATGCCACCAAGAAATTACGAGCACCGACAGCAGTAGCACCCGTTTTGGCTGTCCATTCATTTAATTCGCGAGGACCAAAATCAGGATGCCATTTCTCGCTTGACAAACGTTCGCCTAAAGCTTCGTATTCGCCAGCACGACAAGTTGCCAAGTTTTTACGTTCTGGAGTAAAGGCTGCACTTTCATAGCAATATACCGGAATATTCAATTCTTCACCTATACGTTTAGCCAATTTGCGTGCATATTCTACTGTTTCTTCCATAGTAATGTTGGATACTGGAACTAATGGACAAACATCGGTTGCACCAAAACGCGGGTGAGCACCTTTGTGCTTTGTCATATCAATCAATTCTGCAGCTTTTTTCACAGCACGGAAAGCAGCTTCACAGATAGGTTCAGGTTCTCCTACCATTGTTACAACAGTACGGTTTGTTGCTTTACCCGGGTCAACATCAATTACACTGATACCTTCAACTGTTTTCATAGCATCAGTAATTTGATTGATGATGTGCATGTCGTTACCTTCACTGAAATTAGGTACGCATTCAATTAACTTTTTCATGTTTATATCGTTTATTGTTTAAAAATCTATGTTATACATAGTTTATCTACGTATCAAAATTGTTCTCCTTTTAAGAATATCATTTCCACTAAATCAGCGGTATAGGCATAGGGGAGATATTCAATCCCTGATATTGGCGTTGTAATATAAAAATTGGCCAATTTGCCGATTGCGATGCTACCAACTTCTTCCTGAACTCCCATTGCATAAGCAGAGTTGATTGTTGTAGCATTGATAACCTCTTCCGGTAACATTTTATAATTAATGCATCCAAGTGACATGACAAATTTCATGTTGCCAGAAGGAGAGGAGCCTGGATTATAATCAGAAGCAAGTGCTACTGGAAGTCCAGCCTCAATCATTTTCCGCACCGGAGAATATGGCATATTTAAGAAAAATGCCGCACCTGGTAATACTGTTGGCATCGTTTCGCTACCTAATAAACAAGCAATTTCTTCATCTCCAACATATTCCAAATGGTCCACTGAAAGTGCATTGTATTTTACGCCGACCTGTATACCACCTGAATAGTCAAGTTCATTAGCATGAATCTTTGCACGCATTCCATATTTCATACCTGCATTCAGCATACGATCGGTATCTTCCACCGTAAAAAATCCTTTATCGCAAAATACATCAATATAGTCAGCCAAATCTTCCGCAGCAACCATCGGAATCATTTCATTAATAATCAAGTCAACATATTCTGTTTGCCGACCTCTATATTCAGCCGGTACTGCATGAGCACCAAGAAATGTTGATTTGATTAATAGAGGTGTATCTTCTTTTAAACGACGTATAACACGCAGCATTTTCAATTCACTCTCAGTATCCAGACCATAGCCGCTTTTTATTTCAACAGCACCGGTACCGTAGCCGGCTATTTCCTGAATA
>CAMDJC010000067.1:0-13462 GCA_945900015.1 uncultured Odoribacter sp. | reverse complement strand
AAAATCTGACATGGCAAAATCCTGAGCAACTTTTTGTTGCTCAGGTACTTATAAAATAAGTTAAACTAAAATGCTGCGGAATTTAGGTTTACCAAAAAGATTCATGCACAGCTTAAAGGTGAGGAGGTTATCCGTAAAGTGGTGGCTGATCTGGATTCTGCAAAGAATCTGCTGAATGGCATTGATCCGGTGTTGGAAGAAGGCTATAAGGTGATGGACAATCATTTTAATTCTCCTCAGGAAGCCAGCGATTTGTTCTTGTCATATCGTGGTTATCGTATGAATTATTATGCTGTATTGGGATTGTTGGCGAGGGTGCATTTTTATATCGGTAGTAACAGCGAGGCAGCTGCTTATGCAGAGCAGGTGATTACAGCAAAGGAAGAAGGTTATTTTCAGTTTACGTCGGAAACTGCTTTTAAGAATCCTCAGGCAAGTCGTGATGTGCAGCAAATGAATGAGTTGTTGTTTGCATTGAACGATGTTAAGGTTGTAGACCGTTGGTTCAGTTTGAGCAGTTCTGCTAATTCTGCTTTCCGTATTGTAGATAACAATTCATTTTATTCCAACGGTGATTTCCGTTTATATCTATTGGAAAATGCTGCAGAAGAGGGTAAAGCAGCTTCTTTAAAGTATGCCCGTTTGAGTGATAACGCAGCTAATACTAACAATAAATTACCGATGTTGCGTATGTCAGAGATGTATATCATTGCTGCAGAGGCGGGATATGCTACAGACAAAACGAAAGCCATCAGCCGTTTGAGCGAGCTGAAGACCAATCGTGGAGTTTCGATGAATATGACCGGTTATTCGTTTGAACAATTGCAGGATGAGACTTTACTGGAAGCGAAGAGAGAGCTGTTGGGTGAAGGTCAGTTATTTTATTGGTATAAGCAGCGTAATATGGCTAAAATCAAGAGGGGTAAGGAGGCTATAGATATGCCGATAGAGAAATATACTTTCCCCTTGCCATCAACTGAAGTTGAATTTGGCGATAGAGTGCAACCTTAGGAATTGTTGAATATAAAAATACGAGATGATGAAAAGCATTTTATATATATTACTGGGTGTATGTGTCCTGTTGACGGCTTGTTCGAAGAGTGACTACTCCGGTTATGATGCTGATAATTATATTTATTTCAGCCAGGATACTTCGAATATTACAACCTTCTCTTTCTTCTTTGCTCAGGAAGATGAAGGTATTGTAAAATTGCCGTTGGAAATTATTGCTCTGGTTGTAGGAGAAGGCCGGGAATATAAGATTGGGTTTGTTGGCAATGAAAGCACGGCTTCGCTGGGTGATGATTTTATATTGCCGGAGGGTAAGTTGGTGTTTGGAGCGAATCGCGTTACTGACACTTTGCAGATTAAAGTTTTGCGTCCTAAAGCAGAAAATCATGAAGCAGTGGCTGTTTTTGAATTGTTGCCTTCTGCTGACTTTTTACCGGGCATGCCTGATCGAGTAAAAGCAAGGGTAATGATAACCAATAAGATTTCTCAGCCTGCATGGTGGGATCAATGGCATCTTACTTCAGGATTAGGTACATACAGTGATTTGAAATATAAGGCATTTTATGAATGTACCAAAGTGTCTGATTTGGATTACAAGCATAGAGAGGATTTGAGTCAGTCGGAGGTGCGAGCCTTGATTCTGAAGTTTAAGTATTGGTTGAAAGAGAATCCAAGGGAGGACGTAAACGGTCCGATGGAAGTGGCAATGAAAGGATAACAGCTAAGACGATAATATGATGAACAAGTTATTTATATATTTTGGTTTGGTAGCAGCAGTATTATTGACAGGCTGCTACAAGGATAAGGGAAATATTGATTACAAACCTTTGTCGGATGCAAAAATCAGTGGAATAGAGTATTCATATACACTGTATTTGGGGGATAAGTGGAATGTGCCTGTAGAGATTGAGTATTCATTGGATACACCGGAAGAGGTGGCTTATTTGTGGAAGGTGAATGGAGATACGATTGCCACCACCAAGGATTTGGATGTGACTGTTTCTTTCCCGTTGAAAGAAAACATGCCTGCAGAGTATGTAGTGACGGATTTATCGAATGGTGTCCGGACTATTATACCTTTTCTGGTTACAGTGAAATCTGAATTTTCTCAAGGATGGATGATTCTGTCAGAGCAGGAGGAACATTCGGTATTGGGATATTTTAGAGATGGCGACGGTCGTTTTTATGCGGATATTTACAATGACATTAATCAGGAGCATTTAAGTAAGGGAGCAACTCGTCTGGTGGAGCATTTTTTGAGTCCTTTTGAACCCTCTGTCACAGCTTTGACCGGTCAGGTATTTGTAGCTTGTTCTGAAGGTCCTGGTTATTCTGTAGAGTTGGATGGTGATAGCTTTGAGCGAGTGATTTATACAAAGGATGAATTTGTTGATGCTACTCCGGCAGATTTCAGACCGGAAACTTATGAAAGTATGCCTTCTATGGAAACAGGAAAAGGTTTTGATTATCTAATTAGCAATGGTAAAGTGTATACGCGCGCTCTGTATGATGGTATGTCATTTCAAGATGGATTGTATTCCAATATTCCGTATGCTTATAATGGAGGCAACTATAAATTAGCTCCTGCTATTTTGCGTGGAAATATAATTTGGGGAGATTATCTTTTGGGGTTTGACAATGTATCCGGCAATTTTGTTCAATTGGCAGATGGTGAAGTTCTGACTTTAGACCCAAGTGCAGATTGGGGAGGTGGTTTTAGTATGGTGAATACGGGATTGACTTGGATAGATGGAGGAACGGTTGCTATTTTTAATGATGTAGAGGGGACCTTTGATACTTATGTAACATTTATGAAGGATAAAGATGGAAAAGTACAAGTGATGAATTTCCAAGTTATGCCCAAAATGTTAACAGGTAGTTTCGCTTATATGTCGATGATGCAGATGCCAGTTAGGGATACTGAGGGTAATCCTGTTATATGGGGAGGTAATATTATCAATGCGAATACACGTTTTGCTTATTGCGATAAGGGTAATATTTTGTATATTGCAACCGGAAATAATTTATATGCTTTCGACCACACGATGATGTCATTGAGTTTGTTGAAGACTTATGAGAAACCGATTGTGGAAATAGGAATGAATCGTCTTAATCAAATGGAGTTGGGTATTGCCTTTGACAATGGCAATGGTACTAGTGATTTTGGTGTGGCGGATGTTTCTTACATCGGGGGAGGGGAAATCAAGCATGGAAAATTATATACTGTAGAAGGAAAGGTGAAAGACATCCTTTATAAAGTAGGCAATCAGTTATTGATAAGCGGAATGTTGTAATATGAAGAAACGGATGATATTGGCAGGAGTGCTGCTCGGTTTGGGGGTGGCATCCTGCATTTCTAAAAGTGACGGATTCTCAGTTTCTGGAGAACTTGCTGGGGCACCGGAGAATTTACAACTGATGGTCAGTGAGAATATTCCGGTGATGAAGTCTTGGTTTGTTGATACGATTGATGTAGTGGATGGAAAATTTACTTATACCGGTAAATTGGAGCATCCGGAGATGATGGTTTTTTCTTTGATAAAAGATGGAGATTTTCTTGGGAGTTTCGGTATATTGATGGATAATAGTGATATCAGGATTTCCGGTAGTATAAAAGATTTATCCTCCATGAAGATTGAAGGTGGTAAGGCAAATGATGCATTTAACCGGATAATGAAACAGGGAGAGCATGTATTCACCGCCTTTAACCGGATACAGCAAAAAAGGAACGAAGCATTTAAGACAGACAAGCAGCTTTATGCGGCTTTGACGGACGAATACAATGCAGCTTATGAGAAAATCAAGGAACATATATTGAGTGCGGAGAACTATAGCACCAATAGTTCCATTCCTTATCTTATCTATTCCAATTTTAATGTGACACGTCCGGCAATGTTGGAAGAGTTGTTGATGGCTTTGGATTCTTCACAATATGATGACCCTTATATCAAACATTTGTCTGCTGATTTGGAGCGTGAAAAGAAAGTAGGTATTGGAGCCGTGGCTTTTGACTTTGAATTGCCGGATGCTAACGGGAAAATTTTTAAACTATCCGATTATCGGGGTAAATATGTTCTGGTAGAATTCACCGCTTCATGGTGTGGCTGGTGTAAGAAGGAAATTCCATTTTTACAGCAACTTTATAAAGAAACCAAGGGTAAAGATTTCGAGATGTTTACCATATATGTGGATAAGGACAAAGATACCTGGTTAAATGATATGAAAACACATCCGTTGCCTTGGACAGTGCTATGTGATTTGAAAGCGTTGGATGGTCCGGCTCCTAAAGGTTATAACGTGCATGGAATTCCTGCAATATTTTTAATTGCTCCGGATGGTACGATTAAAGCGAAAGGATTGCGTGGTGAGCAAATGATCAAGACGGTAAAGGAATTGTTGGAGAAATAAATGTTTGATATAAATTTAAATACTGGCGGGAAAATATTTCTGTCAGTATTTTTTTTTTTGTATATTTCGTCAATATTTGAAACTTATAAATAATTGCTTATGTTTGATTTTGATAAAATAATAGACCGTTGTGATACAGATAGTGTGAAATATGACGGAGTATATGAGGAATTCGGTTGTTCGGACGTGTTACCCATGTGGGGCGCAGATATGGATTTTGAGGTGGCTCCTTGTATAAAGGAGACTGTGTTAGAGTGTGGCAATCGAGGTGTTTATGGTTATACATTTCGTTCGCAGGAAGGGAAAAAAGCTTTTTGTGGGTGGGTGGAGAGAATACACGGATGGAAAGTTGAAACTTCATGGCTCTCCTCTAGTCCAGGGGTAGTGACAGCATTGGCTCTTGCAGTAAGGGCATTTACAAGGGTAGGTGATAAGATTTTAATTATGACTCCGGTGTATCCGCCATTTTTTTCAGTCGTACAAGGAAATGCCAGAGAGTTGATATGTAGTCCCTTGCATAGGGAGAATGGACGATATGGGATAGATTGGGATAATCTTGAAACAGGGTTGAAGAGTGGTGTGAAAATGATGATTTTATGTAATTCTCATAATCCGGTGGGTAGGGAATGGACTAGAGAAGAGTTAAAAAAAGTAGGAGATTTGTCGAATGAAGTTACGAAAAGAGTGTAATTTATTGGAAATGAGCGTAGGTTAATTGCTCTTGATAGTAATAGGTTACGATTTAGTTAGTTATCTACTGCATTATCCTTCTGCGCGTTGCGTAACCTTCAAAGAACTCTTCGTATGCAAAAGTAGCTATTTAATTCGAGATTTTGATATAAACTCCCGTTTTTTATCCCCTCATTCATAAGATTTTTCCGTAAAAGCGGTTTTGTTTGTCGGAACACCATTGCCAAAAACGAGTTTTGAACAATCGTGTGCCGACTACCGCATAGCCGGAGAAAAGGGCATTGCCTCACGCCTAAACGATGTTTAGACTGATGACGCAATGCCCCTTTCTTTTGCGTCTATGCCAAGAGGTGCTTTTACGGGCTACCAGATGATTTTTCTTTTTTTGCTGTCCCTTTTGCCGGAAGCGGAAAGTGAATGCAGAGTGTGTCAGCCTGCCTCATGAATGAAACAGGCGGTCACACACAGCCGGACAAACCGGGAAGAATGATTGTTGCCGCCCGGCTGGACAAGTTCCGTCGGAACGGAAACAATCATACTTCCTTTGTCGTGGTTTGCCCTTTTCACGCTTCCGGTGATGTCTTTTTCTTTCAGACGGTTTCCTCTTTTTACGGATTTTCCCCTAAAGTTTTTTCTACCTAATCTGCCTCTGTTTTCGTTTACCTCCATTTTGCGCCTTTCAGTAAGCCGCATCAGTCAGTCATTTTCGTTCTGGGCGCAAAGGTAATTCCGGGATTGGACGGGAAAGCAAGGTCAAGCCTCCTGTTTTCTGCGGAAATCTCCAGCCCTTCGGGTAGTATTTCCCCGAAAAACCTTGCATTCCCTAATCCCTACCTTTTCAAGCACCCGAAACGAAAACGACCGATGCGACAGAAAGACGCATAAAAAAAATGTCGGATAAACGAGAGGCAGATAAGATAGTTTGAAACTCAACTCCCTCAGCTCTTGAATCCGCATTAAAAACAAAAAAATCAAAAACAGCGAAGATATGACGGCAACGGCAAATTTCAGACAAATGGCGCAACACATCGGGTTGGCGATATGCGGCTTGATGATGCGCACCGCCTTCGGGGTGTTCGGCATCCTTTGGGGCATCATCAGAGAGATTGTAAACGGAGTGTTCCGAGTGGCGATAGGTGTAATCGTGGCTATCCTTTCCACCATTGCCTTCTTTGGCTTCATCCTTTGGTTATTCACCCTTTAACCCTTACCGACATGGCAAAAAGAAACAGCAAGACGGCAGCGCAGCAGTGCAGATATTACGAGGTGGACAACATCTTCGTGTATATGGTGGAAACGTACATCAACGGCAATTTTGAAACGTTCCGAAGATTGTACCACGAACTAAACAAAGACGCACGGAGGGACTTCATGGACTTCCTTCTCAGCGAGGTAGAGCCGACCTATTGGAGAGAGATACTTAAACAGACAATCTAAAAACGACAGCGATATGAAAGGAACAGACCATTTCAAAAGAACGATACAAATGTATCTGGAACAGCGGGCGGAGGAAGATACGCTCTTTGCGAAGAAGTACCGCAACCCTGCCAAGAACATAGACGAGTGCGTGACCCACATTCTGAACCATGTGCAGAAAAGTGGTTGCAACGGCTTCACGGACGGAGAGATATTCGGGCAAGCCATCCACTACTATGAGGAAAACGAGATAGAGGTGGGCAAACCGATGGACTGCCAAGTGGTTGTGAACCACGTTGTGAAACTCACGGCAGAGGAAAAGGCGGAGGCACGTCAGAACGCTGTCCGCAAATACCAAGAGGAGGAACTCCGCAAGTTGCAGAACCGCCACAGACCGTCAGCGAGAAAAGAAAACCACCCCCAACCCTCATTATTTGATTTAGGCTTATGAAACCGAAGACCAAGATACAGAAAGAGGTGGCAAGACTTTCAGCCAACCTCCGCCCCATATCAACGACACAAATTGAATGGGCATACCGCCACTGCGTTGAACATATCGGCTACCGCACCAAGAAAGGGAACATTACCTGCTCCGACTGCGGTCACGAGTGGCACAGTGACAGTGGACTATGCGACACCCTTGAAGGTTGCACCTGTTCCCAATGCCATGCCAAACTCAAAGTGCAGGACACACGCAAACGTATCTACAAGGAAACGCAATATTTCAGCGTGATAACCATCTGCAAAGGCTATCAGGTAATCCGTGTGGCGCAGGTCAGATGCGAAAGCAGGAAAGGCGAGCCGATGCAATTCTACTGCCACGAGGTTGTGCAGCGTTGGATTTCACCCGACGGTAAGGTTACAGACATGGCGTTGCTCCGTGGCTTCCTTTTCTGCTATTGCGATGTGTGGGCATTAGGCAGCGATATGGAGGTAAGACCGCACAACAGCCTATACGATGATGTGGTGGCAAGAAGCTGTGCATATCCAAAGATGAGGATATTGCCCCAACTCAGACGTAACGGCTTCAAGGGCGATTTCCACGGCATCTCCCCCGTGCGTCTTTTCAAAGCCTTGCTTTCAGACCCAAGAATTGAAACCCTTATGAAAGGCGGTGAGATTGAGGTCATGAAACACTTTCTTTTCAATACCCGTACTGCCGATGAATGTTGGGCATCATATCTGATTGCCAAGCGTCACAAGTATCAGATAGACAACCTCTCAATGTGGTGCGACTATCTGCGTATGCTCAAAAAACTCGGTCAAGACCTCCGTAACCCGAAGAACATCTGTCCCGAAGATTTCATGGCGGCACACGACAACGCAACCCGAAAAATTGAAGCCATACACGAGAAGGAAAGAGCCGCAGAGCAACGCCGTTGGGAGATTGAAAGGCGTGAGCGTGAGCAACAGCGACAACTCCAACGAAAGAAAGATGCGGAGGATTTCATCGCCAACAAATCCAAATTCTTCGGCTTGGTAATCACGGACGAGGAAATAATCGTCAAGGTGCTTGAAAGCATAGACGAGTATTACAACGAGGGCAAGACGCAGGGCATCTGCGTGTTTGGCAGTGGATACTACAAGAAAGCCGACACCCTCATACTATCGGCAAGGATTGGCGATGAGATTATTGAAACCGTAGAGGTGGACTTGCGAACCCTCGAAGTGGTGCAGTGCCACGGCAAGCACAACCAGGACACCGAATATCACGAGCGCATCATAGACCTTGTGAACAAGAACGCCAACCTTATCCGTGAGCGGATGAAAGCGGCATAGCATAACCCCTAAAACAACATTGATATGGAAGTAAGAATTGAAAGTATGATTTGTGTGTGGGATGATGCAATCCCCACGATGTTCCTTGAATTTGTGAACCTCCTCACTCTCACAACGAGTGAGGGGGAATTGAGAAAGAGCGTAAAGGAGTTTGCCGAGAAGCACGAACTTGACAAGTTTTTCCTTTACGGCTTCGGCTCACACCATTTCTACCTGCATCAACGCTACACGAGCAACCCCGAAATGGTGATGAAGGACAGAGTTCTGTCAGTACATTTTTAATCATCTAAAAAGCAACATTATGGCAACACGAATGACCATCAACGGAGTAAGCACCTGTACGGAAGCAGGTACGGAGAAATATGAGCGTTTCCAATCGGGTATCGGCAGACGCAAGCGGACACTTGTGCAGTACGACTACCGCCATACGGACGGAGAACTGTTCGCTTGTGTCAAACCCACATTGGACGAGTGCCGAACCGCAAGGAACAAGTGGCTGAACGCAAAGCAGGGAAAGGAGGGCAACCGATGAACACGACCTATCAAACGCTGATAGTCAAATTCAGCGAACCTATCACGGCATTGGACGGTATCTTTGACGAAGCCCAAGCGTGGGGAACGAACACCCTCAAAGGGTGGATAGATGATTACGAAAGCACACGTTTCACCGCCACCGACAGCCATACGGCAGTCATCACGAGCGAGTATAATATGGAGTGTGTGAAAGAGTGGCTGCAACGACAGACACCCATTGCCGAGATGCGAGAATTTTGAACAAGTTGGCGGTGTCCGCACCGCCAACACTTAAAACCCTAAAACAACGGATATGATAGCACAGACGATATTACAGCAGATAGGCGGAAGACGCTTCACCGCCATGACGGGAAGCCGTGACTTCATAGATATGGGCAACGGCTTACGGATGAGCCTTGCAAGGAACAAGACAAGTGCCAACCGCCTTGACATCATCTATGATGCAGGGGCAGACCTCTACAATATGCGTTTCTACCGCAGGACATTCAGCAAAAAGACATTCGAGAGCAGAACAAAGGACATTGCCATACACGAGGGCATCTATTTTGATATGTTGGAGGAAATGTTCACGATGGTGACGGGACTTTACACACGCTTTTGAGTGGAGGGGCGGCGAGAGCCGCCCTACTTTCTTTCAGTGAGCATGATGGCGGACAAAGAAAGTAGCAAAGAAACCTTTGTTTCAATCGCTTGTTAGCGATATATAAAATATTATGAGTATCTTTGTAAAAGTATTGATACTCATAATCATAGTAATATTATGTGTGAATTAACAATAAGTCAAAAGCACATCATAACAGAACGAAATAATAGTAAAGGTGAATATCAGCCGGCGTTTATGCAGATTCGTATTCACAATTCTTTTGATGGAAACATCGATGAACTTGATGTCCCAACATTAGGAACTCTTGTTCATGAATACATCCACTTTCTTCAAAATGTATCAACTCCGTGGGGACTATATGATAGTATGGTTCGATATAATATAATGGCGGAAACATATGCTTTTGTAGAAAATGCTACATCTACTATCACTCTCCCATTAAATATTGATTATTCTCAAGGATTGAAGAATAAAATGGATATTGTAGAATGTGGAACAGGATATTGCCCACTTTCAGATACACGGAGAAATAATTTTAAAATAGATGTAAGTGAACGGATTTGCATCCATAGAAACTATAAAAAGGTAAATAATAGAAATTTACCAATAATAACATTAGATATCAGTTTTACGGATGGTTCAAAACAAACCATTGTTTTGGGTGCTAACATTATTAAGGAGAGTATGGCAGCATTGTATCAAATGCTCATAGATGAAACTGCAACTCATGAAGAATTTGACCTCCCATATAATTTAATTAAGATTATTGCAGAACAACATTTTTCTGCAATAGCATCTGATAATATAAAACTGATAACTATTTGCTATATATCTTTGTTTAGCCTTTCTCCTGCTGAAGTTCTAATAGATAACTTAGCATACGCGAATGAAAATCCGGATTTATCTGCAATAGAATTGTTTGAACGGTTCGTCAATGAAGATAAAATATACATCAAGGGAAAAGCAATGTCAGTTTGTGACTTTTTTGATACTCTTATAGACACATTCAAACAAGTCTTTTTTAAAAGTGTCCGAGTCGGAATCGATTATATTGGCGAAGTTTTGGAACGAATTCGTCCTGCCAAAGGATTTGTTCCTATCTTAACTTTGATTACTGATTACCAACCCTTATCTAAGGAACGAATTAAAACGTTAATAGATTTTTTAGGAATGCCTTATAGCTATACAGACAGTGGCGATTTTAATCCACACCTTCATCCTCAATAGATTCCGAAAAATTATCTGATGATATGTTGGCACTAATAGGGCACAATGCATTATTTTCATATTTAACGAGATTGCACAAATATGGTTATGTATGCCCATTGCATTCGTTTTGTGAAAAAGAAAAGTATGATAAAGATGAATGTTATGATGAACCTTGGAATGGGAAAATGTGCCCTATGACGATTATGGGAGATGTGATACATATTAAAGAGAAAGAAGTAAAAATTCAATTTTAACAAACCGGAAAACCTCCGATGAAGTTGTGGTTTCATCGGAGGTTCTTTTGTCTATTTACATTTATGGGATATACAACAGCGCAAACTCCGCTTTTCTCCGTTTGAGCAGCATGGCGTGGCGTTTACCCTTGTAGTTGCAGAAGGCGATATACTCACGGTAAATGTTCCTGTCGCCAGCTTCCAATTTCTTGATTAAGGTACTTTGGGGGAGTGTCTTGCTGCCTAACAGCTTCGCCGGTCCCACATTGTAAGCTAACGTGCCAAGCAAAGTCGAATCAACTCCGAATTTACGGAACATGGCGACAAATTTGCGCAGGTCTTTCCGCAAAAGTTCATCCGCGTCCCATTTTGTCATGGTTCGTGCTGAATACTTCTCGTTTGGCAAAAGTTTGTGACCCCAACCCACGTATGGATGGTGTTTTTCTGAGTGCCAGCCCTCAAAATAGCGACAGCATAAAAAAGCCCGTTCCATAAGTGGCAGACGGTAGATTGCCGCCTGCCCGTCCGTTTCCTCTTGGCGGCTGGTCCGTGCAGATACGGAACAGACCGCCAGAAGCGAACAGAGCATTATCATGAATACACGCATCATTTCAACAAGGGGCTGAAGTTGCCGATGGGAACGATGGTAAGATCGTCGTCCTTTACATTCCTGTTGTTGAAGTCAAATTCCAGTTCGTAGGAGTTGCTAAAGTTATCCTCCACCACCACGATGAAATTATGCGCCTCATCACCCGCCGCCGTGTAGTACAGGCGGAATTTTTCGTTCTCCAGCAGGTAGCGGTCGTTAGGCAGGAAGGTGATGCCGTTATCCATTTTGAGCGAGCCTTCCCCCTCGAACTGGAAATAGCGGATGGTATAGAGCGTACCCGAAAAGTCGCCCTCCTTTTTCAGTTCACAGCGGATTTCCACTGTCTGCCCCTTTACTACCTTGTTCGGCACGGGCATGACCTCCACCGTGAAGGGATAGGACTGCTGGATGTCCATGTCATCGTCACATGACACGAGGGTGAATGACATGGCGGCTATCAGGCATAACGCCACTGCCTTGAATATTGATGTTCTCTTGTTTCTGTTGTTCAGTATGTTCATTGTTCTTCGATTTTTAGATGGTTGTTTTTTAATTTTTCGTTGTCAGTTGCAGGTACTTGTTCAAGTCCTTGCAACCGTCATAGAGGGAGGAACGGTCGGTGACACGCTCCCCGTATCGCCCCACAAGTGCGGCAAGCGTCCGCCGTCCGGCTTCGTCACGGTCAAGGAAACAGTCGATGCGCCCGTAGCCGTCCAGCAATCCCGCCGCCTTCTCCACGTTGGCGACGGAGTTCAGCACAAGGCAGTCAGCGTTACCGGTTACGCCAAGCGTCACCGCAGAAAGGAAGTCCATGAAGCCCTCGAACACGAGGCATTCGTCAGCCGGAATTTCTTTAGCCATTACCAAAGACATATCTTTTGGCGGGATGCAACCCTTGAAATATCGGCTTCTGACTTCATAGCCACCTGCCATGTTCGGGAAGCCGACGGCAAAATACCGTTTCCCACGAACGCCGTAGTTAAGACGGCAACAGTGACGGGATGCGATGGCGTAAGGGATGCCCCGTTCTGCCAGATACTCCGTCAGCGGTGAACGAAACAACGGAACTGCCTCCACATCCTCAAAGACGGGTTCAATCGGCTTCGGGAGATAGGCGGGTTTTTCCCATCCGGTCACCGTCATGTTGGCGGCTTCCGCTATGAACTTCGCCTGCGTCCTAAAGTCATCGCTTTGCAGAAACTCCCCGGCAAGCGTGAAGATGTCGCCGCCCTTGCCCAAACCGAAGTCGTACCAGAGCTGTTTCGCCACGTTCACACGGAAAGAGGGTGTGCGCTCGCCCCTGTACGGGGCAAGATACCACAGCTCGTTACCGCTCCTTCTAACAGGCTCATGCCCCAGCCGTGCGAGAAAATCCGCAAGCGGCATCCTTCTGACAGCATCTATTTCCGTCCTTTCCATGCCCGTGTCAGTTGATGATGAACTTGATACCGACCCCGAACTGCGTGTGAAACTTCCGCGTGTCGCCACCCCAAAGGCAACGCTCCCGCAGATTGGCAAGCAGGGCTATACGGTCTGCCACGTAGCATTCCACATCGAGCGTCAGCGCGCCGCCGTAGATGAAGGCGTCCCGGTCGTGCAGCGTGGAGCCGTCATGCAGCATTTTCTTCCCCCAATTCACAGACTCATATCCGGCGAGAGCCGAAGCCCCAGCATAGACGAACACGATTTTTCGGGCGTCCGACAGTATCTTGAAGTAATATCCGCCATCCGCCGTGAACTGCGCCACGGGTATCTTGGTGTCCTTATAGGGGTTGTTCTTCAGGAGGTATTCGCCACCGAACACCCACTTGTTCCCCTTCTTCGTGTAAGTGGAGAGTGCCGCCCCGAAACTGTACCCGCCATCCTTGCCGCCGGGATTAAAGCCATCCGCCATATCCGCCCTCACCTCGATACCCTGCATTTTCGGCAGGCATCGCTGGGCGTGCGCCTGCCCCGTGAAAAGGGCAAGCGACGCGATGATTATTGCGA
>CAMDJC010000066.1:0-13958 GCA_945900015.1 uncultured Odoribacter sp. | reverse complement strand
ACTTCAGCTTTTAAAACTGTGAATCCTGAGTATGAACTGAATGATCCTACTGATGTAAAAAAAATAGGACCGGACATATTTATTTGTTCGGGTAAAGATCAATTGGTTTATCGTATAGATGCTCAGACTTTTGATATGTATAATGTTACAGATTTTAAGACAGAACTTGATTGGGTGCAACCAATGGTGATATGTAGTAAGGATCGTTCTATAACCAATTATTTGGTTTTATCTAGAAATGGGGGAATTGCACAAGTTGGTTATACTTCAGATATTCCATTTGATGGGAATGTATTTTGGGATAATCATCCTCCTATGGATAAGTTTTATGAAAAAATAACAGGTGAACCGATTCCTCCTTATACCAGTGTGTCCAAAATGAAAAGTTATAGTTTCTTTCTGAATTATAATGAATCTGCTTTATATTATATTTACGATTTAGGTGTTTGGTATGGATATAGAGATGAATTTCCAGAAGATGATTTGATAAACGTGGTTATGGATAAAAATACAATGTCTTGCTTAGTTAGTCGCAAAAAAGATAATCCTAAACAAATCGTAATTACTCGAGGATACGCAAGTAACAAAGGAGGCTTGAGAAATTCATGGGAATATACTTATGAAGCTGAAGAGATTACTTTGGTAAGAGAGTCGGTAATGCAAAGTAATGATGCGTATAATTCAATATTTTATACAAATAAAAATAAGTTATACCGCTGGTATAATTGGAATGCATCCCCTACATTGCCAGAAACTCCGGTAATTTCTTTGGATGGTAATTGTGAAATAACATGTTTTAGTTTTACTCCAGATAGTAAACAATTATATTTAGGTGTTTACGATCCTCGATTGACTGGTTTAAAAGGGAGCGTATATGTTTATGATGCAGATGCTTTGGATCCGGCAACAAATCAATTAAAGTTGTTGAAGAAATATGAAGGAATAGCAGATAAACCGATAAAAGTATTTTGGAAAAATAATAGAAAATGATGAATATGAGATCTTTATTATTAGTTGCTTTATGGTTCTGTATGCCGTTATTAAGTTCCGGTATGTCAGAGAATGATTCTTTAAATTTGGATAATGTCAGTCGTTATATATTTAAAGATACAGCAGATAATGAGTGTACATTTGCGGCTTTTAAAGGCAAATATATTTTTCTTGATATATGGTCTATGAGTTGTGGACCTTGTTTAAAAGAAATGGCTTATCTGGAGACTATCGTGGATAAATATAAAGATAAACCGATACACTTTATTTCAATTTGTGTGGAGAACAATACGATGTTGTGGAAAAAGTTTTTGAAGAAAAAAGGCATGAAGGGGGTGCATTGGATAACTCCTCTTTTCTCTCCTTTTTTAAAGGACAACGGCTTTATAGCAGTGCCTCATTTCGTTCTTATAGATAAAAAGGGGAATGTTATGTGGCGAAATGCTAAACATCCATCCGATGCTAATTTGCAAAAAGAATTGGATTTGTTGTTCGAATAATAGACTATGGGGAAGTAGATTCTTATTAAAAATCATTCAGTTCGTAGTATAAAATCAGCCGACTAATTCAAATATAAAGTATTATGGATTAGTCGGTTTTTTATGTTAGCACGGAAATGCTATGGATGTGCTTTATGAGTTATATTAGTAGTTAATCAAGAAACGTCTTACCGCATCCTTTTCATTGCAAACATCGACTTAACACTATTCGGAGAGAAGCATCCGTCGGTATTCCGCGACATTGAAAAGTACGAAAGTGCCAAAATCCTGCTGTCCAAAGTGCCTTTCTGCGACAACAATATGTACTACTAAAGATGTTACAATTGTACTTTCTTGGAGTAAAAAAAAGTGTATCACATTTGTGATACACTTTTTTTGAGCGGAAAACGGGACTCAAACCCGCGACCCCCAGCTTGGAAGGCTAGTGCTCTATCGACTGAGCTATTTCCGCAAATAGTTGAGTGGGCAGTGATGGATTCGAACCACCGAAGGCTACGCCAGCTGAGTTACAGTCAGCCCCATTTGGCCACTCTGGTAACTGCCCATGCTCTAAAGAACTCGTTTATTTCTTTTTTGCGAGTGCAAAGATAGAGCTTTTTCTTTACACTGCAAATTTTTTGTGATAAAAATTAATTTACCACATTCGTCGGAGTGCCGTTGAAGAAGTTACGGATGTTTGTAAGTGCTTCTTTTGCCATGGCAATACGGGTGTCAATGGTGCCGGTACCGATATGCGGAGTCAGTACAACATTGTCAAAGCCGTAAAGCGCTTCGGTGATATGAGGCTCGTCTTCAAATACATCCAATGCAGCTCCTGCGATGACATGGCTCCTTAAGGCTTCGACTAACGCTTTTTCGTTGATGACTGCACCGCGGGCTGTGTTTACTAGTATTGCAGTAGGTTTCATCAGACTGAATTCGCGAATGTCAATAAGATGGCGTGTCTCTGCTGTTAACGGAGTGTGTAGTGTGATGAAATCCGATATTCGCAGTAGGGTTTCTAGGTCTGTACGCTGGTAACCGGCAACTTCTGTACGGCGGTTGTAGTAAATAACGTTCATCCCGAATGCTTCAGCTTTGCGGGCTACATTGCGACCGATGTTGCCCATGCCTATGATTCCTAGTGTTTTGCCATCAAGACTGAAACCTAGATTTTTCATGGTTCCCCACATGGATTCTTTTTCTTTGCGGATGCGAAGATTGCATTCAGATACCCGCCGGGCTGCGCTTAGCATTAAGGCCATGGCAAGTTCTGCTGTGGGATTGTTGACTGAATGAGGAGTGTTGGTTACGGCTATCCCTTTTTCTCGGGCATACTGTACATCAATATTGTTGTATCCAACTCCATAATTACTGATTAGTTTCAGCTTGCTTCCTGCATCTATGATTTCCTTGTCGACCAAATCATGACTGTGAAATATGGATAATAGTACATCGTATTCTGGCAATAGCCGCAGGATTTCCTCTTTGGACATCTGTTCGTTTAACGGAAATGTGATTTCCCAATCTGATGGAAGATTCTCAAATGGGAGACGAGGTAGATTATAGGTGACAAGTATTTTCATGATGTGTGATTTATGGTGTTGTTATGTGTTGCTGTATTTGCTTTAATCTAATGTTGTGCGAGCAAACGGGGCTGCATCCAAGCCGATGAATTGTCCGGCTAGGTATTTGTAGTAACCGGTGACGGCAACCATGCCGGCATTGTCAACAGAGAAGCCGAGACGCGGAATATAAACATCCCATCCGGAACGGGCTGCTTCATCGTGTACGGCTTTTTGTAGAGCCGAGTTGGCAGATACTCCTCCGCCGATAGCTATCTGTTTGATTCCTGTCTGTTTGGCAGCTTTCTTCAGTTTGCTCATGAGGATATCTATGACAGTCTTTTGCAGTGAGGCGCAAAGGTCGTTGAGATTTTCTTGAATGAAGTTAGGGTTTTTCTTTAATTCATCCCGTAGGAAGTAAAGAAATGAGGTTTTTAAACCACTAAAACTGTAATCCAAGCCCGGAATTTGTGGTTTGTTGAATGAGAATCGTTCCGGATTTCCCTCTTTGGCCAGACGGTCGATGACCGGACCGCCGGGATAGGGAAGACCCATGACTTTGGCGCATTTGTCAAACGCTTCTCCGGCTGCATCGTCAATGGTCTGACCTATCATTTCCATATCAAGATAGTCGCGTACAATGATGAGCTGTGAGTTCCCTCCCGATACCAATAATGTTAGGAACGGAAAGGATGGATGACGACTTTCTACGCCGGGTTCTTTGATGAAGTTGGCCAATATATGGGCTTGCAGGTGATTGACTTCAATCATGGGAAGTTTATTGGCAATTGCAAAACCTTTGGCAAAGGAGGTACCTACCAATAGAGAGCCCAATAGCCCGGGGCCTCGCGTGAATGCGATGGCATTGATATCTTTTATTTCAATACCGGCCTGACGGATTGCTTCGTGTACGACAGGGATGATGTTTTGCTGGTGTGCCCGTGAGGCTAATTCCGGAACAACTCCTCCATATGCTTCGTGAACTTTCTGACTGGCTATTACATTGGAAAGTACCACACCATCTTGTAAAACGGCTGCGGAAGTATCGTCGCAAGAGGATTCTATGCCTAAAATTACAGTCATGACTTTAATTCAAAATGTAAAAGTAAATTAGCTGATTTCTTTTCAAATATCCTGCAATATTAATATTTTTGTCTGCAAACTGAAAATTACAAGGTATATAAAAAAGATTCTTCAGATATTATTCTATTTGATAGGAGGATTTCTATTGCTGCTGGGGGTAACTTACGCCCTGTTGTTGTCTCCGTCTGTCCAGACTGTTTTGGTGAAATATGTTACAGATAGAATTGAGAGGGTGACCGGGGTACAGGTGCAGATTGGTGGTGTGGATTTCCGCCCAATCAATTCATTGGTGCTGAATGATGTGTTGGTCCGTGATTTTAGAAATGATACCTTGCTGTATTGCCGTGATTTGCGTGTGAAAGCCGATTCTTTGAGTTTTGCGAATCGGATGTTTAATGTGCGGGAGGTGGTGCTTGACGGTGCAACGTTTAATCTGTGGGTGCAGGATAGTACTAATTATACCAATATCGAGATATTGCTTGATTCTTTGGCTAAGGGAAGTGGGGCAGCACAAGAGGTGACGGGAAGTAAAAAAGAACAGGAGGATTGGTGGTTCAGTTTACGGAAAATAAGTTTGAGAAATTCGCGTTTTACCTATCGGGAGGAAATTTATGAACCTATAGAATATGGGGTGAACTGGACCGATGTGGATTGTCGGGATTTGAATGTGGATATTACGGAGTTGAATTTTATGGAAAGCCCGATGCGTATGACGGTGTCGGATTTGAATTTTGTAGAGAAGTCGGGCTTGCAAATTAGGGATATGGGGGGTAAGGTGCGGGCGGGAGCTTCTGATTTGCTGATTACAGATTGCCACATCGGGATGGAGCGAAGTGATGTCGATCTGATGAAATTGGAATATCATTGGACTCCGAATCAGCATGATTGGAAATATTTTACAACGCGGATGCAGCAGTATTATGAGCTGGGACCTTCATCAGTCAGTTTTATTGATTTGGCTTATTTTAATGAAATATTGCGGGGCATTACAAATACGGTGAAATTCAGTGGGGTGGTTTCTAATACAATAGAGCAGTTGGAAGGAAGGGATTTGTATTTTGAGTTGGGAGAACACAGCGTGTTTCAGGGGAGTTTTAAATCGGTAGGATTGCCGGATGTATGGAATACGGTTTTTAATATAAAACTGCAAAAGGCTCATTTTGCTCCAGCGGATTTGGCAACAGTTTATTTGCCTTGGTTTGAGATGAATATACCCGTTCCTTCATTTCTTTATCGTGTTCCGTTTGTGGATTTCAGCAGTATTCGATTTGATGGTTTGTTGTCGGATTTTATAGTGCATGCAAAAAGCGATACTCCGGAGTTGGCAGGGGAAATGACTTTTATTTATGGAATGTGTGGTGAGGATGTGGAGGATTGTGCTGATATGCGGGGTGATTTTCAGTTTGAAAAAGTGGATTTTGGTAGATTTGCAGGTGTGAATCAGTTGGGAAATGGTGCATTTCAAGGCGAATATCATGGAGTGTGGGCAGGTGAAGATTTGTCTTTTAATGTAAAATCAACCCTGCCTTGGTTGCGGGTTAATAAGGGATATGTCAGGGATATCGACTTGGCAATGGTTTGGGAAGATGATCGATTGGATTTGATGACTTCCTTGGAGGATAAGAATGTGAGTGGAGGGATGGTAGGATCTTATGAGACAAGTGATTCATTGCAATTTGCCAGTTTAAAAGGTAAATTGAAAATCGATAATCTTGATTATTTGGGTTGGGGATTGAAGGATGGAAAAGAGAGTATAGTTTCAGAATTCGATTTGATATATACAGGTGGCGGAAAGAGTGGATTTACTAATCTGCTTTTGTCAAATGTCGGGTATGAGACAGAAAACGGAGGTTTTGAGATAGAGGATGTTTATTTTGAAGACCGTAGAAATGGGAAGTATAACGTATCCTCACTTTCTTCTGATGTTGTTGACGTGGCTGTAGAAGGTAATTATCAGGATGTTAATCCGATGCTTTTCGTAAAGGGTTTTATAGAGAATTATTTACCTGCATATTCTATGGGGCAGAGAAGTCATTCTTTACGTGGACGTAAGTATTTGGAGCAGTTTGATTTTAGTTATGAAGTAAATATAAAGGATGCTAATCGGGTGTTGAGGGTTTTAGCTCCTGATTATCGAATAGCTTCCGGTGCAAAAATTGTGTCTGGCTTTAGCACGGAAAATAATCGGATGAATTTACATTTTCAGGCTGATTCAATCGGTTATAAAACGGTTGATATGATTAAGCCTGAGTTGTCAATGTCTGGTGAGCCCAAACGTCTGTTTATGAGGATGGATGCTGATAAGTTTGTATATGGGGATGACTATCAGTTATGTAATGTACGGAATGATTTAGTTATGGTTGAAAACCATTTGGATAATCGGTTAAGCTGGTGTAATTGGGAGGAAAAAACTTATAGTGGTTCGTTGGCAGCTTGTGTGGTGTTTCAACCGGAGTATTTGGAAGGATTTCCCACTAAAATCTTGCTTCAACGCGGTGTGATTGTTATGGATGACAGTGTATGGCATGTTGAGCCATCAACGGTTTTTATGAAAGGAAAAGAGGTTGAGATAAAGAATTTTTCTGTTCGTCATGGTGATGAATCATTTACAGTTTTCGGTAAAGTCTCTGAAAATCCGTATGAGACATTAACTGTTCAGCTGGAAAATTTCAATTTAGGGTATTTGGCACGAGTGGCTTTGAAAAAGAATATGAAATTGTTTGGGGTGACTACCGGTTCGTTGACTTTGAAAGATTATTATCATGATTGTTTGTTATTGTCAGATTTTAATGTGAATGATTGGGGAATAGATAGAGATACGTTGGGTTCTTTACAATTTCATTCTTATTGGGATGCGGATAATCGAAACTTGATTGTCGGTGCAGAGAATAAGATTAAAGGTAAGGTAGCTTTAACTATGGACGGAGCATATAATCCTCGTACGGATTCAATTAATATTAGTATGCTGATGGAAAAGATGCAGTTGGAACGTTTTAGTTCGTATGTTGCAGATAAGGTGTCTGATGTAAAGGGAGCGTTGTCAGGTAATTTGGTATTAAAAGGCACGACGAAACAGCCGGATATTTCAGGTGTGATTATTTTGGATTCGGTAGGGATGAATGTGAATGCACTGAATACTCATTTTAATGTTAATGATACGGTATGGGTGATGGGAGATCAGTTGAATTTTATGGATTTTACGGTATATGATGCGGAGAGACATAAAATGCTGGTAAATGGGAGTTATCGTTTTTGGGAGGATAGATATGATATAAAAGCTTCGTTTAATAACATGCGGATGTTGGATACAAAGTCTACGAGAGATGAGATGTTTTATGGTCAGGTAAATTTAAGTGGAATAGCTGCCGTTGATAATAAGAATGGAGTGATGAATGTGACAATCAATGCCCGTACGGAACCGAAGTCTCAATTTAATGTTCCATTGACTTCTGCAATTACTGAACAATCGAATAATTTTCTTCATTTTATACAACCCGGTAATTCAGTAGCGAAAAATGAGCAATTGCTAATCCAACCGACCGATATTAACTTGAATGTTAATTTAGAGTTGAATGATAATTTGGATGTCCAGGTGATATTTGACCCAGCAGTGGGTGATATTTTAAAGACCTCGGGAAACGGCAATATCAAGTTGACATTTGATAAAGATGGTAGTTTGAGCATGTTTGGAGAGTATGGTATTACTCAAGGAGACTATCTTTTTACGTTGAGCAATTTGGTCAATAAACGTTTTGTTCTTACTCCGGGGGGAACGATCACTTGGAATGGCTCTCCTTATGATGCAATGTTAGATATCAGTGCTGTATATAATTTGAAAACAACGATCAGCGAATTGTTGCCAGTGGATGTAGGGGCGTCGGAAGGTTCCGATGGTGAAGAGGTCGTTTCGGAGAGCGGTAGAAAAGTTCCGGTGGAATGTGTATTGAATTTGAGTGATAATCTGCGCAATCCTTCTGTGAAATTTGATATAAATTTCCCGTCTTTGGAATCTCAGAGTAAGAGCTATATACAAAGTCTGTTTTCAAGTCAGGATGAGGTAAATAAACAGATGTTCTCTTTGTTGGTGCTGAATAGGTTTTATCGGAGTGATAATACCGGAGATTATGGAACGCAGGCTCAGACAGCAGGAGTGACAACCGTGACAGAAATGATGTCTAATCAATTATCCAATTGGTTGTCTCAAATCAGTAATAATGTAGATATAGGGGTTGCTTATCGTATGGGAGATCCCAATCGAGAAGTCAGCTCGGATGAAATTGAATTGGCTCTTTCCACTCAGTTGCTAAATGACCGGGTTACAATTTCAGCAAATGGAAATATGGATGTGGGAAACACTCGTAATGGGACGGATAGTGACCGTAAAACAAATATTGCTGGAGATTTTGATGTGGAGGTAAAGCTTAACCGGCAAGGAACATTGAAAATGAAAGCCTATTCACACACGAATGAGAAAATCCTTTATAATAATACTGAAATGATTCAAGGGGTAGGTATTTCGTATCAGGAAACATTTGATACTTTGCGTGAATTATTACGTAAGTACTTTGGTTTTTTGCGTAGAAAAAAATAATATCTTCTTTTCTATTCGGATATGATTGAACTTGTTTGGTTTGGACCCTTATATTTTTTGATTTTTATTTATTTGAGAGGATGTTTTAGTATTTTTGCAAATTGAGGATAAGTAGGGAGGGGTCAAGGATAATTTTAAATGGAAGGTAATGAAGCATAATTGGAAGCCAGGAACGATGATTTATCCGTTGCCTGCAGTATTGGTGAGTTGTGGAAGTACTCCTGAAGAGTATAACCTTTTGACAGTAGCATGGACCGGGACAATTTGTACCGACCCGGCGATGTGTTATATCTCGGTTCGTCCAGAGCGTCATTCATATGATATTATCAAGAAGAATATGGAGTTTGTCATTAATTTAACGACAGAGGAATTGGCTTTTGCTACAGATTGGTGTGGTGTGCGTTCCGGGAGAGATTACCGTAAGTTTGAAGAAATGAAACTTACTCCTGGGCAGGCAACCGTGGTAAAAGCTCCGATTGTTGAGGAAGCTCCGATTTCTATAGAATGCCGTGTTAAGGAAATCGTTCATTTAGGATCGCATGATATGTTTGTTGCTGAGGTTGTGAATGTTTTAGCTGATGATCATTATCTGAATCCTAAGACTGAAAAGTTTGAGTTGGACCGGGCCAAACCTTTGGTGTATGCTCATGGCGAATATTTTGGTTTAGGTCGCAAAGTCGGGAAATTCGGTTGGTCTGTTCAAAAAAAGAAAAAGAAATAATGAATCTAACTTTAATGAAATCATGGTGAAAAATTTTTTTCAATTTTTATGGTTGTCGCTATTTATTGTGCTGATAGCGGCATGTGGGAATAATTCTGGTTTTGAATATGAAACAGTTCCCAATGATCCGATGAATGCGCGTATTTATACGCTTGAAAATGGATTGAAAGTATACATGACTGTAAATAAAGAGCAGCCACGTATACAAACATTTATTGCAGTACGTGCCGGAGGAAAAAATGACCCGGCAGAAACAACCGGTTTGGCTCATTATTTCGAGCATTTGATGTTTAAAGGTACAGAGAGTTTCGGTACTCAAAATTATGCAAAGGAAAAGCCGATGTTGGATGAAATAGAAGCGTTGTTTGAAGTTTATCGTAAGACCACTGATGAAGCAGAGCGCACAGCTATCTATCACAAAATCGATAGTGTCTCTTATGAGGCTTCAAAAGTGGCAATCCCTAATGAATATGATAAATTGATGGCTGCTATTGGCGCTGTGGGGACAAATGCTTATACAGCAAATGATATGACGGTGTATGTAGAAGATATTCCATCTAACCAGATTGAGAATTGGGCAAAAATTCAGGCTGACAGATTTCAACATTCTGTGATTCGCGGATTTCATACAGAACTGGAAACTGTGTATGAAGAGAAGAATATGTCTTTGACAAAAGACGATAGAAAGGTGTTCGAACAGATGATGGCTGCTCTTTTCCCTCACCATCCTTATGGTACACAGACTGTTTTAGGAACACAGGAGAACTTGAAGAATCCTTCCATTACGAATATAAAAAACTTCTTTAAAGAATGGTATGTGCCTAATAATATGGCTATTTGTTTGTCGGGTGATTTTGACCCGGAAATGATGATTGAAACAATAAATCGTTATTTCGGAGGTATGCAGCCTAATCCTAATTTGCCTAAATTGAAATTTGAAGCTGAAAAACCGATTGAGGCTCCTATTGTAAAAGAAGTTGTAGGTGCTGAGGCAGAGTTCTTGGTATTAGGTTGGAGATTCCCCGGAGCGGCAAGTAAAGAGGCAGAAATGTTGAATTTGCTGAGTTCTATTTTATATAACGGACAAGCAGGTTTGATTGATTTGGATATTAATCAAGAACAGAAGATGTTGAATGCAGCTTCTTATCCTATTTTATTTGCTGATTACTCAATGTATCTTATGCAGGGAAATCCAAAGGCCGGACAATCGTTGGAAGAGGTGCGTGATTTATTGTTGGCTGAGGTGGAAAAATTGAAGAAAGGTGAGTTTGATGAGGCTCTGTTGGCTGCTACTGTTAATAATTTGAAGAAAGGTATCCAAGAAAGTCTGGAAAGTAACGAAGATAGAGCAGACTGGTTTGTACAGTCGTTCATTAATGGCTCAAATTGGGCTGATGAGGTGAGTGCTATTGATCGTTTGAGTAAAGTGACTAAACAGGAATTGGTTGATTTTGCAAATACTTATTTTAAAGATAACTATGCTGTGATTTATAAACGGATGGGTCAAGATAATAATGCGAAGACAATCAGCAAGCCTTCTATTACTCCTATTGTTATGAATCGTGATGTGGCCAGTGATTTTCTGAAAGAAATACAGGGTGCGACAGTTAAACCTATAGAGCCGGTATTTGTGGATTTTTCAAGAGATATAGAGAAAGGTAGTGCAAAATCAAATATTCCGGTATTGTATAAGAAAAACACAACGAATGATTTGTTTGTATTGACTTATGTGATTGAAAAAGGTAATAATGAAGATCGTAATTTAAGTACAGCTGTACAGTATTTGGATTACCTGGGCACATCTACTTTATCTCCTGTGGAAGTGAAACAGCAATTCTATGAATTGGCTTGTAATTTTGCTGTAAGACCGGCTTCAGAACGTACTTTTATAACTATTAGCGGTTTAGCTGAAAATATGGGTAAAGCGATGGAGTTGTTTGAATCGCTGTTAGCAGATGCACAAGCAAATCCGCAGGTTCTAGAATTTATGAAAGCTGATTTGTTAAAAATTCGGGAAGACAAGAAGTTGAATCAGCAGGCTAATTTTACAATGCTGTTGCAGTATGGTTTATATGGACCAAAATCTCCAGCAACAAATGTTTTGTCCGAAGCAGAATTAAAAGGATTGAAGTCGGAAACTTTATTGTCATGTTTGCGTGAATTGAATACCATTGAGCATTCTGTAATGTATTATGGACCGGCAACAAAAGAATTAGTGATTGAAGAGGTGAACAAGCACCATCGAGTACCTGCGACATTGACAAAAGTTGATAAGAAAAATAAATTCACATTCCAGGAAACTCCGAAAAATCAAGTGATTATTGCTCCGTATGATGCTGCTCAGGTGTATATGGCAGCAATTTCCAATCGGGGCGAAAAATTCGATTTGTCCGTTTATCCGGTGATGACACTATATAATGAATATTTTGGTGGAGGAATGAATTCTATCGTGTTTCAGGAAATGCGTGAATCCAGGAGTTTGGCATACACTGCCGGAGCCAGTATGAATGAACCGGGCCGTTTGGATCAGCCATATTTTTATAATACATTCATTGCAACACAAAATGACAAAATGGGGGATGCCTTGAATGCCTTTGACGAGATTATAAATAGTATGCCGGAATCTGAAGCTGCCTTTAATTTGGCTAAAGAGGCCTTGTTGGCACGTCTGAGAACAGATAGAATTATTGGTGCCGCTGTTTTCAACAGTTATCTGGAGGCTCAGGACTTAGGATTGGATATAGACCGTCGCAAAGTATTGTTTGATGATGTTCAGAAGCTTACCTTGTCTGATGTGAAGAATTTCCAACAGAAATGGGTAAAGGGACGTACCTATACTTATTGTGTATTAGGAAATGAAAAAGCTATAGATATGTCGAAACTTTCTGCTCGTGGTCCCGTAACACGTGTGACAACGGAACAGATTTTTGGTTACTAAGAATGGAGGGCAGTTTGGTTTTATTTAAAACCAAACTGCTATTTAATAATTAAGCTGGGTTGGTTATGAAGTTTAATATGATATTGAGCTGTTTTGTGGCTATACTTGCATTAGTGAATCCTATACAGAAAGTATTGATTGTATCGTCACTGCAAGAACGTTTCTCTCCTGCAGAATTAAGATATATATCGTTGAAATCTACTTTTACTGCAATGTTGATTTTAATCTTTTTTCTTTATTTAGGGCAGGTTACTTTCAGCTATGTTTTTCGCGTAGAGCTTTATTCTTTTCAAATTACCTGTGGGGCAGTATTGATGTATAACGGACTTTCCGGATTGCTGAAAGGTTTTTTTATGAAAGTGGACGAGCATATTAAAATTGCAGATTTGACAACCGTTCCGATAGCCATTCCGATGATTGCAGGACCTGCAACTATTACAGCAGCCGTGACTTTTCCGGTTCAATATGGACGTTTTATCACCATTGTCGCTATTTTGTTGGCATTACTTGTGAATCTGATTTTTATGTTGGAAGCTCGAAAAATCGGAAATTTTTTGATTAAGTATAATTTTATGAATCCACTGATTCGTATTATCGGATTGATTGTAGCTACCATTGGTTTGCAGATGGTTTTTGATGGAATCACTTTGTTTATTAAAACACTGTCTTGAATTTTCATCTGATAATCATGTGGTTTCGGTAGTTTGGCAAGAGGTAAGGCGATAAAAGAAATGGTGATTTTCAAAAATCGGTTCAATCAGTTGGAATCGTATAAATCTGGCAAGAGTCGTTTCTGCTTTTGCACGGGAAATCCGTGCTATTTTACAATATTTGTTTAGGGATATCGATTGGTTTTGTGACAGATAATCCATCAATATTTGTTCTTGTTGGGTATAATGTACAAATGCACCTTGTGATTTGGCTTCTTGTTGCCAAATCTTTAGATGTACGGGAGTTGCTAAAATATTTTCATCTTTGATACGTATATAGGCCCATTTCTTATTATTGTGATCAGTAGCGTAATATGGTTTGTGCATTCCTGGTTGAATGATGACTTCTAATACGGTGCGTCCTTCCACTTGGTGTGTGACCATCTCACATTCTACTGCAGGGTGGCAATAAAGTTTTGCAGCAGCATCTATCATATAAATCTCTTCTTCTGAGCGGACGCCGGCGATACGACCATTGTCCTTGACGCCAACAAGCAGACGTCCTCCATCTGTATTTGAAAAAGCAGAAAGTGTTTTCGCTATTTTTCGTGCGTCTGAAATTTCAAATTTAAAGTCTTGTTGCTGGTGTTCCCCTTGTGCTATCAAGTCGAATATATAGTGATTCATTTCTCTGCTCTACTTTCTCTGTTAATTTTGCGGTTGCAAGTATACAAAAGATAAATTGCATTCAGTTTTGTATGGGAGATTTTTATTTTCCTCATGCACGATTCTTTTATTTAACTGAAAAATAGTGGCATTTTATCCTCCATTGCGCTTTCTTTGTGTCCTCTTATCTCCCTCTCAAATATATGACATCTATATATCAAAGATAACACAACTATAAGATAAATATAATAACTTGTTATCTTTGTCTTATAGTT
>CAMDJC010000065.1:0-14348 GCA_945900015.1 uncultured Odoribacter sp. | reverse complement strand
ATAGTGATGAACAAAAAAGAAGGTGCATCGTGCATTACGACACACCTTCTTTTTATTTAATCTTTCACACACCATTCCGTTTCCATCCACACAATAAAAAAAACGAGGTCCAATCATAAGATTGAACCTCGCATCACAGATCACAATTCACACAAGGTTATCGCTCATCAAATTGTCCTGAGAAAGGAGTAACTTTCTCTTTCAATGCTTTAGGACTCAAATACAAGAAACCTATTTTGTAAGGTTTTCTTGCAGTCAATACATATAATGTATCGCTATTCACTTGCTCTATGTACTCTGCAGTCTTATATTCCTCCCACTTTCCGGTTTCTTCGTCTAAATAAAGACCTTTTACCATTAGTTTTCCATCCTTAATATGCCACTCTTTTAAATCCAATGTTTTCACATTTAAAGCTTTACAAGTGCCATTCTTTTTAAATTGAAAACCTTTCTTCTCGCCTGTTGATTCGTAAGTATAAGGATTATACCATTTCCCTACAATTTTTTTCTTTAAATCATCTGCAAAACCATTAGTACATAAGCAGATTAAAACAAGCGATGTCATCAATGTAATAATTCTTTTCATAAGTCAATTTTAATTATAAATTATTTTACTAAATCATATTTTCTATCATATCCCCTTTCATTTATATTGATTCCTTCTACCATCCAACGGGGCGCAGGGGCATCTTTCAAATAATGGTCAAAGAATTGCATCATTCGTATAGACCAGTCACGTTGGGCTTCGACATTCCCGATAAAGTGACCCTCCCCTTTATAATTCAGCAGCCACACCGGTTTCTGTAAACGCCGCAATGCCAAAAAGAGATTACGTCCTTCGTGATATTCTACCGCCTCATCCTCATCATTATGCATAATCAAGACGGGAGATGTAATCTTATCCGCATTAAAGATTGAAGAATTGCGTATATAGGCATCCTTACCTTCCCACAGATTCTTGCCCATACGACATTGCCAATCTTCATACATAAACATACGTGTACTGCCGCTACCAATCCGAAGGGCTGTATAGGCCTCTGTCAAATTCACAACCCCGGCACCGATACTGGCACAACAAAACATATCTGTCATTGTAATCAATTGGGAAACTGTACAACCGGACCAGCTATGACCTTGCACACCGATATGTTTAGGATCAGCAATTCCTTCATCAATAATATATTTTACACCGCTTACAACAGCATCATAAACACTCTTTGCAGGCTCTCCTAGGGTAAAATATACATCCGGACGGAAAATAACATATCCGCGACTCAAAAATGTTGGTATATCCAACATTGCGCTACTCCAACCCGGTACTTGGTACATGTGCATTTCTTGAGCGTGAGTCTCGTAATAGTTCACTATCACAGGATATTTCTTGGAAGGATCGTACCCATAAGGCAAATATAACAATCCCTGATTGGACTTACCCGCACCATTTGTCCATTCAACCATTTTCACACTACCCCATTGAAAACCGTTATTGTCAGGATTTGCATCGCTAACTTGCTTCATTCTATGCGTCTGCAAATCATACACCCATACATTACGTCCCTCAGCAAAACTCTGACGAGAATAAACAATCTTGCATCCATCATTACTGATTCCTCCCGCCTGCAACATAAAAGGTCCGAACAGGTCTTTTTGCAATTTCCCATTTGCGGACATACGACCAACACCCTGGTTACGACTCCTCCATTCCAACAACTCCAGATAAACAGGCTTGCTTTCATCAATCGTCAATTCCTCTACAGAATAAACATTCAAGAAACGCAGCACAATCCCCTCCTGACGTCCAACTCCTTTGGTATAACATATTGTATTGGACAAATCATTCATATCTACCCGCCAAATATCAAATCTGTCATAAACATAAGCATAACGTCCATCTTTGCTCCAACCAGCCAGGCCATAAGGAGATGCTGGAAGCGGTTTGTCATGCAACTCATCATATACCGGATAATCTATTGTTTCTGTAATATTATCAACCTTAAATGTTTCCGGATTGATACGATACCAAACCTTTGCCTCATCATCAAAATAAACTACAAATCTACCATCAGGAGACCAACCAGCCTGCTTGGTCTGCTCCTTGGCAAACTCACGCATTTCTCCTGTTTCCAGATTCACCAGCAAAAAGTTTTTACGCTCTGCATATTGCCAGTCTTTTCTACTTTGAAATTCTGAATTATCTGTCAATAATACAAACCGAGGCACATCTATCGGCTGATAACGCATAGAAGCATAGATCCCCGGACAAACCTTTGTTACTTTTTGTGTTTTGGTATTATAGACATACTTATCTGGTTTTGGAGAACCTTTTCTGTAACCGGATTCAGCTTGCACAGACTGAATCACCGGATCATTCCAACTCCACAATTCAAGTTCAAAAGCAGAATCTTTTTTTACCGCAGATTCCCTTTTTGTTGCAGGACGGATTGAACTATATACTTCCAATTCCCAAACAGTACCATCTCCCAACATCCTCGAATTGTTAATCCGATTTTTCAAGTCTGAAGGCAAATTCCAAGTACGAGTATCTGCAATATTTTTCACGTTCCCGGTCAAATCAAAATTCCACACCTGTGAACCGGCAGGCTTGCTTTTGGCATATTCCAATTCAAAAGAACCCTGCTTGCCATCAAAGTTAAAACGGCTCAGCAGACGGTCCGGGTCACGAAAAAGGACCTTATAGCTATTAGGCTTAAATAAATCCCCATATCTCAATTCATGCTCCTTTTCTCCCTTCCAAACATATAGTATATTCCGGTCGCTATTTAACAACTTAAAACCACCCAAATGGTCATATACTACACTATCCTTAGTTCCTAAACGCCAGAATATCCGTTGGTCACCTCGTGTATAATTTACCAAAGCCGTTTCCGTACTGCAATCCGGATCTCCGTCCTTATTCCAGACTATCTTTTTCCCGCTGTTCAAATCTACCAGACAGAATGGAGCCTCATCGCTTTCATTTGTCTCTGTATAGTAAATCCAATTGCCGCCGGCAAAGAATTCCGGATATTCCACATTCTCCATCACCTTGGTTTTTCCGGTTTTGGTATTATAAAAATAATAGCGATTTTGAATTTTTTCCGGTTGCTCTGCACGCTCTATATACACATATCGGAATTTCACCCACAACCCGTTCTCCGATATGGCATAATCATCTATCCGTTTCCAGCAGGCATAAGCTGCCGAATCTATTTCCGGTCGGGAAGCCCAAAGACTTCCCGACAACAGAAACAATGCCAGTAAAACAATTATATTTTTCATTATTAATTAATAACCACTCCGTTGAAAATTCATAAACTCTTCTCCAGAAAAGTCCCCTAACAAATATTTGGCAAAATGATTGCGCATTTTAAATAGGAAATAATCATCTTCAGAACCTACCAAACCATGAGTACTTTCCGGCAACGCAAGCATATCAAAATTAATACCGGCATCCATCAAAGCTCTTGCCATACGGAAGGTATGTGCCGGATGTACATTATCATCCATCATACCGGTAACCAGTAATAAGTGACCTCGACAATTTTTTGCAATATCTATATTTGTATGGATTGGCAATGCTTCAAAACGAATACTGTCTGCCGGATTTTTCTCATTCTTTACAATCTTCTCGCGAACTCCGTTGTTCATTTCAATCCAACCGGTATTATAGATACGGTTATCATGATTACCTGCGGTAGCCACAGCTGCTTTATAGAAATTAGAAGAACATATAGCAGCAGCCGACATAAATCCACCACCAGAGTGACCAAACATACCTGCTTTTGTCACATCAATAAACGGATACCGTCTAGCCAATTCTTTGATTGCAGCTTGATCATCAGCCAGAGGATAATCTCTCAATTTACCATATCCATAACGATGATAGGCTTTTCCTCTCAATGGAGTACCACCTCTATGACCTACTTGGATAACAATAAAACCTAACTGAGCCAGACGAGTAGCTTTACTTGATTCCAACTCAAAAGAAGTCGGCACATATTCAAACTGCGGGCCAGGATACACTTCTGAAATAATCGGATATTTACGGGTTGAGTCAAAATCCATCGGCTTCCACATCACGCCATACAAATCTGTGATACCGTCAGCAGCTTTCACTGTAAATCGTTCCGGGAATCTCCATCCCTGCGCTAACAAAGGCTTCAGATCAGGATCTTTCAATTTCATGATTTCCTTACCGTTACGATTGCGCACTACAGCTTTGAAAGGCATATCGACTCTTGAATAAGTATCGATAATATATTTCGAAGAAGGAGATACAAAAACCTTATGATTTGCATTACCCGGGGTTAACAATTCCATGCCCGGTTTATCCAAACTTACACGATAAGCCATATAATAGTAAGGATCAACACCTTCTTCTCTTCCATAAGCATAAAGATACACCTCGCGACGTGCAGTATCCACCTTAATCACCTGACCGGTCAAGAAATCACCTTCAGTAACAGCACGTTTCATTTTGCCGGTTTTACCATCATACAAATAGAAATGTCCCAAACCTGTACGCTCTGAACGGAAAAGAATTTCATCTGCATCATTCAGGAAGTGAGTCTGTGCTATCACATAATCAAAATAAGGTTTGTCAACTTCGTTATATACCACCCGGATATCCCCTGTTTTCACATTATAGGCACACAAGTCTTTTTCATCCCATGAACGTCTCGTGCGGTAAAAGAAGAATTCAGAACCGTGTCCTGTATTGTCATAAGCAAAATCTACATATTGGTCTTTCCATTTTTCTGCCCAAATTTCCTTTACATCTTGAGTCTTTACATCAATCAATTTAAAGAAATACTGACCTATATGCTCATCGCCGGGACAACTGTATTGGTAATCCACCAATTTAGGACGCGGCTGATTCAACATATCTACAATATACATTTTGTCGGTTTTACGTTCATCGCTCATTTCAACCAAAAAAGTATTGGTATGTTTCAACCAACGGCCAGCCGGATAGGACTCTTCTTCCGGGTTTTCACTCGGATATTTAGAATAAGAATATGCACGTTCACCATCCGTTGTCAATTGCACAATCGTAGTATCCATACCTTTAGCTTTGTTTCCATAGCAATACAAATTATGCTTATAAGCATAAATATAATAACTACTATCAGGAGATATCATATGGCCGGAAGGAGCAATATATTCATCTTTATTTTCATCCTTTTTTTCTATCTTGGAAAGTTTCCTTGTTCTCAAATCGTAGTTGAAATTTGTCCCGTCATGTGAAAAAGTAAAGCTTTTCCCGTCTTTCGAAAACTTCATATTCACATATTCCAATACGGTTGAAGTATATGCCTTACGTGTCAATTCTGCCATTTGAGCCAACATACTTTTCATATTGAAAAGCTCGGTATGCAATTTCTTGGAAGGATCTACCAGATAGTAATTCACACCTTCGCTTGTACGTAGCCGATACCAGAAAACATCGGTTTCATTAATAAAACGAGGATAAACACTCACATCATTTCGAAATTCTTTCACTATATTTTCGAATTTCTTGATTTGAGCCCAATTGGCTTTATATTGCTGAGCCATTACTGGCACCAGCATACAACTTAAAATAAGTAATGAAAAAAATTTGTACATTGTTATTTGGTTTTATTTATTCAAGTTATCAACAATTAAAAAATTCGTAACATAAACCTATCTTAAAAATGATGTCTTTAATATTACCGAAATTATTGATTGAGGTATATACTTTCTTAAACAGTTTTGCTGGATCTTCTCGGTCCACTTCCCAAATCTCAACAGAGCCGTCATCAAAAGCTATTCCCAAAGCTGGACTATAAGAACCCCATTTATAATATACAGATTGATCTGCTACAGCTACTATTTTCTTGTCGAATTTTTTCATTTCAAAGAAATCCTCATTATACCAATTTTCTAATGCATAAATTGTATAATCGTCCCACAAATAAGTATAATTCATTCGCTTATTGGTACACATACCATTCAATTGAGTTATTCCTTTCTCTTTTGTTAAATTAATTTTTGCACTAGATACAACCTCCCACGTTTGTCTGCCGGCTCCATCCATATCAAAGCAGTGTAAAATATAATCGCCAGACTGTGTTTTATAAACAACAGACATTCCACTCATATAATACTCATCAATATCTCTCCAATCACTCCATATAACCTCTCCTTGAATATCCTTAAAATCATCAGCATAAGATCCTATTAACTCCAAACGAGTCAAGTTATCATGTTCTCTAAATGAACTACTGTAAATACCTACATAGTTACGCTTCCCCTCTGCATCTTTTTCAATTGCCAATACAGCAGATGTTTTTTCATACTGGGTAAAAATCAAATCAGAAAACTTTTGTCCGTTCCACAACTTGATATTATCCGCAAAATAACCTGTATGATATCCATTCTTCACTGAAGAACGGCGCATATATACATCTCCTGATTCATCCAAAAGGAAACTGTCGAAGCAGGTATGCATAATGACCTTCGGATTATAATTGACTGGTAATTTTTCATCTTTGAATTCCTGCTCAATGTAAGTTTCTCGTTTAAAATTGAAACCATTTAATTCTTGAATTTTCAACTTTCCGTCCACTTCCGTCACAATAGTCACTTCCCCCAATTGAATCATATCATCATCATAAGCCCAATGCTCTGTGAGAGATAAAGGCCTTCCAATTATCGACTCTCCGCCATTTTCTGTTTCATATACATTTTTCCACTCTCCTTCATAAACAATCGTATCAGATGGTGTACGAGACCATTTTGCACGAATCATAGACAACTGTGCTTTTCCATTTTCTTCAGAAAGTACTAAAAAACCTGATTTATATTGAGTCTCTACATCAAATCTAAAATCCCAAAAAGACATTGATTTTGTCAAAGGGTCTTTGATTCTCAATATACCCTCAAAATTACCATATTCTTGTGCTGTATAGGTAAATGATGGTTCTCTAGATACAACTTCTCCCTCCAGAACCCACTCATATTCTACACCCTCAATAATGGTTTTCGTCTTATCATAGCGCACCATAGGTTTAGGAGTCAACGTGACTGATTCTCCCACAGTCAAAGTGATGTTGCCTGGAACATCTTCAACTATTAAGTCCCTTGAAGGATTATAATCATAATTTCCATTGTCTTCGATACATCCCCAAAGGACAAATGCAAACAATAAGAATAATATATTTTTCATGATAATATCTTTAATCTGTTAATAATTAGGATTCAACTATCCTATAATTTCAGTCTTCATCTCATTCCCGTCTTCATCCAGAATCTTGGGATCCTGTCTGTCTAACCAGTTCTGGAATTCCAAAGTCAACAAGCGAACTTCTGCCAAATCATTCAAATCCAATGATGATACACCTGTCGCCTCCATGAATTTTTCATACTTTTTCGCTGTAAACGTTCCTAAATAATACCACTCAATCGGATTCTCCAACCACCAATCCGGTTTCTCGACCATATCGGATACCTTTAATAGACGGGTGGCATTTTTACCCTTATGTGTCAACATACTGCCCTCTTTGACAATGTCTAGTTTCAAATCAAATTTATTGGTTTTCAATATCGGATCATTTTTCAGTGTAACATAAATTGTATCCTTCAGTTGCCCTTTACCAAAAGTAAAATGTTCGGGCATTTCGTATAAATTTTCAGGTAAAGTGGTTTTTTCTTTATCCGCCACCACTTTAAAAGGTGTATCTTCACTCAATAATTGACCGGTCAGTGCCACCTCCAGAGGATATTGAATCACATCTTCTATATAAAAGAAGAAAGATACATTTAAAGAGTCTGATGTTACTGACTCATTTCCATAGAATAAATCCTCGCTCTCTGTAAAATAAACATAATGCTCCCCTTTCCAAGTCTCAATATCCTTTTTACTGCAAGCAAAAACAATAGTCAACAGTATTATATAAAATAAATATCTCATAATCTTCCATTTTTATTAATTAAATATCATTGGATTCAGGTATCGGGAATACGTTTTTAGTTTTAAATTCTACGGTTATAGAAGAAGTGCCAATAGCATCTAAGCCTAAACGTTTGTAGAAGAAAAACAATTGTCCTTCACCATAAAATTCGCGTCTGAAATCTTTTAATATCAAATTATTAAACTCTTTTTGAGTCGATGTTGACGGCAAACTACTTCTACAACCGCGACTTTGTCTGATATAATTCAACCATTGTTCTGCTTTTGCTGGGTCCTTTTCATAATAGCATTCAGCTAATATATAGCACATTTCAGACATGCGGAGCATTGGAATCATTGTATTACATACCTCTGCCTCATTAGTTGATTCATCTTTCTTATATTTCATAGGATGGTATCCGTAATCATCCTCTCGCCATTGCCAACGTCTAAAATCCCGAGTCGCATCTGTATCAAACAATGTATTGTAATCCCAAGCTACCATCCTGGAATCCCCTGTGTTTTCTTCCGCTTCATACAACGCTGCATTATTGTTATAAAGAGCAAAGATAACATCGCCGTATAGCTTCATGTTCTTGTTACTTCTAATAGAGTTCTCACTGTCAAAGTTAAACCAGGAATAATATTTCAAAACATCGTTCGCCCAATCCAAGGCTGTAGTTTTGTCTCCTCGATATAAAGCGACACGCGCCAAAAGAGCTTTAATGGCATAGTGATTCAAACGATAACCTCGGAATTGCATAAAACGGTCTATCTCACCTCCCAGAGAAAGTTCCAAGCGCATGTGTACATCCGAAATATAACTCTTATAAAGTGTATCATAATCTGCTGTCAATGCATGAGCATCCATCAAATCATTCTGAATTTTTTCCAACACCTGATTCGTCGGTATTTCTAATGGTATATGAGTAGGGAAATAGTCAACATAAGCTATGTATTTACCAGTTGAATCCACCATAGGAGCCGGAGCATACATACGCAATAAATCAAAATGCAACATTGCTCTCAAAGCACGCGCCTCTCCTTCAATACAACGACGTTCTTTTTCTCTCAAAGGGAAAAGCATCGAATCTGCTGTCATTGTGTTTTGAATCAAGTTATTACAATTGGATATTGCATTATACATCGTCTCCCAGAAAGTTACTATATATGGTTTTACATAGTCTTCCTCGTAATCCAACTTCGATCCGGTTGTATAAGCATGGTTATCGCATTCTGAATAATTACCCATATCATAATATTGGGCAAATACATCCATAAGTCCCCAAGTAAGTTCTTTACCATAAAGATCCCGGCTTGCCATGGTTTTGTAAATACCGTTCAACTGGTTATAAAAACCTTCTGCTTTGCTATACTGTTGTTCCTCGCTCACTTGGTCAAAAGGCTCTACATTCAGCCAATTGCCACAAGAAGAGAGAACCAAAAGTCCCAGCACCCAGCTATATTTCAATATATTTTTCATAATCTGCCGATTTTAAAAATTTACCATCAATGTGAAATTAAAATTCTTAGCGAACGGATATCCCAAACCTCTCTCCTGCTTCACAGAACAACACCGGAACAATTCTCCTGTATTCGCCTCCAAACGCAATCTGTCAACATGCAAAGCACGCGCAATTTTTTCACTAAACTCATATTGCAAAGTCAATGAACTCATGGAAAGCAAATTATATTTCTGCACAAAACGCGAAGTTGCACGTGTCGTCTTGTTCATATCCTTGATATCCTTCAAAGGAGCAACATCACCAGGCTTTTGCCAACGCTGCGTAAGTACCCGTCGATCAACATTCGAATATTCTATATCTGCATTCTCTACATAGTTTACCAAAGTCTCGTTATAACGATCTGCTCCAAATTCATACTGGAAGACAGAAGACAATGTCAGATTCTTCCAACGCAAGTTAAAACCAAATGAACCTTGTCCCTTTGGTGCCGTATTACCGATAATCACCTGTTGGCTAGGATCATAATTATAAGTTATGTTACCGGCACGATCCACAAACACCTCTTTACCATTGGCCGGGTCTATACCCAGTGATTTCATACCATGAAATGATGTAGTTGAACCACCCTCTTCATACTTGGTATATACTTCGCCATATTCAGCCTCATTGGGATTTAAATCGTCATCGTAATTTTCATACTTTTCATTCACACGGTCATTGTAGCGTTTCAAGGATTCGGCAATTTCCAACAACACTTCATCATTCTTGGCAAAGTTTCCGTGTACAGACAAGAACCAATCTTCACGATTCAATACATTGGCATACAACGAAAGCTCTACACCCCGGTTACGGATTTTTCCGATATTGTCTTTATAAGTCATAAAACCGGAAGATGAAGGCACTGTCACATCGTTAATCATATCAATTGTCTTCTTATTATAATATGTGGCTGTAAAGTTAATCTTATCCTGTAACAATGACACATCTACAGATACATCAAAAGTATTGGTCTTCTCGCTCTTCAAATCCGGATTACCCATATAATACAATTTATTTCCAAATCCGGTAATATACCAATCATCATATTGTGCCTGGAAGTAATTATGTGACATGTGAGGTTCAAAATTCACATTACCCACTTGTCCATAGCTGGCTCTCACTTTCAAACGGCTAATAAGTTCTGACTCTTTCAAGAAATTATAATTATGGATATTCAATCCCAAACCTCCCGACCAATAAGGGGTACTCTGCTGTTCTTTACCAAAAATAGACGAACCCTCGTAACGGATAGAAAAGTCCGCCAAATAAATATTATCAAAGCTATAGTTGAAAATTCCGTTTAAACCGGCATAACGAGACACACGCTCTGATTTGGAAGGTTTACCTTTCACCTGAGAGGCATAATTGACATCTGCAGAAGTTCCGGATGCAAAACCAATATAATGAGTTGATACCGAATAACTGTTGCTTTGGTTGATTTCTCCGATTACCGAAAAATTTAAATTATTACGTCCCAAACTTGCATTATAACTTAAACCTAAACGGGTATTCCAACGACTGCTGTTACCATCCCTTGTAAACAGGTCTCCTGCCAACAGATTGTCATTAGACAATTGTTGACTTGCCTTCATGGATTTGGGGTCAATAAATTGCTTGCTTGAATTCCAACTTTTCTGCAATCCAACAGAAGCCTGAGCCATAAATCCTTTACCCATATCCCAACGGATTTGCAGGTTATTGATAATCTCATCGGATTTTTCTTTCTCAAAATTACCCAAAGAAGCTTCATATAATGGATTTGGAACATTTCCACCGCGCCCCCAATCACTCAATTCCTTTAACAAATTCCCATATTCATCTGTGTACTTATTATAAGGCAATTGGTGTGTATAGTCACTAAAACTTCCATAAGGAGATTCTTCCGAAGTCGTGTTATTATAAGTCACCGAATTGCTTAATTGGAATTTACCCAAAGTGATATATACATCAAAACCGGCACCTACGTTGTTACGCTTAGAACCTTTCATCACACCGTTGTCACCTGAATAGTTTAAATCAAAACTGTAACGGATATTGTCGTTTCCGCTCTCTACATTCAAAGAATGGCGATGCTGGAATGCATTTCGCAAAGGTATTGCCATCCAATCAGTTTCCACTCCTTCAACATAAACAGCATTGTATTTTTTCCAATACCAATGTTCTCCGTTATATCGGTCTAGCTCTTCCACCGGATCAAAAACACCCGCTTTCACCTCTGCATCCAGTTTCTCTTTAGAGTTCATCAAATTATAGTCACGCAGATCAGGAACCTCCAGAGTCGAAGTAAAATTATAGGATACACGCACTTTTCCTGCCTGAGGAGCTTTCGTTGTTATCACCACCACTCCGTTTGCCGCACGCGAACCGTACATGGCTGTCGCTGCTGCATCTTTCAAGATGGTAATATTCTCGATGCGGTTCGGGTCCATATCATACACTTTCTGTATGCTCACCTCGAAACCGTCCATGATAAAAGTCGGAGTATTAGGATTTTTTTCCAAATTGGCTTTGGAAAATTTATCCTTGTCCAATTGCATGATACCGATACTGGAATGACCACGGATGTTAATTTCAGGCAAAGCATTCGGGTCTGAACCGAAAATATTATTCTCTGCAATACGGAAAGAGGGGTCGAATGTCGAAATAGCTTTCAATACATTGGTCCGGGATACTTTCATCAGCTCTTCATTCTTAATTGTCTTGACGTTACCGGTAAAAGTGTTTTTATTGATATTCGCATAACCGGTTACAACCACTTCATCCATCTGGATTTGGTCGTTTTTCAGTTTAATGGTCAAAAACTTATCTGATTCGACTTTCACCTCTTGAGAAGTCTTTCCAATAAAAGATACCACCAACGTTTTACCGAGTTCTACAGGAATGGCAAATGTCCCGTCCAAATCCGTGGAAGTACCGACAGTTGTACCTTTAATCAAAACTGTTGCGCCAATAATCGGTTCTCCGTTTTCATGCTCCAATACTTTACCTTTGATAACCAACGGTTTTTTCTGTTGTTGCATTACCTCCTTACGGTCTATCATCACAATATTGTCTTTCACCATAAAGGTCAACTGATATCCCTCCAACACATCACGCAATATATTTTCTACGCTACTCCGACGTTTTTCCATTGACACTTTTTTCATCACACTCAAATCTTCCACTCTATACGAAATGTATAGAGGCGAACTCAGTTTGCTGTTTATCAAACTGAAAAATTCATCAAAAGAAAGATTTTTAGCTTCAATTTCTATCACTTCCTTCAACAGACTCATCTGTGCGGAAGCACAATCCGGTGCATTTTGAGCTTTCAGCACCCACTCTCCCGTCAGCCAACCGGCAAACAAGGATACAAGAAATGCACATAGGCACCTCCTTGCAAGAACTTTCACTTTTTGCATAAATTAAAAATATTTGATTAGTTAGTCATTTTAATATACTGTCACTATGTTGTTTTCGTAAATAAAACGCACTGCCCGCCCACGCTCCAAAGCTTTCAAAACATTTTCTAAGGGTAACGTACGAGGCAAACGACAATAGAAACCTTCCCGCTTCAACGATTCACGGCTAAATCTAAATTCCACGCCATACCAATCAGCCAATCGTGAAGCTATCTCCTCCAACGCAGCATTGCGGAAGAAGAATATATTTTCTTTCCAAGCAACCAATGTTTCCCAATCCACCTCTTTCGCAACCAACGTCCCAGCCTCGTCCAACTGCCCCTGTTGACCGGGTTTTAAACGAATCTCTTTCACATCCCCGACAACCTTCATCCCTACACTTCCCTGAATCAACGTTGTTTTAGGCGAATCCGGCTGATAACCGTTAATATTAAACTCTGTTCCATAAACCGTAGTTTCCGTCTCTCCCACAGACACAATGAAAGGCTTCTCGGCATCTTTCGTCACCTCAAAATAAGCCTCGCCATACTCCAAATGAATCCGTCTCTCTTGCTGGCCGTCAAAATTCTCCGGAAATACCAATCGTGAATTTGCATTCACATACACGCGGCTGCTATCCGCCAACATAAACTGCCAGGTCTTCCCCTGTGGCACATCAATAACCCTAGGTTCAACCATTTCCGCAGCCTCTTCTACATCCAATACCTTCTTCCCTTCAGCCACTTGCTCTTTTTTATTTTCCAGATTGTAAACTTTTCCGTCAGCCGTTGTCATACGCACCACATCATCGTATTTTTCCGTTGCAGCAACTTCTGTTATCACCGGCAAACTGCTTTCTGATTTTAAATTCAACAACAACCACCCACTCCCTAAAGTAAGGAATAATAGTGCTGCAACGCTGCTCCATTTTACAATCCGTAAACGTTTACGCTGCTGCATAGAAAAAGAAAACGAGCGATACAACTGCTGCAACTCTTCCTCCGAAATTTTAGGCGAACTTCCGTTAAAATCTTTTATACGCTTTGCATACTCTCTATGTACCTGAGACGTATTCAACCACTGCTCATATTCTTTTTCTTCTGAAACTGTCGCTGTTTTATCAAATACCTTTCTGATTATATGCCAATCTATCTTTTTCATCGCAATCGTTTCCATAATAACACCCGAAGAAAGAATTCCATATACATGAAAAGTCATATTATTTTCAAAAAAAATTTCCTTGTTTTATAACTAAAAAAGTTTCTTCTGTAAAGAAGATTTTAAGATAGGGTTATTTTTATTCATTTCATATCAATCTAGATAAATCTCGAAATGAAATAAGCCAGCATTAAAGAATGCCCGAAATTCTCTCTGAAAATTTTATATGCCCGGGCGACATGTGTATTGACCGTACCCTCGCTGATATTCAACTGTTGCGCTATTTCACGATACGATTTGCCTTCACTTTTCATGCGGATAATCTGCTGTTGCTGAGCACCTGACTTCATCACTTTTTTGCGCCATCATATAGCGCACAATGATAATCAGCGA
>CAMDJC010000064.1:0-14400 GCA_945900015.1 uncultured Odoribacter sp. | reverse complement strand
GACTCATAAATCTACCCTTAATCGTGTATTGGATGATAGTTGCGGATTTTAGGTTCATCTTAAATATATGATAACTATAAGACAAAGATAACAATTTGTTATCTTTGTCTTATAGTTGTGTTATCTTTGATATATAGATGTCATATATTTGACAGGGAGGGAAAAGGGAGAGAGAAGGGAGCAAGGCTGGCGCAATGGGGTAAAATCATCGCAGTTTCAGAAGCATGTACAATCGGTTGAAACAACGAGATCGGCTTTGCATCCGAATATCTTTATGAGAACGGAGTATTTGTATGATATATTTCACTATATTTGCAATGTTAGCATTTATAATAGAATATGAAACGTCCGCAGATAGTAGAACAGATACGCCAAGCCTTGCGCCAGGTTGCTCCTGATGCAGAAGCCATACTTTATGGCAGCGAGGCCCGTGGTGATGCCCGTCCCGATAGCGACATTGATTTATTGGTGTTGGTTGGCGGAAACCAGCTTACAGTAGCTGAGGAAGAGCGGATTATAGCCCCGCTATACGATATTGAGATAGAAACCGGCGTACAAATAAATGCACGGGTCATTTTGAAAAAGATTTGGGATAATCTGCCTTTTCATACGCCTTTCCATATTAATGTAACCAACGAGGGTATTGTGTTATGAAAGAAGAAATGAGTGTCAATAACCGAAAAGCATTGGCTACTTATCGCTACCAACGTGCCAATGAAACATTGGCAGAAGTCCCTTTCCTGAAGCAACAGGGATATTACAATACAGCTGTGAATCGCCTTTATTATGCTTGTTATTATGCAGCTGTGGCTTTGCTCGTAAGGCATGGTATAAATCCGGGTACTCATGCAGGTGTCAAACAAATGATAGGGATGCACTTTGTGGCAACCGGATGTCTGTCACGTGAAGTTGGTCGTAGCTTTTCCTTGTTATTCGAACGCAGGCATAGCAGCGACTATGACGACTTTGCCTATTCGAGTGTTGAAGAAATTGATGAATTGCTGCCCAAAGCTACCGCATTCATTGCTGCTATAGGTGAATTGCTCCAAAAAGCAGGATTATGAAATATTTGGACCCGAAGGCGGATTTGACATTTAAGCGTGTGTTTGGCGAACATCCCGATTTGGTGATGAGTCTGCTTAATGCGCTGCTCTAAAGCCTACGTGCGGCAGATTGATACGGGCAAACAATACGAACTGCTCCAGCCGGTGTATTCGCTGAATCTGGTGAATAAGGTATTGGAACCTGAACAGGATGGATTCTATCATTATTACCGTTTGGTTCATGAGGAGCATACGGACAGGGTGATTGATGGTCTGCATCTGATATTTGTCGAATTGCCCAAGTTTAGTCCCCATTCCTATAGCGAGAAAAAGATGCAGGTGCTTTGGCTTCGCTTTTTGACTGAAATCAATGAAAAGACCCGTGCTGTGCCCGAAGACTTGCTGGCGAATCCGGAGGTGAAAAAAGCGATAACCGCTTTGGAGGAGTCCGCTTTTACGGATGCGCAGTTGCTGGGATACGAAAAATTCTGGGACATTATCAGTGTTGAAAAGACGTTGTATGGCAGCGCAGAGCGCAGGGGATTGAAGAAGGGGTTGGAACAGGGCATTCAACAAGGCATCGAACAAGGAAAGCTTGAAGTAGCCAGAACGATGAAATCGAATGGTATGTCGGTTGAGATGGTAGCTAAATATACAGGATTGTCTCTTGAAGATGTTCGCAGTTTGTGAACCTGTGGTTTAATTTTTACAGATGAAAAGTTTTCTGTGCTGCAAATTTGGTAGTCTGCCAATAGGTAGGGAAAGAAGTTTGGATAACAACAAAGAAGGTGAATCGTACATGACGAAACACCTTCTTAAGTGTGGGGAGATATTTTCTCCCATAGGGTATTTTATTGATTAATTAATAAACCCATTCTACGCTATCAATATATAATTTATTGGTTGAGCAACCAGTTAGATAATCTCCTCTGTAGCTTGTTGCACCGGAAATTACTAGTGAAAAATTATCTGTTGAGGGCTTGTCAGTAGAGTTGTACCAATTAAATGGTATTTCAATAGTTGTATACTCGGTAATATTTTCTGTGATGAATTTAGATGCATAGCCTATTATAGCACCTTCTTCTACTGAATTTTGTGTTTCTGGATGCCACATACCTTTAGGTGTGCCGAAACCAGATGTTACTCCATGTTGTTTTGTCCAATCTGTAACGGCTGCAAATAATACTATTTTGTCTTGCTTTCCTTTCAAATTGTCTTTTTCAGGATCGCTACCACCAACGTTATCAATCGTGCCCACCTCTGCTTTCAGACGTACTTTCAATGCGCGTGGACGTGCTGTCCAAGTATATTTCTTACCAAAATTCACTGTTCCAGAAAAACCTGAAAAGTTAAAATCACCTGAGAAAAGGTTACCAGCTGCAAATATTGCACCTAATACTTTTTGAGCAGATAAAAAAGCGATACCATTACCTTCTACTTCTTCTTTGCAAAGGGGTGTCATTGTTTGTTCTACAAATGTATTATTGCCACTATCCCAAAATCCTTCAGTGCCTTTTGCATTTGGATAGGTAATTTCAAATTCTTTGTTTTGAGAATCTTTCCATATTTTTTTTGACCATCCGCTCATGTCTCCATTAGGGATTGCATCGCCTTTATTTGTTTCGAATGTTGCTTTAGACACTTCTTGTCCTGCATCCAAAACAGCAATTTCGTAAGTTTGTGCAGCCCAAATACCAGTCTTTACATCTGGAGTCCAGATTTTTAACCCTGCACTATTTTGAGATTCAGTCCATTTCGTTGAAATTAAGAATGTGTTGTCTTCTTGGCGAGTTGCTTCCTGCCAATCTGTTTCTCCCTGACGGCGGTATTGAACAGTGGTGGTTTCTCTAACATTATCAACACTTACCTTGGCTGTATTGTTCCATGTATTTACTTCGCTGAGTTTAGCAGCACCTAGCGGTAAAATATAGTGGAATACCAAGTCTTTTTTTGCTGATTTGCCTTTGTTGTCTGTTACAGTGATTGAAAATGTATGATTACCGGCAGCATTGGGCAGAATCATAATCATAGGAACCAATTTAGAGATGTCAAATTTCAAGGATGTTGCATCTTTGATTTTTTCTCCAAAAGGAATACCTGCAATAATGCTTGCCTGGTCTTCTGTTAATTCAACAGTAACTAAATCAACACTTGTAGATAGACCAACAACTGCTAACATTTCATTTGTCAATGCTGCTGATTTGATGTCTAATTGCAGAGACTTGAGTCCGTTTTCAACATCGATGTTGATAACAGCAGACATATTTTCCTTAATTTCTGTAGTATCAAAATTTGGATTTTCAGCCCAAGTGATTTTGGGGGCATTCAAATCTCCTTGCGGAGCATCTTTGTCATCATCATCATCACTACATGCAGTGAATAAATTTACTGCACACAAAACAGTCAGTAAATAAATGAATAAATTTTTCTTCATGTTTTCCTTGTTTTAAAATTAATTGGTTATGAATTTTATTAATCGGATTTTTCAGTCGAATTGTTTTATAATTCAAGCGACAAAGTAATAGCCTTTTTTGTGATGCAACAAGGTCTATTTCTCTTATTATTGGTCTGTTTTTAACTGTTTGAGGTGAAAAATGATTTATATGTGCTTTAAAATAGAATAAAATTAATCTGTTTTTAAGATTCTGTGGTTTCTTTGTTAGAAATAGGTTATCTTTGCCCAAAAGCAGAACAATATGGAGAATGAATTGCCTAAAATAGATTTGCCCGAAGAATGGATTGTCGGGACCGGTATCTCAGAAGGTTTGTTGAATCTATACACCAACTTTCCTTGCCGTTTGAAGTCGGAAATTTTTGTGTTGTGTGTGAGTGGTACGATAGAGGCTTCTGTGAATTTGAATCGGATTACTGTGCAGCCCAATGATTTTGTGACCATTATGCCGGGTAGCATTTTGCAGATACACGAAGTGACCGGCGAATTGGAGATTTATTTCGGCGGTTTTTCTTCCAAGTATATCGAACAAGCTGATTTAAGTCGTTCAACATTGAGTTCTTTGTACGTTACATTGGGACGTCCGCTTATTTCCTTGAAGGCGGAAGGGGCTGCCTTGTTGAAAGATTATATGAGTTTTCTGATAAAATTGTATGGATTTTTCAATGAGGAAAGCCGTAAGTTGGTCACTCCACACTTATATAATAATATTCATGCCGGAATCCTTGCCATGTACCAGAATCGCTATAGTAATGTTGGTACGATGTCGAAAAGTGAACAGCTTTGCAAAGGTTTTACTCAATTGGTGATGCAGAATTATATGTTCAGCCGGAATGTTGCCTGGTATGCCGAAAAACTGGAGATTACACATGCCCATCTTTGTACGGCAGTCAAGCAGGTGACAGGGAATACTTGTGTCGAGATTATTTCGAGAATGGTGATTATGGATGCCAAGTCGCAGTTGAAATCCACCAATCGGTCCGTGCAGGAAATTTCCGATTCGCTGAACTTTGCCAATATGTCGTTTTTCGGGAAATATTTTAAGCGATATACCGGAATGAGCCCGTTGGAATATAGAAATAACGGATGATATGTTTGGCCTAATTGTTTGATTAAGATAGGGTAAGGATGATATTTTGGGGGATGCTGATTTTTTCTTGATATTTTTTTGTGGAAATGTTTGCGCAAACGTTTTAAATGTATACCTTTGCCGTTGAGATATAGAGATTATATTGCTTTATAAGTGTAGTAAATTTATTGTTAGTGTGTTTAAAAAAAACGAAGTCGTGAGACTTCGTTTTTTTGCTTTTATGGATTATTCTTGTTTTAGCCGTTTAATGATGAGCAGCTCTTTTGTGAAAGAGGTGATTTTAAAACGATCGTCCAAACGATGCCCGATTACCCAAGCTATTTTATCTCCACTGAGCAATAACAAGCATTCCTGTTTTTGGCGGGTACTGAATTTCTGGTTGGTAAAAAAGTCGCTGAGTTTCTTTTTGCTTCGTTTCATCCCAATGGGGCAGAAATAGTCGCCGGCCTGCCAGTTGCGTATGGTCAAAGGAAATTTCACTTTGTCAGCATCCAGACAGGCAATGTCGGGAGATGTCGGTATTTCAAAATCCTCTGTCCGCGGGAAGCGGAATATTTCAAATTTGTAGTCTCCTAGTGTATAGGTTCCCGGTTCCGGTATTTCCGTACTTTGCTGCTGGCGGATGCTGTTGTCGTAAAGTCGCCAATAGGTGCGGCCTTTTTCCAATACATAATTGCCGGTGATAAACTGTTTTCCGGGAGTGGCGGTGTGGGCATTCAGTATATCACGTATTTGTGTTTTGTTGAACCCGAAGGGGCGCAAGGTTTCATATAGTAAAGTGTAGGGAGCAGGAGAGGATATTGTTTTGTCAATGTGAATCAATATCTCGTCTTCCTCACAATCCATGATTTCTTCCTGTAGAACCTTGATTCCGTAGGTGAAAATTTGTTCTGTCTCCTTCAGCGCTTCGCATGTATCTGCTACGGTGGAGAGAAGCGAAGGATTGATTTCTTTCATCACCGGTATGATTTTATGGCGGATTTTATTCCGCATGTAGTCAAGCGAGTTGTTTGTGGAGTCGGTTCGGAAGCCCAGTTGATGGTCTTCAATGTATTTTAGAATGTCATTTCGGGAGCAGTTAAGCAATGGACGCAGTATATCGCCATTGACGGGTTTGATTCCGGTGAGTCCTTTGACACCTGTACCGCGGCATAGATTGATGAGTATAGTTTCTGCTACATCATCGGCATGATGGGCAACGACAATGTAATCCATTTTCTTTTTGGCTTTCATTTCGTGAAACCAAGTGTAGCGGAGTTCTCTGGCAGCCATTTCAATGCTGAGTCCATGCTCTTTGGCATAAGCTGTGGTGTTGAATTTCTTGACACTGTGGGCAATTCCGTAATTGTCACAGAAGCGTTTGACGAACTGTTCGTCCATGTCCGATTCTTTGCCTCGTAGGGCAAAGTTGCAGTGTAGTGCCATGATTTTCAGGTTCATGTATTTAAATGCGTGCAACATGCTGATGGAGTCGGCTCCTCCGCTGACTGCCAGAATGAAACCGGCATCTTTCGGTATCCGGTATTTTTCCAGAAAGTTTTCGATTGTTTCCCGTATCATTGTTCAGTCCTCCAAAATTTATGATTTATATTTCACTTAGTTCCAGCCATCTCATCTCTTTTTCGTCAAGTAAATCTATCAGCTCGCCGATGCGGTTGGATTTTTGGATTAATTCATCTGCAGGTAAGGTGCCGGAATTTAAGGCGGCTTCGATTTCTGCTTTTTCGGCATTCAGTTGCTCCATCTCTGTTTCCAGTTGTTGCATTTCCTGACGCTCTTTGAATGTCAGTTTTCGCTTCTTTTCGGATTTTGTGATGTTGTTTGATTGGGCTGTTTGAGGCTCTTGTTTTTTCTTCTCCCGTTCGATTTTTTCCTGTTGCTCTTTTTCTTCTTCCCGCTGGTTTTTGTATATGGTGTAATTGCCCGGAAAGTCTTTCACGATACCGTTGCCCTCAAATGCAAAGATTCGGTCTACCACTTTATCAGTGAAAAAGCGGTCGTGCGATACAATGAGCAGACAGCCTTTGAAGCTTTTCAGGTATTCTTCCAAAACGTTCAGGGTCACAATATCAAGGTCGTTGGTCGGCTCGTCGAGAATCAGAAAGTTGGGATTGCTCATCAAGACAGTCAGCAGATATAATCTGCGACGCTCGCCCCCGCTGAGCTTTTCAACCAAAGAATACTGTTGTTTGTCGGTAAACATGAAGTATTCCAGGAATTGTGATGCCGACATAATCCGTCCGTTGCCCAAGTCAATGCGTTCAGAGATGTTTTTGACGATGTCAATCACCCGGTCGTTTTCCTTGAACGTGATGCCGGATTGTTTATAATATCCGTATACGACAGTCTCTCCGATGGAGATAGAGCCGCTGTCCGGTTCGATATTTTGTGTGATGATATTCAGGAATGTGGATTTGCCTACACCGTTTTTGCCTACAATGCCGATTTTTTCTCCACGTACAAATTTATAGGAAAAGTCTTTCAGCAGGCAAAGTCCGTCGTAGCTTTTGTTGACATGCTCCAGTTCAAGAATCTTTTTTCCTAAGCGTTGGCCTTTGATATCCAGCTCCATTTTCTTTTCTGTCACTGTTTGTGAGGCGGTTTCTTTCAACTTGTAGAAATTGTCGATTCTGTATTGTGCTTTATGCCCTCTGGCTTGCGGCATCCGGCGCATCCATTCCTGTTCGGTGCGGAGTAGGTTGCGTGCTTTGTCGACAGCTGCGTTATGGTTGGCAATTCGTTCCTCGCGTTTCTCCAGGTAGTAGGCATAGTTACCTGAATAGGAAAACAGGCCGAATTCGTCTATTTCGATGATTTGATTGCATACACGGTCCAGAAAATAGCGGTCGTGGGTCACCATCAGAAGTGTTGAATTGGATTTGCCGAGATATTCTTCGAGCCATTCGGTCATTTCGATATCCAGGTGGTTGGTCGGCTCGTCGAGAATCAGAAATTCGGGATTGCTGATGAGTACCTTTGCCAGACCGACACGTTTTTTCTGGCCCCCGGAGAGTTGTGATATTTTCCGGTCGTAAAATCCTACTTTTAGCTCAGATAAAATCTGTTTGATAGTGGTTTCATAATCCCAGGCCGAATGGGCATCCATGTCAGGGATGAGGTGCTCCAAAGCTGCGGTATCGTTGTGTTCGACAGCGTTTTCGTAATTTTTGATAAGAGTTAATATCGGGGCTTCTGAGTTGAAGACTTCTTCAAATACGGTATTTTCCGGTTCAAGCAGTGGATCTTGTTCAAGAATTCCAATTGAAATGTCGTTGCGGAAGATAACGGTTCCTGTTTCTGCGCTGTCTTTACCTGCAATGATTCGTAGCAAAGTGGATTTGCCCATGCCGTTTTTGGCAATAAGGGCAACTTTCTGACCTTTGCCGACTCCGAAGGATATATGTTCAAAAAGGAGCTGTTCTCCAAATCTTTTGCTGAGATTATCTACCTGTAAATAACTTATCATGTCTGAATTTCCATATTAGTCAAAGTACAAAGGTAGAAATATCATCTAATATTGCAATGTTATTTTACCATGAAGGTAGGCTTTGCGTTCTTCGTCGGGGAAGCGTTCTATGGCATAGCGCAACATGGTGCGCGGCATTTTCTGGTAGCGTGGATGTAGAAAAGATACCAAGGTTTGTTTGTCTTTTTTCCCTACTTCGCGTAAGAGCCAGCCGACGGCTTTATGTATTAAGTCGTGTGGATGGAAGAGCAGTTTGTCAGCGATGGAGAGACAGTCGTAAAAGTCATTCTTGCGCACAAAATGCATGCATGAAACGATGGAAATACGCTGTTCCCATAAGTTGGACGAGTCTGCCAGACGGTATAAAATCGAACGGTCTTTGTCTTCGAGCCATGAGCCAAGGAGTTTATAGCAGCTGAGATCTACGAGATCCCAGTTGTTGATGCCGGCTGTGTGGGCTAGATAAAAATCGACACATGCTTGGCGGAGTTGTTGGTCTTTTTTGTTTTTCTCGAAAATCAATAGTAGTATAAAAAGGGCGGTCAAGCGTACCTCATGCCAAGGGGACCTTATCAGTTCTTCCAAAGAGTGGAAATCTAATTGGGCGTATTGTTTGGCTATGGTGCGTTGTTCGGGAACTGTTACTCCCAAAAATCGGTCGCCTTCGCCATATTGGTCTTTGCCTGTCTTAAAAAAATAGGCAAGATGTTCTGCTTTGGTTGGTGAGCCTGCTGCCTGCAGTGCTGCAATGACTGATTGAGTTGACATATTTGCTTGATTTTATTTTGCAAAGTTAGGGGAAATAGAGTGATAATTGGTTGCATTTCAAGTTGAAATAACCAATTGTTAGTAAAAAAGGCGTTTTTGTTATTAAAAATAGGGATAAAAAAGGGGCAGATATTTTTTTTAATTGTACTTTTACGACAAATATCATAAAATGGGAATTTATGTCTAAGATAATTGCTATAGCTAATCAAAAAGGTGGTGTTGGAAAGACGACAACTTCGGTTAATTTGGCAGCCAGTTTAGCTGTTTTAGATAAAAAAATTTTGTTGGTAGATGCCGATCCTCAGGGGAATGCTTCCTCCGGGTTGGGACATGATGTTCAAAAGTTGGAAGACAAGACGATATATGAATGTCTGGTTGAAGGTCTGTCTGCCCGCGAAGCTATTTTGCCAACGGAAATAGAGCATTTGTCAGTGTTGCCGTCTAATATAAATTTGGTGGGAGCCGAAGTGGATATGATGAATATGGCAGAACGTGAAAAGATATTGAAGAAGTTGTTGGATGAGGTGAAAGATGTGTATGACTATATCTTGATAGACTGCTCTCCTTCGTTGGGATTGATAACGGTCAATTCATTGACAGCAGCCGATTCGGTGATTATTCCTGTGCAATGCGAATATTTTGCATTGGAAGGTTTGGGAAAATTGTTGAGTACGATTAAATTGATACAGAAACGTCTGAATCCAAATTTGGAAATTGAAGGGTTTGTGTTGACGATGTACGATGCACGTTTGCGTCTGTCTAATCAGGTGGTGGAAGAGGTGAGAAGGAATTTCCAGGATATGGTATTCAAGACGTTGGTTAACCGTAATACGAAGTTGGCTGAAGCTCCTGGTTTTGGACAGCCGGCTATTTTGTATGATGCCAACAGCCGTGGTGCTGATGATTATATGTCATTGGCACATGAATTGTTGAAAAGAAATAGCGGTATATAATATTGTTGGATAAAATAGAGGGAAAAAATATATGGCTAAGAAGAATGTGTTAGGACGGGGCTTGGGTGCATTGATTGATGCTGCCAACGAACCGGAAGCGCGTGAAGTCGTTGTATCGGCGATGCAGGAATTGAGTCTGGATGATATCCGTCCCAATCCTTTCCAGCCGCGTACAGAATTTGATGAGGAGGCGTTGCAGGAGTTGGCGGATTCTATCAAATCTATCGGTATTGTACAGCCTATTACTGTGCGTTTGGTTGAGGACGGCAAGTATGAAATTGTAGCCGGAGAACGTCGCTATCGAGCTTCGAAAATGGCCGGTTTGAAAACCATTCCGGCATATATCAGGAAAACTGATGATGAGAATATTTTGGCATTGGCTTTGATTGAGAATATTCAGCGTGAAGATTTGAATGCAATCGAAGTGGCTATCAGTTACAACCGTTTGATTGACGAATGTAATCTGACTCAGGATGCTTTGAGTGAGAAGGTGGGTAAGAAGCGTGCTACGATTGCCAATTATTTACGTTTGTTGAAATTACCGGCCCCAATTCAGTTGGCAGTGCGTGACAAGAAGATATCCATGGGACATGCCCGTGCAATTCTTGGCGTGGATGATCCGGAAACTCAGTTGATGATTTTTGAGCAGATTTTGGAGTATGATTTTTCTGTGCGTAAAGTGGAGGAGATTGTCAGGGAAATTGTAGATCCGAATCACAAGGGGGTGCAGAAGGATGCTTTAGAGAAAAAGAGAAAGAAAATCAATGAGATTGGAGAATATATAGATTTACAGAAACATTTGTCTCAGCGTTTTAGCTCGAAGGTGGAGTTGAAGCGAAATGATAAGGGAAGAGGTAAAATTATTATAGGTTTTAAGTCTGATTCTGAATTGGAGCGAATTATCGGACTGTTGGATAAGATTGAATGAAAAAAATAGTCGTTTTCTTAATTGGAGTATTGCTGGTATTCGGGGTGGAAGCTGCTGAAAGAGGTCGTGATACGCTTGCTCCAAAGATAGGTGGAGATACATTGAAAATGATGGAATCCATTGTAAAAAAGCCACATTCTCCTCATAGAGCGACGATTATGGCTATGATTTTGCCCGGTTCCGGACAGATTTACAATGGACAATGGTGGAAGGTGCCTATTTTATATGGTGGCATTGCAGCAGATTTGTATGGTATTATCTGGAATCAAAAAAGATTTAGGGAATATAGGGATGCTTATGTAGAGTGGGTCAATCATTTGGATAAGCTTTCTAAAAATCCGGATACGCCTTATCCGGATAGACCTGCATGGGATAAGATTCCCAAGAGTTTTGATGTACAGCAATATGTATTGGGAAATAGCCAAAGGGAAAAATGGTTTAGTGATATTTTGAGCAATCGCAAGACCAGTTTCAAGCGCAACCGTGACCTGTGTTATATTGTCATGGCTGCGATTTATGCTATCAATATTATAGATGCGACGGTGTACGCACATTTTTATGATTTTGAGATAGATGATAAGTTAAGCCTGCATTGGCAGCCTTCAGCCGGTTTTAGTCCGGTTAGTGGAGGTTCGTTAGGCTTGACATTGACTTTGAATTTTTAGAAAAAATAATTATAACCGGTAATAAAAGATGATTCAGTTTTTATTGATGGCATCGATGCTTCTGGAGGGAGTATGGGGAAGCTCTGTTATGACAGTTAAAGATACCTTGGCTTCGTTTAATGAAGACAGGCAAGTTGTGTTGGAAGATTCAATCCCTCAATCGTTCATAGACCGGTTGGATTATTATTATAAAAGCTGGCATGCAGACAAACGGATAAAATTGGAGTATGTGGATTCGTTGGCAATGGCAAATACGACTGGTGCCATTGTTTGTAGCGATTCTTTATATTTGGCCCGTCTGGATTCATTACAATCGGCAATTCCATTGTCTTTTAACGATATTGTGCGGAATTACATAGAGTTGTATACAGTCAAGAGACGTTTGCAAGTGGCTAATATGTTGGGACTGGGTGAATATTATTTTCCAATTTTTGAGGAGGCTTTGGATGCTGAATGTATGCCTTTGGAGTTAAAATATTTGCCGGTTATTGAAAGTGCTTTGAATCCACGAGCTCTGTCGCGGGTCGGGGCGTGTGGATTGTGGCAGTTTATGTATTCTACCGGAAAGATGTATAAATTGGAAATCAATTCTTTTGTTGATGCACGTCGGGATCCGTATTTGGCTACCCAGGCTGCTGTACGCTATTTGAATGACTTGTATGCGATTTACGAAGATTGGATTTTAGTGATTGCGGCATATAATTGTGGTCCTGGCAATGTAAATAAGGCAATCCGACGTTCGGGAGGAAAGAAAAATTATTGGGATATTTATTATAACTTGCCTCGGGAAACTCGTGGGTATGTGCCGGCTTTTATTGCAGCCAATTATGTGTTCAACTATTATGAGGAGCATGGTATTCAGCCGTTACAGCAAAGCTTGCCTCCTATGTGCGACAGTATCATGGTGGCAGACGGGTTGCATTTCGAACAGATTGCTGCTAAGTTGGATTTGTCGCTTGAAGAGTTGAGGGATTTGAACCCTCAATATCGGGCCGATGTGATTCCGGGAGGTTTTGGTAAGTCGTATGCATTGAGATTGCCTTATGAATATGTAGGGGGATTTATAGATAATCAAGATTCTATTTTTGCGTGCAACCGTTCGAAGTATTTTAATGATAATGACAGAACAGCGGATCCGAAAGCAAGAATTAAAGTGCATGCGCCTAATCTGGGACAGGAGGGTAAGGCTCGTTTGGTGTATACAGTAAAAGCCGGTGATGTACCGGGTGGTATTGCAATGAAATTTAATGTGCGTCTGTCTGATTTGAAATATTGGAATAATTTGAATCGGCGGATGACTATCCGTCAGGGACAGAAATTGGTGATTTATGTCCCTGAAAAGAAATTGGCCCAATATAAAGGTAAGGCTAATTATACCGGTAAGGTGAACAATACGGCTTCTGCACCGAAGGCTGCCACTATTGATGGTGAGTATGTCGTTTATACGGTGAAAAATGGTGAGAATCTGTGGACAATAGCCAAGAAATATCCCGGTGTTTCCAATCGGGATATTATGAGATGGAATGGTTTGTCGGATGCTGATGTCCGGAAAATCAAACCGGGACAAAAGTTGAAGATAAAGATTTAAAGAAAGAATAGAAATAACAATACGGGCGGCTTAAATGAGAAAGTTGCCCGTATTTTGTTTATAAGGGTTGTCGTTAATCATAAAATTTCTATAGATTTTGTAGTCTAATATGAAAATTGCGGGTTATTATATAAACGCATTTTGAATTATGGTATCTATAGAAAAATATCAAAAGATTGCTTCACTAATAGCTAAAGAGAAATTAGTTGGATTGAATAAATCAGAAGCAGATGAATTAAAAATATGGTTGGAAGATAGTTCTGAGCATAAAATTCTTTATAATAATTTGTTAAAAAAAGATTTTAGTGCAGACTTGAGTCTTTATGATAAGATTGATTCTAGGGAAGGATTGTTGAAATATAAGAAGAAACAGCTACAGAGTAAAAAGATACAATTGGTATGGTATGGAGGTGTTGTTGCTGTTTTTGTTGTGTGCCTAGTTATAATGTGGATTTGGAATTATAATAAGCCACATGTTGATTTAAATACGATTGTACCAGGAACATCAAAGGCTGAATTGGTTTTATCTGATGGTTCTGTTCGCTATCTTAATGAAGAAAGTCAAGAGGTAGATGCTAAAATAGATGGTGCAATTATACATAATAGAGGGTCTGAACTTTATTATGCAATAACAGATTCTGTTTTTTCAGAGCAAAAAATGGTTTATAATGAATTAAGAGTTCCTATTGGTGGTGAATATCAACTAATATTATCTGACGGTACAAAAGTTTGGTTGAATTCTCAAAGTTATTTGCGGTATCCTGTATTTTTTTCAAAGAATAATAGAGAAGTAGAATTGATTGGTGAAGCGTTTTTTGAGGTTGCTCCTGATACCAAGCGTCCGTTTTTTGTTCGGTTGAAAAATCATGTTAGTGTTGAAGTATTGGGAACTTCTTTTAATGTTCGAAGCTACTCTGATGAAGAAAGTATAGAGACTGTATTGGAGCAAGGAAAGGTAAGAATGGGAGATGCTGAAAAACATATTGTGCTTAAACCAGGAATGAGGGCTGTATATAAATGTGCTGTAAAAGATTTGACAGCAGATAAAGTAAATACGGCATTATATACATCATGGAGATTAGGGCATTTTGTGTTTCAAGAAGAACGCTTGGAATCAATATTAAACCGATTGTCTAAGTGGTATAATATGCAGGTATTCTTTTCTAGTGAAGCTGCAAAAGATTTGATTTTTAGTGGAAATATACGGAGATATGAAACAATAGTAAAATTGTTGGATGCATTGGAGATTTCAGGAGGGGTACACTTTGATATACAAGAAGAAACTGTCATTGTAACAATGAAAAAAAAATGAATTACTTACTAACTTAAATTATTTGTTTATGAAAAAAAACGCTTTTTTAGGTGGTTTGGGTGTTTGGGCATGTTTACTATCCTACATTATTCATAGTGGATTCATTTCAGGTTATCAAAACAGATATGGGGACAA
>CAMDJC010000063.1:0-14659 GCA_945900015.1 uncultured Odoribacter sp. | reverse complement strand
CTATATACAGTTTACCGCCTAATCGCTTGTACTCCCGCTCATAAAAATTCACATATTCTTCTCGAGAAGTTAGTGGTATATTTTTCAATTCGTCACAAGTCAACGTCTTGAAATCCCTGTCTTTCCTCAAATAAAGTGTAATGCACCCCAATAATATATGGTCAACTTCCCCATAACTCTTCTCTTCCTCCGTAAGCCCCCGGTGGTACCAATACAAAAGCCCACCACCACTCCATTGCAACGAATCCGTAAGATCATATAGCATATACAATGTGTCTCCATTCGAAAAAATGGGGTCATCAACCACACGAAGCCGCTTACGCATTATCTCATAAGGATCTGTTTGCCTATCAGATTGTGCAAACAACAAAGTTGTCAAAAACAGTAAGGATAATATTAAAAACAAATGCTTCATGGCTAAAATAATTAAAAAGCATCAGACTAAAACCATCGATAAACCATCACATCGGTACATCCGAATTGTTCCATTCACACACGGAACTATGATATAAACCTTTTTGAAATAGTAAAGAGGACTAAAGCTATTAAACCCCATTTTCTCATAAGAACCCCATACATACATCTTACCCCCCCAAACGTTTATATTCACGTTCATAAAAAGCTATGTATTCCTCACGAGAAGTCAAAGAAATATTTACCAAATCAGCAGCAACCAATGTTTTAAACTTATTGTTCACATCCAATACAAGCGAAATATCACGTGGAATATAATCCTCCCCATAAGAAATCAACACTTTTTCCTCTCAAGTAAATTCTCGATACATCCACCAAAACTCATTATACCCAAACATTTGCAATGTATCCGTAAGGTCATATAGCATATACAATGTGTCTCCATTCGCAAAAATAGGGTCATCAACCACACGAAGCCGCTTACGCATTATCTCATAAGGATCTTTTTGCCTATCAGATTGTGCAAACAACGAAGTTGTCAAAAACAGTAAGGACAATATTAAAAACAAATGCTTCATGGCTAAAAAAAATTAAAAAGCATCAGACTAAAACCATCGACAAACCATCACATCGGTACATCCGAATTGTTCCATTCACACACGGAACTATTATATAAACCTTTTTAAAATAATACAGAGGATCAAACATTGAGAAATCCATCTTTTCATAAGAACTCCATACATACATTTTACCCCCCAAACGTTTATATTCACGCTCATAAAAAGCTATGTATTCCTCACGAGAAGTCAAAGAAATATTTACCAAATCAGCAGCAACCAATGTTTTAAACTTATTGTTCACATCCAATACAAGCGAAATATCACGTGGAATATAATCCTCCCCATAAGAAATCAACACTTTTTCCTCTCGAGTAAATTCCCGATACATCCACCAAAACTCATCATACCCAAACATTTGCAATGAATCTGTAAGATCATATAACAAATACAAAGTATCTCCATTCTTAAAAATTGGATCATCAAGTCCTTGAAATTGCTTGCGAATGGTCTCATAATACCGCCTATCCCCCTCTCGTTGTGCATACAGCAAAGTTGTAAAAAACAACAAGGATAATATTAAAAACAAATGCTTCATGGCTAAAAAATTAATCATGTGTATTATTAACATAATCTTGATAAATCTTTATATATTTATTCCGTTCAGACTGCTCCAACAATTTCCATGCTTCAGTTCTAGTCAAACCGCGCCAAGCAAGTGCTTTACATATTTCTCGATCAACTTGAGGATCCATTTCCTGCAAAGCATTTACTATGGTTTCTATATAATAATCCGCCATATAATTATGCTGAGCATCACCATGAGATGTAAACTTTTGATAATAATCAAACAATGTCGGAAAATCATTTCTCTCTAATGTGCTCCTTAACTCTTTAAGTTCTTCTTTTGTAATATCACTTCCCACAGGATTTTCTGTCGCTTTTAACAAACGCATAAATATCCTTGCATGGATTGCCTCATGCATCATGGTTTTGCATACAAATAATTTAGGATAACGAACCAACAGCAACTCATTCAATCTTATCTCAAAAGTGTAATCTTTCATCACCATACTAAATTCTCCAAATCCATCATTTTTTAATTTATCGCGAACTACCCATTCTAAATGAGCTATTGAATTTTCCACACAAAAATCTTTCAACATCTTCCTGAACAACTCACTTTTCTCATAGAACTCACTATAAATATCCAATAAAATAGGACTTTCTTTGAGGCTATCAATATTAATAATAGGGTCAGGAGTCACATCTAATTCGCCAGAACCAGACCCATATCCAAAATCTCTTCCACAACCAATACTACCTCCCAAAGACCCCTCTTTCCAATTCGGACCGGGATTACTACCTATTGCATAAACACTATAATAAGTAAACTCAACATTATATTCTCTTTTCAATACGATTTCTGCATTCATCATAACCCTATTTACCACCTCTTTTATAGAACCATATTGAGTTTTATATGTAATATCAAAAGTTCCCGAAAGAATTCCTATTGCAACTCGAAGCACATCTCCATAACATTTAAATTCTCTCACCAATAACCTTTCAAGAGCTTCTATCAAAGGGACTTTTACAACAATCTCTCCATCTTCACAATAAACATAAGGAGATAATTCATAACATACCGTTACATCATATTGTTCATAAGCAACTCCACTACGTGTTTCCAATACCCTATTATCCCAATTATCCATTCGTTTGCAAATCTCTTCGGCAAGCAAATACAATTCTTCTCTGACTGACAATCCTTTCCTCTTCCAAAGCAAAAAACGAGCCGAATACCTAAACATATTCTGCTCCTGCAACGTTTGCATATATGCAAAATCAACAACGACAGGATGCCCAATTCCACCTTCCAACTTTCCTCGTAATTCCCCGTTTTTCGGCTCAAAAGGATAAAGCAAGAAGCAATCAACATTACCCGTTGATTCATTTTTAGCGGGTATTGCATAAAAAAGTTCATATTCATACGAAGTCCCCAATTCTGCATATTCAAACAACAATACATGATTATCAAGCGGTAAATCATCTTGACAATCAACGCCCCATTGTTTAAAATATTCTTTCTGAAAATAAACAGCCCATACATTAAATACATCAATATCAGGCTCCGATTCCGAAACAGTATCCAAGTTATAACAGCCACAAAGACCAAAAAGAGTAGTTAAAAAGACAATAATTTTTTTCATTTCGATAGTGTTTCGTAGTAATAAAATTTAACCAAGCATCCCCACTATCCCAATAAATGATTCACATCATATCAACTATGATGCAACAAATATAAAAAAATATTTCAATAATACAATGAAATAATGACTAAAAGCCCTTTATCAAAGAAAATTTTTAGACCCTTCCAACAAGAGACAAGCGACAACCCACGATTCGCCCATATTATCCCGCAAAAAACGATAAGCCCTATATTTTTGCTGCTTCACTGTAGTAATGGAAACGCCCAACTGCCGGGCAATTTCCTCGCCACTCTTCCCCTCCATACTCATTTTCAAAATTGTTTTCCTTCCCTCCGGCAGCAATTCTATCAATTCCAACAAACGCCGCATCACCTCTTCACGCACAGCACTGGCAAATTCCGCCTCACTCGCCTCTCCTTCTGCCTCTTCTTTCCATTTTGCCAAATGTTCGTTCATCCGCTTTTGATCGCGAATCCGATTCAGACAACGATTTGTCACTGCCCGATAAAGATAACCGGACAGAGAATCGTTCTCCCCCAACATGATACCATTGTTCCACAATGCAATGAACAGTTCCTGAACTACATCTTCCGCCTCCTTCTCATCTTCCAGTATGCGCAAAGCATGATGAAACAAAGAATCGTAATAAGAACGAAAAAATACTCGCCAAGCCTGCTCATCTTTTCGATTGACTTTCTTCAGCAAATCTTTATCGTCCATATCTGATACAAAACAATTAACTCATTTTAAACTAAAACGTCACAAAGATAATATCCAATCAGGGATTTAACAAATCCTTACAATAATAACCCAAGATACCGTTAATCATGGTTTTGTAATTCGTTGCCTTATGGTTCTCCGGATTCAAACGAAGCACAGCATTGAATTTATTCAATGCATCGGTCATTCGCCCTTCCGCATAAATCAATTCGCCCAAATACAATAAATATTCTTCGTTATTTTCGTTTTCTTTTATACCCCCTTCGAGAAACAGGATTGCCTCCTGGCGTTTCCCCGCTTCCACCATTTTTTTTGCTTCTTCTATCATTTCCATCTTTTTATATTCATTTCTGGATATTATACTGCACAAAAATACGCTTTTTTTATCCAGTACAATACAAGGTATAAATAAAATGCCATGTACCACAATGATAATTTTCCCTCATTGCACATTCTTAACCCCCTCCCTTCTCTCTCTTCCCTCCCTGTCAAATATATGACATCTATATATCAAATATAACACAAATATAAGTCAAAGATAACAGTCTATTATCTTTGACTAGTATTTGACTACTGTTTGACATATATTTAAGCAAAAGAAAAAAATGTGCAACAAACAAGTAATAAGTACGAAAGAATTAAGGCAATGTGACCTTTACAGACAATTCCTTACGGTTTCGGGCATAATCCTCTACGACAATCCGGACTTCGTTGGATTTTCCTTTTACAAACATAGGTTCCGTACTCAGACATTGCAGAATTGCCTTACGCGGATCATAAGAAAAAAGGCACCACACGCCATTGACTTCTCCCCGATAAGAAGCGATACCGGAAAAATCATCTTTTATTCTAAAACGCAAGGTCCCACCGGCCCCCTTGCCTAAATATGTAATTGACGGGGCTATGGTATCATCCGCCACCGTATAACGGTTGAGAGATCCGATTTCTGCCTTCAAACCTCCGGCAGTACGCGTGGTAGGCAACGGATATTTTCTACCGGAAGCAGCAAGCTCGCAAAGAAGTGACTTTTCAGAAAACTCGCCTTTCACCTCAAGAGTTGCCTTTTTATATAAAGGTGTATCTTTACGGGAAAGAATCAGAACTTCGCGTCCTGACACGGTATCCGTCCGAACTTCTGTCACCCGCTCAACAGAAGAAAAAAGGGCATCAGCATCCAGTTCCAGCCTCCAGTTACCCTGTTCCAAAACATACGGCACACCATACCTTAATATATTATCATCCGACCGACATTCCGATTCGGCCTCCTTCCCCTTCAATTCAAGCACAAGCCGGCTGACATTGCCGTTTATATCCGAAAAACACATCGTCACTTTCACCACGCTGTCCGGCTCGACATTTACCGTCCCATCTCCCTGCATCCGCACCGCCAGCAATTCGTGTTGCCGATTACCAAAACAGCGATAAAAAGTCTCTTTCTTCTTATAACGGTCAAAATCCTTCACATCATTAATCAGACGCGACTGAAAAAACGAACAGGAATCCATCGACAAACGGTAAAGCGTATCAGCCCCGGTTATCACATCCAATGTATAGACCCCCAACTTATTCCATGAATCTTCCATATAATCGAGCACATGCACCCCAAGCCCTATTTTACCCGCCGGCACGACAGAACGTCCGACAGTATATTTACCACCCCCCGCATTTTTCACCGGGCAGGTACGGAGCAACTCCTCCCGCCCATCCGCTTTGACTGCATACAACCCCAACGACTTTACTTGGGGTGCCTTCATGTCGCGCACAGAATAAAAAAGAAGAGGATTCCATGTATGCTCCGTACGAGTGTTGCGAATTTCAAAATGAAGATGCGGACCTGCCGACGAACCGGAATTACCGCTATAAGCAATAGTATCCCCTTTCCGATAACGGACCTGCCGGAATAAAATATTCTCATCGATACGAAAACTTTCCTTGTTATACTGGATCTCTCTGACCAAAGCTGCCAGACGAGGCTCCAAACGCTGCAAATGCCCATAAACGGAAGTCGTACCGTCAGGATGGTCAATATATAAAGCCAATCCATAGCCGACAGGAGAGACGGCAACCCTGGAAACGACGCCATCCTGCACACAAATGACCGGCAACCCCTCCACGCCACCGGTCTTTATATCAATACCGGAATGCAAATGAGTGGCACGCAACTCACCGAAATTACCGCTCAGCAAAGTCGCGCCACCGATCGGCTTTGCCCAATCCTGAGCCTTTGATTCATTCAACACGAACAATATCAAACAATTGTAAAAAAGAGCAACAAGAGAGACCCGATTAATAATTATGCCCATACAAATAAATCTACAAAAATATTACGCAAATATACCAAGACTCTTGATAAATTAAAGAATAAATCATATCTTTGTCATGTAAAGATTAAGTTATGGCAGCAAAACACGATAGCGTTGTTAACGAGCTTGACTATAAGATCGAGAAATTAATAAAACTATATATATCCTCTTTGGAGCGGAACAAAGATTTGGAAAGCAAAATTGAAATATTGCAGTCTGAATTGGAAAAGGCTACAAAGGAGAAGCAAGATTTAAACGAAAAACTAAAAACAGCCAGGGTGGCTAATGCGATTTCCAGCGGAGACGGAAGTTACGAAGCAAAAATGAGGATTAGCCAACTGGTGCGGGAGATTGACAAATGTATTGCTCTTTTGAATAATTGAATATGTCAGAGAAACGTAACATTAACCTAACTATAGCCGACATACCTCTCAGTCTGACCATTACTCCGTCCGACGAAGAGATAGTAAGAAAGGCGGCAAAGGAGATTAATGACCGCGTTTTAAAATATAAATCCGGTCATCCGGAACCGGAGCAGTTCTATTTCTTGGCTTTTGTATCGCTACAACATACGATTACTATGTTGCAGCAAGAAGAAAAGTTCCGTGAAATAGAGCAGATAAATTCAAAACTTGATGAATACATCAAAGAGTAAATAACGGAAAATAGTTCTTTGTAAATAGATATTCCCGCATTATTTCGACTTTAAGCGAAAAACTCAACACTCAAATTATTAGAGCGGACGCTTAATTTGCTGAAGACAGGCCTCAACCCTTCGGGGTTCCTTCGGGACGGTGGAAGTCTGAATCAAATGGCAGCTCTACCCGTGTCATTCAGGGGTTTTATTAAAAAGAAATAGTGCGGGATTTTTTTATGCAATTATATAAACACTATTATAAATTAATTAAATATGTACACAACGATCATAATCGCATTAGTCGCTTTAGTGGCAGGCGCAGCCATCGGATGGACAGCATTGCAAATCGCAATGAAACACCGGGTCCAGAATATCATCAAGGAAGCCGAAGCTGAAGCTGAAGTCATAAAGAAAGACAAAATATTACAGGCCAAAGAGAAGTTTTTGCAGATTAAAGCAGAGCATGACAAACAGGTGGCAGCCAGAAACAATAAGCTGCAAGCTGTTGAAAACAAACTGAAGCAGCAGGAAACGGATATTTCACGGAAATTAGAAGATATCCAGCGGAAAAACAAAGAGATTCAGAACCAACAGAACAATATCGATGTTCAAAAAGATCTGATTGAAAAGAAAACAGCAGAATTAGACAAACTGAAAAAACAGCAAATCGAACAACTCGAAGCGATTTCCGGCATGTCAGGAGAACAGGCTAAGGAAAAGCTTATCAACTCACTGAAAGAAGAAGCGGAAGCAGAAGCCATTTCGTACGTAAACGAAATCATGGAAGAGGCTAAAATGACCGCCAACATGGAAGCAAAAAAACTGGTAATCAAAACTATACAGCGTGTAGCGACTGAAACCGCCACTGAAAACGCAGTCTCCATTTTCCATATAGATTCTGACGAAATCAAAGGACGTATCATCGGTCGTGAAGGACGTAACATCCGAGCTTTAGAAGCAGCAACCGGTGTTGAAATCATCGTTGACGATACCCCGGAAGCCATCGTTCTTTCAGGATTTGACCCGGTGAGAAGAGAGATTGCACGCCTGTCTTTGCACCAGTTAGTGACAGACGGACGTATCCACCCGGCCCGCATTGAAGAGGTTGTGAACAAGGTTAAGAAGCAGATTGAGGAAGAGATCATTGAAACCGGTAAACGTACGACCATTGACTTAGGTATTCATGGATTGCATCCGGAACTGATTCGCTTGATTGGTAAAATGAAATACCGTTCATCATATGGCCAGAACCTGTTGCAACATGCCCGTGAAACAGCCAATCTTTGTGCCATTATGGCCGCTGAACTAGGCTTGAATGTAAAGAAGGCCAAACGTGCCGGTTTGTTACACGATATAGGTAAAGTGCCCGATGATGAACCAGAATTACCGCACGCAATTTTAGGTATGCAACTGGCAGAAAAATACAAAGAGAAACCGGATATTTGCAATGCTATCGGCTCGCATCACGAAGAGATAGAGATGACCACACTCATCGCTCCTATCGTGCAGGCATGTGATGCCATTTCAGGCGCACGTCCGGGAGCTCGTCGTGAAGTGGTGGAATCATACATCAAGAGACTGAAAGATATGGAAGACCTGGCATTATCATACAATGGCGTGGTTAAAACATACGCCATCCAAGCCGGACGAGAACTGCGCGTTGTTGTCGGAAGTGAAAAAATTTCTGATGCAGAAGCAGAAAAAATCTCATTCGACATTGCAAAACGTATCCAGGACGAGATGACTTATCCCGGTCAGGTTAAGGTTACCGTTATTAGAGAAACTCGTGCCATCAATTATGCAAAGTAAGAGGGAAAGATAAATTCTTATGAAAATGCCCCTAAAAGGGGGCATTTTTTATATAAAATATCCCAACTATGGCAGCAAGGAAAAAAAGCCCGACAGAAAAACAGTTCGAAGAGACATTCAAACGCTACTATCCACTACTTGTAGCTTTCATTGAGCGACATGTAGGAGATTCTGATCTGGCCCAAGATCTGGCTCAAGATGTATTTTTCAAATTGTACGAAAGCAAATCGGATTTTCCAACTGATGCCAGTTTAAAATCATGGCTTTATACCACCTCCCGCAACATTGCCATTGATTATTTACGCCACCTGAAAGTAGAAGACAATTACCAGATACTGGCAGCAGAAGCAATGATGTATGCAACAGGTGTCGATGAAGAAATTAACGAAACCTTAGTTCTGAAAATCAATGAAGCCCTGAATACACTGCCGGAACAATGCCGGCAGATTGTAAAGATGAACATCATTGACGGATATAAATACACCGAAATCGCTGATACTTTAGGCATTTCCATCAATACTATCCGGACACAAATATCAAGAGGGTACAAAAAACTACGGGAATTATTATCGGAAGACTTCAAAAACCTTGTACTTTTCTACCTCCAGTTACACAAAACCACCCGATAGACCTATCTTTTCATATCAACTGCAATTTTTTTTAGTTAAAAACGACATTATTGTCACACAAAAAAAACACGCAAACGTTTTATTAAAAAACAAAAGGGGAAAAACGAAATTTTGCGATGCTATGCATGATTTTAATATAGACATAACACTTATCTACAAAAAAATTGAAGGCCGAATTAATGCAGAAGAAAATCGGCTATTTGAAGAATGGCTGCAAGACAATGAGCATCAGAAATTCTTCAATAATATCCAAGAATATTATCATCTACAGCATGAACCATATATTCAAGAAGCACAAACGGATATAGCATGGAAGAAACTGGAAAAACGCATTAACACAAACCGGCATTCTCAAAAACGTCATACGCTAACAACCTATATTGCAGCCGCATCGATTGTCTTAATGCTGGCAACAATTCCACTTTGGATCAACCGACACAAATCTCAGACCAATACAACACTCACGACAGAAATACTGCCGGGTAAATATAGCGCTATCCTCGAGCTTGCAGATGGCAGAAGTTTGAATTTAAACCAATTGTCACAAGACCACAAAACACAAATAGCAGCACATATCAGTATCGACAGCAACCGCTTAAGCTACCGGCACCGGACAAAAGACGAAAACCTAACACTAGAATTCAACAAAGTGACTATTCCGCGCGGAGGAGAATTTCAGTTAATTTTAGCTGACAGTACTAAAGTATGGTTGAATTCAGAGTCAGAATTAAAATTTCCTGTAGCATTCGGACCAGACAAACGCGAAATATATCTAGAAGGAGAAGCCTACTTTGAAGTATCAAAAGACAGTAAACGGCCTTTTACAGTCTACACCGGAAATCAGAAAGTCACTGTATTAGGAACATCCTTTGGTATAACCAGTTATCCAAAAGAAAATTACGAAACAACAACTCTGGTGGAAGGCTCAGTCAATGTAGAGTTTTCGCAACAACCGAATCAAATATATACCTTGACACCCGGGTTCCAGGTACGCTACAACCGAGAACTTAAAGAGATTGTCCGTGAAAAAGTATCTACCGATGAATATGTAGCATGGAAAGACGGGAAATATGTTTTCAAAAAGAAGCGCTTGGAAGACATGCTAAACACCTTAAGCCGCTGGTATGATTTTCAGGTATTCTACCAAAATCACGAATGCAAGGACATTTTGTTCTCAGGAGAAATACAACGCTTTGAAAACTTTAATTCCATCCTGAATCTGCTGAGAAAAAGCAGCGATGCTGATTTTACTATACATGGAAACACCATACTAGTACGTACGAAACTTTAAACGCCACAACAAAGCAATAATACATAAACATTTATCTTACACTCAGACATTTTATCTTCAGAAAGTGAAACCCATCCTTACGAAGTGCGTATACAAGAGCATTAAAAACATTATATGTACAACTAAAACAAACTAAGTATGAAACATTTAGGATTAATGCTCACGGTTTCACTTGCTCTATTTATGAGTTCCTGCTACCCCGAGGGCGCCGACACTGTTGAAGACTACGATGTAGCCATCACTAACTATGACAAAGGAGCTGATTTTTCGTCATTCAGCACATTTGCCATTCCTGACACCATCGTCTATTTCGCAAATGATAAAAATGCGAAACTAGATCACCAATTCGACGAACAAATCATCCAAGTCGTAACAGACAATTTTATCAAACGAGGCTACACCAAAGTCGAGAATCCTGAAACTGCCAGCTTTATCGTCACCGTTTCAGCTTTTTCTAATATAAACTATTCGTATTACATCGACAACTGGTACAATAATTGGAACTGGTATTGGGGCTGGTGGCCGGGAGGAGCTTTCAATCCTTACTATCCGTGGTATCCTGTCAGCGTATATGCTTATCAAAGTGGCTCTGTGGTCATTGACATGATATCTACAACTGCACGGTCAGACAATAAAGTAAATGTCATCTGGAGCGGTATTGCCGACGGTTTGCTCCAAGGCACACAACAATCTATTATCAATCGTGTAAATACACAATTAAATCAATGCTTTATTCAATCACCCTATCTGAAAAAATAAGACGATAACATCGACGCATTAAAATTAAAATATCATGAAGAAACTATTTATATTGGCGATATGCCTAATCGGCATTAGCCCCCTATTGAAAGCTCAGGTTTTCAATGTCAATTACCACATGACACTTCCTTTCAGCAAAGTTAAAGACTATACAGACAAAGCAAGCTTTAGAGGATTTGACGTAGAATACCACCAATTCATGAGTGACAACTGCTCAATCGGCGCAGCAATCGGTTGGGATGTATTCTATCAAGACAAGCAAAAGGCATCCGGAAATTTCCGATTTAACAATGACAATAACATCTACACCATTACCGGAAACCAATACCGCTACATCAATACAGTCCCTATGCTGGCCATCAGCCGTTACTATTTCACAGATCCTAACAGCACCTTCCGTCCTTATTTAGGAGTAGGTATTGGAACCCAATGGACAGAAAAGAAACTTGAGGTAGGGCAATATACCTCAACCGTTTCTCGTTGGCAATTTGCATTAGCCCCGGAAATAGGCACCTATATATCAATATGCAGCCAATTTGGATTCAATGCCGGAGTTCGCTATAACTATGCAACAAAAGCAGCACATGGAAGAGTTCCTGAGATTTCCTCTTTAACATTTAATATCGGTATATTACTCACCGGAAATCAATAAACACAATCCTCATCATACAAAAAACAGCCTTTAGATTTTTATACTAAAGGCTGTTTTTTGTATAAATACTGGTAAAAAAATAAGGACTATCGGTTAGATAGTCCTCAATCCGCGGAGAGACAGGGTTTTGAACCTATAACTCTAACTGCTTATATTTCAGCTACTTTGCTTTCAAAATTTCAAATAGGTAACGAAACAGTAACGATTTTCAGACGTTGGGCTTGTCCAACTTTGACCTCTGTTTGTCTGCCTAACTTTCGGGTTCAAAGATAAGTCTTTCTTTTGAAATACGCAAATCATTGATAATAAATATTCTGCGATTAGTGCAAGGTGCAAGCTATATATATAAATATATACTTGCACCTTGCACTAAAAAAAAGCACTGGGGTACAAATGCTTAAAACAAAATCCGTATCTTCGTAACCGATTAAAAACAAACGTGTATGATAATAACTAACCGTGAAGAAGTAATAGATAAAGCGTTCGGCGTATTTGTCAGGATGAACTACGAGAAAGCAAGCATCATCACGCTTGCCAAAGCCTGCGGGGTGACAAAAACGGGTATCGTTTATTATTTTCCGCACAAGCTGGATTTATTCATGGCTGTGGCGGACAAATACGTGTTGCAAATGCACGAACCGGAAAACAAGTTTGCCGCTCCTGCCGATACGTTGGCGGAGTTCATCGGGCAATACGTGGCGGGGGTAGCCGCTTCCATGAAAAGGATTGTTGAACTGATTGGTGATAATAGTAGCCCGCATGATTGTAGTCCTAACTTCTACTACTTTCACTTTCTGTCACAAGTGCGTATGTACTATCCGGGCATCAGGCAGAAAATTGAGAAAATCTACCGACAAGACTATGACCTATGGGAGAAAGTCATACAGAAGGCAAAAGAAAGCGGGGAAATCAGGAGCAACACGGACGTGAAGAAAACGGCTATCATGTTCCGGCAAATGTTTTTAGGGCTGTCATACGAACAAGCATTTCTAAACGGTTTGAACGTGGACGAACTGGCAGAAAATTTTCGCCATATCTATTCGCTGCTTAAAGCCTGATACTCTTTTGTTTTTTTAACCTCGATTATTTTTGAACAGATGTTCAAATAATGGTATTTTTATCTTATCTTTGGAGCGAAGCAAAATTCAGCGACATGGATAAGGTTCAGAAACAAAGAGGAAGCATCGTGCTACACAAAGAAACAAGGGACGGTGCGGATTACATACGGATAGAATATGCGAACAGTCAGGCTGTCGCCCTGCTGCTCGCCCAAGACACGGGCATGGAAATGGCTGGTAACGGCTCTGCATACATAGCGTCAGCCGCTTTCAGCCTGCCGGATTTTTACGACCGCTATTCGCCCCACGCCTATATTGATTACAGCCGGGTTTACGTGCGGCATCCCAAGCCCAAAAGGGAATACACACTGCCGAAAGGCTATCTCGAACTGCTGGAACAAAAGCGTTACAGCCCCTCGACCGTCAAAACATACCGTGCTTATTTCAGCGATTTCATGGAATATCACAAGGGACGGAACATCGACCGCCTGAAAGTGCCGGACATCAACAAGTACATACTCTATCTTGTGAACGAGAAGAAGATTTCGGTGTCGCAACAGAATATGCGCATCAATGCTATCAAGTTCTATTACGAGCAGGTGAAAGGCGGCAAACGGCAATACTATGGCGGTATCACCCGTGCCAAAGAGTACAAGAGCCTGCCCGAAGTGTTGAGCAAGAATGAAATTAAGCGCATCCTTGCACAAATTTCCAACATCAAGCATCACTGCATGATTTCGTTGGTTTACTCTGCCGGACTTAGAAGAAGCGAATTGCTTAACCTGACCCCGCAGGACATCAACAGTGAAACAATGTCGGTTCGTATCATGGGCAAGGGGAAGAAATGCCGTTATTCGCTCCTTTCGCCCAAGTTGCTGGAAGAACTACGGCACTACTTTCGGGAATATCGTCCACAAAAATGGTTGTTTGAGGGCGAAACACCCGGAGAGCAATATTCGGCAAGTGCATTGGTGAAAGTGCTGAAAGAAGCCGCACATCGTGCAGGCATCAAACACCGTGTACACGTACACATGCTAAAACATAACGTATTTTCTTTCTCGCTAAAATTCAAGCACTTGCAAATTTTCGCAGCTTGATAGGTAACGATTTAGAAACCAGCGAAATTCTGTATTTCACTTCGTTTTGCAGTAATTCAAAAGAACGCTTTTCCTAAATGCAAAAGGTAATATTATTTTTTGAAAACACACCTTTTCAAATAGTCAAATTCAATAAATTATCGGCTATGATTGCCGAAATTTATATTTAAGTCCATATTCTTCAAGTCTGCTGTATAGTGCCGACCTACTTATTCCCAACAATTCGGCGGCGGCACTTCGATTACCGTTTGTCTGTTTTAACGCACGTAATATCCGCTCCTTATCCTCCGCATCATTGCGCAGGGCAAAGCCAACGGATGAGACCGGTTTGGTCATGGCAAGTTCCAGATGCTCGTTCCTTATCCTCTAAAAGACTGCGAACACTATCGATACGCTCTGCTGGATAGGTGGCCTTTAAACGGCAGAGCATACTGTCCATTGTCATACGCCGTGCATGGTAATGCTTGATATCTTTATCGTTCCATTCCAGTATTGTTTCACCCAATAGAGAAAATTTTAT
>CAMDJC010000062.1:0-14673 GCA_945900015.1 uncultured Odoribacter sp. | reverse complement strand
CACAAAGTTAACACTTTCCTGAAATTCTCATGCACCGACATTCCGGCTTGTGCCCAAGTTCCCAACGAGGCTTAATTGGATATCCCTCGTCATCAAATTCAAACACACGTTTGCCTTTATCCAACAATTCCCGTTCTGTTTTCGTAAGAAGAGTTCGTTCCTTTCTACAAAGACTTGGAACATTTTTTGAAACCTGCTCGCATACCAACTTGATGTTATCGTTGATTTTCTGTTCAGAAAGTGAGGGAACATTATAATCATATTTCTTCAACAGCATCTCCAATTCCTCATTGATAATTGGAATAACAACCTGACCTAATGTCTTTTGTTGAATTAGACGAATGACTGTTGTTCCTTTCTCCGTCACCCCTATACATCCTCGTTTTATCTTACTGAAATCAGAGTATCTTAATGCGGTATAACATGCGATAAGGAACAAATCTCTCGCCTTCTCTTTCATCCCTGTAAGCGGTAAATCATAGATGTGCTTCAACTCGTCTTTGGTAAGGTAAATCAAAGCTTTTTTCTCATCATCTATTGCCGAAGGTGCACTCAACCATTTCCTCACAATTCCATTTGTGTGAAGTCTTTGTTTTTCAGCGATAGTGATGATAGTGCTGAAAACACCAATATGTCGGTTCTTTGTTTCCCGCATGTATCCTTGCTTATCAAGAAAATTCAAATAAGTATGGATATGTTGCTGAGATAATTCATCCCATGTAAACGACTGATGTTTAAAACATTCCAAAAATATTCTCCTAAACTGCCTCCATGAGTTTATACTGTTCTTTGAATACTTCTTACCTTTGGTATTGAGGATTTCACCTTTTACAATACCATCAACGTAGTTCTTGATAAAGTTTTTCACATCCTTTCTCCTACGTTCAAGGATATCTTTTTCAAGGTCTTCATCCTTTTTCAATTGTTCTCTGACTTCTGAAAGAACTACATTCTGGATTAGTGTCTCCATACTTTCTTTGGTAAGACTATGACGTTTCCGCAGGTCTTTCATCCCAACCTCAATCTCGTACAGTTTCTTACTATACCCAAGACCATCAAGAAAGTTGGAAATCTTTCTCTCGCTGTCTTTTACCTTGTTCCATTTCTCAATGTCAACAATAAGACGAAGGTCAACCCATGTGGATTTACCTTCAATCTTAATTCTAGTGAAGAGGGATGTTCTTCCCTCCGTTTGTGTTGTTCTAATTTGTAATCCAAACATTAACAAGCTGTTTTTACAAAACCATTAACTTCAACCTCGCGAATGTCTTTCAGAGAATAAACCTTCTTTCTCCCACCAGTCTGAACGGGTGAGATAATTCCCTTATCCTCCCATGTATGAAGAGTGTTCTTACAGATTTTCCATCTTTCACACAATTGTTGTGTTGTGAGATTTTGGTCAAGAACAACATTCTCATACATTTTGTCTTTAATCACTTCTTCCATTGATTCCTTTACAATGGATTTGATGAAGGAAACCAATCCTTCTGAAAATCCTCCCCAAGAGTTCTGAGGGTTGGACACTTGATTGTTATAATAGGTATTAATCATTTTAAAACTACACCGTTAGTGGTGGTTCCGTAAATTAAATATAACAGCAAATTTTACGATGATTGGGGACTGGTGAATATTTAGCGTTTGTTAGCTGTTATTCGTGGATGACACAAATAATATATGAATACAACAGGCAGGGATATGATTACAGCCAGCTTCATAAGACATGTCATAATGTCAATGGCAAGGTTATAGATATTGCGGATGATTGTTTTCATTACAGAAATTTTCTACGGATTTTGATAAGCGTGTTCTGGCTGGTACCTGTGAGTGCCTGACAATCTTTTAGGCTGACACCTTTGGAAAGCAGGTCAAGCTCACGGGAATACTGTGTATGGTATTCGTGGTCTTTCTTTCGGTACCCTTCCTTTCGGCCTACAACACCGCCTTTTTCACGGTAGTTCTCATATCCTGCTGACATTCGTGCTCTGATTAGGGTTCGTTCCATCGCATTGAACTGGCCTATAATTCCCAGAACTAACTGAGCGATTGGGTTCACACTCCCATCAGGCAGTAATGTTTCCAACCCATTTTGGAGGATATAAAGTGAAACGCCAAGTTCATTTAGTTCTTCTATGATATTGAGGAAATCACTCGCACGTCTGGAAAGACGGCTGCACTCGAAGATGAGAACTTTATCTACCTTATTCTCCCTGACATAATCCATCAGTTCCCGCAGAGCCAGTCTTTCCTGAATTTTCTTTGCTCCGCTGATTTGTTCTGAAAATTCCTTGACCACATTGTAATGGTTCTTCCTGGAATAGTCCCTCAATGCCTTCAACTGATGCTCCGTATCCTGACGGCTTGTAGACACTCGACAGTAAATGACTACGGATGTTCTTGGTTCCATGTTCAATTTAATTTAAAAGATTTGTTTGAAGGTTCCTTTACCCCTTCAAAAGTGGGTTTAACAAGATTATTTTACGATTTTTGGGGATATCTGTTATTTTGAGGCTTTCGGTACGAAATTCTCGTTTTCGTGGGGCTGCTGTGCTTCCCGTTCTTGAAGAAGTGATATCATCCTGTCGGCCTTATTGATGAGGTCTCCAAAGTTGACGGGTGTGGAGTTCCCATAAGGATTGAAATTGGGGCGACTGATGAGAGCGAGGCAGATTTGAAAATGGCGTTCGTTCCATTTCGTGAGTTCTTTCGGTTTCATAATGTTCCTTGATTTAGTTCTGTTATTTAATCTTGTAAGATTATTTTGACACTGCTAAAGTAGCCGTTTTAAAATTGCCTACCAAGGAATAATTCGGCAAATATCAATGTGTTAGCAATGTTTAGCCATGTCATACGGAAGTGCTAATTAGTGCATGTCCTATCCCTGAAAATTGGTTTCGTGCGAGAATTGTCGTAGTCCATTGTCCATTTAAAATTATGTATAGAGATTATTTTGCAGCCCCCATAAATATCGTATAATAAAAACATACAGTAGAAATGGGCAAAAACAAGAAATCAAACTTTGACGGGATTGTGAGTTTCGACATGCCAGTCCACATCAAAAATGACAAAGAAGAAGAGATATCAATCTATGGGTTATTATTCAACAAAAAAGAGAGACATGGAGATGACCTTTGGACATGGGAGCTGGGTCGATTTTTATGTTATTTGCAGGGGGCTGAAAGGGTTCAGAACAATGGTGGAAGTCTCGCTCCGGAAGTGTTTTACACCCCCTCAGGCAGAATGATAAAACTGGACATAGGACTTAAAAACTTAATCTGTCGACTGATGATCGACAAGTGTATAGGATATAGAATTATCGAATTTATCGAGCCGCTTGAAATACGGTCGGATGAAGCGGATGATATTTTCATTATATCAGATGAATTCATCGGCAAGTGTATACAAACACAAGTTTTATAAAATCAAAACGGAAAATATGAGATTGAAATTAAGTGAGATACTGAGTACCATAGACCAGTTCAACGGCACCGGAGAATATCGTGGACAATATGAAGGCGGTGAACAAGTGGACACTAATACAGACCTGCCGGACGAACCAAAGCAGGCGAAGGTAAGTGAAGGTGTGGAACAAATTATAACGGACATGCTGAACGAGAACAATATCAAAGATACAGCCAGAATAAGTCCTCTTGACATCCCATATAGTTATGTAATGTCGTTCGATAGATTTATAAATGAGCAAAAGGGGACACCATCAAATGTGCAGTCATACTTTGGTTGTCTTGACGATGAGGATGATTTGGAGGAAGAATAACACCCATAAATATCATATACAAAAAATATTTATAGAGATGGAAAAAGACGAAATAGACACATCTTATTATAATGGGATTGCAGTTCCCGAACGACCTATAATCATTGACAACATCCCGATTTATGGTGTTCTATACAATCAGGCCGAAGAAGAGTTATTAAAAATGAAAAATATGGGGGATATAGTGGAGTATGTCTCTTACCTTGTCGCGACAGAACAATTTATAAAAAATGGTGGCACTGTTTCAGACGACGGTAAAATTTGGTTCTTGCCTGATGGAATACATTCTTTTGCCAATAATGCAGCATTAAATAGAATAATCACACATCTGATGAAAGGTATAGTCAAGGTTAAGAAATATGAGTTTGATGATTTCATCGTAGCCGAAGAAGGTGAACTTGACAATGCTGAACCAAGAATGATAATCAACAAAAAACTGATTGACAGATATGTAAACCAAGCAAATACAAAACAACAGTAGAGTTATGGATAAATCAGGCAGAATGACGAATATTTTGAAACGAGAAGATTTCGTAAACGAACAGTCATTGAATGAAAAAAATGAGGGTGACATTCAACCGCTCAAAAAGTATGCTGAAATGACGGATATAAAACCATTGAGCGACAAAGAACGAGTGAAAAAATTTGAAGAATACATGGATGACTAAATCCATCTCTACACGACTAAGTATATGTTTAAGACCACAGATATGGACAAAATCCTATCAGTGGTCTTTTTGTGAGTGTATGTTCTTGTATCAGGCGGCAGCCGTGGACGTCATGTCTTCCATTGGTTCTTTTATGCCCTCCCATCTGTAACCCACGGCCTTCTTGTAAGTGCCATTCACACATTTACTGATACTGGCGTGATTGAGGTTCAGTGTCTTGGCTGCCTCGGTAATGGATTTCCACTGACGGACCAGTTTCCCATCAAGAGAATATTGAAGTATGCCGGTCCACTTTGTTCTTTTGCGTGTCTTCTTCACCTTATCTTCCACCACCTTATCAGTCTTGGTGACTTCTGTGATAGTAGAAGTTGACTTTGTTCCCTCCAAATCAGACGAAACTGTTTCGTCAAGCGTCTTTCTCTCTGTGATACCGTCTGCCATGGAGATGACAAGGTCAAGTGTTGCCATCCAACCGAATAGGTCAATGGACATGTCTATCTTCAATAGGTGAGTATCAATCCCCTGTTCATCCATAAGACCGAAGAACTTGTCATGAAGTAGTGCTTCACGTTCCTTCCCTTTTCCGGACACAGATGTCATTGTGTCTTTGAGGTTCTTGGCAAGTTCCCAGTCATACTCTTCCTCGGCAGCAGAGATGAAACGGTTGAACACGGCAGACCACTTCTGACTGTTGAACTTGTCGGCATAGTTGGGATAGGTCTTGTTCCAGATTTCAGCGAGGAAGTTGAGAACATCCGTGGGGTTGTAGTCATTGTCACGGATAACTTGGTAGAAGATGTTCTTTACCTGTGAATCATAGGTGATATTGACCATTGTTTCTTTGAGGTTCTTCACTTTGGAACAGAACTCTGTGGAATTAAACTCCTTCATATAATATTGTTTTTAAGTTTGTTATTTATTTCTGTTTTGTGATACAAAGGTAGCGGGTTTCTGTTGAATGAACCATTCAGCCAATATTGGCAGAACAATACTCTTGTTCTACTATCAGGCAGCAAGGTTGTGTTCCATATCTTTGCTATCACTAACCTCACTTGTGTCATAGTTGGTGATAAGTAGATGAATGACATCCCTGTTCTTCCAACCCTTTGTATTACATGTATATTTTTTGTCATATTCCTGTATATGAATGCCAGGCTGATTGTAAAGGTCGTAGATGAAGTCAGTCTTACTGATAATCATCATCCATTTTGCCTTGCATTTATTCAGGAGATAGTCAGCCAGTCTCTTGTGGTCGTTCCTATTAAATTCATTATTATCGTACGAACTGAATTTACTGTCATAGGGCGGGTCCAGAAATATGAAATCGTTTTCCGTGGGATTGGTCTTGAGTAGGAATTCTTCAAAATCGTAGTTGTATATATGGGCGTTCATGAAATGTTTTCTTACACGCTCTGACTGGTAGTACGAAATGTCATTTTGAAGTCGTTTAGTTGACAATCCGTTACCGCCATAGGCCGTCTTATATTCTCCCTTTTTATTGTACAACATCATGCCAGAGTAACAGAACTTACAAATATAAACCCATAGAGCTGACCGAAGTGGAGCATTTATACTCATAATCGCGTTGTCATTAAAAAGGCGACGATAGTTATTATAGACCGCTCCCTTGACTGCGGTCTCAATGTTCTTATAGACCCAGTCACCAACAGTCCCTCTCTTTTTCATTCTTGGGAACTTTCCCCACTTTCCACAGATATAGTCTTTCACCTCCTGCACGAGAGTACATGGGAAGGATGTGAATTCACCAATGATGTCAAGGATCTCACCTTTGTTTCTTTCGCACCACTCTGATACGGCTTTCTTCATTTCCTCTTTGGGTATGACATCAGTTCTGAACTGTTCGTATATATTGGCCAGTACTTCCTGATACCTGTGTGCAAACTCACCAGCCTTCACTATTGACATGTCAATTGCTTCAAGATAGTGAAAGAACCGTTTGTCTGACGAAGCGATGTGTTTGTAGAGGGTAATCAGACGGGGGCTGAAATCGTTGATATAGTGCTCTTTGGCGTTTATACCCATGAACACGGAACCACCTCCAACGAATGGTTCAAAGAAACGGTCGTACGAAGGGAGGTTGGGGAGTATGAATTTGAGTTCGTTCTTCTTGCCTCCGGGCCAGATGACAATCTGTTTAAGTCCGGAGGCGGCGTTGGATGAGTTGTTGGCACACTGGTGTTGTTCTTTTTCTGCTCGCCCCAGAGTAATACGGACAAGGGTGCTCCTAAGACTATCCTTAGCAGTTTTGTCCATCTTCTGTTCTATTTCACCAGTGGTGGGATTGACCGAGAACATGTCTTTGCAGGCATTGAACAGTTCTGAATGAATGGCTGTCCAGACGGGATTGATTGTGGTTGTTGTAGGTGTCATAATATAGTGACGTTTAGTTTATTATTGGTTTTATTTTGATACCACAAAATTACGGGATTAGAACAAACTTTTTAACTGAGCCAATATTGGCTGAAAGAACTATGGGTATGAAAAAGAGGTAAGACCACATGTCAATGGACTTACCTCTGGAAAAATATGAGTGAAATAGTGCTGTCAGAACATCATGCCGCGTCTGTCAATGTTATTGGTTCTGTGTGGGGGTGTTGTCTTGGACCAATCCATACATGTAAATCACTATGCATGGCCGTGATGGTTGGTGCGATAACGTCTGCTGAATAGATACGGCTCTCGTCAGGGTTGGGATAACTGTCGCGGTATTTCAAGTTTCCCATTGGCAGGCTCTTGTTGATTAGTTCACTCCCCGCCAGTTTATAGAATGGTGTCAAAAGTCTTGTTGACTTACGAGATTTGTTCGTAGTTCCATTCTTGGGGAAAGCACCCTTTCTTTTTCCCAAGAGGTAGAAGAACGGCTTGTACCCTCCCTTCTTCAATTCATTCGGTTCAGAGCACTTATCTTCCTCCTTGACATCAATTGAAGTCGTGTCATCAGTATCCACGTCCTCAATGATTTCAGCATCAGAAGTTTCTTCTTCAAGTTCTTCTTGCAGAACATCAGGTTCAGCAGATACATGTCCAGCCACTTCTTCCTCCACGACATCTTCTGAGGGAACAACAAGTGGTTCTTCCACCTTGTCCTCAATGGCAGGTTCTGTAGAGATTGAGGTGGGGTCGATACCCATCTCCATCATAAGGCGGGTATCCTCCAACATCTGACGGTAAGCCTCCATATACTGATTTGAATGTAGAACAAAGTCTGACACGACCTGTTCTTTTTTACTCTGGATCGCAGCGGAAATTTCTTCCTTCCTTATGTTTAGTTCTTCAATCTGAACATTCACTTCACTCATAAGAGTGTTGAGTTCCTTGAAACTTTTCTCTGAAATATTTGTAGTCATAATTCTGTATTTTAGAATGTTGGGTAATGTTGATTAGAAACCGTATTTGGTAATGTCCATCTGCTGATACAGTGCTTTGAGAACCGGGACGGCGATACTGTTGCCAGCCTGTTTATAGGCATAGGTATCACTCACAGCAATCTTGAAGTCCTCTCCAAACCCTTGAAGTCGCAGTGCCTCTCGTGGTGTAAGCTGACGAAGTCCTTCTCCCTTGTCTTCAAGTATGTCATTGATGACCTTCTCCTGCTTGATTGGTCTGGGATACAGGAAATCCGTGGGTCGTTTGAAACCTATCACAAACAGACGGGCACGGCTCTGGGGAACACCATAGCTCTTGGCGTTGAGCACCTGATAGTGTATGTCATAACCAAGAGTGTCAAGTTCTTCCTTGATTATCTTCCAGTCACTACCCTTGTTGGAGTTCAACATGTTCTCGACGTTCTCCATAATCCATACCTCAGGCTCGCACTCCCGTACGATACGGGAGAACGCCGTATAAAGACATCCGCGTTTCTTGTCCTTGACACCCGCCAGACCACCAGCCTTACTGAATGTCTGACAGCAAATCCCTGAGACGAATAGGGTCAGTTTACCCTTGAATGGAGTGGCGTCGAACTTGAACATGTCATTGTGCCATTGTTCTTCCGTGATGTCGTAGTTGGCGATGTATGACTTCTTCACGTTGGGGTCTATGTCCCCGGCGAAGAGTATCTTACTGTTCAATCCAAGTTGACGGAGTGCCTGTTCGGGGGCACCAATACCACTGCATGAGGTTCCTATGGTTATGGTACGTTCTGGGTGGGAGAAGACACGGTCTCTCCACAGAGTTCCATCCCAGTCGATATTCTCGACTGTGTTCTGGTTGAGTACGTTGTTCTGGTCGTTCACAAGGATGTTGTTTGAGTTGTTCATAGTTGTATATATTTGAGTGTTAAACATTTGTTCTTTGTTTTGACACTGCAAAATTAACGGATTGTTCTCAGCGATACACGTGAGCCAATATTGGCTGAACAACAGAACAAGGTAGTGAATGGGCATAAAAAAGCGAGAACACTTTTAACATGTCCTCGCCTATATATTATAATGTAAAGGAGGGTCAATCAAACCCAAATTCCTCACAGATGAGCTGTCGTATTTCAGGTGTTGATTGACTTATCTTTAAAGCCTCACCTCGTTTACCTACTATCGAGAAACCGTTTCTTACATCTTCGACACAGATGAGTTTTTCCAGCTTCTTGCGTATCTCACTGATATAACTATTGACTGTAGTTGGTTTAAATGCCTTGTTCAAAATACCATCGGTGTAATTTAAATATTCGCCAGTATCCTTGTCTTTGATATAAGTTTTCTGTTCTGTGTTTGCAAGCTGGCTGTATATCTGTTTGGCCACAATCCAGTCCGTGGTTTTAAGGTCATCTACTGTAAAGCCATTCTCATCCATGGCAAACATAAGATATATTGCAGTTTGAATTGGATTTAGTTCCAGCTTGTCATTGTCATCGTCAGAAACATAGATATTTGTTATGGTTTTGCCTAACTTATTCTTTTCAAATTCAATACGCAACTTATACTTATCCTTGTTGGCGTTTTGTTCCAGAACATTTTTCCATAGTTCTTCAAGGTCAACACCTTCTGTTGCTGCCGCTGAAATTAAATCGGCAAAAGCCAGTTTGACGTTTGTTATGAGGTCATCTTTCGTACGGTCTTTTGCCGTAATATAACCCATGTCCAAGTCATCCTCTCCCTCGGCTGCCTGCTTGTTCTTCCACAATTCTTCCTCGTTGGGAACGAATACAATCTCTCCACCAAGTTCTGCGGGGACTACTGACTGTTTGATGTGCTTGCAGTGGCAGTAAAGGTTGCCTGTAAGTTTAGCTATCTTGAAGAACAGTTCTCCATTATCAAGGTCTGCTTCATTGAGGTGGATTGAACCATCCACATTAACCACTCCGTTCTTTATGTCCGTGATTTCGTACGAACGCACGTCAGGCTGACTGGCGAAGAACTCGTTAATGGGATGGGTTTTGTCATCCTCAATTCTAACGGTGCCAGTCTTGCTTCTTTCTATTCCTTTCGACCAAAGGCTCATGTTGAAATATAATATTGAAGATTATTATGAATACAAATTTACGAATATTTTCGCAACCAGCCAATTATGAAAAATCCCCAAGGAGATTTTTAGTTCTCTTTGGGGATGAAAGAAATATGTATGTATTATAATCAGAACGGTAGGTCGTTATCAACATCTTCAACTTCTTCAACTTTGGGAACAATAGAGGTAAGAGTTGGATTGTCCTGTCCAAATTTAGTTATCTGCTCAACCACAACATCATCATTAAGAAATTTATTAATCATATCAATTGACGCCTGACCAATCTCCTTGTCGTATATCAGATAGGCTTGGTCAAACTCAAATTTACCATTAGTTCTTTTCAACCCGAGGGTAAATCTTTCTGGCTCATAGAACGACAGTCCCAGATATTCTTTGTCCTTTATTCTTTTCCAGTAGCATGTGTATATACAGTGGTGCATGTCAAGACCTTCTTGAAATACCTCTTGTTCTGTGTTGAGAATATGACATGGATAGTCAAAAACTGGACATTCCTTATATATAGGTATCTGTTCCTTATGGTCAATTTCCTTCTTCATAAGTAAAAGTGTCATATTGGTATGTTCTTCGTCCATTCTTTTTTCTGACCATTTGGGATTGATTGTTCTTCCAAGGGACAAAGCTTGTTTGACCATGTCTTTAAAATGATATGGTTGTCCTTCAATGATTTTTTTCATTGCTTCATTCACATCGGTTGTACAGGCTTTCAACCAATAGACAGGGACATTGTCAAATGTAGACAGATACTTTACATAGACCTTCCAGTCAATATCTTTGAGATGAAGCGTTTTAAGATATGTTTTGACAACAATCTCCACATTAGTAAGTTTTCCTGCGAGAATATCCCGCACGACTGAATTACTAAGAACTTTACCATGAATATGTTTTTTCTCATATTCATTCTTTATCCAGTCAAATCTAGGGAACAATATAAGGTCGCGTAATAACATATCTCTGTCATACCTTGAAAAAGTTTTTTTGTTCTCCTTCTTGTACAGAAATTTGTTCCCAATGGAATGTTTCACAAAAAACTTCGTTCCAGTAAACTCCACTTCACCTACTACACTTTCCAATGACAGATACTTCTCTGAATTCTCATATCGTACGATATGTTTCATAGGTCTACTTCCTTTTTGAAAATATACCCTCAACTGTTCATCATAAGGGAGGTTCATGAATTCCTCTATTTCCTCCTCTTTCGTAATCACCTCTTCTTTGACTCCGTCAAAGTCTTCATAAATTCTATAATTTGTCATTTTTAAAATCTGGTCAGTTAGTTGACCATCAAATTAAATATAACAAAACGTAAGAAGAATAATAATGGTGTTCATTTTCATTGTTTTATGCCGATTTTTATGGTCTCTATCCTGTTTTAATGTGTATCAAATTTAGTAAGACGCACTAAGGGTCTGATTTGAATATGTATATTCTTTTGTCAAGCAACCAACAATAAAATAAGTTATTAGAAACCAACAATATACAATTTTATCCTCCTTGATATGCAAAACCAGACTGGATGTCCAATTTTCAATAATCTATATAATATAACTAATGGTCTCCTTCAAAATTCTTTTCTGTAAAGCTTGTTATATTTAGTTTATATAAATAAGTTTTAATAACATGAGGATTTCCATAGGGAATAAACTTTTAACCCACAAACCTAACACACAACAGGAAAAAACACGGTATTTCAAGGGACTGAAATTCAAGACAGAAGATTTCAGTAATGATAAAATCAGGGAAATGATAGGGAAAGGAACTACCATAACCTATCTTTACAAGGATGATGTTTTTGACAGAACCAATCATTACATGTCAAACAACTATCTGGGTACCCAATTCATTTGTGTTGATATAGATAAATGTAATATACCTCCATCTGATTTCGTTGACATGATTAAATATAAACCTTCTGTGCTACATACTACTTTCTCTAATCTCACAGAGAAAAAGGAAAACATGTACTGTTATCATCTGCTATATTTCTTTGATGAAATAATCTATGGGGAGAACAACTTTAATGAAGTCTTTAATTCACTGACAGAGGATTATAATGGACATGTTGATAAACAGGCAAGGGATTGTCATAGGGTTATGTTTACCTCTAATTCTTCTCTCCCTCACTATAAGTTTTATGATTATGGTATTACCTATAAGGTGAGTGATTTCATTGAGAATAATGATAATGAAAGACATGAAATCTATGATTGGGACAAAATGAGTTTAACTCATAAATCTATTATCTCTCAATACAATATATCAATAGAAACTGATTTGTCCCAAAGTACTGTAATAGACAATACGTTCAATCTTGATAATCAATTTATCAAGGATATGTACTCAATGAAACGTAGTCAGTTCATCGCAGAGTATTCATCAGTCTATCCTTACATAACACAAACGGAAATTGACCCCGCAAGGTATGTAAACGGATTTGCCGACTTACGTAATGACGAATACTACGTAGTTCCAACATCACAATACAGATGGGACACAGAACGACAAAGACCATATATCCCTAAAATCAAGGAAGGGTTCAGAACAACCATGTTGTGGCTGGACATCATTCACTTTATGAAAATAGTACCAGACATCTCCAAAGAGCATCTTGTCTATCTGGCGACAACAGAAGTATATAGGAATTTTGACAATTCAGACAAACAGCTCGACAACATGTTTATAATCAATAAGTGCAAGGAAGTATGGAACAACATTGGGAATATACATGTCAAACCCATAAGGAAGTCATTCAAGATTGACAAGAACTATTGGCTGGAAAGAGGAATGGATAACTGGTTGAGTATTACGAACCACATACGTAAACAGATGAAATGCGATGACTTTGGTTCACTGTATGATTGTTCCCTCACACTTGAACAGAACATTGAAGCCTTTAAGAACTATGGCATCCGTACAACTCCCAAGACCTTAAAGAAATGGTTGGATGAAAACGGTATTCCATTCAGAACGGACAAACAAATCAGGGATGAACATGTCATAAAGTTCTACGAACAGAACTCCACGAGAAGCAGCCGTGAAATAGAACGACTGTGTAATCAAATTGGGATTGAAGTCAATTACAGAACAATCCAGAGAATACTATCAAGACACAATTCAAAAAAGGCAGAATGTTTGTCGTAGATTACGAAAGTTTTCGTAGTTTCGTAATTGAAACCCCAGTCATTTTAACCTGATGAAATCTTATTGATAGAACAAAATTATTACTGTCCGCTAAACTTTTTTAGAATCTAAAAAATTAGGGCTGGCACCTATTGTGAACTGCACCCCAAAAGTTAGACAAAAACTTTTGGAGTGCAGTTTGCTTATGAAACACTCAGCTAAAGCAAAACTAAAGTTAATCAATCGCATACAATCAGGGGAGCCACTCAAACGTATAGCGAAGGAAACAGGATTAGGTCAGGCCTATCTGTCTGTTCTTTATGATCGGTATAAAAAATATGGTAAAAAGGGATTGGAGCGCAAAGTAAATCGGTATCATTCCCCGAAAGAGAAAGAGTTTATAATTCGTTTACATGAAGAAAAAGGAGTATCTTTGCGCCAGATATATACCGATTACGATATTAGTCCTTCTGTATTCAAACGCTTACTAATTAAAGTAAGGACATCTGGATACCAATCTCTATATGAGCAGAGAAGGCGAGGACGCCCACCCAAAGATTCTATGGCACGACCGAAGAAGAAAGAGCCTCAGACAGAACTTGAAAAGCTTCAAGCAGAGAACCTACGCTTGAGAGCCGAAAATGCACTGCTAAAAAAAGTAAAGGCCTTAGTCGAGGAACAGAAAGCCCTAGCACGGCTCAATGGGCAAAAGCCATCGACGAACTAAGGTCGGAATATCCTCTTGACTTACTTTTAGAGTTGAGACAGATGGCTCGTTCGGTATTCTATTATCATTTGAAGCGTCTGAAAGCAAAAGACAAATATGCGAGTGAAAAGGAAATGATTAAATCAATTTTTCACGCTCATAAGGGTCGTTACGGTTACCGCCGTGTAACTGCGGAAATGCGCAACAATGATGTTATTCTTAATCACAAGACTGTTCAGCGCCTGATGGTGCAGATGGGACTTAAAAGCCAAATCCGTAAAGTGCGCTACCGTTCGTATAAAGGAGAAGTAGGACGCATCGCTCCCAATGTCATCAACCGGGACTTTGTAGCACCTGCTCCCAATCGCAAATGGGCTACAGATGTGACCCAAATCAATATAGGGAGTGAGAAACTGTATCTGTCCCCAATCATTGATATGTTTAATGGTGAAATAATATCTTACAACATCTCTAAATCACCCAATCTTGAGCAAGTGTATGATATGCTTGACAAGGCTTTTATCCGCTTTGATAGTCTTGACGGTCTGATACTGCATTCCGATCAAGGTTGGCAGTATCAGCATTACGGCTACCGTAAACGACTTGAGGAACATGGCATCATACAAAGCATGTCTCGCAAAGGAAACTGTCTTGACAACGCAATGGCCGAAAACTTCTTCGGCATCATGAAGTCTGAACTTCTGTATGCCGAGAATTTCGAATCGTCCGAAGCATTCATAAACGCTTTGGACGAATATATCGATTACTATAACAATAAAAGAATCAAATCCCGGTTAAAAGGAAAGAGTCCAGTGCAATACCGAACTCTTTCTCAAATCGGATAGTTAATAACCCGTCCAACTTTTTGGGGTCACTTCATTGCAGGAGTCAGCCCTAAATGGTTACTTTGCTTTTGCGACAAAACATAG
>CAMDJC010000061.1:0-14951 GCA_945900015.1 uncultured Odoribacter sp. | reverse complement strand
TAAACAATATTAGTTAATCCGCTCTAAAAGTGTCAACCTAAATCAGGGAAGGTCAAAGGTTTCATATTTGTAGATAAAAATATTTCGTTTTGAAATAAAAATCTTTCGTTTTCTTTTGTTTTTCTGTCGGATAGTTTGTTTCTTTGTTGCTCTATTAGAAATAATCTTCTGTATGTTATGAAACAAGATGAGGTAACAAAGTCTTTCGACGTAATTATTATCGGTGGTGGTGCAACCGGTGCCGGCACGGCTCGTGACTGTGCACGACGGGGGTTGAAAACATTGTTGTTGGAACGGTTTGATATATCGACCGGTGCTACCGGGCGTAATCATGGTTTGTTGCATAGCGGGGCACGTTATGCGGTGACGGATCATGAGTCTGCTGAAGAATGTATTAAGGAGAATATGATCCTCCGGAAAATTGCAGGACATTGTGTTGAGGAAACCGACGGGTTGTTTCTGACATTGCCGGAAGATGATATTCAATTTCAGTCTAAATTTGTAGAAGCTTGTCAGTCTGCCGGTATTCGGGCAGAAGTGATTGATCCTAAAGAGGCGTTGCGTCTGGAGCCTGCGGCAAATCCTGATATTATAGGAGCTGTGAGGGTTCCGGATGGAGCTGTTGATCCTTTTCGTCTGACCTCTTCCAATATTATGGATGCCAAGAGTCATGGTGCTGTGGTATGCACTTATCATGAGGTGACGGAGTTGTTGAAGGATGGCAATCGGATTGTGGGAGTGAAGGTTTTGGATCATAGGACGAAAGAGACTAAAAAATATTATGCCGAGGTGGTTGTGAATGCCGGTGGTATCTGGGGACACCATATTGCGGAGATGGCAGGTGTGCGGGTGAATATGTTGCCGGCAAAGGGTGCGCTGTTGATTTTTGGCCATCGGGTTAATAATATGGTATTAAACCGTTGTCGTAAACCGGCGGATGCGGATATCTTGGTGCCCGGAGATACGATTTGTTTGATTGGAACTACTTCCAGTAAAGTGCCTTTTGATGAGGTGGATAATATGTTGGTGACAGCAAAGGAGGTGGATATATTGTTGAGGGAAGGAGAGAAACTTTCTCCGATATTGGCGCAGACACGTATTCTTCGTGCTTATGCGGGAGTGCGTCCATTGGTGGCATCCGATGATGATCCTAGCGGGCGTAGTGTCAGTCGTGGTATTGTTTTATTGGATCATGCCGTGCGTGATGGTTTGGAAGGGTTTGTGACGATTACCGGAGGGAAATTGATGACTTACCGTTTGATGGCGGAATGGACTACGGATTTGGTTTGTAAGAAACTGAATGTTTCTGCCGCTTGTTCTACAGCTGTTGAGAAGCTGCCCGGTTCTCGGGAAGATGCGGAAGAGGTTGGGAAGAAGATTGTATCCTTGCCTTTGGCTCAGCGTCGTTCTTCTATTGCCCGACATGGTGAGTTGGCTGAAAAGCTGGCTGAAAATACACCGGTGGAGAATAGTCTTGTCTGTGAATGTGAAGAGGTTTCTGTCGGCGAGGTGAAGTATGCACTGAATGAATTGGATGTGCATAATTTGGTGGATTTGCGACGCAGGACACGAGTGGGTATGGGAACTTGTCAGGGAGAGTTGTGTGCTTGCCGTGCAGCAGGGGTGATGAGTGCTGAAGGTAAGTATTGTACACGACGAGCTAAAGAGGATTTGGCCTCTTTCCTGAATGAGCGTTGGAAGGGTATGGCACCCATTGCGTGGGGCGATACCTTGCGTGAAAGTGAATATACCGCTTGGGTATATGAAAGTGTATGTGGATTGAAATTACCTCAAAAACAAGAAGAATAATATGAAATTCGATACAGTTATAATAGGTGGCGGTTTGTCCGGCCTTGTTTGTGGTATTTATTTGGCGCAGCAAGGAGAGAAATGCGCAATCGTGTCGGCAGGGCAGAGTGCTTTGCATTTTTCTTCCGGCTCTTTTGATTTGTTGAACACATTGCCGGACGGGACTCCGGTTGAGCATCCGTTGAGTGTGATGGATGAGCTGGAGGTGCAAGCGCCTAAGCATCCCTATGTTAAATTGGGACGGGGAAAAGTTGCCGAATTAGCCAATTTGGCGGAAGATTTGCTTTGCAAAGCAGGTGTTTCTGTGAATGGAAATGCGGGGAAGAACCATTTTCGGGTGACTCCGATGGGTACTATGAAGCCGACTTGGCTGACTTTGGATGGATATGCAACCAGTGTAGAGGCAGGGAAATTGCCTTGGAAAAAGGTGGCGTTATTTAATATTGCAGGTTTCCTGGATTTTTATACCAATTTTATTGTGGACGAATTCAAGAAGTTGGGGGTTGAGTGTTCTGTGCATCTTTTTAATATGGATGCTTTGGAGCATTTGCGGAAGAATCCGAGTGAAATGCGTTCGGCTAATATTGCACGAGTGTTCGAGAATCAGGGGAATCTGGCAGAATTAGGCCGTATTTTGAAGGGGAGTTGTAATGGTTCGGACGTGATTATGCTGCCGGCTGTGTTGGGATTGGACAAGACTGATATGTTGAAATATTTGAAGGATGTGACAGGTTGTGAAGTGTTGGTGTTGCCAACTTTGCCGCCTTCAGTGCCCGGAATTCATGCGCAACTGCAATTGCGAAAGTATTTCCAGGAGTTGGGTGGAGTATATATGTTGGGGGATAATGTTATGCGTGCAGATATAGAGGAAGGTAAAGTGATTCGCTTGTATTCGTACAATCATGGGAATATTCCTTTTGTGGCTGAAAATGTTGTATTGGCTACAGGCAGTTATTTTAGCCAGGGGTTAATAGCAACAGATAATCAGGTGTATGAGCCGGTGTTTGGTTTGGATATCGAATATCCGGCAGACAGGGAGCAGTGGATGGATTTGAATTTCTTTGCCAAACAGGCATACCAGTCATTTGGCGTGAAGACAGATGCTTCGTTCCGGGCTGTGCGTCAGGGAAAAGTTTTGGAGAATCTATATGTGGCAGGAGCCGTACTTGAAGGATTTAACGCTTTGAAAGAGGGATGCGGTGCCGGCGTGTCATTGTTGACCGCTTTGGAGGTTGGTAAGCAAATTATAGGTAAACGTTTATAAGAGTAAGTCATGAATCTTCAACAACATAATATCAGTGATAATAATTTCGAACAGTGTATCAAATGCACTGTATGTACAGTCTATTGTCCTGTTGCGGCAGCCAATCCCTTGTATCCGGGTCCTAAGCAGGCTGGTCCGGATGGTGAGCGTCTGCGTTTGAAAAGACCTGATTTTTACGATGAGGCATTAAAATATTGTATCAATTGCAAACGCTGTGAAGTGGCTTGTCCTTCGAATGTACGGATTGGTGATATTATTCAGGCTGCGCGTATAAAATATAGTAAAAAGAAGCCTGCGATGCGTGATTTTATGCTTGCCAATACCGATTTGATGGGAACGATGGCTACTCCATTGGCTCCTGTGGTAAACTTTGCGTTGGGGTTGAAGCCGACAAAAGCGGTGTTGGATGGCGTAATGAAAATAGACCATAGGCGGATGTTTCCTAAATATGCTTTCGGAACTTTCGAAGGGTGGTATAAGAAACAGGCTTCCAAACAAGCTTCGTTTGCCAAGCAGGTTGCTTATTTCCATGGATGTTATGTAAACTATAACAATCCTCAACTGGGAAAAGATTTTGTAAAGGCTATGAATGCTGCCGGAGTGGGTGTACAATTGCTGGAAAAGGAAAAATGTTGTGGCGTTGCTTTGATATCCAATGGATTTATAGATAAAGCCAAAAAGCAGGGACAATCAAATATAGGCGCTATTCGTAAGGCTGTTGTTGATAAAGGAATTCCTGTGTTGGCAACGTCGTCTACCTGTACATTTACACTGCGCGATGAGTATCCTCATTTGCTGGATATAAATAATGAAGATGTCCGTGACCGGATTGAATTGGCTACCCGTTATCTGTACAGACTTTTGTCCGAAGGTAAAGTTAAATTCAACTTTCGGACTGATAAGAAACTGAAAGTGGCGTATCATACTCCTTGCCACATGGAGAAGTTGGGATGGTCTTATTATTCTATTGAGCTGTTGAAGATGATTCCCGGTGTTGAGGTGTTGGTGCTGGATTCTCAGTGTTGTGGTATAGCAGGAACGTATGGCTTTAAAAAAGAGAATTATGAAGTTTCGCAACGAATCGGTGAAGGTCTCTTTAAACAGATTGAGGCTTCGGGTGCAGATTATGTGGTGACAGACTGCGAAACTTGTAAGTGGCAAATTGAAATGTCAACCACTAAGAAGTGTGAACATCCTATTTCTATTTTTGCTCAAATGTTAGTTGATTAATAATTAATTATTTATGGTACGCACAACTTTTTTTAAGGTTGTGCGTAAAAAACGTCTTTATTTTTTTTGAGAATAAAACTTTTTACATACTTTTGTTTCGAAATGAAAGATGTTTATTGTGTATCGAAAATAGTTTTTCTGAAAACGTTTTAGTTTCGAAAGTAAATGTGTATTTTTAGAAACATTTTAAATTTTATTACTTATGTGGAGTTTCTTGAAACCGGCGGCCCAAAAGCCCCTCTTGCCTGAAAGCGAAATTGCTCCGACGTATAATAAATTGCGTTGGCAGGTTTTTGTCGGTATATTTATCGGTTATGCCGGTTTTTATATCGTACGTAAGAACTTTTCAATGGCGATACCTGAGCTTGCTCAGTTTGGTTTTGAAAAGGGTGAGTTGAGTATTGTGTTGTCAATGAATGCAGTTGCTTATGCATTATCCAAATTTTTGATGGGTAGTGTTTCGGATCGAAGCAATTCGAGAGTATTCCTTCCGTTAGGTTTGGTTTTGGCGTCATTGGCAATGATGTTTATGGTTGTGCCTGTCGTAGCATTTGGCCCGGAAAATAAAACAATGGCCATTGTGTTGATGACAGTGTTGAATTTCTTGGTAGGTTGGTTTAACGGTATGGGATGGCCTCCGTGTGGTCGTGTGATGACACACTGGTTTTCTCAGAATGAACGTGGTACCATGATGTCTGTTTGGAACTGTGCACACAATGTAGGTGGAGCCTTGGTGGGACCGATGGCTGTATATGGCGCCATGTGGTTCGGATCTTGGTTTTATGGTGCAGATTCTACACACTATTTCTTGATTGGTACTTATGTATTCCCGGCTGCTGTAGCCATGTTTATTGCAGTTTTGGCTTATGTGCTGATTCGTGATACTCCGCAGTCTTGTGGTTTGCCTTCTATTGAAAAATATCGGAATGATTATCCGAAGAATTATTCGGAAAAATCAGAAGAGGTGTTGACAACTCGCGAGATTTTCTTTAAATATGTATTGAACAACAAGATGTTGTGGTATGTGGCTATTGCTAATGCATTTGTTTATATGGTGCGTTACGGATGCCTGGACTGGGCACCTACATTCTTGAAAGAAGCTCAAGGATATGACATTAAACAGGCTGGATGGGCTTATTTCGCTTACGAGTTTGCAGCAATCCCCGGAACATTGGTGTGCGGTTGGTTGAGTGATAAGGTATTTAAAGGCGGTCGTGCTTTGACAACTATTATTTTTATGGCTATTGTAGCTGTATTCATCTTTATGTATTGGCAGTTCTCTGATAATTATATTATTGTGACATTGTCGTTGATTGCTATCGGATTCTTTATTTATGGTCCGGTAATGTTGATTGGTGTGCAGGCTTTGGATTTGGCTCCGAAAAATGCAGCCGGGACAGCAGCCGGTTTGACAGGATTCTTCGGTTATTTCTTTGGTACGGCAATCCTGGCAAATGTTGTTATCGGGTATGTTGCTGAAATCGCCGGTTGGGACTGGACTTTTATCCTGTTGTTGATAGCTTGTGCTCTTTCAATCTTCTTTATGGCGTTTACCTATAAAGATGAAAAATATCTCTTGGAACAGAGAAAAAATAAGTAATGCTAATTTTTTAATTTGAATTTTTTATAATCCAAAATTAAGATTATGGTTAATAAATTGTTTTATGCATCATTGGCTTGCGGGTTATTGTTATCTGCAACGTCTTGTGAAAATCAAAAGTTCAACGACACGTATGTGGATGTTGATCGTGTGCATGTGGACACCTTGTCTGCTGAATTGCAAAAAGTAAGAGATTATGTACCCGAATTGGCAGTGGTGGCTCACCGTGGTACTACTTACTGGGCTCCGGAAGAAACTGAAGCCGCTTATCGTTGGGCTCGTGAAATCGGTGCGGACTATTTGGAAGCTGACTTGCAAGTGTCTAAAGATGGTGTGATCTTGGCTTTGCATGACACTGACTTGAAACGTACCACTAATATTGAAGATGTATTTGGAGAAAGATTCCCGGAAAAAGAACGTAGAGAATTCTACAACCATGTATATGCAGGTAAACCTGCAAGCTTTATCGATAGCTTGATTAATGTTGACAAGACCGCTTTTGTGCCGAACTATCCATGTTCTTATACTTATTATGAGTTGTTGATGTTGGATGCAGGTAGCTGGTTCAATCAAGATCCTGTCAGTGCTGAACAGGCTCGTGAGGGATTTACTGAACACCGTCAGTATATCTCAACTTTGGAAGACTTGATTATGTATTCTAAAGGATATCGTTTGGCTCGTTACAATCAAGATGGTGGCAATGCAAATGCAGCTCCTTTAAAATATTGGGAAAAATTCTCTACTAGCGCAAATGGTCAGAGAATTTTGACCGGAATGGAGTTGACTGACAAAGAAATCACCAACCCGGTTAACTTCAATCTTGCCGGTAAAACTGTAAAAGACAGAATCGTTCGTTATACATTTAAATATGTTAGGGATGAGCATTTTGCAGGTCATATCCCTGGAATCTACATTGAATTGAAAGAACCGTGGTTGAATCCTTCAAACTTCGAAGATTTGGTTTATGATGAGTTGACAATGGCACATAATGAAACTTACAAGCAGTTCAATATGAATATCATGACCAACGAAGGAAAGGGTACTTCTACAGAATTTTATAAAAATGGTTATGTAAATGTAGGAAATACCAATGGTAAAGTTATCCTTCAGACCTTCTCTTTGCAGAGCTTGAGACGTGTATGCGATAAATTCAAAGGTGAAGTTCCGATGTGTTTCTTGTTGTGGAAAGGTACAGGCGCAACAGACTTGACTTATGATGATCCTGTAGGTTATGCTTCTTTCATTAATTTGGGTGTTCAGTATAAAGCTCACTTCATGGGTCCGTGCATCGCAGGTGCTCCTAACAACTATCCTGAGCTGAACCAGCCGTGGCAGCATGATTTGATTCATCGTGCAAAAATGAAGAACCATCCGTACTCTTTCGATACTTATGACCAGATGGCAAAATATTTCGGTTTGTATAACTGGGGTAACAATGGCGGAGCTCGTTATCAGGCTCCTTATGTGGACGCATATTTCACAAACCATACAGATATGAGCTTGCAGTTCATGAAAGACCATGCTGATGAATTGAATATCAGTGACGAAATGAAAGCTACTATCAAAGCAAAAGTAGCTGTTCCGGATGCACGTGAATTGTTGAATGACCTCGGCTATTAATAAATTAACTCAAATTCGTATTTATAGTTTATGAAACATATATTATTACCTGCAATGTTGGTAGCTTCTATGTGTGCTACTACAACAGTAAAAGCTCAGGAGGATGTAAACCCTCTGTTGAAATATATCAGTAAGGAGAATAACTTTGAGGCTAGTGTCGGTGGACGTATGTTTGCTGATGTAGCATACTTCCATTCTGAATGGACGCCGATGAATTCAGGTGCTGCAATTACTGACGCTCGTGTGCATGCTGCTTTGAAATACGGCAAATGGTATTTGTATGCAGATTTTGGTTTCGGTTTCGGTGAATTCAGCCAGAAGAACTTGTTTGTAAGATACAATTTTAAAGAAAGTGCTAAAGGTATTCATAGTGTAAAGGCAGGTTATTATAACGAGCCGTCTTCTATGAGTATGATGACCAGCTCTTATAATTACCACTTCATCACTCGTCCGACAACTGCACAGGCATTGGCTCCGGGACGTGCGTTGGGTGCTACTTATAAATTCTATAACCAGCATTTCTTTGCTGATCAGGGTATCTTCGCTCAGTTGAAATACAATAATCAGAAAGAGGGATACCAAGGATTGAACTTGAGTGGTCGTTGGTTGTGGAAACCTATAAATGATAAACACGTTACATTCCAGTTCGGTGCTGGTGCTCGTTATGAGAGAATCAATGCCGGTGAAGTAATTAAAGATGGTGTTTATCAGACAAACATGCATATTGCATCTAATATGCAGACTTATGTTGATAGAACAACAGAATTCTTGAGCTGTGATTTACCTTGGGCTAAGAATGCTTTCACTATCAGTCCGGAATTTTTGGTAAAAACAGATCGTTTCTTCGGTCGTGGAGAATTTACTTGGAAAAAAGTATGGAAAGAACGTCCTGATGAAGTTTTGTTTGAAAGCCAGTTAGGTGGTCAGCAGTCATGGCAGACTCTTGCTTCATGGCAGAAGGGTAATCCATTGCGTCCGACAACTTTGAATGGTGCTTATGTTGAATTAGGTTACTTGATTTGCGGTAAAGCTTATTCTTATGATGACGAATATGGTTTGCTGAAGGGTATGGGTGACAAGAATTCTTTGGAAGTGGTAGCTCGTTATTCTTATACTAATTTGACAGATATTACCAAAGGTGATATGTTTTTGATTGGTAACCACAAGTTCTATCCGAACGGATTGGTAGTAGACTATCCTGCTTCTTCAAGTATTGATGGAGGAACTATGCATGCTGTAACTTTAGGTTTGAACTATTCATTTAATCAGTATATCAAATTGATGGCTGAGTATCAGTATTCAAACTTGAGCAATGTTTATTTCCCGAATGATCAGAACTTCAATCAATTGCAGTTGCGTGTAGCATTTGCATTCTAATTGTTGGAAATGTTATCATAACTTTAGAAGGTGTGCCTGATTATCAGTGCACACTTTTTTTTTGTATTCTTTAAAATAGTTATTTTTTTTTTTTTTTTCTTACTTTTGTCAACTGAAATAGAGTTTGATATGGATATTTCGGCATTTTTGGATGGTGTAAATAAAAAGAGCGAGAGAGCTTGGAAAGAGCTTTACCGATATTATTATGCCCCATTGTGTAGTTATGCCGACCGCTTGACAGGAGAGGAGGGATTGGGAGAAGATATTGTGCAGGATTGTTTGATTCGGATGTGGAAGATACATCTTGAGTTTGCAGATTTAAAGGCTCTTACCTCTTGGTTGTATAAAAGTGTGTATAATGCTTCAATCAGTGTCCTTAGAGAAAAAAAATCGAAAGAGCGTTTATATAGCGAATTGCCTCAAGAGGATATGGTTAGTGAAGCTGACGCACAGAAGTTGGCTTTGAAAGAAGAGGTTATTCGTCGGTTTTATGAGGTCTTATACAAGCTTCCCCGTCAGCAGCAAGATGTTTTATTATTTAGTTTAAGAGGCTTGTCGGTATCTGATGTAGCAAAAGAGATGAATGTTAGCGAGAATACTGTGAAAACCTTAAAGAAAAGAGCTTATCTATTTGTGCGAGAGCACTTGGAACCTCATTGTATGCAGGTTTTATTATTATTTTTATCAGGGAAATAACACAATTTGTTGTCCTGGAAATGTTAATTTTTTAATTTTCTTTTCAAAAATGTCACCCGTTTTTTGTTTGCTTGCGTTTATATGCAAACAAAATTTAGTAAAGCAATGAAATGGGATGATATAGAAAATAAGGCTGACGAAACAGTGGTGCGTGTGGTCCGAGAGGTATTGGGAGAGAAGTTTGATACGGCTGATCCGGATGTGGAGCATATCGCTCGGGAGTTGCTCATGAATGATACGTTGGAAAAGGAGCATGAAAGGTGCGGAAAATACGACTACCAAAAAGCTTTTAAGTACATATCTCGAGGGCGTTCAAGAAAAATCGGGTGGAGTATTTGGGCTGTCGCTTGTATGGTATGTATTGTTGTCGGATTTGTTTTCATGTTGGATAAGATCCCCAATAATGAAGAAGTTGTGGTGTTGACTGAAGAGCAAAAAGCTGCTAATCAAGTGGTATTATATTTGGGAAATGGAGAAAAGGTAGAGTTGAGTGATACTGAAAAATTGCATTTTCTGGAAAATGGACAACAAATTGATGTGGCCAATGGGCAAGTCACTTATGGTGATAACGTTAGAAATGAAAGTCAGAACGTTGTGTATAATGTCTTGTCTGTACCTCAATGTGCAGAATACCAAGTGGTGTTGGCTGATGGGACTAAAGTTTGGCTTAATTCAGATACGGAGTTGAAATATCCGGTTTCGTTTTCCGGAGAAACGAGACAAGTATTTGTTAAAGGAGAGGCTTATTTTGAGGTTGCTAAAGATTCGTTACATCCGTTTGTTGTGAAGAATGGCAAGGTTGATATTAGAGTATTGGGTACTAGTTTTAATATTCGGGCATATCAAGATTCTTCTATTTATACGACATTGGTGTCCGGCAGTGTCAAGGTTTGTTGCAAAGACAATCATTTGTTTTTAAAACCCGGTCAGCAGTGCGAAGTGAGTGAGGTCGCAGGTAAAATGACAATCAACGAGCCCGATTTGGACGTGGTGTTGGCATGGAAAAATGGCGATTTTATCTTTAAGAATGCTCCGTTGACTACAATTATGGAGGAAATTCAGCGATATTATGGTGTTAGAGTGGAATATACTCAAGAGTGCTTGAAAGACAGAAAATTCTACCTTTATATAGAACGTAGTAAACAGTTGGAAGAAGTGTTGCAGAAGTTGACTTGGACTGGTAGTGTGAAATATCGATTGGAGGGGCAAAAGGTGATTTTGTATGAATAATTAACTGCGTGGAGATTGATTTTGCGCAAATGTAATATAACAAACTTTTAATATTAAATTATGAAAAGAAGACGAGAAAAATGTCCTGATTGGCAAATCGGTTGGAAGGCTTGCAAACGATTGTTCTTGTTGGTGATGAGTGTTTTCGTATTGAGTCCGCTAAGTGGACAGGCAAACAACCAAAGTGTTACTTTAAATGTAAAAAGAGCTTCTTTGGTAAGCGTTATTGAAGATATTCGTCGCCAGACAAATTATGAGTTTATTTTTAATGCCCAAGATGTGCAATCTTTGCAGGGTGTAACTTTATCTGTAAAAGATTTGAGTTTGCAAGGGGTTCTTAATCTGCTCTTGAAAAATACCGGTCTTGAGTATGTTGTAAACCAGCAGACTGTGATTATAAAAAAAACAGCAGTTGTTGCACAACAGGTGGAATCTATACATTTGAAAGGCTACGTGACTGATAATCGGAAAAATCCGCTGCTGGGAGTGACAGTAAAGTTGGCGAATGTGATGTTAGGAACGTCAACAAATCATTTGGGATATTTTTCTCTTCAAGTACCGGTAAAATCCGGGGCTCTTGAATTTTCTTTTGTCGGTTTTGAGACTAAAAAGATAAATTTTACACAGCAGACAACTGATACGTTGCGAATTGTTTTGGAAGAGATGATTACTGAAATGGAGGGAGTTGTTGTGACAGGATATCAGAAAGTGGACAAACGTCGCTCAACCAGTGCCATTACATCTGTAAAGGCTTCTGATGTGTTGGTGCCGGGTATGACCAGTATTGACCAGGCTTTGGAAGGACGTATTCCGGAGTTGATGTTGATGGCGAACTCAGGAGAGGTGGGTGCTACTCCCCGTATCCGAGTGCGTGGTACTTCTACTATGCTTGGTAATCGTGAACCGCTGTGGGTGTTGGATGGTTTTATTATGCATGATCCGGTAAATGTCAGCGTAGAGGATTTGAATAATCCGGATTATATCAATATTATCGGTAATGCCATTGCCGGTATCAATCCGCAAGATATTGAGCGGATTGATGTACTAAAGGATGCTTCTGCAACAGCTCTTTATGGTACAAAGGCAGCTAACGGTGTGATTGTGGTAACAACGAAACGTGGTGCCATGGGACCTGCACGTTTTTCTTATAACCACTCTTCTAAATTGACAAGAAGACCTCGTTATACAGATAAAAACATCAATCTGATGAACTCCCGCGAACGTGTGCAATTCGGTAAGGAGTTAAGCGATTTGCATTATCGGTTTCCTAGTAATATGCCGCTGGTCGGTTATGAAGGAGCTTTATATCGCTACTATACGGGAGTGACCGATTATAAGCAGTTCCAGCAGGAGGTATTGCGATATGAGACAGTGAATACAGACTGGTTTGAGCTTCTGACTCAGGATGCATATTCTCATGACCATACATTTGGTGTATCAGGAGGTTCTGAAACGATGCGTTACTATGTTTCTTTGGGAGCAAATTTTGAGGATGGTGTTTCCAAGACTACAAATACCAAGCGTTATACAACGATGGTGAATATGGATGTTACTTTTTCTGAAAAAATGCGCGCTAATTTTTCATTGAGCGGAAATATCCAGAATAAGAGTAATTTGATGCCTAATATTGATGCGATGGATTATGCCTACAATAGTTCTCGTGCCATTCCCTGCTATAATGAAGACGGTTCGTTGTTTTTTTATGACGCTATAGGATATGGCGGTATGAATGTTTCGACTAATAAATTTCAATATAATATTTTGAATGAGATTCATAATAGCTCCAATAAATATAGAGGAAGTACCTTGAATGCAAATTTGACTTTGCGTTATAAAGTTATTGATGATTTGGATGTGCAAATAGCAGGTAACTATACCCATAGCAGTACGATGCAAGAGCAATGGTGGGGAGAAAAGAGCCACTATGTTGCCCGTTTGCGTAATGCCGAATATGGAGAGGTCGGAAAGACAGGAGATAAAGGGAATTGTATTTTGCCTTATGGTGGAGTGTTGAATACCAGTAATTCAGAGCAGGATTCCTATACATTCCGTACCCAATTGGAATATTCAAAACTGTTTGGTGAAGACCAGCAGCATTTGGCTTCTGCTATGGCTGGTTTTGAGTTGAACGGAAGTACTTCAAGGACTATCGGAGACGAGAATCGTGGCTTTGTAAAAGAGAGAGGTTTGCAGTTTATCGATAATGTTAATTTGGAAGACTATCCGCATTATCAGAAGTGGATTAACCAGAATCACCGTACTATCGGTCATGGAATTAACAAAGAGATTTCCGGTTATCTGACCTTAACATATAGCTATTATGATTATTTCTCATTAAACGTTAATGGACGTTTTGATGCTTCCAACAAATTTGGTAGCCGGAGTAATGAACGATTCTTACCTATCTGGTCGACATCCGGAATGTGGAATTTGAAGGAAACGTTTTTCAAAGAGTCTGATGCCATTTCTAATATCAGATTGAGAGCTTCGTATGGTATTCAGGGAAATATGCTGGAAGACCAGAGTCCGAACTTGATATTGAAGCAAGGAACGATAAATCCGATGTATAATGAGAATGTCTCTACCGTAGCCCGTTATCCGAATCCTAATTTGAAATGGGAGGAGACCCGTCAGACTAACGTAGAATTGGAACTTTCGTTCTTTGAAAATCGTTTGGGGTTGAGCGGAACATTGTATTGGAAGAAAACACGTGATTGTTTTACAACTGTACAAGTATCTTCTGTGAACGGTGTGCCGGGACACTCTTATATAATGAATGGCGGTGATTTGGAAAACAATGGTTATTCGGTTGTATTGAGCGGTACCCCTATCCGGACAAAAGACTGGAATTGGAATGTGTATGCCTATTTCTCAGGAAACTTGAATACGGTTCGTTCTTCAACTGTGGAGAAATATACAATTGATTCGTATTTGAACGGTACAGCTTTGGTGGATGGCGAAGCAATCAGCAGTTTCTATTCTTACCGCTTTTTGGGCTTGAGTCCTGTTAACGGAGTGCCCATGTTTAATGACTATTCTGACAGAAGACATTTGTTGGAAAATAAGAGTCTGGAAGATATAGTAATGATGACAATGGAAAAGAGCGGACAGCGCGATCCGAAATTTTCAGGTAGTTTGTCAACATCTGTAACCTATAAGAGTTTGTCTCTTTCTATGAATTTGACATATAGTTTGGGTTCCAAGGTCCGTTTGTTCAGTTTGTATGAACCAATTCTTAGCGGTGTAAGCGCAGAAAAGAATGTCAGACGTGAATTTGTAAACCGTTGGATGGCACCCGGTGATGAAAAATATACGAATGTTCCAGTCATTATGAGTCCTTCCGATCCTGATTATCTGGGATATCAGAGCCATTTTTCTACATATCTTCCTGATGTCACTCATATAGAAAAGTTTGCAAATAATGTATGGGATATGTATGATAAATCGGATATACGGGTGGTCAGTGGTAATTATTTGAAGTGTTCTTCATTTTCTTTACGTTATACATTGAATCCGGATTGGTTGAAAAAAACTCCATTCTCTAATGTGCAGATAAGTTTGAACTCAATGAATTTATTTACTTGGTCGGCAAAAGCGTTGAAAGGTCAGGATCCGTCGCAGGCAGGTTTTGCGAAGCCGAATTTGTCATTGAGACCTTCGTATACATTCCAATTAAATGTTACTTTTTAAAAATAGAGGGAAATGAAAAATATATTGATAGTTTTGATAATGGTGATGGTGACAGGTTGTAATTACCTGGAGGACTATTCGCAAGATCTTGTTTTGGCAAGTTCTGTTTCAGATTTTGATGAAGTATTGTTGGGAGATGTCTATATACCATCGAAAACAGAGGTGAAAGATTTAGCTTGGGGGGATGTCGGATGGTGGTTACATATCATGGATGATGATGTAAATGGAGTGGTTGCAAGAGAAGCTGAGAATAGGGAATGGAATTATGCAATGACTTCGTCTTATTTTGGATATACAGCTTGGCAGATGGAGGTAGGCAGAAATTATAATGGTGATAATCTGGTTGCTGATAATGCCTTTTGGGATGATTTTTATAAAAGACCTTAATTCCGCAACACTATAATTTAACTTTATTTATAAGTTCCTGAGCAACAA
>CAMDJC010000060.1:0-15481 GCA_945900015.1 uncultured Odoribacter sp. | reverse complement strand
AAAGTCGGGGCTTTGTGCGTAAAAAAAGGAGGTGCGCATTTTGACACACCTCCTTATCACAAATAAACTCCTATGACAACAGTCTGTTTATCTTCTCTTTCTTCTTATCAACAGAGTAACACATCCGGCAGCCAGTAAAATAGGAAGTACCCACATAAGAGCCACCTTCACCCAAGTCAGAGCATCTCTACTGATATACACTTTATCATCCGGTGGAGTTACACGCTCGGCCTCTACCGGGAATTCTCCATACGACATATTCTTGAAAGTCTCAGTTATCAATGTAAAGTTAGAGCTTCTGAAGCCCGGACGGTTCTGTGACAACTCCAATGTAGCAATACAGTCAGCATCGCCTATTACACATATACGCTGTTCCTTATCTTTTCCTTCAATCGGTCTTGTCAAATAAAGCATAATAGCATTTGACTGTTCCACCTCGCCTTTATCTGTATTCAATTCCGATTTTTCATCAATGAAATTTTCTGTCTGTTTCTCTACCCATGATCCTTTCTCCGGACTGGTCAGAACTTTCGTCACTTCAAAACCTTTTGTTGAATCAATAACCTGCACGGCACAAGCAGAAGGTGTCGTAATAGTAAATCTACGTTTGATAAAGCTGTCAAATCCCTCAGACACTTTCAAAGCATCGGTTGTAATGGTTGCAGCAATGATATCATCATCTTTTGTTTTAGACGGCTCTACAATAATACCGTCTTCAAAAGACAATCCCAAATGAGCCAATACCGGATTCATCAAGTGCTGGCGTTTCGGTTCGCCTAATATAAACATATTACCGCCACGCTCCAAATACTCCTGGAAATGCCGGTCCTCCTCGGCTGTCAATTCCGAACGCATATCTGCCAACACGATAACATCAATATCAGCCGGCACGGGTTCCTGTAATGTAATTTCACGCACATCAAAACCATTATTCACCAATGAATAACGGAACGTTTTATCTGTAGCAAACGCACCATACCCCTTTTCTCCGAAATCCTCGCAGCTTCTCTCCTTATGCCCGGTGACAAATCCTACCACCGGTGCCTTCATCAATAGTCTTTTCAATGCTGTGGTAATCTGTCCTTCATAAGGGTCTACATCGCTGTCTTTATAAATACGCAAAATAGCTTTTTTACCATTGGCAGCAGAAATCACCCTTACAAAACGCCCATCCTCTTCAGATATATCATCCATTTTCACCACTTCATCCAACGGTAAAAAGCGCTTCGGATCATAACCTGCATATTTACATTTTGTTGCCAAAATTTCTTCCATGCTCATTGTATCATAAGAAGCAGGAGCATATGGTAAATATCCCGGAGCATAATAATAAACGTATTCCATTTCCATCTCCGGTTTAAAACGCAAATATCTTTCAAACTTACGGATATCATAAATACGGTTGCGCGGTGCTCCCTTTTCATAAGTATCGTCCAGATAATTTACATAGGTAGTGATTTTCAAATCGCCTTTCAACTGTTTTACAATTTCCTGACTCTCTTTGGTCAGCGTATTGGATTTCGTAGCAGTCGAGTCGTAATAAGCAATAAAGCCGGGCAAAGAAGAAATATACCCCACGGTCAATGCTCCAACCAAGACAGCTCCATACCTCAGCGCAGTATTTAATTTTGACAGCTTCAGACGTTCGCCCTGCAATTTGATAACAGACAAACCCAAAAACATAAAAATCACCAACAGGAAATAAAGCACATCCTTGGTACAGATCATTCCACTCAAGAACTCTTTTGAACGTCCGGCAATACACAACCAATAAGTAATGTCTCGTACAAAGTCGTATTCCCTGCCGACATCACCAATGAAATTCAAAATTGCCAACATCGCCAACGTTGCCACAACTGCCACCACCTGATATTTTGTAATCGTTGACATAAACAGACCAATGGCAGCATAGGCTGAAATCGTGAGATAAACTCCCAACAGACCTGTCAGCATCAACGGTACATCCGGAGCCTTGATTGAAAACGCCGACACCAGAACCGGGAATAACAAAATACAGCACAACAAAGCAGAATAAACCAATGCCGCCATATATTTCCCCAAAATAATCTGCACATTGGATACCGGCGAAGAATAAAGCAGCTTAATGGAGCCGCTGCTTAATTCTCGGCTCATCAACCCCATTGTAAACAGAGGTATGTAAAGATACAAATCTGACAATAGTTTGGTATAAATACCCCAATATCCGGAAAAAACAGACATACTGACTGATTGCAGACGGTAGCCAAATTCCTGGCTTCGTAACTGCATACCCAGTGCATCGCAAAATGCCATCCCTGCCTGAAAACTAAATACGATCAAAATAAACCATGCGATCGGTGAAAAAAACAGAACCCGAAGTTCCGATTTCATAATCCTTATAATTGTTCTCATCCTTCTGTACTTTTAATTATAATTCTTTACCAGACAATTTAGCAAAAACCTTATCCAACGACTCTTTTTCCAAAGCAATCTCCCTCAAATGCCATCCACCCTCAACAGCCCGGTTCACAATCTTGCCGATGATGGAATCATCTCCTTTGAAATGGATACGAATCCGTGTTTTTGTCAGTCGCTCGATTCTGACAACCCCTTCTATCTTCAGTAACTCTTCATTTGACGGAGCATTATGCATGATAGTCATCACGGCACTCGGATTCATATAATGATTAAATGCCTCCATATTCCCCTCAAACACCTTATGTCCTTTTTCAATCATCAAAATATAATCACAAACAGCCTGCACCTCCGGTAAAATATGAGTCGACAAAAGAACAGCTCTATCCTTTGCAATCTCTTTGATCAACTTACGTACCTCAGCAATCTGATTAGGGTCCAAACCATTCGTCGGCTCATCCAATACCACGAACATCGGATTGTGAATAATCGCCTGCGCAATACCGACACGTTGCTGATAACCTCCGGACAGATTCTTGATTTGCCGTTTGCTGAAATGAGAGATTCCACACTTGGCTTTCGCCCGCTCCACAGCTGCCGTAATCTCATTCTTCGGCATCAGACGAATATCGGCACAATGGTATAAATATTCATCAACAGTCATTTCTGTATGCAACGGAGCCTTCTGAGGCAAGAATCCGATATATTTTTTAGCCTCTATCGGATTTTCCCTCAAGTTAATTCCATTGATAAACACATTACCCTCTGTCTGAGTCAACACATTACAGATAATATTCATCGTTGTTGACTTACCTGCACCATTAGAGCCCAACAAACCGAATACTCCTTTTTCTGCGACTTCGATGTTAATGTCTCGAATCGCCCAATCCACACTATATCTATGTGACAAATGCTTTACTTCTACTATTTTATTTGCCATAACACTTCTATTTACGTTGTCTACGATAAATAATCATAATTCCACACACGCCCAATGCCAACGGGAACAAGAACATAAAGAAGGCTTTCACCCAAAAACGCCATGCTCCGGTCAGATTGATACTATTATCAATCTCGCTTATACGCTCGGTACTAATTGGGAACATTTCATTAGACAACCAACGGAATCCTCCGGTAATCGTACTGAAATTGTTAACTTCACCACCGGGACGAGACAGATTCAACTCTTCATTTGCAATAAAGTCACAGTCTCCGGCAATCAGAATCCTCTGATCCTTATCGCCCACTTTGCGCTGCATACTCAACATCGTGCAATATGTCCCATATTCTTCCCCCTTCTCCGGATTGCAGGTAAACTCACCGTCCACCATATCGGTCGTTTCATATTCAATCCACGTGCTGTCCGGAGTAACCAATATCGGATGAACCGTATAATCCTTCGCATCAGAATAATCCAAAGCAACAGTTGTCGGCTGAGACACTCCGTATCCCCAATTTGCCATCCAACTAAATGTGTGATTCAACTCTATTGCATCTTCCGTATATACGGCACGGATTGCCACCGGTGAAGTCAGTCTGTTGTTACGAGCCAATACACCGTCCGAGAACTTGACTCCCAACAGTTCACCCACCTGATTCATATTATCACTGCGACCATATTCACCCAACAACACCAAATTACCGCCACGCTCAATATATTGTCTTACATTGTTCAATGCCTTTTCCGACAAAGCTTCTTTCAACTCGGAAATCACAAGAATAGAAATCTCGTCTGTCAACTCCTCTTTATCCAAATCAACTTCACGAGAATCAAAGCCTTGGTTCACCAATGAATGACGGAACCACTGGTCTTTTGCAAACAAGTCAAATCCACGGCCTCCATAATTTGTGATCGAACGAGTACCATATCCACTGGCAAAAGCCACCATCGGAGCATCTTCCACCAGGCGTTTCAAAGCTGCCGTAATCTCACCTTCTCTTGGATGTCTCTCATTATCACTGAAAAGACGCAATACCTCTTTCTTTCCGTTCGCCAATTCGGCAATACGTACAAACTGGTAGCCCTCTGCACTCAAATCAATCATCTCTTCGATTTCCCGGGGTGTTTTCAGTTTATCGAAATTCAAATCGCATATTTTACACAACTCTTTAGCACGTTCCTCATCGCTCTTGTTCGGATAACGGGCATCCAATTCCGGATTATAAGCCTCATGCCAATAATAAACATATTTCATCTTTGTATCCGGTTTGAAACGAATATAACGCTCATAACGCTCCAAATCATTATTCCGGTTAACCGGCAGACCGGACACATATTCCTGCCCCAACATATTCACATAGGTTGTGATGGTCAGCGGCTCCTTGATATTTTTAATCACGGCCTGACTCTCCGGAGAAAGGCTGTTTTTCTTGCTGTAAGTGGCATCGTAATACAGTTTAGCCTGTGGCAAAGAAGTCAGATACCCCACCATCAAAGCCGAACATACAATCAAAGCATATTTACCCACTTTTACACGAAGCGACATAATACTCTTTTCAGTATTCAGCTTGAAAATGGTCAGCGACAAAAACAGACCGATTACCACGATAAAATACATCACATCGGCACTCGGTAACAAACCGTTAATAAACTGCTGTGCACGGCCGTAAATAGAAAGCCAGTAGGTGATATCTCTCACAAAATCGATACTTTGTCCCACATCTCCGATAAAATTAAGCACAGCCAATACCGCCAATGTACCTACGGCTGCCACCACCTGATAACTTGTCAGACTCGACATAAACAGACCGATAGCCGAATAAGCCAAAATCAACAGATAGATTCCCAACAAGCCCACCAACAACATCTTGATCTGGAAATTCTCAATTACAGCCCAAGAAAACAGGACATTCAATCCGATAATACCGACCAAAGCAGCACCATAACACATCATCGCCATGTATTTTCCCAAAATGATGGAAGAATTCTTTACCGGCGAAGAATACAGCAACTTGATTGAACCGGATGAATATTCCCTACTCATCAATCCCATAGTCACCAAAGGAATATACAGATAGAGATTTCTCAAAATCGGCTTCAAAATACCCTGCATCCAACTGTTGTAAATAGAAGAGGACACATTCCACAACTGTCCGCCCAATCCCTGGCTGCGCATTTGACCGTCGAATACATTCGCATAATCAAAACCTATCAACAAAGCAAAAATCACCAACACCAGCCATGCCACCGGCGAATAAAACATAGAGCTCAGCTCTATTGCCGCTACTCTAAAAGTCTGTCTTATATTATTACTACATTTCATATCTGCATCCTTATTTATTGCCTGTCTTTCCTGACAATTGAGCGAAGATCTGATCCAAACCGCAACGCTCTACACTCAGTTCTCTCAATTCCCAATTATTTTTCACACTCTCTTCAATATACCGTTCTGTTATACTATTATCCTCATCAAAGAAAATCCGATAGCTTCCGTCTCCCAGCTCCTCTACTCCTTTATTCTTTACCAAACCGGCCAAAGTATCCTTCCCGGGAGTATTTCCCAATGTCAAAACGAAACTGTCCGGAGCGATATAATTGTCAAAATCTTCCATAGAACCCGAAAAGACCAGTTTACCGCTATCAATCATCTTGATATTGTTACAAATAGCTTGAACCTCCGACAGAATATGTGTTGACAACAAGACAGCATGCTGCTCGGCAATCTCGCGAATCAGATTCCTGATATCCACAATCTGGTTCGGGTCCAGACCATTGGTCGGTTCGTCCAACACCACAAAATCAGGATTGTGTACAATCGCCTGGGCAATCCCCACACGCTGCTGATAACCTCCCGACAAATTCTTGATCAAACGGTTTCTGAAATGCGTAATGGCACATTTATCCAAAGCGATATCCACAGCCCGATTTACCTCGCTTTTATCCATCAATCGCAACAAGGCTGCATTCCGTAAATACTCTTCAACCGTCAAATCCGTATACAAGGGAGGCTGCTGCGGCAAAAAACCAATGTAACGCTTGGCTTCCACTGGATTTTCCCTCAAGTTCACCCCTTTAATAAAAACATCTCCTTCTGTCTGATTCAACACCCCACAGATAATATTCATCGTCGTTGATTTACCAGCTCCGTTTGAGCCCAACAAACCCATCACCCCTTTTTCTACGATATCGAAATTGATATCCCGAATCGCCCACTGCACACTATAACGGTGAGATAAATTTCTGACAGATACTATAGCATTTTCCATCTTTATATTATTGGTTTTCTGTTTTATAAAGGCAGAAGGTCTAGAAAGACCCTCCACCCATCACTTTATTAATAATTCCAATGAGTCTTATTCTTATACTGAATATCCACAATGCGTCCGACTTTTTCTTCAGACTGATACAATACCCGCTTATCCATAGCGATATTCTTTGCACCATAAATATTCAACACATAAAACTCTCCATTTTCCAAGCCAACAGCCATATGTTCGCCATACTCAGTTTCAGCATTCAATTCACTGACAACATTATCAAAGTGCTTGTACAGTGCAACCGGATCTGTCGGGTTGTCAATACTGAAGTAATATACATCCTGACCGACAGCGAAGAATACATATTCTGGTTTGCTCAACGGCATGGTGGTTATCTGCGGCACTGCCGGCAAACCATTCACCTTATAGCGTTTCATCTCAACAATGCCCGGCTGTGCACCGCTACCCTCTACTTTTACGAACTGTAAATAAACCTGATTAGTGCTCTCCTCTCTCAATGAAATCAGCAATCCATAATAAGGATATCCATAACCGAACATAATCAAATCCAATACCTCATAACCTGCCATATTGTCCAAGGGAACGATTTCGTTGATTTTATCATTCGGTCCCATTGCCGGCATCGGCTCTATTTTTCCGGCTCCAACAAGATTCCAATCCCAGTCTGCTCCACCGTTAGCCACAAACAACATTCTCTTATTTTCACCATCATACACAAAGTTATAACCAGTACGATTCGTTTTATAATAGCCGTAAACAATCTGACAATTCTCAAGCTCTTCACTCTCATCTACACATTTTAGCGGTGAATTCAAAAAATATTCAGAGTTGTAAACAGTAGACACCGATTTAACACGAGAATAGAGTTTCCCATTCTGGTCAGGCAAAATATCCACCCAATCCATAAAAGTTCCCGGCTGCAGCACCACTCCTTCAGGATAACCATCAAAAGCATCCTTCATGGCAATCTCCTTCTCAAAAGTTTCGCCGCTTAAATCTACCGCACCACTTTGTTGGAAAACACAAACATTTCCGATAACTGTTTCGCTCCAATCCACTCCCTCACGGTAATGTTCCTGTATTGCAATAGGTCCAGTACCCAATTCTTCTCCATTCACTTCCGTATAAACATCCTCATAAAATTTCGTCTTCACAAACTCTTCCTTATCGTAGTCATACTCCAAACAAGAGAAATAAGAAAGCTGTGACTTACCTCCATTATCTGACAGGATCATCCAAGAATAATTATTCTCATAAATACCGGTCACATTTAAACGGGAACGTGCACTATAAACCACACCAGTCACCTTATCCTTCACCTCAACCATAATATTCCCGTCTTTTACAACCTTATCTGCTATCCATTCCAAAAAACGAGTATTCCATTCCGGAAGAGACTCATCGCCTACCGTCCACTTATAAGTATACCGAGTCGTATCAGGAGCCACGGTTCTTCCCAAGTCTGCCTCTACATTCAAAGTATCTCCAAAAGTTACACTATAGGCTCCTTTTTCGAAACTAACATTCAACTCATAAATATTGTCATAATCATAATTGCCTTTATCTTCAAAGCATCCGAACAACCATACTGCCAAAAAACATAGTATATATAATTTTTTCATATCTCTTCGAATTATAAATTAATAAATCGGTATTAACATGGGCGATCCATCTTTCTCGGTTATTCCGTTTTCTGCAATATATTGTTTTGTGTTTAAAGCCACTTTACGTCTAGCTGTTCCAGAAAGACCTTCATAAGAAGTGAAACCCGGATTTGCAGCCATCACTGCTTCCAACTTTTCATAGGAATATACACCCAAATAAGCTGCTTCCACTTCCAAATCCCACCATAAAGGCTGCTCAATTTTATCATTAAAACGTATTTTAACATCACGGTATCCCCAATATCCTAAATCGAAATTTTCATTTTCCACCAAACGTACAGTCAACACAACTTCCTTATCTTTTAAAGAAGGAACTTTCTTTATAATAATCGGCAAGCTGTCTACAGCACTTCCTTTATGAAACATCGGATGCTCCGGCAATGCATACTGTTCAGGGGAGGCTGTTGTCAGCGAATCCACCACAACAATTTTATATTCAGTATCAGCCGCCAACGTATCTCCTATTAACCCCATTCTAAAATAATGAGTCAATTCGTTCTTCCCGACAAAATGCGAAAACGAATAACGTACCGTATCAATTCTTGTTCTAGTAGAAGAAGATAACATTTTCCAACGTTCAAAAAACAGTGAATGTCCACCTTCATAACCAGGAACTTCATTTTGCGAGCAGGCATACATGGAAACCATTACCGCAAAAGCCAATATCAATTTTATTATATATTTCATAATCATCATTTTAGTTTATATTTTCACTTTCCGGTTTCGGAACTACAAACAAATCGGGAGTCATATTCTTCACCAATGGTTCACTATATTTTTTATAGAAGTAGAAAGTCTGTCCTTCCTGGAAGAACTCGCGTCTTACTTCGCCCAACAGACGTGACTTGAAGGTTTCCATATCACGGATTCCCAAATCCACATCCCCTTTACAGTTTCTACCCACACGCACTTCGGTTATCATTTTGGCAGCATTGGCAAAATCACCTATCGAAGCATAATATTCAGCTTGAATCAAGTGCATTTCGCTCAAACGAATCATCGGAATCATATCCTCTATCTCCTTGATGATATCCTTATCACCATCCGGACGGAAATTTTTCAATGGCAAGTTACCATCCCATTTGCTCTGTTGAATCAGCTTCAAACGATAGTCTCCACCATCCGCCAAATCATAATTCCATACTTTTTTAAACTGACCTAACACCAAATAAGAATTACTGGTTGAAGTTCCGAAAGTACCTTTATATTCCTCCTGCATCAATGGAGATGAAAGACAGAAAATCAAATCTTTTGTAAACTTACGGTCATAATCCAAATTCTTATTTGTATATCCCAATGCCAGCAGACTATCTTTTGTAACCGTAAAATCCACCACATTCTTCGCATAAGCAGCTGCCTGTTTCAATTTATCGCCACCCCACCAGCTATACATTCTTGCCAACATCGCCTCAATTGCCATACCACTCAAACGGTATCCTCTGAAAAAATAAAATGCATTCAATTCTATCTCAGAACCATCTTCCATCGTGCCAACGGACTGAAGAGGTGAAAAACGAGAACTACTACCCAACAGATAACGATGAGTTAAGTCCATGGTATCATAAGCCATTACCAGGTCTTTAGCCATAAGCAAATCTGCTTCAATCTTCTCCATCACATTCTGAACACTCAATGTATTCTGTCCTCCATAATAAGGAAAATCCGTAACATAAGGAATATAAAGTTTCCCGTCATCTTCCTTCAAAGAAGGGGCAAACAGACGCAAAATATCGAAGTGCATCAAAGCTCTTGCTGCCAGTGCCTCACCCTTGATCATGTTGCGTTCCATCTCGCCATACATAAACTTCTCCGCCGGGAAATTCTCAATATTCTTAATAATATTGTTACAATTGGCAATCATTTTATACCCTTGCTCCCAAATACTTTCAAAAGCCCCCTTCACATCCTCATTAGCATCATATTGGAATTGACCGGCCTTATAATAATAATGATACTGAGTAATTCCTGCATAGTAATCACCATTCAGTCCTTTCAATGCATATACCTGTCCCAAAACATCCACTAAACCAAATGACATTTCAACCCCATAAAGGGCATTAGACGCCATTGATTCATACACACCGTTTAAAGCATTATGAAATCCTGTCGCTTCCTTAAACAAATCCTGCTCAATCACAGAATCCGTCGGAGTCACATCCAGCCAATCCGAGCAAGAAGTCAGCATCGCACCCGCCAAACATATACTATATAATATCTTTTTCATACTTCAATTTTTATCAATGATTACAACGCAAGTTTTAAAGAGAATGTCACAGTACGTGCAAAAGGATAGCTGGTACCGCGTTCCTGTTTCATACTGGAAACATGCAGAATATCTGTCAGACCCAGTGTCAGACGCAACATATTCAAATGCATTTTATTCAACACATTTCTGGAAAAATCGTATCCCAATTCCATGGAGCTCCACTGCAACATATTGTAATCCTCCACAAAACGGGATGTCGGTTTCGTTTGCTCCACAGTTTTACGTCCTGTCACCAGACTCTTAAACTTAGCTTTATCTCCCGGTTTTGTCCAACGCTCTGTCAACACGCGGCGGTCAACATTGCCGGTATAGATATTCACGTTTTCCACTTTGTCCACCAAAGTCTGGTTGTACTGCTGTCCGCCAGCCTCATACATAAATGTAGAGTATAAACTCCATTGTTTCCATACCAAATTAAATCCGAATGATCCCTGAACTTTAGGCTCTGTTGTACCCAATACCACCTGATCGGAAGCATTCCAAGCACGTGTCAGCTCACCATTTTTACCCACAAACACCTCCTGACCATCTGCTGGGTTAATTCCCATTGAACGTACACCCCAAATAGAGCTCAACGAACCGCCCTCTTCATACTGCAAGAAAGGCTGAGACTGTAAGGCACGGTCCGGATCGTTCCAAGCCAATTGTTCCTCAAACTGTTTCTTCACTCGTTCGTTGTATGCACGCAAACTTTCAGAGATCTTTTCAATCCGGTTCTTATTATGAGCCAAATTGGCATTGAAAATCAACTGCAAATCCTGTTTGTTCAAAGCCACAACTCTTAAATCAAACTCACATCCCTTATTAGATACTTCACCGATGTTATCACGATAAGAGCGGAAACCGGTAGAGGTAGGCACCGTTACATCGTTAATCAAATCGATGGTACGTTTATTATAATAAGTACCCTTGATATAAAAACGGTCCTTAAACAAAGAAATCTCCGCACCGATATCAAACGTATTGGTTGTTTCCCAAGTCAGGTTTGCATTTCCCAAAGCTTTCAGCTTCGCACTAATACCGGTCTTGTACCATCTGTCAGTTGTAATTTCATATGTGGAACGTGCAGCATAGGCAGGGAAATTAGCCTTACCGGTCTGTCCAAACGAACCTCTGATTTTAAACTGATTAATAAACGCAAGATTCTGCACGAATCCATATTTATGGATATTGATTCCCACACCTACCGACCAGAAGGGTGCATATCTCTTATCTGAACCGAATACTGATGAGCCATCAATACGCATCGAAGCATCCAACAAATAAATATCCTTATACGAATAGTTCACAGACAACAAATATCCAACAAGTCGCCGAGTACTTTCAGAAAACGAAGGTTTTTCATAAATATCATTTGCAAACTCCGGAGAAGACAAAGCTCCAGAAGGAAATCCAACATAAATAGCCGCCTCATTTTTACTGGTAGTCTCCTGCATATTAACTCCTGCCAAGGCATTGATCATGTGGTCACCCAAAGCCTTGTTATATGAAAGCGTAGCATTCATATCCAGAGTAAAACTATCTGATTCATCTCTATATAAAGTTCCTGACACCAAATTACTTAACGACAAAATGCTTTTATTAGCAGACTGTTTGGAGAGAGGATCATAAAAACGTTTGTGCTGATTCATGGATTTTGTCAAACTCAACTGTCCTTTCAGCAAAAGACCATTGACAATATACCAATTCAAAGAAAGATTATTGATAAATTCATCCTGAGAACTCTTGTCAGAATTATGCAGACTCGGTTCATACAAAGGATTCACACGTTTCAAATCCAAACCTGTACCCCAATAACGAAGAGTTGACAGATAACCACCTTCGGCATTCTTATACTCATCATAAGGCAACTGGTTTGCATAATCTGCAAAATTACCATACGGAGACTCCTTTGACTGCACCTTCTGATAAGTTGTCTGATTTTTGATAGTCAGTGATTTATAACTATATTGCAAATAAAAAGCTGCACCCATGCGGTCTCTCAAAGATTCTTTCATCACACCATCCTGATTCGCATACTGTAATTCGATTCCGAAACGCAGATTATCACTACCTCCATCTACATAAAGACTGTGACGATGGTTGAATACGGTTTCCAACGGTTTGCTCAACCAATAAGTATCCACACCCTTCACCACATTTGCCATCTTCTTATTGTACTCAACATCCATGTCATACTGAGTAGTATACTCATCTGCAGGATCGAATGTATAACATCCCGCCAAACGTTCTGCCTCCAGTTTTTCTCTGGCATTCAGCAAATCATAGTCCGTCAGATCCGGAAATGTAACATCGCCTACAAAGTTATAGGCAACATTTAACTTTCCTGCTTTCGGAGTCACAGAAGTAATCACAACCACACCATTAGCAGCACGCGAACCGTAGAGAGCCGTAGCAGCCGCATCCTTCAAAATCGTAATCGATTCGATACGGCTCGGGTCCATATCATACAATTTCGATACACTGATTTCAAATCCGTCCATAATAAATACCGGCAAGTTTGGATTATCCACCAAATTGGATTTGGACAAAGCATCGCGGTCCAACTGCTTCACACCCACACCCGATTCACCACGGATATAGACCTCCGGCAACGCATTCGGGTCAGACCCCCATACATTGCTCTGCTTGATACGGAAAGAGGGGTCAAACGTTTGCAATGCCTTGATGACATTAGATTTTGAAGCTTTTAACAAATCCTCCTTTTTCACGGTAACGGCATTACCTGTAAAATTGGAGCTTTTAATACTGTTATAACCGGTAACCACCACCCCTTCCAACTCTTCAGCCATCTCTTCCATCGTGACCGAAATCGTTTTCTGACCGGTGTAAGCAACCTCCACATCTTTCATCCCGACAAAAGAGAAAAGCACCACCGCCTTATCCATCTTCGGGAAAGAAAGCGTATATTCACCTTTCTCATCAGTCGAAGTACCGATTGTGTAACCTTTCAACTGAACAGTAACCCCCGGCAACGGTTGTTTAGACTTGTCTGTTACCTTACCGGTAACCTTAACCACCTCCTGCCGGGCTGGCTGTTCATCGCTTTTAATGGTAATGACATCGTTCAATACCTGATAAGTCAATCCTGTATTTGTCAACACAGCATCCAACACATCAGCTACTTCCCCTTCCTTTACATCCACCGACACTTTTCCTACAGCTTTCAGCTTGTCCATGCTATAGAAAAAACGCAATCCGGTCTGCTTGCGCAACTCGGCAATCACCTCCACCAACTCCTTATCCTTCACCTGCAACGTTACCTTATGTTGCTGGGCACCAACAACATTTGCAAACAAGCTCCCTTGTAAAAGAAATAACGACAGCAAAAATACTCTCATCCTAAAGACGAATGTCTTTCCGGCACGGATTGGAACACCGTGCTTGTAAAGCCAACTTTCTTTCATAAACTTAATTTTTAAATAGGTTATTAGTATTTAAGATTCTATTTTCTATACACTGTAATTGTCCTGCCTTGCACGGAGAACCGGACATCTCCACCCTGTTCCAGGTAAGTAAGGAAGAGCCCTACCCTGTCATATCTTTGCAAATCTCCGGAAAAGCGCAATTTTTTCACAGATTCGTTCATAAAAAATACCTCCACATTATATGTACGCTCTACATAAGCCATCAATTCTTCCAGCGTTTTATCATAAAAAGTATACTTCCCGTCTTTCCAAGAAATCACCATAGCAACATCGACCTGTTTTGTTTCCAATTGGACTCCATCATCCACCACCTGATATCCGGGTTTCAAATACATCGCCTGCTGCTTCCTTCCCTTACCTTCCGTACGATAGACTACTGACCCTTCCGCCAATGTTGTTTCCACCGCCTTTTCATCTTCATAATCCCGGACATTGAATTCAGTCCCCAACACTTCTATTACACCTCGGGATGTATGTACCCTGAACGGACGAGAAGCATCGTGCGCCACCTTAAAATAGGCTTCTCCGGACACATATACATCCCTGCTCTTGGAATCAAAACTCACCGGATAACGCAACTCCGACTCTGCATTCACAAAAATATGCGTCCCATCCCCCAATATCAATCGAAAATCACCGCCTCGCGGCACATTGATTGTATTATAGGCAATTTCCGTCTCCTTTTCAGACACCTCAACGATATACGTCAACATTCCTGAATCACAAGCCACAATCCCCTCTCGCCCCAACCGCTCATCCTGCTTCAATGTCGAAACATCCACCTGCGAACCGTCCGAAAGAGTCAGATAAGCCTTTGCCTGAGCCACAATCACCTCTTCCGCCACCGGTACAACCTGTTTCTCTTTCATCGTCAGCAACATACTTCCCACCCCAAACAACAATACAACCACAGCAGCACTCCACAACCATCCCCATCTACGACGATCCGTACGTCGGCAATCAGTCCGGCGGGTTGCCTGAAGAAATGCTTCATAAGCCTGTTCACGGCGTCTCTCCGCTTTCATATCCCGAACACCGACAGCACCAATCACCTCATCCAATTCTGCCTTACCGTCCGTCACTCCGGTTTCATGCAACATACGGCGATACATATCCTCTTCCACAACATCGGTCTTTTTCATCCAATGCCGCAAAATCAAATCGACTGCATGCTCCAAATTATATCCTTTACGTTTCATGTTTTTATATCTTATTCTCGACATTATAACACCAAACTTCAAGAAAAGTATAACAGCAATTTAAAAAAAATAGGCGAATCACTCATGATTCGCCCATATTGTCCCACAAAAAAACGATAAGCCCTGTATTTTTGCTACTTCACTGTAGTAATGGAAAACCCCAAATAATGTCAAACTATTATCAACGCAATATCCGTACAAACGTGCATTTTAAAAGTCCCATCCTCCTCCGGAACTATGATATAAACCTTCTTGAAATAGTAAAAAGGATTAAAACCACTGAAATCCATCGGCATATAAGAATTTCCTATA
>CAMDJC010000059.1:0-15486 GCA_945900015.1 uncultured Odoribacter sp. | reverse complement strand
AACGTATTCTGTGAAAATCCGTGCCATCTGTGGGAGTATATTTTAACAACCGATTAAACCGATTAAACGGGGTTTACTGCTGCAGAATATCACAACGATTTCCGTTTTCAAGAACACAGATTAATCCGATTCATCCGTTGTCATATCCCCTTAGCAGCGTGTTCTGTGTAAATCCGTGCCATCTGTGGGAGTATATTTTAACAACCGATTTAAACGGAGGTTGCAAGTGTAATACTATTGCAAGATTTCCTTGTATAACGCATCCACACTCTCACTGATTCTCTCTGGTGCGAACACCCTCTCGCCGAACGCTTTCGAGTATTCCGCCATGCTGCGGCGCAGCTCCGGCGACTCAATCAACCGGCGCAGCTGTTCTGCCAGAGTCTCAGCGTCGCCGAACGGGAACGTCAGACAGTTCCTGCCCTCCTCAATCACGTCAGGCAGACCGCCCACCGGCGTCGTCACCACGGCGATGCCCCTTGCCCATGCCTCCAGCACCACCATCGGGAACCCCTCATGGCGCGAGCACATGCAGTAGATGCTCGCCTTGTTCCAGACGTCCTCCTTCTGCTTGCCCGTGATATACCCCGTGAAGGTGACGCAGTCGTCAAGCCCCATCTCATGGCACAAGCGGCTATAGCCCTCCACGTCGCCGTTGCCCATAATCGTGACGCGCCAGTCGGGGAAGTCGCCGCGCAGCCGCTTCCACGCCTGCAGCAGCAAGTCGGCACGCTTGTTCTCGTCCAGATGCGCCGCAAAGATTATGCTCTTCTCCTTAACCGAATAGTCTACGGCAGGCGTCGGAGCGCAAGCGTTGTATATCACCGCCGTCTTCGCCTTCACCCTTGGGTAGAGCGTCTCGAAGAGGCTCTGCCATTTCTTCGCCAAGAGCACCACACAGTCCGCCCTGTTCAGACACCAGATGAACAACCCGTTCTGCGTATGATCCTCCAGCTGGTTGCCCATATGTATGTGCATCACAATCTTCTTTCTGCCCATTAGTGCCAGCAATAGCACCGGCATCTGGATAATCAGACAAATCTTGTCGGGCACGGTATGGAAGTGCACAATGTCATACCCCCATATCGTGAACAGCGCCTTAGCGTACGCCTTCAGCGCATACCACAGCTTCACGCCATAGCTGCGCTGTATCTGCGTGCCGAGCCATTCGCATCGGTACTTCTCCCAAAACGGCATCTGCTTCATCAGGCGCAGCACACTTGCCACACCGCCCCCACTCTGCTCCGCAGAGCCAACCATTAAAACTTTAGTCATGATCAGTCTATTATGCAGCAGGTTCGCGATTAACAATTCTTTTTCTACTCTTCACTTGATTCTGCAAATTTCTGTTTGCGTTCAGACACAATGCGAGAAGCATACAATAGCCCATACCCTTACCCGAGAGCCATGACGAGTCAGCAGTCTGCTCTATGGCAAGACAGCAGATGGTAATCATAGCAACACGATAATAGCGCATGTCTACGATGACGTTAATAGCCGACATGCGGCGCTTCCAAAACCAAAGGAAGAAGAAAACGCCTACAATGCCGAATTGCGCCAATGTAGGGTAATAGGCATCACATATAAAACCACCGCCTTCGTCAAGTCCCCAAATATCATTCAGTTTATATTTATAATAAAGTGGAGAATAATATTTCCACGCACCATTACAAGCAAAGCTACCCATGCCTGAGCCAAACGGGAAGTAATCATACAACATCTTTATAGAAGTCTTGTATGTCATCGGACGGGCTAATTCATCGTTACTCAATCCCGAAACATAATAACCATCGAATCTTGTCCACGTAACAGTCAGGATAATTGACACGACGATAGCGCAATAAATCATTGTCTTTGGGGACTTGAAGTTAAGGCGCTTCTTCAAGAAGAAGATAAAGGCAATGAAGCAGACCACCTCTCCCATAAACTTGAACTTTGGAGCTATCATACCCGTCAGCACCAGTGCCAAGGCGATATATCGGTTGCGCTTTGTTGGTTCCGTAAGCAGATACCAAGCCATACCGGTACAAATTGCCAACTGACCAAGGACCGGGAACTCGGCATTTTCACTTTGCAATGACTCAGGATGGTAGAATATCCAAGACGCCAATGTGACAACCATTGTTGCCAACATCCATTTCTTCTGTTTTTTCGTAAATTGCGGATTCAGAATCCACGTACAGAAGATAATGGTATATGGACGTATCTCCTGCATCAAGTCAAGCCAAACAGATTCAGCCACATTGGCTCCAAACATCAACGAGTATCCGACATATAACGCCATGATACTAATACAAACGAAAAACTCATTCCAAGGTTTTCTGTTTGTATATCGAGATCCATACTTCGTTATGGTATATAGGAACAACAAGATTGTCATAGCCTCATCTATACTCGAGAAACCAGGCAAATCATTGTACGCTATACACGTAGGGAAATAAACAATCCAATAAAGAGTAAAAAAACGAGCAATACCTTTCATTTTATTTGACTTTTTCTTTGTTAAATACCGATTATACTCTTTCTGTCAGAAAGTCTATGCCGCCAATCATTGCTCCAGTCACGGCGAAACCGCTCCATGCATACAGCTCTGGAGCATCAATGCGATATACCTTCTTTGCACGGACTATCATGTACAAATCCACAAAAGTCTTCAATGTCGCATCGTCGTTTCCGTCATAACTAACATGACCAACGCTGTCGTGGTCAAGCACCTCGACCGGTATGTCTTCCAACGAATCGAGGAATCGCTTGCTGTCGCTAAACACCAAGACACGGAATCCTGCGTTTTCTTCCTTTATCTTTAGCAGACCTTGCTTGCATCGGTTTATGAGCGCCACCTTTTCCTCCTCGGTGCGCAAAGCGTTATCCCAGCAAGTCACTTCCTCAAAGTTCTCCAAGGCGTTGACAAACCGCAAGTGTACAGCCACATAACTCCGCTCGTCGTAGCCGCATTGGTCGATAGCAGCCTGCAAGCGATCTGAAGGACGGAACAGCTCGGCATACAGCTTGCTCCATTCGTATCCCGACTCAGGGAACACCTTCGGTTGGCGGTTGCCTACATAACTGTAGCAATGATACTCCTTGTTCTTGCTAAGTTTTGTACGTCCTTTCCACGAGTCTTCCTTCAAGAAATTCAACTCGTTAAAGAATCTCGTACCTATCAAAGAGTAATTTAAGTCTGTATACTCAGCCACCCAGTCTACAGCATTCGGCTGCAGGTAGTCTTCCAACCGAAATGGCGTCTTGAACACGATGCGGAAATCATACCCGTTAAGCTTGGCGATATTATAGCAGTCAATCATTGCCTTCATTCTGTCCGCCAAGCCCGGATGCTTAATGTTGGGATCTATCACGAAGAAAAACGTGTTCTTCTTGTAAGCCGAACAAAGACGCAAGCGCAAAATATACGGAACGTTGCGCTGCAGATTCTTCACCCACAAAAATCCACATTTCCTTACTATGTTTCCTGCAATCTTTTTTATAAACTTCAACATATCTATTTGTTTCTATTCTTCCAGTTGATAAGCGATTGAACCCACGCCTCGGGCAGAATGCGCTTTACTAATTCCTTCAGCGAGAACTTCTTGTCCACCCAAGTGCCTGCATAATGATGTATGGTACGAGTGTTCTTCTCAACATGGATGCGCCCCGTTGTCACATTAATAGGACAGAAATATTCTGCCGGGTAGATGTAGATATCATCGTCCACTTTCTGTATACCCTCCACATTCTGAAGTCCGTTCTCCATCAAGACCTTCGTACAGATATGCACCACGGTTATCTGGTTTCTCATATTAGCTTCGCATATAAAATGCTTGTCTTCATAGTAGTCGAGCATTTTCTTTATGACACCGAGGCCGGGGGCTACCCCCAGGCCGAGGCCGGGGTTGACGCTCGCGTTGCTCGCGTCGCCCTTTGCAGGATTCGGATCGGTCTCGAAACCCATAAAGTTGCCACGAGCTATTATGTCGTCAATCGGACGTATCACCTCCACGTCCGTATCGAAGTAGATGCCACCATATTTATGCAGAATCCAGAAGCGGGCATAGTCGCTCACGAAAGCATACTTCTTCTGAGCGTACGCCTCTGCCGTATACGGAATGATATTAACATCGAAGTTATCCTCATTCCACTCTTTTATCTCATAATCAGGCAAATACTTCTTCCACGAAGCAATGCACTTCTGTGCCAGTTCGGGCAACGGGTTGCGTCCGAACCAGCAGTAATGTATAATTTTTGGTATCATATTCGTTTGTTTATAAATTATTCCAGCGAGAAACTTCTATTACCGCAGCGAGAAAACGTCATTCCCCCGATGCTGTAACAGCATTTTTGCACCGCGGTAACAACAGTCTCCCATAGCTGTAACAATATGCGCACTGTATATCTACAGATAGTTGCATGCCTGCAACTGGAAGATAGATGTCTGTGGCTGGTAGATAGGCTGGTAGATAACGGCCTTCTGCCAGTTATCTACCAGCCTCTATCTCGTTGTAACACAACTCATTGTGCGCTTGCTGGAAGATATGGTAGATTTTTTCACGAAACTAATATTACATATAGCGTTTGTTCAACTCTCCCATCAGCCACTTCATTCTTACTATCCAACTACCGAGCCGCTCCGCCGTCGCTCTGTTATGGTCTACAAGCGGTTGGTAATCGTCGATGTGCTCCAGTACATCGGCAATCAGGTCTTCTGCCGAGATGTCGTCTCGCAGTTCTACCACTGGGTTATACCCGATGAAGTCGACGAGTTCTTGCGGTGCATGCCCCACCATCACCATGCGTGAGAACATACACTCCCAATAGCGTTGCGTCAGCGTCTCGATGTCGCCCGCAATCTCCGGCTGCGTCATGCTACGTGGCAAGGCGATTGTTACCTTCGCGTCGCCCATCGCCTCGTAAAGCTGTTCGTTGGTGAAGATGAACTTGCCATTCTGCTTCGTGCAGACATGCTGCAGCGGCGCTCCATTAATCTTCACACCAGCCAGTTTCGCCGAACTGACCACCTTATCGTTCGACCGTCCGAACTCCAGCAAGTCTATAGTTCTATCCTTCAAGAGCTTGCCCGGCTGATAAACCGATTCGTCTACAGCCTCCGCACACCAGATAACATCTATCTTCTGCCATCCTTCGTGCTTGCCCGAGAACCGCTCCTGCATCTTCTCTGCGGTCTGACGCGAAGAAAATATCGCCGTCCTCACCCCGTGCTTTCTCAGCCATCGGCAAGTCTTCTCGAAGTAGCGAGGCCAGCAGTCCCAGAACATCGGCACAACCTCGTACCTCGCATAGTCGGGGAACGAGTCGAACGAAAGCGACACCGGCTCAACGAACCTCAGTCGCGCCTCCTTTCCACTCTTCCATATCGTAGGCAGCTCCCATCGGTACGCCGCTCCGTGCAACCACCGAGGAGGATAGTGCTCCTCCGCCACCTGCCCTCCATTTCTTACCCAAGCCGCAAACGGCAACTGCTTAAAGTTCAAGAAGCCGGGATGAGCGAAAGGAGCCACCGCCTTTATTGTTTTCTTGTTTTCATTCATTCTTGTTCTCACCATTCTTTTTTATAACCTTTCCAGGGTTGCCTGCAACAATACTAAATGCAGGCACATCCTTTGTTACTACTGTATTTGCAGCAATAACAGAGTTGTTACCAATAGTAACACCAGAAAGAATTGTAACTTTATCACCTATCCAAACATTATCACCAATAATAATAGGGCCCTTAGAGACAATGCTACGTTCTAAAGGAGGCAATAATAGGGTTGTATAATCTGTCAATCCGTGATTGTTGTCAACTATAGAAACCCATTTACCAATGAGCACATTGTTACCGATAGAAATATGATTGAAAGCCGAGATATGACAATAAGCACCTATTGAACAGTTGTCACCTATACATATTTTTTTATTGCCATTTCCCCAAGCCGTCAAGAAAAGATGTGGTAGAAAAACAGTATTGGAACCTACACAAATTTTAGAAAGCCCCGTAGACAATTCCACTTTACTAAAGCGAGTTCCATTACCACAACTTTCGAGTTTTGATGCGATTTTATAAGAGAGTATGACATTCAGAAAGTAGGCAATCTTTTGAAATAATCCATGCGGATAGAGCACAGCCAATAAACTATACACAAGATCTTTCATAAAAACTATTTGTCCTTGTATTCATCTACCACTTCACGAAGTGCATCTATATACCCTCTGCCATGAGTCATATCTGGCTCCATATAGTTGCCCTCAGCCCACTCGTTCCAAGACTTCAACATCAATATCTGATGCTCTTCCTTCTTTCCCTTAATTGCCTCCATAGCCATGCGAACATGCTTGGCAAAACACTCAGGAGTAGAATTGATATAGATGTTTGTCTTTCTGCCACCACGGGGAGAGTGATCCCATTGCGGAATAATCTGAGGAATTACATTCTCATCTCTATCAATTTCACCAATAAACTCCTTGTAATGCTTGCTGTAATCATAAACGTAGGTAGGACGTCTAAGCAATACTCCTTGAAGATGTTTAAAGAGTTTGTGCTTGAATGTGTTTCTCTTTTGCTCGGCATGACCCAAGATATCACAATAGCAAACAGCATCATAACCCTTGGCAAGCATCACTTCCTTCTTTATGCTATTATCACCAACATTTGCGACAAGATAGATACCTGGGAAGCCAGCCTCAACGCTCATCTTCTTAAAGCAATCTACATACTCTTGTGGAAGGTTTACTGGATCGAAGATAAAGAGATATGGTTTTCCGTCTACCTTGACATATCGCTCGTCACGGAAAGCCTTCAAGAGCAATTCAAAATGCGCCTTAGCGTCCTCAATACCAGGATAAGTCTGCTCCATCAATATTGCTTTTGAATCGCAACCTGCTGTACAACCGACTGCTCTCCATGTATGGTTTGCCCAAGCTAAGCAGAAAGGAAAGTCTGGTTTGCCAGATTCCAATACTTCATGAAACACATCAGCCAACAATCTTCTGCCATTGCCAAACCAATAATGCCAATAACAAAAGGCAGTTACGCCTGCTTCACGAGCCATCTGCGCCTGCTGCTCACGAATAATAGGTAAACGCAGGTCGTAATAGCCCAACTCTGTTGGTACACGAGGTTCATCGTGTCCTCGGAATAAAGGCTTTGCCTTACCTACATTTGTCCACTCTGTAAATCCCTTGCCCCACCACTCGTCATTTTCTGGGAACGGATGAAACTGAGGGAGGTATAACGCTAAAATTTTTGGTTTCATATTTTTCTATTTATAAATATTAAGAATTGTTTTATAACAATTCAACAGATCATTTTTTATATTCTCATCATTATGCCGTATCAATGCACATTTCATATTTTCCTCAGAGAACGACAACATTTTCTTCTTATCGTTAGACAATTCTATAATAGAATTTGCCATTTGCCAAGGATCATTGGCGGGAACAAGAATTCCTTGTTTTCCATCCTCTACAAGACTTGAGATTCCACCGACATTCGTACTTATGATAGGCACGCCCAAGCACTGGGCTTCACAAACAGAATTAGGAGAATTCTCAATATAAGCAGTATGAACATACATAGTTGACTCACATAAAATCCTTGTCAGGTCGTCCGGTTTTGTAAAACCAAGAAACCTTACATTATTCTCTTCAAATGTAGTTTTTAATTTTTTCTCTACTGCATTTTTCAAGATATTAGACATATAGCCTGCCACTTTCCATTCAAAGTTAACCCCCAAATCTCTTAGAATCTTTGCAACCTTCAAAAGCATATCTGGACCTTTCCAAAATGAAGAACAGCCTGTTGAAATCAAAAGAATCTTTTGGTTGTTAGCTCCTTTCCACTTATCTTTACCACTCAAAAAAGAAACTCTCAGAGCTTCGTTTACATGGAAATACATTCTGTTAGGGTGCAATATGTTAGAAAGTGCATAATCCCATTTTGTCCTACCCATATAAAACTTTACATGTTTCCATATCTCCAATTCATGCTTGGTGACTTTCTTTTCCTTTATATGATTACATATACCTTCTATACATTCCTTGGGTTTCAAGAAATTAAAAGATGTCCAGATATCCCTGTAAGAGAAAAGTGGTGGAAATTGAGCATTCATATAAGGAATCATAGCCCCCATAATATGCACAACAACAGGAATTTTTGTAAATTTAGCAATGTGTCCAAACGGCCATTCAGTTCCAAACACCTGTATCAAATCAGGTTGAACTTGTTCTATAACCTTTAGCATTTGCTTCATCAAATGGGCTATTTCTATTTCACTGGTAAGTTTGTTACAAACCTTTTCCCATAATGAAAAATCTAAGTTCATCGGAATATATTCTACATTACCGACTCGCTTAACTCCCACATTATTACGCTCTCCAATGAAAGAAATAGACAAATTAATGTCTGGGCAAGTAGTGATAACTCGTTCTAACGAATCTTGCCAACCACCATATACAATACCATTGTCTTTATATCTTTGCGGAGTTGTAACTTCAAACCAAAGTACATTCATATTCTATTTAATATATCTTAAAATGGTGAAGAAAAATAATTTTCCTTAAACCAAGCAGGATTCTTTTTTACCGCACCATTACGTTTTAATATATCTACTGCTTTTTCATACGCTTCATTCAAGTCCTTTGCAAAAGAAATATTATCAGAGAACTTCTCATGAGGGAACCATTTCACACCACTACTTAGCTTATGATCTGTTGAAGATATTACTATAACAGGTGTATTTACTATTTGTGAAAAGATAGTTCCATGATATCTGTCAGTTATTACAACTTGATATTTTGCAAATTGTTGAAGTATTTGATGAATTAATTGTTCACGATTTACATCCCATTTCCAAACCGGTGCTACAATCGTGGTGTCACACATTGATGTTTTCCAACTTTCCAATCGCATACGAAGTTCCGTTATTTGATTATCAGTATAAAACTTCTCACCATCATTACGCACACAAAATATAATGCCATTCTTTCTTGTTTCAGGAAATTGAAACGTTTCATTACCTATTAAGGAGGTAACAACATCTGGCATCAATTTATTTGTTACATTAGGGAAAAGAAGATTAGCTTTTTCCAAGGACACCTCATCACGACAATATAAAGTCAAATTAGGATGATCATTGAACACATGCGATACGATATGCTGAAACCACCCCCCCAGAATATTAACCGTTTGCGGTAAAATGACTACATGGTGGTCATAAAAACCTCTTATGACATCGAGAATAAAAGGCAATTCTGGATGTAGATCAAATATCAAGTAACCACTATGTATATAGATAATGTCATCTTTACGAAGTCCCTCATGAATAGCCCTAATTGTATCAAACTGACGATAAAGAGTCGGCACGCAAACAACCTCATAATCAGGATACCATTCTTTCATCAACCTTAACCAACAATACAGCTGGGCTTGATCTCCAAGATTACTGTGGGAAGGAGTACAGAAAAAATAAATTCGATTCTTAGACGTTCTGTTTTTTATAAGAAAGTCCAACTCCTTAGTTTTCTTCTTGATGTACATACGCTGACGTAGATACATCCCCTTATCCGTAATTTTACTTACTATGTTCATAAATTAATGTTTCATTTGAGTAAAAAATAATTTTCCTATTATTCTTCGAATAAATCTCATTAGTCTTATTAGGAATATAACAACATCTGTATTCGGAATACGTTGCATCAAATTAACATCCCAGCTAATTGGTTCCGGTTGCATATATTTGTTTACCAAGTCTTCAAAAGACAGTTTCCTATAGTCATTCCAAAACTTCGCTCTAACATCGGTCATAGCAAAAGATCTTGATAAACTTACATTTGTCATTTTAGCTTCCTCCATAGTTCGAGAGCGTAAACTCATATCTAAAGTAGACATCAATTCTACCGCTTTGGCTGTATTAGCCAGAACAAGGCTCACTCCTTTTTTACGAAAGTCCTTATCTTTAGAACTAACCTTGTTATAGCCCCACCAATCAGCAATAGTGAAATCACTACATCTTTGAACAGAGGTGAATCGACATTGGTAACATGAAGGACGCAAAAAATAATCCCGAAGGAAGCCTCTCAAATATGGATCATTATAATACCTTCCGATATACGTTTTCAAAGCTCCGCTTTTTTCAACATGACCCTGCAGGGTCATGTTGAAAAAAATCCAAGAGGATTTCTTACAACGGAAACCAACCTTCGTAAGTTTCATGTTTTCATGCCGTTGTACAAATTCTTTATAGTGCTCAAAAATCATTGGAGAAGGCACACCATGACAGACAAGATCTATCGTAAATAGATTATTATAATCGTGTCGCAAATAGTTCCTCAAACCTGCTATTTGGCAAGGAGTACCACTAAACAAAACCTGCCTTCCCTGCTTCAAGAAATCTTTTGCTTGTTTATAGCTCTTACCAATATGGCTTTGTACATATTTACTTCCTCTTAACTTTTCTTCCAACTCCTCCAAAGTTTCTACATAGACATGCTCTGCCTTCAATTTATCATTGAGAGCGCAACCAAAAACAACGCCACCTTTATCTAAAATAGGACGAGCAATTTCTGTAAAAGCTCCGCCAGAAGAACTACTGAGCCTTACAGCTTCATGAGAGGACCATCCACTAAAAGCTTCTTTGGCTTCATTAAGTTGAGGAAGTTTATTGATTGGACAAACCTTTGAACAAAGCCCGCAATCCACGCACAAATCATCATTGATTACTGGTCTTTCAAAGCCTTCATCATCAATTTCTAACTCAATCGCATGATGAGTGCAAGCATTCATACATGCCATGCAACCTGTACAAGCAGATTTTTCACAAATATGATTCATAAAATCAATGTTTTCAAACTTTACAAAAACAGCACTTATTAAAAACGAAAGTTTGTAGTAAACTATTCGCCTTTATTGTTGAAATATCTTTTATACAGATCTATATTCACCATCAAATCCCAATGGTCGTTTAACCATTGCTCGTCCTTGTTCCACCATTGGGTTTCTTGCAACAATTTTATAGTTTCATCATCATAGCGATATCCAATAATTCTTGCAGGAACTCCGCCCACAATTGCATACGAAGGAACATCTTTCGTGACTACTGCATTAGCTAAGACTACAGCACCATCGTGTATTGTAACACCACCGATTAGGGTTACATTTGCACCTAACCAACAATCATGACCAATTTTATTGACAATTCCTTTTTCTTGATCGTAGAAAAGGAATTCATTAAAAACAGGATGTTTTGTAAATGTTTTTCCACCACTTTTATTTGACATACTTACAAATTGTCTTGAAGTGGAAACAAATGGTGCTTTATAAGGATGGGTTTGATTGATATAGCAACAGCGTGGACCAATGGAACAAAAGCGGCCTATTTTTGCATTTAAGTTACAATTATCAGCAATATATGAACCAAAACCAAGAGAGCCACAAAATGTAGTTCCTTTACAAATTATATTACGACCTTCAAATTCACACTTTGTGGATATATAGGTGTATTTACTAAATAACAATTTATCTCCGTTAACCTTTTTATGATATTTATATAATAGATATTGTTTTATCTTGGGGAAGTGGTTTAAAATAGAACGGATATTCATCTTTTTTTATTTAACAATTTATATATTATTAGCCAATCGTATCTGCGGTGCAGCCCAGGATACAGCTTTCTGCATTGCTCTGGATAGTAGTTGCGCTCACCAAGATAAAATGCATACAAAGCCATCTTCTCCCAGAATGATTTACCTTTGAAATCAAGATGCCCCAAGAAATCTTCTTTTATGTCTTTACGGGCACGAGAGGCAGCTGAGAAGTCTATGTTTGTTGTTAGAACAGGTGTAGATACCTTATGTATTCTTGTATGCTTGTAGATTCTATACAACCATTCAAGATCTTCAAAACGGCGTATATTCTCATCAAAAGGCTCTTTAAGACATAATTCTCTTGTACACACAAATGCGCCCGTTCGTGGTAGGATTCTACCAAAGAAATGCTCCTTGTAAGGGTTTTCAACCAACCCCTCTTGATATTTACATGCTAATGTCTTGTTTCCACATCGTAAAGTGTAGAATGGTGCAAATATGAAAGAGGTATCGTTGTGATTATTTATATTCTTAGCAAAACAATCTAAAGCGCCAGATTCTAAATCATCGTCGGCATCAAGGAACAGTATCCACTCGCCCTTAGCATTCTTCACACCTGTGTTACGAGCCTTGCTCGGTCCACCATTTTCCTGCTTAATCAGTCGGATGCGCGGGTCGTTCATAGCCTCAACAACACCAACCGATCCGTCCGTGGAACCATCGTCCACTATCACAACCTCAAAGTCGTCGTACTCTTGTGAGAGCACGCTCTTCAGAGACTGCGCAATAGACGTCTCCTTGTTATATAAAGGTATTACTACTGAAATCATAATGCAGCCTTACTTAATAATTTAATTCTAACCTTATGCAACATCAACAATCCTATATATACAAATGCAAGATATATAACCATAAGTATTGAACAAATAATAAAGCCAGATATAGTTCCTTCCAATTTCAAATAGGGAGCAACATAAAATCTCAATATCATAATGAATGGAAAATGAGAGGCATAAAAAGTCATAGAATGTTGACCAGTAAACGTCAGAAAGGGTACTTTTCTATCTAAACAATATTTAAACAAATTGTTGAACGTAATAACACCACAAAGCAAAACCAAAATAACTAAAAAGTAATTGTCTTCGTTTCCAATTTTGTTTAATCGAGCATCCCAATCATTAATCCAAGTAAAGCAGTATCTTAAAACATAAACAACTATTGCTAAAAGCCATATATTTTTTTTATACTGACGATCGCGTAGTAAATCGCCTAAGCAATAAAAGAACAATGCCTGGAAAGAAGTTCCTATCCAAAAATCTAACACCATGGATTGTCCGTTAAATACAGATGCAATAATTAATGACAATAATAATATTAAATACTTATTGATATACTTCTCAATATAACCATACGTTGCCTTAACAATAAACAAAGTAACAAGAAACCACATTGGCTGATTCCATGGGATTCCCGCGCCATTTACAATTCCTTCCAGCTGGCTCCATAAAAGGGCTTCGGTAGTTATTGTTTCATGGCGCAAAAGCATACATACGATTTGCATACTATATGCAAAAAATGAGTAATACACAAAGGGCAAAAGTAATTTCTTTGCGTCTTTTGTTATGTCATGTTTTAAATTACGCCCGTAGAACATGCCTGATTTAAAAAAGAACCATGGCATGAAGAAAATCAAAAAGTATTGTAGCTGATAAAGGAAACCGCTATCTGGAATCATAACCGACAAGATACGAATATGACATAAAAATATCATTTCTATAATCAATAATCCAGATAAGTTGTCCAAATAAAAAACTCGCTTATTCATATCGCCGAATTAAACATTTACGAAATAATCACAATTAAGTTCTGTCAACGACCATTTGGTTATTTCATTAATTTGCACATCATTTCCTACTTGTACAACATCATTATTCACCAACCATAATGCCGTTTGCTGACTAGTGTCAGGTAAAACCATATATGTAGATTTTAGACCAGACTGAACAACTTTTGTGTGATTCAATCGACTCATAAAATTAAGCCAAAGATCGTCTGCACGAAGGCATGTTTTCTTAATGACTCCCATATCTGTAACAAACTCATTGCAGCAATGGGGAGGATATAATACACCACCAACACCAGTAGGGAACACATCTTGCTGAGGACATGTCATATTCTCCACGAACGGCCAATTGTTATATGGCTCATTATTAAGAATTCGATTGCCTCGATTATAAATAATACACTTTGGATATTCCTTATTTTTCTTGATAAGTCCTGATATTGTATGATGGTTATACTGCAAGTCATCATCAATCGTAATAACAGTTTTCTCAGGATAATCCTTAAAAGCGTAGAAATACTTGTTGTGGCATTTGAGGTTTTCCTCATTGAACTTAACAGTCAAACCACGAGCCTGAAGCTCTTTAATCTTTGCAGGAAGGTCGATACCTTCAAACTCCGATTTTATCAAATACAAACAAATAGCATACTTTTCTTTTATGCCTCTCTGGTTCGCAGCCATCTCGATAACACGCCAAACATTACCTACACGGGCTGGATAGGTAGTAAGAGACACTACATAGTCGGCCTCCTCAGGTGAGGAGATTGACTTTTTCTTGATATTGTGATAGTACCAGCACAAGAAGTTATTTGTATGGTATATGCCGGAAAGGATGACACGGCGTAACAGATTCTTCCCAACGAAGGGGGAACGGGAGTTGACGCTTGGATAGATACCGTCCAAGAAGTCTAATAGTTTTGCTATCATAATAATGATGTTTTATTAAAGAATGTGAACCTTTTTAAGACCTTTGCGCAAGAATGTGAACACATCATAATAGCCAAGCAACTGGACATAGAGAACGGAGAACGTAACGCCAACCATTCCTTTAACGACCATTGCGACAAAGGGGATTGAAATAGGAAGTAATGACGTGAAGTATAATACAACACAGAGGATGATGCCGAATAAAGCAGGGGCTACCATCTCGCGCAGATATATCATGAACGACGACTTCAAGGCGTAGGTATACATGATATAGAAACAGATGAAGGTAGTGACAATCATTGCTGCGGTGTATCCCCATGCAAGAGCCTCAATTGTGCCAAAGACGATGACGCCGACTGCAAAGGAACCCAATGTGAAGAAGGCACCGATGAAGCTGTTCCAAAACATAGCCTTGGTATGACCAGTGGCCTGGAAGATAGAACCGCTGGAGCAACCCATTATCTGGAAAGGCACGCTGATAGCCAATATCTTGAAACAGGGAACAGACTGGCCCCATTGGTCGCCAAAGAACAAGAGTATAAGTTCGTCGGCACAGAAATAGAGCAAAGCACAGAGCGGAACACCAATAAAAGCGAAGAAACGGAGAATCTGTGAATACTTCTGCTGTATATACTCCAAGTCGTCCTGATACTTGCTGAACACAGGCAGCATAACCGGTATCAATACACCCGAGATATACTGGAGGGGCATCAGCTGAAGATTGTACGACTTGTTATAATAGCCCAACTGCTTCATACCCATGTATTTGCCTATGAGCATAGAGTCCATATTGCGTGACAGATAGCCTACAATGTTTGCAAGAAACTGGAATGCAGAGAAGGAGAATATGCGTTTAAGCGGTGCCCAGTCGATACGCCATACGAAATGTACTTTTGTGATGTATCGGAGAATGAACATATTGGGTATCGACATGATTGCTGTAGGCAAAACCAAGGATATTGGACCACAACCGTGGAACGCCATGGCAATGGATATTGCTCCGCCAACAAACTGAGTGCACAGCGATATAACAGTTATAAGTTTGAAGCGCTGTTGTCTGTACAATATATTATTAGGAACGGCATTGACACATCCCATCAATATATTGACACTCATTACCTGACATACCAACGTAACTTGCG
>CAMDJC010000058.1:0-15599 GCA_945900015.1 uncultured Odoribacter sp. | reverse complement strand
TGTATTGATGGTTTACATTTAACGACTTGCTTAATGCTATTCGCAAGGAGGCAATGTCAAACATGATAAAGGCTTCTATTCGACAGCAGTTTCCAGAACCTTTAGCCACTCAATATTGTAAAAAGTTTGAGGATTTCGTGATGGTTCTTGACCTATTGGAATATAAGGCTAAGCAAAATTGTAGGTAAAGTAAGAAGTAATATGCCAACATCTTCGATAAGTGGGAACAATGAAAGCTTGCTTTAATATTGTCGAGCGAAGAATTTTCGTGCCAACGAGTGCAGAGTCAAACTTGTTTAAGCTATGCCGAGTGCAGCCGAAAATCACTTACGTGTAAAATGTATGAAACAGTTAAAAAACATGTGAATTTTTTAATCTCTCAATATATAGGCACTTGCAAAAGTGCCTATACAGGGGGGTATAGGCCCTAAATTGAGTACTAACGATAGGTGTAACTACTTGTAATATAGTGGGGACGCTGTATTGGTGATATACAGAGTATTGGGATGCGGAAATGGTAGAGAAAATGAAAATATTAGGTTGGAAAGTAATAGAACTATAGATTAATATATGGCACAAAAATCTAATTATGCCTTGATTTCAGCTTTGTATGCAAATGAGACTAAGGGTTTATATTCGGACATATATTTCCCTATCATAAAATACTCGATAGCGAAAATATATACAAAGAAAGACCTTGATGCTTCTTATTGTACCGTAGATAAAATCAGCGAATATATAAAAGAAATATTTGGAATTGAAATTCCTACAATCGTGGTAGAGAAATCCGTTCTCAAGATTAGTAAGATATCAAGTGAAATAAACTTGAAAGTTTATGAGAATGGAAACTCATTTCGAATCCTTAATGCAGCATTCGATGATGTAGATGTTGACAACAAGGAAGTGCAATTTACTTCCAAGTTGGGACAGATAGAACGAACTTATCAAGAGTTCTTGACGCTTCAAGGTTGTTATGACGACAAAGTGTCTTTTCTACAATTTATCACGGATAACACGGATGACATCTTAGGTTATTTTGAAGATGAGGATGCGTCAAAAGTTGATGAACGATATGTGACATTAGTTTTCTTCTTGCAATATCTTAGCGACAATGACAAAGACTTGTATGCAGTGGCTAATCAATTGTTTTGGAGTTCCGTAATAGTTGCTTTTTTGAAAAGTGAGCGACCACAGGTTGATGATGACTGCGAGGGAATCAAGTCTGAATTCTATCTTGACACATCCATTGTCATGGGATTGCTCAACTTGTCTAATCCTTTGCGAGAGATATATTCCAAAGAAGTTTGCGATGTCATAAAGTCGTCTGGAGGAATATTGAGAGTTAATCCGATTACTTTGGAGGAGATTAAGTATATTCTTCAGTCTGTTGAAGGTCATGGACCGAATCCTTCTACAGATATCGCCTCCGCATGCGAAAGACGACAGTTGAAGGCTAATGACCTCGCTAAAGTCAGGTTACACATTGAAACGATGGTTGAAGAACTTGGTGTGAACGTTTTTCCGATAATGAGCGAGGAACAAAAACACAAAGTGAAAAAATCATATAGAGGAAAGAAGGTAATTCAGCTTTTAGGAGAATATAGGAATAAGAATCCTGAGTCGTACAGTGCGGACAATTTTAGGGAAATCCATGACATCTATATGGATGACTTTATAAAAGACAGAAGGAAGAGCAAATCAGATATAGAAAACGTATACTTTTTGACAGCTAATGTTGACTTAATCAGTTTTTGCAAAGCTCAGCACCCATCCGCAAATTATATGATTTCCACGGGAAAGGTCATATTGGATTTGTGGATGCATAATGTCAAGCCTGTTGATATATCCAGTTGTGCTTTGACAGAGACGATGGCTCATTGTCTCGATTTACATAGTGTAAAAGTTAGAAATAAGATAGCTGAAGTTTCTCGTTATTATAACCACACGAAAGATAATTTCGACCCTCTGGTTTACAAGGACTTTATTCACAAGCTATATCGTAGGGCAAAGAATGTTATTGTGACGATAGATACAGATCCTGATGCACAAAATAGAATTAGCAGTTCTTGGGGAAAACTGATACAAGAAGCTGTGGATGCGGACAATGAGCACTATAACAAAGCAATAGCAGCCGAAAAGAATAAAAATGTGACATTAGAGGCTACCATCTCTGCTCAGAATGAAGAGTTGGAGAATGTAAGGCAAGCACTTGATGTTTCCGTACAAAAAGAATCAGATAATCAGTCTAAAATATCAGAACTGACTTCGGATAATTCTACACTAAAGGCTCAATTGCAACAGTCAAGCAAAGATTTGGATGCAAAAGAAAAGGCTATATCCGAACAAAAGATAGCCACAGAGGTTGCGCATGCAAAGATAAAACTCCATGAGCGTAAGGCTGAACTGATGTCTGAAATTTTGAAATTAGAGGGGCAATTAGTGCCATTGAAAACTTTAAGAGAAGCTTCTTTCCATAATTATTGGCCAAAGTTTTTAATTGGATTTGGAATAATTCTAGTTTTATTGCCTATTACTTTCTTTGTGTTAAATATTTCTGGTATTTTTAGTTTGGAAACTTACCAATATTGGTTCTTTCCTTTTCTTGGTGCTTTGGCAATATACTTGTTTAATAGGGCGAACTCAATGAGTTCTCAAAAGGGAAAAAGACAAGAAAAAGCATACAAAAAATGGGAAAGGAAAAATACTTCATACGTAAGCTATAATAAAAAGTTGGAATCTTTGAAAAATGAATTGGATAAGATTAATGAACAATTGTAAAGATTTAGCCATTGTCACAAATTCAATCATCAGATAACAACAAGCGAATAGCGAAGAATACTTTGCTGCTTTACTTCCGAATGCTCTTTATGATGGTGGTGTCGTTATACACGAGCCGAGTTATATTGAATGCGTTGGGAGTGGAAGACTTTGGAATATATAATGTGGTAGGTGTAGTCGTGGCGATGTTCTCCGTCATATCAGGATCATTGATTTGATAAGCGTACCCTATAATGCTGCCATCATTACACATGAGAAGATGTCAGCATTTGCCCTTGGCAGAATCATAATCTTGAAAGCAGTATAAATTGGAGATGCATGTTAAACCAGGGTTAAGAAAACAACCCCAAATCGTAAAAGGAAAAGATGAAAAACTTTCATATATCTTGTTATTAATATGGTGTTATATAGACTATATAGGAGTAATAATAGTAGAAAATCTTATGCAACAACGAGATACATATTTTGATTTTAAACATATGAATTTTTTAACATCTCAATATATGGGCACTTGCAAAAGTGCCTATACAAAGGGCTATGCCCTAAATTGAGTACTAACATTATAAACCAATGTCAAATAGTTCATTAAATATCAAGGTGGCGACTGCCACCAAATGGTCTGGAATAACAGAGATTGCTGCAAAACTTGTAGCGCCAATTACAACAATGGTATTGGCACGTCTTCTTACACCAGATGCTTTTGGAGTGATGGTAACTGCTCAGATGGTTATCTCTTTTGCGGAAATATTTACGGATGCTGGATTCCAGAAATATATAGTTCAACATGAATTTAAAAATGAAGATGAGAAATATAAATCCACAGCGGTTGCGTTTTGGGCAAATCTTATCATGTCGTTAGTCATTTGGGCAGGTATTAGTATTTTTGCAAATCCAATTGCTCGACTTGTTGGATGTGATGGCAATGGAATCGTAATAGCAGTTGCATGCATATGTATACCTTTGGAAGCTTTTTCAAGCATTCAAATGGCTCTGTTTAGAAGAAATCTTGATTTTAAAACTCTTTTTTGGGTAAGAATTTTCGGAATACTTATTCCTTTAGTGGTGACAGTACCCTTGGCTTTTGTAACAAGAAGTTACTGGTCTCTTATTTTAGGCATGATAGTATTAAATTTTTCAAATGCATTAATCCTAACGATCAAATCCCAATGGAAACCTCGTTGGTTTTTTAACATACAATTATTTAAAGAAATGTTTTCTTTCACGATGTGGTCAATGCTTGAAGCTATAAGTATATGGCTGACATCATATGTTGATATTTTCATAGTCGGGACGATGCTTAGTCAGCACTATTTGGGATTATATAGAACTTCTATGAGTACTGTTGGACAGATAACTTCTATTATAACCGCTGCCACTACGCCTGTATTATTTTCTTCACTATCAAGATTACAAAATGACAAGGATAATTTCAATGCTATGTTTTTTAAGTTCCAAAAACTTGTAGGAATTCTTATCATTCCAATAGGAACTGGCATTTTCTTATTTAGTGATTTTATTACTAAAATACTACTTGGAAATCAATGGATGGAAGCTTCATCCTTTATAGGCTTATGGGGATTAACAAGTGCGGTAACTATTGTTCTTGCCCACTATTCTAGTGAAGTATATCGCTCAATTGGCAAACCCAAGTTGTCCGTATTAGCTCAATGGCTTCATATCGTTGTACTTTGGCCTGTTCTACTAATCTATGTAGACAAAGGATTTGAAGCTTTATATATATCGAGATCTATTGTTCGGCTCGAACTTGTCTTTGTTCAGTTGTTTATCATGGCTATTGTAGTTAAAATGAATGTAGTAAAGATGTTCACTAATATACTCCCGTCCGTAATAGCATCATCTTCAATGTTGTTGATAATGTTACTACCTCCATGTGAAAATATATATATGGAGTTGTTATACATGTTAATTTGCGTTGGCATTTATATCACAGTTATTCTTCTATTTCCTGAAGAAAGAAATATATGCTTTAATCTAAAAAGAATATTAAAAAGATAATGAAAATACTTATTACAGGTGATTTTGCTCCACAGGCAAGACTTGCCAAACAAATTGAAGAAAAGCAGTTCTCTAAGGTCTTTCCTAAGAATATTCGAGAAATAATAAAGTCGGCAGACTTTTCGTTCGTTAATTTTGAGAGTCCAATAGTTGAGACTGGTTACAAGCCAATACCGAAGTGTGGTCCAAATCTTAGATGCACCAAAGAAGCTGCTGAGGCTGTACGCTATGCTGGATTCACTGGTGTAACGATGGCAAACAACCATATTCTTGATTATGGAACCGAAGGGCTTCATAAATCTGTGGAATGTTGTAAAGACCAAGGACTTGATGTTGTAGGAGTAGGAGAAGACTTAAAGGATGCAGAAGAGATTTTTTATATAGAAAAGGACGGAAAAACACTTGCCGTTATCAACTGTTGTGAGCATGAGTTTACTATAGCAACAGATACAGAAGCTGGTGCTAATCCTCTTAACCCCGTACGTCAGTTCTATGCTATTCATAAGGCTAAGAATATTGCGGACTATGTTCTTGTGATAGTACATGGCGGACACGAAATGTTCCAGTTGCCATCACCTCGTATGGTAGAAACCTATCGTTTTTTCATAGACGCGGGAGCAGATGCAGTGGTTAACCATCATCAGCATTGTTACAGTGGCTATGAATACTATAATGGCAAGCCTATATTCTATGGACTGGGTAATTTCTGTTTCGACGAAGAAGAACTAAGAAATTGTTCTTGGAATGAAGGATATATGGTTATGCTTGAATTTACAGCAGATGGTATTGGTTATGAATTGTACCCTTATACACAGTGTAATGAGAAAGCTGCGGTATCTTTAATGACGGACAAAGTTGCATTTCTGAAAGAAATAGACAAATTTAATAATATAATAAAAAATCCTTCACTTTTGAAAGATGAATGTAATAAGTATTATATGTCTACGACAGAATTCTATAATACAATGCTGCAACCTTATGAGAATAGGGTCTTAAACAAACTATTTAGAATGGGTCTTCTACCGTCCGTAATATCTAAACGTAAAAAAACTTGGATGCTTAACAATATCAATTGTGAGTCGCATCATGACAGGTTTGTGTTTGCACTTAAACAGATTATATCAAAACTGTAACATTTTATGAATTATATTGTTGCTCCGCAATGGTATGGAGCTTGTAAGAAAGGTCCAGATGTAGGAGCTTTCCGTTTAGCTCAATTGTTTGAAAACGAAGGTTTGAAAGAACTTTCATGTATACAAATTCCCGACGAAAAGCCAGGTGATGATAACTAAATGCCGTTCTTTAATGCTATTGATAAGGTAAATTGCAATATTTGTGAATCAGTTCATTCTGCCTTGTCTTCTGATAAGAAGGTGATAACAATTGGAGGCGATCATGCTGTTTCTTGGGGCTCTATTGCTGGTGCTTTAAAGCACAACTCAGAAGTCGGCGTTATCTATCTTGATGCTCATGGGGATTGCAACATTGCTGAGCGTTCAGCAAGCCACCATATCCATGGAATGCATATGGCATACCTTATGGGATTTGGTGAAGCCAAATATGTTGGAAGATATACAAAGAACATTCTGCCAGTTGAGAATATACTGTATGTTGGCGCAAGAAGTCTTGACCCTTTCTTGTCCAGACGTCCTGATAAACATACATTCTATGCAAAATTGAATGTAGGCTCAGCATTGATTGGGGCATTACTTCTTATAATTGTATCCCCATGGGTTATAAGGATAATGTTGGGTGATGAATTTGATAATTCAATTATAGTTATGCAAATTCTTTCTTTTTCAATTGTTTTTCTCGCCATGAGCTATGCTTATGGAACAAATTACTTGATTATTCATCATAAAGAAAAACCTCTAAGAAATCTTACTTTTATTTCCTCTATAGTCGGAATGTGCGCTGCAATTCCCCTTGTATATTTCTTTTCATATATAGGAGCTGCATTGACAGTATTTTTATGTAGAGGATTGTTAGGTGTAGGTTCATATATTTTAGCAAGAAAAATAAACAATACAAAATAAAGAGAATATGAAAATAGGCATCATTAAAGAAACAAAGATTCCTGTTGACAACAGAGTCGCATTAACACCAAGCCAGGTGGCGTCATTAAACGAGCAGTATCCAAATCATCACATTGTAGTACAATCAAGTGATGTAAGGGCATATACAGATGAAGAATATCTCCAAAATGGAGTTGAAGTCGTAGACGATATATCCGATTGCGACATATTGTTTGGAATTAAAGAAGCAAAAATAGAATCCTTAATCCCCAATAAGCACTATGTATTCTTTGGCCATATCGCAAAGATGCAGGCATACAACCGCCCTTTGATTCAAGCAATGATGCAGAAAAAATTGACATTCTCAGATTACGAATATCTTGTAGATGATGACAATCAGAGAGTGTGTGCTTTTGGATGGTGGGCAGGTGTAGTTGGAGTCTATTACACGCTAAGGGGCTATGGTTTGAAGACAAAATCATATAATTTGCCTAAACCGGATATGACTTTTACTCTTGATGCATTGTTGAAGAATATATGTAGCATCCCTCTTCCATCTGTTAAAATACTTGTAACAGGCAATGGACGAGTTTCGCAAGGAGCACAATATGTTTTGAATTACATCAAGGCCCAACAGTTAAGCGAGGAAGAGTATCTAGCCACAGACAAAGTAGATGTTCTTTCTTACGCAGTAGCAAATGTAGAATCTTTAGTGAAAAGAAATGATGAAGGTCCATTTGATGCTATGGAGTTCAAAACAAAACCTCAAAACTATCATAGTGACTTCATGCGTTGGGCTAAAGCAACTGAAATTCTAATATGCGCCCATTTCTGGGCAGCAAATGCTCCTGTATATCTCACGTCCGAAGATTTACAGAACAACGAACTTAGTATAAAGATGATAGGTGACGTCACATGCGACATTATGGGAAGCATACATTCTACTATACGCTCTTCCACTCATGCCGAACCTTACTATGACTACAACCCTGAAACCAGGAGCGAAGAAACTGCTTTCTCTGATATGAGCAATATAAGCGTCATGGCTGTTGACACTTGCCCGAATGCTCTGCCAAGAGATACAAGCAAATATTTTGGAGACATGCTAACAGAACACGTGTTTAAACAATTGCTTGAAGGCATGGATTCACCTGTCATAAATCGTTCAACAATTATCAAGGATGGGCAACTGACAGAGCGTTTTTCTTATTTAAAAAACTTTGCTTCGGGTAACTAAATTAACACGATAGAATTATGATAATCAAGAAAGTTCTCTGCCGTGTTTTAGGCAGATTAGGAATCACAAAGAACCATTGGCCTGTTTGTTTGCTTGAGTATGCCAATATGCAGTTGTACAAGCAAAAGCAGGGATATACCTTCAACCTTGACACCCCCAAACTGTTCACGGAAAAGATACAGTGGCAGAAGACGCGTTTCAACCGTCCTGACCTTGTAAGATATGTAGATAAATACCTCTTTAAAGATTTGATAAAAGAAAAACTTGGGGGGGGATTCACGATTCCGATGTATGGAGCTTGGACTAGTGTTGATGCATTCAGAGAAGCATGGGATTCTTTACCAAGAAAGTTTTGTTTGAAATCAACACTTCAATCGGATGGCAAATTCATTAAAGTCATAGATAAATCAAACACGGACATTGACAAGTTGTGCATGGAAGTAAAAGATTGGCTCAACCCCAAAAATCTTTTGATTCATTCTTTCTGTTCTGCGTATTACAAAGCAGTGCCACGAATCCTAGCTGAGGAATATATGGAATCAGTCAAGGACCAATTATATGATTACAAGTTTTTCTGCTTTGACGGCAAACCATATTGCATTTATGCAGCAACAGAACATTTTCAAGACGAGTATTATCCAATATCATTCTATGATTTGGACTGGGAACAGCTTGATGTGCAATATGGCAAGCATCGCAAAGATTTCATACCTAAACCTCTTCATTTCGACGAAATGAAAGAGATTGCATTGAAACTGTGTCAGGGCTTCCCTTTTATTAGAGTGGATTTCTTTGACACACCTGATAAATTGTATGTTGCAGAACTCACATTTTATCCTGGAGGAGGACTTACTCCATATCACCCTGTGGCGTTTAACGAGAAATTAGGCGCCATGCTTAACCTAAAAAGAAAATAAATATGAATCAGATAAAAAGAATACTCAAAGGCATTCTCCGTCGAGGTGGATGCATTATTCCGGACAAATTCCAAATAGAGACTTATTATCGTCTGGAAATGGGAAAGAAATTAGATCTCAATAATCCTAGGACCATGAATGAAAAACTCCAGTGGCTGAAGTTATATAACCGTAAGGAAGAATACAAAGCTCTGGTAGACAAAGTAAAAGTTAAGGAAGTCGTTGCAAATAAAATTGGTGAAGAGTATGTCGTTCCTATACTTGGTGTATGGGATAGCTTTGATGAGATTGACTTTGATAAGTTGCCCAATCAATTCGTACTGAAGACCAATCATAGCGGAGGCAATACAGGTGTGATTATTGTTCCCGACAAATCAAAATTTAATGTATCAGAAGCTAAAGAGAAACTTGAGAATTCACTGAAGTCTGATATATATCGGAACTATAGAGAGTGGCCATATAAAGGAATGAACAAGAAAATCTTTGCGGAAGAATATCTTGGTTCTGACCTTGTAGACTACAAATTCTATTGTTTTGATGGTGATGCGGACTGTGTCCTGTTATGTATCGACAGGCAGATAGGAGCAGCGAAGTTTTATTTCTTTGATAAAGATTGGAAACTATGCCGATACAACAAACGAGGAAAAGAAGCCCCTGAAGACTTCACTCTTCCTAAGCCAAATGGTATTGACCAGATGTTCCGATTGGCTTCAGAGATGTCTAAAGGTTTCCCATTTGTCAGGATAGATTTCTTTGACGTTAACGGTAAAATATACTTCGGAGAATACACTTTCTTCCCAGCTTCTGGCTATGACTATAATCGTTTACCCGAATCCGATTTGTATTTCGGGAATAAGATAAAACTTCCTTCAATTTCAAAATAATGCTACTAAGAAAAATACGACGCGCAGTCTCGTATTTGTTACACAATAGATCCAGGTTCTGTGACTCATTAGTGGCAAATCTGCTGTTTTGGCTGCCAGATGAACAGTACCTTAAACTGAGATTTCGTTTTAAGATGGGATATTGGCCCAATTTAAAAGAGCCAAAAACTTTTGTCGAAAAGATAAATTGGCTTAAACTACACGATCGCAATCCTGAATACACCAAGATGGTTGATAAGTATCAGGTAAAGGAATATGTAGCCCAAAAGATAGGTCAAGAATATATCATTCCAACATTGGGAGTATGGAAGAGACCAGAAGATATAAACTTCAATGTCTTACCCAATCAGTTTGTATTGAAAACTACTCATGGCGGAGGCAGCGGTGGTGTTGTTGTATGCAAGGATAAAAAGACTTTCGACAAGAAGAAAGCTATTAATAAACTTCGCGATAGTTTAGCCAGCGACATATATCGGAATCTGCGCGAATGGCCATATAAGAATGTAAAGAAGCAAATAATTGCTGAGAAGTATATGATGCCAAGTGATAAAGCAGATGATCCGATTTATGATTTGACAGATTATAAATTTTTCTGTTTCAATGGAGAACCCAAGTATTGCCAAATTATTAGAGACCGCCATACATGTGAATCCATAGATTTCTTCGATATGGATTGGAATCACTTGGAGTTTGTGGGACTACTAAATTCCAAACAACCATGTTACACAAATCCAATTACAAAGCCTGTATGTTTAGAAAAAATGAAAGAGATTTGCAAAAAGCTATCTACAGGTATCCATTTCCTTAGGGTTGACCTTTATGCGATTGATGGCAAGGTATATTTTGGAGAACTAACGTTTTATCCGGCCAGTGGTATAGGCATGTTCCAGCCTGAGGATTGGAATGAAAAGTTCGGCAAATTAATTGACATATAAAAATGATAAGATTTCTAAAGAACCCTTGCAATTTTTATATCACGTTGATGTCGTTTTATTCAATGCAAGGCACAATGATACCTACTGGAGGAACAACTTTCTCTCAGCTTATTCTTCTTGTTACTATGTTAATGGGATTGTACTATACTGTAAAGACAATTTCATTAAAGGGGAAACCTGTTTATTTTAAAGGATTGAGTTTGCTCTTTTTTACACTGACTATATATGGGATTATATTATTATTTAGCGACCACCATTATGTAATAAAAGCAAAGCTGATTGATAATGAAGTGACAAATTTTTCATATTTAAAGAGTTTATTCTTATCGCTGCCTAACATATATACATTTTATTATTTTTCAAAAGAAGGTTATCTTACTGAAAAAGCCCTTCGGAAATGGGTAATAGTATTTATAGGCATCTCCGTTTTCAGGTTCTTTGACTACCAGATTTCATCCATACAATCGATGTTATTAATTGGTAAGGATGTTAAAGAAACAACAAACAATATGGGGTATTTGTTTGTCGCTTTGATGCCTACTGTTGCTATATTTAAGGATAATATCCGTATACAATATATCATATTGATATTTTGTATGGCATTTATTATGTTGGGAATGAAGCGTGGTGCAATTATTATAGGTGCAGTTTCACTGATATACTTTTTGTATTTCAATTATAGATATAATAATAACGTTTCAAAGATAAAAGTTATTGGTTTTTCATTGCTGATAATTGTTGCTGCTTATTTCATCACAGAATATATGATTGACTCTTCCGATTATTTTGAAAGTAGAATAGAGCAGACAAAAAATGGTTCGAGCAGCGGACGAGATAAAATATATGAACATTTTTGGAACCATTTTAAAAATGAGTTAGACTCTTCCAAATTCCTCTTGGGTAATGGAGCTAATGCAACGTTAGGAATCGGAATAAACTATGCTCATAATGATTGGTTGGAGATTGCCATCAATCAAGGCGTACTTGGCCTTGTCATCTATTTTATATATTGGCTATGTTTCTGGAGGACTGTATCGTCAATAAAACATAACCAAACAGCCAAATTAGTTCTTACACTCACATTCATATCATTCTTTATCAAAACAATCTTTTCCATGTCATATACTGGATATTCTATGGTATCATGTAGTGTATTTGGATATTATTTGGCGCATTATAAAGAAAAAGAACAATAGATAATGAAAAAAATATTATTAATAACAGAAAATCTTGGTTCTGGCGGAGCAGAAAGACAATTATGTGGGTTGGCTTCGATGCTAACAAAAGCAGGATTTCCTTGCAGATTGATAACATACGTGAAGAATCAGTTTTATGAGCCTTATCTTCGTCAACATGGTGTGGATTATCAGTTTGTACCGGAACTATGGGATAAGAAGACTCGTGTGTTTAAGGTTGCAAAGTATGTGCGTCAGTATAAGCCAGATGTTGTTATTTCATTCTTGCCATCTGTCAACAAGACAATGTGCCTTGCAAAGCTTTTATTTAAGGCAAATTTGGTGGTCTCGGAACGAAACAATAATACTTGCATTACACGAGGCGACAAGATACAGTTCAACCTTTATCGTATGGCTGACGCTGTCGTACCTAATAGCAATAGTCAGGGGAATTTCATCCGTAATAATTTTCCATTCTTGAGTAAGAAGGTGCATCCCATTATCAACTTTGTAGATGTTAATCGCTTTACGCCTTCAGAAACTCCAGTCCGAAATGAAACACTTCGTATTGTGACCGTTGCTCGCTATACCCAGCAAAAGAATGTTTTGACTTATCTGAAAGCTGTCCGTATGGTAAAGGATATGGGACTCAATGTGCATTTCGATTGGTATGGAGATAAGAGGCATAATGCAGCTTATTTTACAGAAATAGAGAAGGAGTATCAACAGCTTGATATTGCAGATTACTTAACATTGCATGATCCAAACCAAAAGATTGAAGAAGAATATCGCAAGGCTGATATCTTCTGTCTTCCAAGTCTTTTTGAAGGATATCCAAATGTAGTAGCTGAAGCCATGTCTTGCGGATTGCCTATTCTCTGTAGCAATGTATATGAGAATCCATATATCGTTGAAGAGGGAGTGAATGGATTTTTGTTTGATCCAAAGAAGCCTGAAGCCATTGCTGACACCATCAACAAAATGGCAAACTTAACACACGAAGAAAGACTGGAAATGGGTAAACGCAATCGCCAACTTTGCTTAAAGCGCAATACAGAAGAAGCTTTCTTAAAATCATACGTTGAACTGATAGAAAAATTATAAAGCAATGAGCAAATTCAAAGAATTATATAATGCTGACATTGCTCGGTATGGAGGAAAACCGGAAATATACATTAGAATCTTTCATTTTCTTTATCGTAAGGCTGCCACAGAATCCTTTATACCAATAAGGCTGTTTTATAAAGCTCTATTCCGAATTTGGGCTAGCCAAAGAGGTTTGGAAATAACAGCAAATAATCAAATCGGGGGGGGTATTTATATAGGTCACGCATATAATATAACCATTAATAGTAGAGCTAAAATAGGTCGCAATTGTAACATTCATAAAGGTATTGTTATAGGACAAGCGAATAGAGGCTTCCGGAAAGGTTGTCCAACAATTGGCGACAGAGTGTGGATAGGCATTAATTCAGCTATTGTAGGAAAGGTTACAATTGGTGATGATGTGCTGATTGCACCGAATAGTTTTGTAAATGTAGACATACCATCACATTCTGTAGTATTCGGAAATCCTTGTATTATCAAGCATAGGGATTGGGCAACAGAAGGGTATGTGAATAATATAAAGGAATAACAATATGAAAATTAAGAAACTCTTGTGCTTGGTCGCATATTACGGCTTTGCAAGATATTTGCCAGCATCAACAAGCCCAATGACACATTGGGCAAGAAGGATTAGACGCATAATATGTCGCCCTATTTTTGACAAATGTGGTGATAATGTAAATGTAGAACGTGGTGCCCATTTTGCAAATGGGGGGGGTATTTGTTTAGGTTCAGGTAGTGGACTTGGTGTCAATTGCTCGGTGCATGGACCACTTAAAATAGGTGATAATGTAATGATGGGACCAGATGTAACTATTCTTACTCATACCCATAACATAGAGCGGACTGATATTCCAATGGGCAAACAAGGTATGCGTGAAGCTGAGGTTATCATTGGAAATGATGTTTGGATAGGAATGAGGGTTATTATTATGCCTGGTATAAAAGTAGGCGATGGAGCCGTAATCGGAGCTGGAGCAGTTGTCACAAAAGACGTACCAGCTTTTGCTATTGTAGGTGGTGTGCCTGCTAAAGTAATAAAGTATAGAAAATGAATAAAGTTTTAGTTATCGGGGCATTTGGTTATGAAAATAATCAACTTGATGGACAAACGATAAAAACAAGGAATGTGTATGACCTTCTTCAAAAGAAACATAAAGGTAAGCATTCATATATTGATACTTTATCGTTAAGGAAAAAGCCATGGTTAGGATTTGTAATGTTGTATAGACTTATGACTTGCAACACTTTAATAATTCTGCCTTGTTTGAATAATCTTACTGTCTTATTTCCTCTCTTTTACTATATGTCTAAGATATTCAGATTTGACATTATTAGTATATGTATAGGAGGATGGCAAGTAGAGTATTTTTTAGGAAGCGAAAAGTTCGGATTCCATCCAAAACAGATGGATATGAGCAAAAAAATTAAAGCCTTTCTACCAGAGATGATAAAGGTGAACGATGATTTGATAAGCATGTGTGGTTTTACAAATTCAGAAGTTTTTCCTAATTTTCGTAAATATGAAAGGACAAATCAAGAAATTACTAGTGAGAAAGGTTTGAGATTAGTATTTATGGCCCGTGTAAATAAGATGAAAGGGTATGATGTGATATTTAATTCTCTCAACTTCATTAGAAATAATTGCCCCAATAGCAGCATTACATTCTATGGAGGAATTGCTCCTGAAGACAAAGATGATTTCTTAAACAAGGTGGAAGCGAACAATGACATAGTTTCTTATAGAGGGCTTTTAGTTCCAGAAAAAATACATGAAACGTTAAATAGATATGATGTGATGCTTCTTCCAACAAAATATTACACCGAGGGGTTTCCAGGTAGTATATTGGATGCGTACATATCTGGAATTCCTGTTATTGTAACAGAATGGAAACATTCGCATGAGTTTGTTTCTGATGGAAATACAGGTGTTATTGTACCATTCGAAAATAACCAAGAAGATTTCAACAATTCTATTTTAATCCTATATAAAGACAGAAACAAACTGAATTATATGAAGAAAGCTGCATACAAAGAAGCCGAAAAATACTCAGAAGAAGCAGCTTGGGACGTTCTAAAAAAATATCTATAATATGTTAGTATTCACAGGAGATATAAATCTGACAGATTGGTATTTCAATGCAGGTTTTGGTATTGGTACCAGAATAGCCAATGGTTTTGACCCTTTCCGTAAGCTTGAAAGAAATGCTAATGATCTTTGGGTTGGCAACTTCGAAGGAGTGGCATCAAATGTGACAGAAAATGTAGGCTTTGCAGGAGAGGTGTTTAGAGTCCAGCCAAGAGTTTTGCAAAAGCTTAAACACTTTGATGTGTATGGTCTTGCCAACAATCATGCAATGCAGCATGGCAAAGAGGCTTACCAACAAACATTTGATGCTATACGCGGTTATGGTTCAAAATGTTTCGGAGCAAATAAACAGAAGTCTGTAGTAATGAACCATCAAGGAAAAACAGTATCATTTACAGGTATGTGTCTTCGCATTGATGATTTTACGGATGAGCCTTCATATTGGT
>CAMDJC010000057.1:0-16171 GCA_945900015.1 uncultured Odoribacter sp. | reverse complement strand
ATAGCCGCTTTTTATTTCAACAGCACCGGTACCGTAGCCGGCTATTTCCTGAATACGTTGATAAGCAGCATCATAAAGTTCATCTTCACTCACTTTACGAATACGTTCGGCAGAATTTAAAATTCCTCCTCCACGTTTGGCTATTTCTTCATAGGAAAGACCTCGGATTTTATCAATATATTCAACTTCACGACTTCCTGCGTATACTAAATGAGTGTGAGAATCACAATAAGAAGGCATAACCAAACGGCCTGTTGCATCAATTTCTTTTACAACATCACCACCTGCATATATTTTCTCTGTATCCAAATCTTTCATTTCGCCAAAGTCGGCAATCTTATCATCTTCAACTAGTAGCCAAGCATTTGATATCGTATCCAAATGTGACATATCACTTCCTGCCACCCATGTCCGCGGATTTCTTTCCACTTGCACTAATTGTTTGATATTTATTATCAATGTTTTCATATATCGTTTCTTTATGTAGTTAAAGCGATGCGAATGTAATAAAATAAAAGGACATAACCTCGTTTTCTGTTATATTTAAAACGATTGAGACAACATTGATTTATCATCCTTTTAGCTGAATACCTGCAAACGATTAGCATCCAAACGCAGAAATATAAATATCAAAATTGTAAATGCCCAGAGGGAAGAACCTCCATAACTAAAAAAGGGAAGAGGTATCCCGATTACCGGAGCAACACCTATCGTCATTCCGATATTGACTGCCATATGAAAGAAAAGAATACTTGCTACCCCATATCCATAAATACGTGAAAAAGCAGAGCGCTGCCGTTCAGCTAATTGTATGATTCTTAGGATAAATGCCATTAGCAAACCTATCACCAATGTTGAGCCGACAAATCCCCATTCTTCGCCTACGGTACAGAATATAAAGTCTGTATCCTGTTCTGGAACGAAGTTGAATTTTGTCTGTGTGCCTTCCAAATAACCTTTGCCCCAAAAACCTCCGGAGCCAATGGCAATTTCAGACTGATATACATTATATCCTGCCCCCTGAAGGTCACTTTCGATACCTAATAAATCATTGATACGATTCTTTTGGTGAGGCTGTAATTTTTCAAAAGCAGTATCTACCCCTATACTGGCTGACATACAAAGCCACGAAGCCATAAGTACCCATAAGATGTTTTTCATCCGTCGCTTGTATATAAAATATATACCGACTACCGATGCCAAAGCATATACTGCCAATAGCAAATAATGTTCTGAAATGCTCAAATCCAACAGCCACTTTAAGAAAAGCATGAATCCAAAACCTAATATGATAAAAAATAGAAGTCTGTAAAATTCATGTTTATTCTGTCTATAATAGAGAAATGCAAACAAAGAACCAACTATAATCATACTGATAATTACAAGTGGCGGATAGAGTAGGGTAAATATAAAAATAACAATGAAGATAAAATAAAGCAAAAGCAATGACCCATGTAAACCTTCTCTATACATCACCAAGATAAAAGAGCTGTATACCAATGCAGAACCTGTGTCATTTTGTAAGATAATCAACCCGGCGGGTAAAGCCAGAACAACCATGATTAACAGTAAACTGCTTAAGCGCATTATTTTAAAACCGTGACGATTCATAATATTGGCGATGGCCAAACAGGTAGCAAATTTACCAAATTCCGCCGGCTGAATGCGAATCCCTGCAATATCAAACCAGGAGCGTGCTCCCTTAGATTCTACACCAAATATCAGAACGGCAATCAAGGCACTAATTACTAACGAATAAATAATCAGAGAAAATGCCGTAAAAAATTTACTGTCAGTGAGCATAATAACAAATGCCAATGTAAATGATGCTCCTATCCACATTAACTGTTTGCCATAACGTTGCGTTATATCAAATATGTTGCTATGGCTTTCGTCATATACAGCAGCATAAATATTTAACCATCCCATAAATACCAATAAGGTATAAAGGAATATTGAAAGCCAATCTATATTTTTTAAAAGTTCTGAGCGTCTATTCATGAGCCTATATTATTTATTAATTGCACCTAGAAGGTTGGCATCAATCATTCGTTTTTCTAAATCTTTTCTTTTGGGAGATACTTCTCCTTTTAAATACTTTTCCAATATCAAACCTGCAATCGGAACGGCATACCTTGCTCCGAAACCACCATTTTCAATATACACAGCTATTGCAATTTTAGGATTGTCTTTAGGAGCAAAAAGCATTACGATAGAGTGGTCATCTCCATGAGGATTTTGTGCTGTACCTGTTTTGCCGCATATTTCTACAGAATCAATAGCCGCTCCTCGGGCTGTTCCGATAGAAGCAGCCATCTGCATACCTTCAACAACGGGAGTGAATATAGACGGATCACATTTGACAATGTGCTTCTCAACCGGGTTACTACCATCAGGTAGGGGACGTACAATATGAGGTGTCATATAGTATCCTCGATTGGCAATGACACAAGCCATATTGGCAATTTGCAGTGGAGTGAGCAAAAGTTCTCCCTGCCCGATTGAAAGAGACATAATATAGCTCCATTTCCAATCTTTTGTTTTAAAGATTCGGTCATACATTTTCAAGGGTGGGACAGACCCGCTACGCTCATTGCTAAAATCCGGACAAATTTCGTGTCCGAGCCCAAAAGAGCATATAAATTCTCTCCAGTGTTCGTACGAGTCGCGAACATCTTTATATTTCCTGTTTTCAAGTATTCTTCGCCACACATTGACATAATATGGATTACAAGAATGCTGAATTGATTGTCTTAGATTTAAAGGCGATACATGATGATGACATCCCATTCTAATACCTCCAATCTGTGTCTTTGAAGGTCCGTAACATTCAAAGCAGGTTTCTGGAGTTATAACCTTTTCTTTCAAACCATAGAGAGCCTGTAGTGTCTTGAATGTCGAACCGGGAGGATAGGCTGCACCTACAGTACGATCAAAGAGTGGTTCATGTGGATCTTCACTCAATTTCTTATAATTTTTCCCACGTTCTAATCCAACCATAAGCTGAGGATCATATCCGGGGCTTGATACTTTGAGCAATATTTCTCCTGTTGCAGGTTCGATAGCAATGATACCGCCTTTCTTATTTTGCATCAATCGATAAGCATATTCTTGTAAATCAATGTCCAGTGTTGTCGTCAGATTTTGTCCGACAACGGCAGATTTATCATATTCCCCGTTTTGGTAAGATCCCATGATTCTATTGTGATTATCTACCAATAAAATACGTTCTCCCTTTATTCCTCTTAAAATTTTTTCATAGGTTTTTTCCAAACCATTAATGCCTATATAGTCACCAGGAGCATAATTGCTGTCTCGTTCAATTTGTGCTTGACTGACTTCACCGATATAGCCGAATACATCAGCAGAATGTGCCACATTGTATTTCCGTAACGTTCGGGTTTGCATGAAAAATCCCGGATATTTATATAATTTCTCTTGTAAAATGGCATATTTGTCTGCTGTAATTTGCGAGACAAGTACAGAAGCTTTAAAAGTTGAATATTTACGACACTTTTCCAGATTTTTGACCAGCATCTTTTTTTCGATACCCAAAATAGAAAGCAATTCAAGAGTATCAAAACTTTTCACCTGCCGTGGAATAATCATCAAATCATAAGCCGGCTGATTTTCAACCAATAGTTTATTATTTCTATCAAAAATCAATCCTCTGGCAGGATATTGAGTCACAATGCGCTGTGAATTCTGCATTGCTTTAAGTTCGAATGTATCATCCACCACCTGCATATAAAACAGGCGGATGATATATATAAGGCAAACACAAATTATAATGGATGATATAACCGTTTTGCGGTATGAGTACTTATTCATTTTCTAAAAATTTGAAACAATCCTATTTCCGTTAGTTTTGTTTCTTTTTTAAAGTGATAAAATAATATAACAGCATACACAGGGTAGAGACCAAGGTACTTAATACAATGCGTGCTAAAGTAATCCACAGGTTGTTGAAACTAAAAGCTTCGCCAAATATCAATACGAAATTGAATATTGTATTATTGAGCAGTATATATTTGAAAAACCAATTGAATTCACTGATTTTCTGTTTTCCGTGTATTTCATCCAACTGTTCGCGATTGGATGTAAATAAAAGAAGCCTGGGACGAATATACGCCAGCAAAGTTGTTGCTGCCGTATGAATACCCATCGTATGATTGGCTAAATCGACAAGAAATCCCAGCGAAAAACCAAACAATAAAATGGCTGTTTTCTGCACACGATAGGGTAGTATGTAAATTGCCAATATGTAAATATTTATGTATACATAAGAATGTATTTGTATATTGTCCAAAATCGTTAATTGAACAAATAATAAAATAAGCAGATGTATAAAATATGTGACATTATTCATCTCCGTTAGCCTCCAATTGTTCTTGTTCTTGTTTGCGAGTATTTGCTATGATGTAGACATCAGATATCTTTTTGAAATCTGTTGCAAGTTTTACTTTAATAGTTAAAAAGTTTGCAGTCTCTTTATTCACAGATTCAATAAAACCAATAATTTCCCCTTCCGGGAAAATGGGAGACAGGCCGGATGTTACAATTGTATCCCCGACTTCGGCATCCACGTGAAAAGGGATATCGTTCAAGTATGTATAACGATAATCGTCGCCGTCCCACTGAAGCGAACCATAGTATCCATTTTTCTTTATTTTTGCAGATACACGCAAATTAACATTGATTAGGGGGAGTATTTTAGAAAAATGTTTGCTGGTTTTTTCTACAACCCCGACCACACCTTCACTGGAACATACAGCCATTTCACTTGCAATTCCATGCAGGCTACCTTTGTTTATCGTGATATAGTTTTTTGTTTTATTAAATCCGGCATTCAACATTTCTGCCGTAATATATACATATTTACAGTCAACAGAATCAACAGGATGCCACAGCGAATCAGACGTTGATTCCATTTGCAATACCCTGGCTTTTTCAATTATATTTCGGAGTTCAACATTCTCAGCAACCAACTTTTCATTTGTTTCTTTAAGATAGAAGTAATCTCTAATTTCAGTTACAGTTGAAGAAATAGATCCGAAAAAAGAATAAGTATAACCGGAAAATATAGTTCTCTGATAGTTATTATGCATAACCATCAGAGAAAAAGCTACGATTTCCAATAACACAAAAATTATAGTGAAATGATATTTTACTATCAGCTTTATAATTTCTTTCACAATCCAAGATATTTTATCTAATCAGGAATGAGAATTTATCTACATTTTTCAACGCAATTCCTGTACCACGGGCTACTGCACGTAAAGGATCTTCTGCGATATGAAACGGAATATTCATCTTGTCAGACAAACGCTTATCCAAGCCACGAAGTAGAGCACCACCACCGGCAAGATAAATTCCTTTATTTACAATATCAGCATACAGTTCCGGAGGAGTCTGCTCCAATGCTCCTAAAATAGCTATTTCTATTTTCGAAATGGATTTCTCCAAGCAGTGGGCTATTTCCTGATAAGACACCGGAACTTCAACCGGTAAAGAAGTCAAGTAATTAGGACCTTGCACGATAAAATCTGCAGGTGGCTCCTCCAATTCAGAAAGGGCAGAACCTACATTGATTTTAATTTGTTCCGCCGTACGTTCTCCGATGCGGATATTATGTTGGCGACGCATATACTCTAAAATATCATCCGTCAAATCATCTCCTGCAATACGGATTGACTTATTGCTGACAATACCTCCTAAAGAGATAACTGCAATTTCAGTTGTTCCACCACCTATATCCACAATCATGTTGCCTTCCGGAGCTTCAACATCCAATCCGATACCCAAAGCTGCAGCCATAGGTTCGTAAATCATGTATACGTCACGTCCTCCAGCATGTTCAGAAGAGTCGCGTACAGCACGAATTTCCACTTCTGTACTGCCCGATGGTATACAGACGACGATACGTAGGGAAGGAGAGAAGAATTTGTTATTCACGCTGGCCATCTTGATCATGCCGCGCAACATTTGTTCTGCAGCATTAAAGTCGGCAATTACACCATCACGCAACGGGCGGATGGTCTTTATATTGTCGTGAGTCTTTCCTTGCATCTGTCTTGCTCTCTCACCGATAGCAATTACCTTCTCCGTTTTGCGATCTATGGCAACAATGGACGGTTCGTTGACCACCATCTTGTCATTGCAGATGATAATTGTATTTGCTGTCCCTAAGTCAACAGCAATATCTTGTGTCAAGAATGAAAATAATCCCATTTGTCATTATTGTTAGGGGGTTAATGTTTAAAATGACGCATACCGGTAAATAACATGGCAATGCCATATTTATCAGCAGCATCAACAGACTCTTGATCCTTAACAGATCCTCCCGGCTGAATAATAGCAGTGATACCTGCTTTATGAGCAGCCTCTACGCAGTCAGGGAATGGGAAAAAGGCATCGGATGCCATTACACTTCCTGCGATTCTATCTCCACCTTGCCGAATAGCGTTTTCCAAAGCCCAGATGCGACTTACTTGTCCGGGACCGACTCCTGTTGTACAGAGATCTTTGGCAATAGCAATACCATTGGATTTGGTATGCTTTACAATTTTCCAGGCAAACATCAAATCGCGTAATTCCTTTTCTGTCGGCTGACGTTTGGTCACAACCTTCAGATCAGAGTCATTCAGCAGCTGGACGTCTAAATCCTGTATTAATAAACCTCCCAATACTGTTTTCGCTTTGGTAGCTTTTGTATTCTTGTGCCCGATGCTTTCCAATTGGAGCAGTCGGATATTTTTCTTCTTTGAAAGTATTTCCAACGCTTCTTTTGAGAAGGACGGAGCAACAATGACTTCCAGGAAAATTTTGGACATTTCTGTTGCAGTCTCTGCATCTATTTCGCGATTGGCCGCGACGATTCCCCCAAAGATAGATACAGGGTCCGCTTCGTAAGCCTTTTTATATGCCTCAACTAATGACGATGCACTTCCCACACCACACGGATTAGCGTGCTTGGCAGCAACAATAGTCGGCTCATCAAACTCCTTCAAAGTTTCCAATGCTCCGTCTGTATCGCCAATGTTGTTGTATGATAATTCTTTACCATGTAATTGAACGGCGCTAGGCAATGAGCCTTCCGTATCCTTGACTGACGCATAAAAAGCTGCACTTTGGTGAGGATTTTCACCATAACGCAAATCTTGTTTCTTTTCATAGGTCAAAGTAATCGTCTTAGGATACTTTATTTTTAATTTTTCTGAGAAATATCCGGCAATTAAAGCGTCATAATGAGAAGTATGGATAAACACCTTGGCTGCCAACATCTCTTTAGTCTCTGCAGACGTATCTCCATTCGCTTTCAATTCGCTGATGACCAAATCATAATCTTCAGGATCGGTCAGCACCGTCACGAACTTATAATTTTTAGCAGCAGCCCGTATCATTGTCGGACCACCGATGTCAATGTTTTCTATGATCTCTTCGTGAGAAACTCCCGGTTTTAAAATAGTCTGTTTAAAAGGGTAGAGGTTACAAACTACTATATCAATAGGCTCGATACTTAAATCAGCCATCTGTTGTTTATGATTCTCATTGTCACGAATTGCCAGAATACCACCTTCAACATTTGGATGCAAGGTTTTAACACGACCGTCAAAACACTCCGGGAAGTGGGTCAAATCTGAAATATCCATAACTTTGATGCCTTCTTCTTTTAATTTTTTAGAAGTGCCACCAGTAGAAATGATTTCCCATCCCATCGAATCTAATGACTTTGCAAACTCTACAATTCCCGTTTTGTCAAAAACACTGATTAATGCTCGTTTCATTAGGACTATATTTTTAATTATCGCTTGATAAAATGCTGTTGTCAAGCGTGTTCATTTATACTATATACTATTTCGTTGCAAAGGTATAAAAAAACGATATAATTTAGATATAAAATTATGTATATACGATGTTTTTTTTATCAGAAAAATTTCTATCTTTGATTGTTATAATTTGTCCTATGTAATAAATTAAAACGACATGAATATTATTACTGCTGATTTTAATTGGTTTTCTTTTCTAATTGTGATTATTGGCGCAGTTATCGGTATTATTAAGTCCAGTAAGAAGCGGGTAGGGCAAGAAATGTCAGAACCGCTAGAATCCATATTCACATTTGAAGAAGATGAAAGCGATGACAGCACAGAGGTACGTGAGGAGCTCAAAGAAGAAGATAAAAAAGTAGCGGAGATTTTGGAAGTTCCCAATATTGCAGATACAACCGAGAACCAGGAAGAGGAACAAGAGGTGGAAACCAAACGACAGTTTGATATTCGCCAAGCAATTATCAGCAGCGAAATTTTAAACCGTCCACATTTTTGATTCCTTTATTTTCAAGGTTATCAGAATTCAATTCCTATTCCGGTAGACAATGTAAAAGTATAAGGTTTGAAATCAATCAAATCATTTTTACTAAGTGATTGCAGGAAATATCTAAATCCCGGCTCTACCATCAGTTTCACTTTACGGCCCAAAGGATATTCAACCCCCAAGCCCAAATCAGTTGAAAGGTTGAATTTTCTAATATTTTCAGTACTTCCCAACAATTCCTTATCTCCGGAAGCCTTCATAAAGACTTTGTTGTTTACAAGTATACCTCCACTTAATCCTCCGGACAATGAGAACTGCACTTTATTATCATTTAATTGATAGCGAACATGCAAAGGTATTTCAATTGAACCAAACACTTGCTCTAACGTTTCATTATTGTCAGATATACTGCTTAATACAATAGCTTTGGCTGTTCTATACGAAACAGCTTTTCTGTCGGTATGGATATTACCGAGAGGGGTGCTGACACGAGGTGCTGCATTATCCGTTGAAAAAGCTGCTATACGGGGTGCATTTTTATCTTCCGTACTGCGTTGTCCCATTCTGGAATAAAAAATTCCTGTCTGGAATGAAAGACGCTTGCGTGGAGTGATTGATATTTTCATTCCGCCACCGACATTCATCATACCATTCAAATCACTGTTAGAATAATTAAATCCACGTGTATTTTTGACCGACGATGAATAATTGCCGGCAGAATAAGTCGGAGTAAAATGACCGCTGAGAGTCACCTTGGCATGCTCTTTCTCTTTTTTGATATCTTTTTTCCCTTCAATCAACAGCCTGTATTCCTGTTGGTTTTTAATGGCATCCCCACTTGTCAAGGGGATAAAATCCCGAGTCAGATTCTTTAATTCAAAATTTGAATTCTCTGCAATCAAAGCATTGGAGTAGGATGTTTGCCGGCTAACGGGAGTTATACGTTTTAATGTAGGAGAGGGAGCAACGACATTTGTGGTAGAAGTTATTGTCGGTCGGACATTTGATTTTTCGGCATAAGCGACTTCTTTTTCAGCTACGCTCACTTCCGGCCGGGTATCAGGAACAGCGACATCCGGCTGTAATGTCAGAATCGAATTGTCAGCCACTTGCATTTGCTCCTCTGTATATAATAATTGCCACAATCCGATACAGATAACAATAACTGCTGCAGCTATACCTCGCAACCACCATTTTCCGATTATTCTCGGGCGCTTGTTTAATTGCTGTTGAATACCTTCCCACACGTATGCCGGCGGATTGCACTCTTGCTCTTGCAGCGCTTTTTTGAATAGTTTATCTATATTTTCACTCATTGTCCAGATACTCTTTTACTTTCTTTTTTAAAATATCTCTAGCTCTCGCTAAATTTGACTTGGAGGTACCTTCAGTGATGCCCAAAGCTACGGCAATATCTTTATGTTGCATATCTTCAACTACATATAAGTTAAAGACCAAACGATATCTCTCCGGCAGCTCCTCAACAAACCGCTGCAATACATCTGCTGGAATACAGACATTTGCGTCAATGTCAGCATCCTCAAATTCCGGCAACTCTTCAACTAATTGAACAGGCTGCTCTTTGCGGTATTTTTCCAGACAAATATTGATAAATATTCGCTTCATCCATCCCTCAAAAGAGCCTTTGCCTGCAAATTGTCCTATAGAATCAAATATTTTGATAAAGCCGTCTTGCAAAGAGTCTTCTGCCTCAGCGCGATCTTTGGAAAAACGGATGCAAATGGCAAACATTTTTGCAGCATATAATTTATATAGTGCTTCAGCTGCTTTTCTATCGCCCTGTCTGCATTTATCTATTATTTGTTCTATAGTGTACATTACATTCTATAAAAGAGATGCAAAATTTTATCAATGGTTGCGTATCGGTGCTGTTTTTTTTGCTAACCATGTAGCTTCTTCGCCTGTCAAGAATGGAGCGGTCTTTTCATACACCGTTTGATGATACTCATTCAGCCAGTCAATTTCATCTTGATTCAGCAATTCAAGTAATAAAGCTTTAGTATCAAAATAGCAGAGTGTTAATGTTTCAAAACCACACCAATTTCCAAACTCATTAGCCCCGACAGGAACACACAATATTATATTTTCGTGACGGATTCCATGACTTCCTTCCCGATACAAACCAGGCTCATTCGATGTGACCATTCCAGCAACAATAGCCTGATCTTTCAGGTCTTGGCGAATGGATTGCGGCCCTTCATGAACATTCAGGAAAAATCCTATGCCATGTCCGGTGCCATGCCCGAAGTTTCTAAGAGTCTGCCACAGAGGCTGACGTGCTATGGCATCAAGATTGCACCCGCGAGTTCCCTCAGGAAAAACAGCACGGCTGAGTGCAATCATTCCTTTTAACACAATCGTATAATCTTCCTTTTCCTGGCGTGTCAATTCACCCAACGCTATTGTGCGGGTAATATCAGTTGTTCCATGCGTATATTGAGCTCCGGAATCAACCAAATAAAGCCCTTTGCGTTGCAATACTGCATCATTTCCGGGAATTGCAGAATAGTGGGGCAATGCCGCATTGGGTCCATAGGCAGATATATTTTCAAAACTGTTAGACACATAGCCTTCATTCATAGCCCTCAATTGTGTAAGGTGTTCTGAAACGGATGTTTCAGTCAGGTGCTTGTCTATATTTTGCTCCACCCAGTAAAAGAATTTAGTCATAGCCACACTGTCTTTAATACATGCCTGTCTAAATCCTTCAATTTCGGTTTCATTCTTTATGGATTTTGCCAAAACAATCGGAGAGGCCACTTCTTTTATTTGGCAATGTGAACTGATTCTATTATAAATGGCATAATTTAAAGTGCTGGTATCTACACAACAACATTTGTCTTTGGCGAGTTCGTCAATAAAAAGCAACACCTGGTGATAATCTCTCACTTCAATACCTTCGTCATTAAGCGCTTTCAAACAATCCGCCGTCACCTTAGGACGCCGAATAAAAAGAAAAGCCTCCTCTTGTCCAACAATTGCATAACTGATAGCCACAGGATTGTACGCAACGTCATTACATCTGATATTAAACAACCAGGCTATTTCGTCCAAAGTGCTAAATACAAAATAATCAGCATGGTTATCCTTCAAAAATTTGCGGACCATTTCAATTTTTTCGCTTGATGAACAGCCGGTTGTTTCTGCAGGAACCATAAAAATCGGCGTATCAGGAAGAGCCGGACGCTCCAACCATACATCACCGATCAGGTCGGTGTTTTCAATCATTTTACATTCACTTGCTTCGAGTTGCGACTTTAGGCGTTTGGCATCACTGACCGAAATACAAAAACTATCCATACCGACACGGCTTCCGGAGGGCAAATTTGCAGCAAGCCATTCCGGATAGTCCACAGCTCCGGGGATTCGTAATTTATGAAGCTCTATACCGGAACCCTTGAGTTGTTGTTCAGCTTGGATAAAATAACGAGTATCTGTCCACAAGCCGGCAGATTCTTTCAAAACAACGACAGTTCCAAATGATCCGGTAAAACCGGAAATCCACTCCCTTTGCTTCCATACGGCAGGAAGATATTCGCTATTATGAGGGTCTGTTCCTGATACAATATAAGCATCCAGACTTTCTCTTTCCATTATTTCCCTTAAGGCAGACAGTTTATTTTCAGTAGTCATAATCGTTAATTTAAAATTTCATCAAATATAGTGAAAGGTGGACATAAAACCATATCCAACAATATGCAAATATAGCAAGAATTCTTGGAATCATAAGCCCTCATATAATTACAAATGTAAACAATCTCAAGGATTGCAATTGTAAACAGAAACACATTACATGTGTAATATCAGGCTTTCGTTTATGCGATGTCGCTACACACGTACGATACATATGTTACAGTTATTAACACTTGTTTTATTTTTAGATGTAAAATAAATCCAGCCAGTTAATTAGCATAGTTTTATAGAATCTTTTATTTAAGTATATTCCTTGATATGAGGCACATGGCACATATTTAAATGCTATTATTTCATAAATTAATTTATAAAATATCTTATATCCAAATATATAAATGAGCTTATTGATACAAATAATTCAAGTATGACATACAACCCAAAACCATTAGTGATTTTTATATAAATACTGATAATCATATATATATAAAACACATCCCATTTTAATGGCATATCCTTTATTTCAGATGCATATTTGCAGTAAATTATAGGTGTAATAATTACAATTGTAATGCCTAATTTATTACAATTGTAATTTTGTTGTTCTTGTAAATTTGATTACATTTGTAACATTAATCATTACAAAATGCAAGATAGATTTAAACGGTTATTGAGTGAAAAGAATCTGACAGCAACCCATTTTGCTGCCTTGATTAAGGTCAATGCTTCTGCCATTTCGCACATTTTAAATGGACGCAGCAAACCCGGATTTGATTTATTGGACAAAATAGCCCAAGCGTTGCCGGATGTAAATATGAATTGGTTGATTACCGGTAAAGGCTCTCCTTATATCAACAAACAAACGAACGTCTCGCCCTCCATACCGTCACTGTCTATTGATTCAAATGAACCAGTAGATGAAGAGGTGGTTTCTACAAGTGTTCCACACAAACCGGCTGCAACCGCTATCCTCTCCTCTGATGTCGTATCAGACAAATTGCCCAAACATACAGATAAAAAAATCAAACGTGTTATTATCTTTTATGAAGATGGCACGTTCGATAGTTATGAATAATACCTCCCACATACCTATATCACAAATTGATGTCAAATATAAGACAACTATATATCAAAGATAACAAACTGATATCTTTGTCATATATTTGAGATATAGTTGTCTTATATTTAAGATGTATTTAAGTGGGAGAAAAGCATTAGCGGCTCCTGCTATTCCGTTAGCATCACACGGACAAAATAAAACCAACCAACATGTTGGTTTTTCTCTTCCTTTGTGTATATTTGCATCTGTACGATATTATTTTCGGCTATATGACGATTGATGATACAGACATATTGGAACGTGATTTAGGCATAAATGTTCAAGATAAGTCAATGATATTCTTGAAGGAAGTAAAATTGAACTCTATGCTTGTCATGAATTAAAATAAAGTTGCTAACAAACTGGGATAGCACTTGATAGAGATTCCCTACTGAACTATTATGAATATATCAACAAGTTAGACCCTGATACGCAAATCGGTGACAAACGGTGTAATAGCATCTCTCATATGTTAAATCTTACTCTTTCACAGATAATGATTTGTAAACCATTCTTCTTCTGAAATCCGCTTTTTTTTTGCGTTTTTCGAGGTTATTCCAGAGATTTTTCATAATTTTGCATTATGAAGTAACGCTAAAAATATTTGAATATATGAAACGTATTTCTTTCTTAATAGCAATGGTTTTGGCAATCATTTCTCTTGCTTCTTGTTCGTCTTCTGCAAATCTTGTCATCTCTAATGGCGCAAACTTATCTAACTACAAGTATATTAGCTTCGGCAAAGAACAAACTGGCGATAGAAACCTTGACGATATTATGATGCTTATACAAAACGAAATTGCCAACACAAAGCTTCAACCGATCTCTCTTTCGTATGCTCCTGATGATTATTTAAGTCACACTCTTTCTCCTAACATTCATATTACTTCTGAGAAGTGGGATGGAGGGCACACATACATTACTATTACTTTTTATGATTTGCTTACTGACCAACGTGTGGCGGTTATAAAAAGTAGTGGTATAGGTCTCTCTATTGCACAAGACCAAAAGTTGGCTTTAAGTGCTATACGCAAGAAACTTCAGTCAGTTTTTGGCAAGAAATAGCAGTATGGCGAAAAACAACCTCTCTCAAAATTATAGCTATGCCAATAATTCCAAAGGTGAGCTTATAAATGTCTCCTTCGCTCTGCGTGGAGAACAATATTTTTGCCCTATTTGTGGGGAACAAATGACCCCTCATATGGGTAAAGTTAGACGATGGCACTTCTCTCATAGAAATGTTGAAAATTGTTCATATGAATCATATCTTCATAATTTAGCAAAAATTAGGATAAGGCAAGTTTTCCTTTCATCTGAGCACTTTTATCTTTCTTATGCTGCTAAAGCAGTATGCTCCTTGTCATGTCCTTTTGTAAATTTCCCCAAGTGTGACAGAGAAAAGCAGGTTGATTTTGATTTGCATAGTTTCTATGACACCTGCGAAATTGAAGCGACATATAAGCAATTCCGTGCCGACTTATTGCTTTCATCTTCTATAAAACCAAGTTTGCCTCCTGTCCTAATCGAAATATCTGTGACACACAAATGCACTTTGGACAAAATTAATGACGGAGTGCGTATTATTGAAATCCCTATTGAAACCGAAAAGGATATTGATGATATCGTTCTAACTCGTAAATTTGATGCCGTTAGAAATTCACATTATAATCATTCTCTTCCGGATATTGCAAAGATTACGCTTTACAATTTCAATAAAGTAGAATCTTTTAATCCAGCTGAGTGCATTGACTTGGATTTTGAAGACTGCTTTTATCGCAAAGACACAATTGTTTTCATACTAAATCAACAAGGACAGTTTCGTACTTTCAACTGTCGCTGTTTCGAAGTCGCATCTAAAATACCACCTAATGTTCACTATTTTATTACGCAGATAGCAACACAATTCAAGGAAATATTTCAAGAGTTCTCTAAACGAGGTGTAAAAATTCGCAACTGCTTTTTATGTAAGTTTAGCAAAAAGAACGATTTCACAGACGAAAGAATTTGTATCCTGTATAAAAAGCACAATCTTCCTCGGAAGCCATCTCCTTCTAATGCCTTAACTTGTCCTCATTACAAGGAAGACTTTGAACCTCCATGTCATTTATCTCTGGCTACTCAGGACCCAAATTATCCTGAATATAAACACTATTACCACATTTGTAAGGAAATTCTATAAATTTTTTAAGGGGTGTTGAGCCACCGCTACTGGGCTTTTATTTATCGGCAAACTGCTTCGTTTTACGAAGAAATCGAGCCTAATGTCTTGACAATAAAGCTTCTCATCGACTTGCCGCTTTCACAGAAAGAATCCCATAATGCGGACTCTCGGAGAAATTTGGGAGTGTGTTTTTTGTACCCTTTGCCTTCGGGAAGGGGTAGGCATTAATTGAAGTACACGTTGCAGAGTTCATATACAGCAACTTAATACGTGTTTTGATAATGATAATAACCTACTTTTGAAGCGTATATATGTGTCAGTTTTCATCGAGTGAGGCTAACCCAACATCAACGCTCCAATTTTGGCGTTGATGTTGGGTTAGTCTAAAACTGGAGCTTCATCTTAGGTTGAGGGCTTTCTTGGTAACTTTTATTAGTTCCTGATGAATAGACTACAAAGTCTTTTTTGTAGTTTGTATCTCCGACATGAGAATTTGTGAAATAATGCTCCAGCAGATGAAACTCCCGGGAAATTGGAACAGCGAATAAGAAAGGCAAAAATTGTTCCTGACTATGAGAAATTTCGCTTTCGTGGACAACTGACTGTATTGGCGGAATTGGGTATCATGCCAAATTCACACGTAAAGCCACTATATGATGGTTTTACTCCATTCGCTGAAAGATGTGAGATAAGCAGTAAAGCTGCTAAAAATTTTCGTTCCGATATAATTTTGCCGCTACTTGGATGGAATGGCAGCAATCCAATAAATGAGGAACGGCTCAATGAATTATTCGGAATAGCAACATACTTATAAATCAATAATATAAATAATAGATATGATTGCAGGTGCGATAAATATTATACTCGTAGCGATTTCACTATCGCTACTCTTTTCCTGACTTCGTCAATGCGCCACCCAAATTAAGATTTGTTGCCAGATATGT
>CAMDJC010000056.1:0-17236 GCA_945900015.1 uncultured Odoribacter sp. | reverse complement strand
TAGGTTGGCGCCGAATTTCAAGAGAGAGTTACTATAACGTGACTCTCTCTTTTTTCTTGTTCTATGCTTTGTATCTACTTTTCTCTTTCGCTATCTTTGTACTATTATTTGGATTTTATGAATCATGGAACTTAATCCTCAAATTGCACTTGCTTTCGATTATTTGGAGTTTACTGGGACTAGTGTTTTCCTTACAGGGAAGGCTGGTACTGGTAAGACGACCTTTTTAAAGGAACTTAAGAAAAAGTCTCCCAAGAGAATGGTGGTAGTGGCTCCGACCGGTGTCGCTGCAATCAATGCGGGTGGTGTTACTATTCATTCCTTTTTTCAGCTTCCTTTTGGACCCTATTTGCCTCATCTATCAGAAAATGATGAGAGTAAGAGGCTTACTAAAGCGTTGAATAAAGAGAAGGTCAATATTATCCGTAGTTTGGATTTGCTGGTGATTGATGAAATCAGTATGGTAAGAGCGGATTTGCTGGATGCCGTTGACGCTATGTTGCGGCGTTATAAAGATAGCACACGGCCTTTTGGTGGCGTACAGCTGTTGTTGATAGGTGATTTACAGCAGTTGGCTCCTGTTGTTAAGGATGAAGAATGGGGGTTATTGAGGCAATCTTATTATTCGCCTTTTTTCTTTGCTAGTAAGGCTCTGGCAGAGTTGCCGTATGTATGTATAGAATTGACACATGTTTATCGTCAGTCTGACGAATGTTTTATCAGTCTTTTAAATAAAATACGAAGCAATTCTATTGATGCTGCTTCTTTAGCGATGTTGAATAAACGCTGCTTGCCGAATGCGGATACCTTGTCTGATGGGTATATTATTCTGACAACTCACAATTACAAAGCTCAGGATATCAATCAGAAAAAACTTGATGAGCTGAAGTCGGAGCCATTTGTTTATGATGCGGAGGTAAAGGATGATTTTCCGGATTATTCTTTCCCTACTGATCGGCAGTTGGTATTGAAGAAGGGAGCTCAGGTGATGTTTATAAAAAATGATTCTTCTTCAGCAAAGGAATATTTCAATGGTAAAATAGGTTGCATTACAGGTATTGCTAAGGATAAAATTATCGTTCAGTGTAAAGGTGATACTGGAACGATTGTTGTTGGGAAAGAAGAATGGACTAATGTTAAGTATAGTATTGATCCTGAAACTGAAGATATTGTCGAAACGGTTGCTGGAGTATTCAGGCAGTATCCTTTGAGGACAGCTTGGGCAATTACTGTTCATAAGAGTCAGGGTTTGACTTTTGATAAGGCTGTTGTCGATGTTAGTTCTGCTTTTGCCCATGGTCAAGTGTATGTAGCTTTAAGTAGGTGTAAGTCTTTGGAAGGGTTGGTTTTGAGTGCTCCGCTGCAGAAAAATGTTTTGATTAGTGATTCCAGTATAGCCAGATATGTTAGTGAACAACGTAATAACCAGCCTGGTCAGCAGGAGTTGAATGATGCTCGGTTAATATATTATGTGCAATTATTGCAGGAATTGTTTGATTTTTCTTCCGTGTTGAAGAGGGTGCAGCATTTGGCTCGTTTGTTTAGCGAGCATTTGTGGCGTCTTTATCCTGAAATGTCAGAAAATGTGAAGGAGGTACGTGAAATTTGTTTTCATGATTTGGTGCAGGTGGGACTGCGATTCCAACATCAGTTGCAGCATATAGTCTCGGAATCTGAATGTTATCAGGAAGATATTTTGCTGAAGGAAAGAATTGGTAAAGGTGTTAATTATTTTAATGCTTTGATTGAAGAGCATCTTGTCAAGTTGATAAATGGTTCTTTGCCTGAAATTGATAATAAGGAGGTGAAAAAATCCATAGCTGATGCTTGGGCTAAATTATCCCAGGAAGTTTCGGTAAAGAGGGCTGTACTGAAGTGTGCAGCCAATGGTTTTGATGTACATACTTATTTGCAGACGCGTTCAAAAGCTTTGATTGAAAAAGTGGAGCCTAAGCGGAAGGAAACTGAAAAAGTTCAGGTTGGCGAAGATATTTTGAATCCTGAATTGTATGAGAAGTTGAGAGTGTGGAGAAAAGAAGAAGCTAAAAAAATGGGAGTTCCGGCTTATGCTGTATTGCAGCAGAAAGCGTTGATAGGCATTGCCAATACGATACCGAGCAGTGGAAAGGAATTGTTTAGAGTACCTGGTGTCGGTAAAAAAGTATTGGAACGTTATGGCTCGCAAATCATGGAAATTTTAGATCACTATCGATTTTATATGAAGTGATGGTATTTTTATTACTTTTGCATAAAAGAAATTGTTTATGGAGAATCAGCCGTTAGCAGAACGTTTGAGACCTAAATCATTGGATGATTATATTGGACAGCAGCATTTGGTAGGCAAGGGAAAGGTGTTGCGCAAGATGATAGAGTCGGGTGTCGTTTCTTCGTTTATTTTATGGGGCCCTCCGGGGGTTGGAAAAACGACCTTGGCTATGATTATAGCGGAACAATTGAACCGTCCTTTTTATGTGTTGAGTGCCGTAAGTTCAGGGGTTAAAGATGTGAGGGAGGTGATACAAAAAGCAGAAAACCAGCGTTTTTTTAATACTCCTAATCCTATTTTATTTATTGATGAGATTCATCGTTTTTCAAAAGCTCAACAAGATTCATTATTGGCAGCTGTTGAAAAAGGTACGGTGACATTGATAGGTGCGACAACTGAAAATCCTTCGTTTGAAGTGATTTCTCCTTTATTGTCTCGGTGTCAGGTATATGTGTTGAAAGCCCAAGAGAAAGCGGATTTGGAAAGTTTGGTGGATAGAGCGGTAACCAAGGATTTTTATCTGAAAGAAAAAAATATTATAGTCAAAGAAAAGGAAGCACTGATCTCATATAGTGGTGGAGATGCACGAAAGCTGTTGAATATATTGGAGCTGGTTGTTAATGCTCAGGCCGGACCGGAAATTGTTATAAACAATGATATTGTGCGAAAAGAATTGCAGGAAAATCCTTTGATGTATGACAAAGATGGTGAGCAGCATTATGATATTATTTCTGCAATGATAAAATCGATTCGTGGAAGTGACCCTAATGCTGCTTTATATTATATGGCACGCATGTTGGAAGGGGGAGAAGATCCTAAATTCATTGCCCGACGTTTGTTGATTTCTGCTTCTGAGGATATTGGTTTGGCAAATCCTAATGCAATGTTGCTGGCTAGTGCCTGTTTTGATACGGTGTATAAAATCGGGATGCCTGAAGCCCGTATACCTTTGTCTGAATGTGTAATTTACCTAGCAACTTCACCCAAGAGTAATTCTGGAGCAATGGCAATTAATGAGGCGATGGATTTGGTGCGTAAAACAGGAAATATTGCAGTGCCTCTTTATTTGCGTAATGCTCCTACAAAGTTGATGAAGGAGCTGAATTATGGTAAGGATTATAAGTATGCTCATGATTATCCGGGAAATTTTGTAGAAATGGAGTTTATGCCTGAGGACTTGAAAAATGTGGTATTGTATCGGCCTCAGAATAATGCAGCAGAAATCAAGATTTGGGAACGCCTGAAGGGTTGGTGGAAAAAATACAGAAATTAAAATTAATAGTATATATGAAAATCTTAAATGAAATAACTGATAAAGATATGTTTTTCCTGCTTGCAGGACCTTGTGTGATTGAAGGTGAAAAAATGGCTTTGGATATAGCGGAGCATATTTCCGAATTGACAGATAAGTTGGGCATACCTTATATTTTTAAAGGGTCTTTTAAAAAAGCAAACCGGTCACGTTTAGATTCATTTACCGGTATCGGTGATGAGAAGGCATTGAAAATACTGGCAAAAATCCGGAATGATTTTCAGATTCCTGTAGTGACGGATATCCATAGTCCGGAGGATGCTGTGATGGCGGCCGAATATGTGGATGTATTGCAAATTCCTGCTTTTTTATGTCGTCAGACAGATTTGTTAGTTGCTGCTGCTCGTACCGGCAAGATGGTGAATATTAAAAAGGGACAGTTTCTTTCTCCTGATGCAATGCATTTTGCAGTGGAAAAAGTAAGAGAGTCCGGTAATGATAATGTAATGGCTACAGAACGTGGAACAACTTTTGGCTACCAGGATTTGGTGGTGGATTTTCGAGGAATTAAGATTATGCAACAGACTTGTCATTGTCCTGTTGTTGTGGATGTGACACATTCTTTGCAGCAGCCGAATCAAGCAGGAGGAGTAACAGGAGGACAACCGGAATTAGTAGAGACAATAGCGAAAGCTGGTATTGCTGTTGGAGCTGATGGATTGTTTATTGAAACACATCCCGATCCTTCTGTAGCAAAATCCGACGGAGCCAATATGTTACGTCTGGATTTGCTCGAAGGTCTGTTGAATAAGCTGGTGCGTATTCGTCAAGCTATTCGGGAATAGTTTAATATTATAATGATTTGGCGGGGTCAGATATCTAGTTGGACAACTGTGATACCGGTTCCGCCTAGTTGTACTTGTTCGTCGGCATAGGTAGCAACCACGGGATTTGTGCTCAGGTACTGTCGGATAAGTTGTCGGAGAGCGCCGGTACCGGTGCCGTGCAGTATCCTTATATCTCTATAGCCAAGCATGATTGCTTCGTCTAAGAAAGAAATTACCCGCTGCAGGGCTTCATCTCCGCGCATGCCTCTTAAATCAATGTCTGGTTTAAAGGTCATGCGTTTTTGACTGATATTTTCCCGGATATTGGCATAGGAGGCTTGTATTTGTGGACGGGCTATGCGTTTTGCTTGTGTTGCAGAGGCTTTTTGGAGTTGTGAGACTTTTACTTTAGTATGTAATTGTCCTAGTGCAACTACTGCATTTTTGTCATCAATTTCTAATATTTCGCCAATGGCATTATTCGGGAGTTTTACATAATCGCCTTTTTGAAAAATGGGAGCTGCTTCTTTGTGTTGGGGTGAAGTTTCCGGTTGATTTTGTTTTTTTTCTTTTCTATTCTTTTCCCGGTTTTTCAATTTTTCTATTTTTTTGCGGATACGCTCTTCTTCTTCGTTTTGTTTTTCAGAAAGTAAGCGTTGTTTCTCTTCTTCCATGCGGCGGCGGATTTCCCGGGTTTTTTCTTTTTCGGCTTGATTTTCTCGGATTTCCCGAATAGTTTTTTCAACAGCAGCATTTGCATCTGCTATGATTTCCTGGGCTTTTTGTTGTGCTTCGCGTATGATTTCTTTACGAATTCGGGAAGCTTCGCTTAGTTCATTGCTATATTTTTCAACGACTTCATCTAAGCGTTTCTCATTTTCGTGGATTTTACGGCGTTTTTCTTCCCAGTAGCGTTTGTCGCGGGCAATGTCTTTCAGGTGTTTGTCATAGTTAATATGATCTTCTCCTACTTTTGCGGCTGCATCCTCTAGGATCTCCTTGGGAAGTCCGATTTTTTTTGCAATTTCAAAAGCAAATGATGAACCTGGTTTACCGATTTTCAATTCAAAGAGCGGCAACATCCGGTGATTGTCATATAGCATGGCGCCATTGGCTATTCCAGGTGTTTCTGCCGCCAGATGTTTCAAGTTGGTGTAGTGTGTTGTAATAACTCCTCTGACTTTGTCTCGATTAAGTGCAGAAAGTATAGCCTCGGCTATAGCTCCTCCCAGCATGGGCTCTGTACCTGTGCCGAATTCGTCAATCAGTACTAATGTGTCGTCACTGCCGTAGCGCAGGAAGTTTTTCATATTAATCAAGTGTGAGCTATAGGTACTCAAGTCGTTTTCAATAGATTGCTCATCTCCTATGTCAATGAGTATTTTTCCAAATATTCCGAATTTGCTGGCTTCACTGACCGGAACAGGAAGACCGCATTGAAACATGTATTGCAGCAGACCGGCAGTTTGTAGACAGACAGATTTTCCTCCGGCATTGGGACCGGATATTAGAATGATACGTTGCTCGTCATAGACTTCTATATTTAAGGGTATCAGTTTCTTGTCGGTGTTTTTTAGGCTCAGCCATAAAAGAGGGTGGCGGGCCTGATACCAGAACATTTCAGCATTGTCATTGAAGGCTGGTACGACGGCTTCTATATAGTTGGAAAATGCAGCTTTCCCTCGAATAAAATCAATATAGGCGAGGAAATCATAGCCTGGAAGTAAATCATCAATATAAAGACGCAGTTCGTCAGCGAATTTTCTTAGTATTCTCATGATTTCGCGTTTTTCTTCCAATTCAAGTTCGCGAATTTCATTATTGGTTTCAACGATTTCTGCCGGTTCTATATAGGATGTTTTACCGGTTGCTGATTCGTCATGGACAATTCCGTTAATTTTACGTTTGTATGCTGATGGAACGGGTATCACCATGCGTCCGTCTCGGATGGCAATCGCACTTTCTTTATCTGCCCATCCTTCGCTTTGAGCCTGTTGCAACAGGCTTTGCATGCGTTTGGAAATCCCTGCTTGTTTACGTTGCAGACGATGTCGTATGTCGTTTAATTCGGGCGATGCTGTATCTTTGATTGTGCCGTGTTTGGAAACTATTGTATCCAAACGTTGTTGTACGAATGGGAATAAATGTATACATCCGGCTTTAGCAGAGAGAATGGGGTAACGCTCTTCTTTACCTTTGAAAAAGCGCACAATAGCACTGAGAGACTCCAGGGATAATTTGAGTGCAACCATTTCTGCTATTTCTAGAAATAATCCTTCAACTCTGATTTTTTGCAGAAAAGGGCGGGCATCTCTGAAGTGGTCTCCAGGGAAAGAGTCTTCCACCTGCAGGATGTTCATGAATTCATGAGTTTCTTTCAGTTGTTCGCTTATATAAGAGGAATCTGATGAAAAATTCATTTTGTCCACCAATTCTCGTCCCATATCACTCAGGCAATAGCTTTTAACCAATTGTCTGATTTTATCAAATTTGATTTTACTTTCGAAATTTTCCGGATAAATCATATCCTTATTTTTAAAGAGATTATCTGACCTTAATATTGCCTCTGATTCTTAGGGTTGTTTCAGGATGCTTGGGGTCGTTGGTAATTACTGTGATGGTTTTATATTGTTTTCCGCTTCTGCCTGTAGAGTCGAACGTGGCACGGATTGTAGTCGATTTGCCAGGTTGTACAGCCTTATTGCCAATAGTTACTGCCGTGCAACCGCAACTGGCTTTAGTTTTGCGGATAAACAAAGGTCTTTTTCCTGTATTTTTTACGATAAAATCGCAATGAGCTTTTTCGCCTTGTATAATTTCTCCGAAGCTAAGTTCTTTGGCTGTAAATTCCACAGTAGGAGCATTGGCTAATTCTTGATCTGTAAGTTTGCTGAAATCTTCTGTAATGTTGGCTGTTATGGTGATACGATTCCTAAAATCTTTTGTTCCATTTACCGACAACATGATATTATCATAATTATATCCGTAGTCGTTTCTTTTGGGAGCATCAAAAGTTACAATCATGGCTCCACGTTGGTTGGGGGCTACGACTGAGGGGTGAAAATTGAAGTGTAAATAAGCTGGTTTGTTCAGAGGTTCGATATGTATCGGCTCTTTTCGTGTGTTTAGATAATAAATTGTATCGGTTATTTTTTGCCAGGTATAGATATCTCCAAAGCTGATGTTAGATGCTCTGAATTTTATTCCTGCTAATGTATATTTGTACAGTAATGTAGGTTTGGCAGGATTGTCTGTGACATTGCCAGTAAGCCTGAGTTCTGTACCTTTGTTGCTGAGATTTGTGTATACCATGATTTTATAGTCGAAACGTTCTTGAAAATGCGAAGAGGTAAATGTTACTTGAATTTTACCATTTTTCCCCGGAGCAATCGGTTCTCGACTCCACTTTGTTTGTACCTGAGCGCTCATAGAGGTGGCACGGGTAATGATAAAGGGCTTGTTGCCTATATTTTTAATTTCAAATATTTTTGTCTGTGGCTGATCGTTTGCCAGTAAATTTTTGAGGACAAGTGTCGGCTGTTTTACTTCCATAATTCCTTGGGAGAATCCAGAAGTTATAGCCAACACACAAAAAAATGTCAGTAACAATGATTTCATATGTGTTTATTTTATCTGTCCGTTTATTTTATAGAGTGTCACCGGATTTTCAGGATCATTTGTTGTAAATTGTATGAGTTTTGTGATTTGTCCTTTAGCTGGGGTATTGAAAGTTACGGATACCTTTATTTTTTTACCTGGTTTTATACTATGCTTGCCTAAATGAATGTGTACATCTTCTTCGGAACCTTTCACTTTGCGGAATATCAAATCCGATTTACCATTATTTTGGATAAAGAATGTATGGGTCGTTTTGCTGTTTGAAGGTAGGTTTTTGAGGTTAGCTGTTTCATTTGGAAGTTGAATTGCAGGTGCTTTATCATAATTTCCTTCATAAAAATCAAAATCTTCGTTGATATTTGCAGTGAATGTGAATACCCCTTGTATTGTATCGTTGATATTGATATTGATTTTATCAGAAACATAGCCCCAATCATTTTTTAGTCCGGCATTATAGGTGAAGATTATCTCTCCTTTTTCTCCATGTTTCAACGTATTAGGTGTTATGATAGCTTTGATGTGGGGGGAGGTGTTGCTGACTGTGATTTTGGCAGGCTCTTTTCCGCTATGTATCATTTGAATTTTATGTTCAATCTGCTGGGTATTCATAATATCGTCAAGCTCAGCCTTTAATTGAGTGAATTTAACTTCTCCGATTGAATAGTCATATCCTTCGTAAGGACCTGCCGGTTGGTGTCGGACTTTGCCGCGGATGGTCAACGTGACCACATTATTGCTGGCATTTGAATTGACAGCAATGCTTTTTACAAAGTTCCCTGGTCTGTTGCGCGGGTCGAAATAGACACGTATGGCTCCGGGAGCTCCGGGGGCAACAGGTTTTTTGCTCCATTCCGGCACAGCACATCCGCAACCTGTCCTTACATTGGTTACTATCAATGGAGCCGAACCTGTATTTTTGAAAATGAAGTCATATGCCACTTTTCCTCCTCGTTCCGGTATCACACCAAATTGATGGGAAGTTTTTGTAAATTCAATTTTTGCTTTTTGGGCAAATATAAAAGTAGGAAGTATGATTAATAATAAAAAAAACAATCTTTTCATTTGGCGTTAATTTGTATTTTTGGAATTCATGCAAAAGTAAGAAAGAATTTGCGAAACAACGTTGGTATGATATTATTTATATGAAAAAAATATGTTTGGATTGAATCATATTTGTATATCTTTACCAACTCTAACGGAAAATGATGATATGATGTCGTTATATAAAAAGGATAAGAAGATAAGCAATGAAGTGATGTTAACATTACAGGATTTGTTTGTAGAATATTATCCTGCATTGAAATCATTTGCTGTTCGTTATGTAAATAGTCCGGAAGTTGCTGAAGATTTGGTGCAAGATGTTTTTTTACGCTTGTGGGAGAATGGAGAGTTGTTGGATGATGTAGAGGAAAAGTCGGCATATCTTTATCAGATGGTACGTTTCAAGTCAATAGACTATTTACGTCATAAGAAATATAGTGAGAAAAGTGTCGAAGAATATGCTGCCGAGTTAAGCCAAGTAGACGATTCTGCCTATTGGGAGGAAGAAATTTATCGTCGAATGATGATAGCTATTGATAAATTACCCAAGGGAGTACATTCTGTGCTTACTTTAACTTTGGAGGGGCGTTCTGCTAAGGAAGTTGCCGAACAATTGAATATATCTGTAGAAACAGTCAAAAAACAGAAGCAAATAGCACGTAAAATGTTGCGTGATAAATTATTGTCTTTGTTATTATTGCTTCTGAATTAAATCCTTATCTGTAAAAAATAGCGTTTGCTTGATTTTTTTTGAAAATTATATACCTCTTTTGAGGGGTGTGTACGTCATATCTATGTAAATGATAAAACAATGAAAAAGTTTGATGAATATTCAAAAATTGTAGACTTGCTTGTACGTTCATTACAAGGAGATATTTCTGCGGATGAACAGACATTAATAAATGCTTGGAGAAAAGATAATCCAGCTAATGAAGCTATGTATCATAGAATTCTAAACGATGATTTTTGGAAGAGACATCCGCAGCAGCAATACCAAGGTGAAATTGTAACGGCTTGGATGCGTTTGTATGAACGTCGGCAGAGACAGGAATCACGTTTGCGTTTGCGTAGAAGGTTGAGAGCTGTTGCTGCCGTAGCAGTACTTGTTGTTGGATGTTCGGCTTTATGGCAGATAATTCAATGGCAGAGGGGTGATAGAAGAAGTTCAAGTTATACTGTTCAGGAAACCGGAAATAATAACAAGGTGGAGTTGGTATTGAGTAATGGAGCTACAGTTTATTTAGGCGAAAAAACTGATTTAAGGAATGTGAACGAAGAGGGGGCTGTTATTCAGGCAAAAAAGGATGCTGTACATTATGTGAATAAAGAAGTTGGGGGAGAGGTGAAGTATAATACGCTTAGAGTGCCACGAGGAGCTGAATATGAGTTGATATTAGCAGATGGAACTTCAGTGTGGTTAAATGCCGAGAGTGAAATAACTTATCCTGTGGCTTTTAAAGGAGATAGACGTGAAGTGAGTTTAAAAGGTGAAGCGTATTTCAATGTGGTTAAAGATGCAGAACATCCGTTTATTGTGCATATAAGTGATATTGATGTGCGGGTGACAGGAACAAAATTTAATGTCCGTAATTATGCTGATATGCCATCTTCTACGACCTTGGCTGAAGGAGGTGTGCAGTTGGAACAGCAAGGCAAAGTGATTGTTTTGCAGCCCGGACAACAGGCTGCTTTGATTGATGGAGAAATAGAGGTGAAAGAAGTTGATTTGGAGGAGGCCATTGCATGGAGATACAATGCATTTTGTTTTAAACATCAGTCATTGGAACTTTTATTAAATGAATTGTCCCGTTGGTATAATCTGGAAATATTTTATATGAGTCCCTCTCTAAAAGATTTGCATTTTACAGCATGGTTCTCGCGTAGCAGTAGTATAGAGGAGGTTATTGAAAAATTAGAGCGAACACAAAAAATCCGTTTAGAGTTAAAAGATAGAACATTAATAGTGAAATCAAATAAATAATTAAAAATCAAAAGTAACCAATAAAACAAAATTAAAAAACAAAATGCCGGAATGTACGCCAATACACTCCGGCAGGAACTCCCTCTAGTCAAGGGAATGATGTCAAACATTAACAACAAAGTTATGAAAAAAACAATTCAAACACTAATCTGGATCATGATTAAAATTAAACTCATGTTTCTGGTGATTGCACTGACGTATAACAGTCTGAATGCAGAGGTGTGGTCACAAGAAAAGAAGATCAATCTCCAATTGGGAGAGGTTAATTTGGAAACGCTTTTTGAACAAATGCAGCAGCGTACTCACTTACGTTTTATTTATAACCATGAAGATGTACAGGGGTATACTGTAAATGCTAATCTGAAGGGGAAAACTGTTGCAGAAGTTTTAGACGAAGTTCTTGCTGATAAGCCTTTGAAATATGAAATTATGGATGGGCATATAGTTATTTCTCCTAAAGTAGTGACGAATGAACAGGAATTAAAAACGATTGTTATTAAAGGTAAGGTGACAGATAAACAGGGTGTTGCAATGCCAGGGGTGACAGTTATGTTGAAGGGAACAACTTTAGGTACAGCAACAGATGCAGATGGACAATACGAGTTGACAGTGCAGAAGGAGCATGCTACTATTTTGGTTTTTTCTTTTGTAGGAATGAAAACGTTAGAAGTAGCGATAAATGGAAAGTCTGAAATTAATGTGAAATTAGAGGAAGATGCAACTGAAATAGATGAGGTGGTGGTGACCGGTATTTTCAATAAATCGCGTGAAAGTTATACAGGAGCAGTAACTACTATTTCTAATAAGGAGTTAAAAATGTTTAAGGGGCAGAATTTATTGTCAACCTTGAAAAACATAGATCCTGCATTCAATGTTGTTGCGAATAATGCATTGGGTAGTAATCCGAATGCTTTGCCGGAAATCAATATCCGTGGTAATTCATCATTGCCTATGTCAATGGATGAATTGAATAATCAAACGGCTCAAAAATTAAATCAACCGTTAATTATTATGGATGGTTTTGAAATATCGATAGAAAAATTAATGGACTTTAATGATGAGGACGTTGAGAGTATTAATATATTGAAAGATGCATCAGCTACAGCAATCTATGGTTCACGAGGTGCGAATGGTGTAATTGTGGTAATAACTAAAAAACCTGAAGCTGGCAGATTAAAAATAACGGCAAAAGCCGGATTTAGTTTGGAAATGCCGGATTTGTCTTCTTATGACCTTTTGCATGCAAGCGATAAATTGGCATTAGAAAAGAAAGTTGGGCTTTATGATGGAAAAGATGGCGACCCACATGATATACAGAAAATGGAAGAGATGTATTATGCAACCTTGAAAGATGTAATTAGGGGTGTTGATACTTATTGGTTATCAGAACCGGTACGCGTAGGAGTTGGACAAAAATATAATCTTCGTTTGGAAGGTGGTAGCGAAGAATTTCGTTGGGGAGCAGGAGTCTATTACAATAAAATTCAAGGAGCTATGAAAGATTCTGATCGTAATACGTTTTCAGGAACATTGACTCTCTCATATGTTTTGAAAAATGTGATATTTCAAAATCAGATGATATTGGATTATAACAATTCATCAGAAAGTAAATATGGCTCATTCAGTGAATATGCTAAAATGAATCCTTATTGGGTGCCAACAGATGAAAATGGAGAGTGTATTCCCATTTATACCACTATGTTGGGAAATGAGGTGCCGAATCCATTGTATAATGCAACACTTAATACACAGGATAAGACCCAATCAGATGTGATGACTAATAATTTTTCAATAGAATGGGATATAATAGAGGGAATACAGTTGAGAGGGCAGATAGGTATAAGTAAAGAGCATTCCCGACACGACAAGTTCCTTCCTGCAGAGCATTCTTCTTTTAACACCATAGATTATAAAGGTCCAGAGAACCATTTCCGTAAAGGTAGCTATGAATATAAAACAGGTGAAAGGACCTCATTGGAAAGTCGTGTGACTTTATCATATTCAAAATTGTTTGCAGAAAAGCATCAGTTGTATGTGGGGTTAGATTGGTCTCTGAAAAATAGTAAAGATTTCTATTATACTTTTAAGGCTGAAGGCTTTAATAATCAAGATTATGATTTTCTTGGTAATGCACTCCAATATGAGCGAAACGGTCGTCCTCAAGGAGTTGAAAGCCTGACACGTCAAGTAGGTTTTACAGGAAATGTAAACTATACTTACGATAATCGTTATTATACCGATTTCTCTTTCAGAGCAGATGGTTCATCTCAGTTTGGAGGAGATAAGCGATTTGCACCTTTTTACAGTATAGGTATCGGATGGAATATTCACCAAGAAAAGTTTATGGAAGGTCAGCAAGTGGTAAATCTGTTGCGTTTGCGTGGTTCTTACGGAAAAACAGGTTCTCAACAATTCTCTTCTTATCAAGCATTGCGTACATATCAAACTCTTACTTCCGAACGTTATATGACTTGGAATGGTGTAGAACTAATGGGTATTGGTAATAAGGATTTGGAGTGGCAAATTACTGATCAATATGATTTGGGCATCGAAGTTGGTTTATGGCAGAATCGTTTGTCTCTGACTTTTGATGCCTATAAAAAGATTACATCTAATCTTTTGTCCCAAATGGATTTACCATTGGCAAATGGTTTCCCTTCTTATACTGCGAATGTCGGTGAAGTAAATAATGTTGGATTTGAGGCAGGAATTAACGGCTATGTTCTTAGAAATACGGAAAAAGAAGTGATTTGGATGTTAAGTTCTAAATTGGCATATACTAAAAATGAAATCACTAAATTGTCGGATGCTATAAAGAACCAAATGTCTAATTATGTTGGCAAAAATGCAGATCAGACTTTATTGCGTGAAGGTTATTCTAGATATGCTATTTATGCTGTTCCTTCTCTGGGTATCGACCCGAGTACCGGTAAAGAATTGTATTTGGATGCTGATGGAAATGTTACTACGACTTGGCAGGCTGGAGCTAAACGTTATTGTGGACAAAAAGAACCTAAGTTCAAGGGTAATTTCAATTCGTTGTTTACTTACAAAGATTTTACTTTGAATTTGAATTTTGGTTTTCATTGGGGAGGACAACAATATAATCAAACTCTTTTAGATAAAGTGGAAGTAACTAATAGCGAGATTCAGTATAATGTCGATAAGCGTGTCTGGTCAGATCGTTGGCAACGTCCTGGAGATATAAAACCTTTTAAAGGTTATGGAGATGAAGATACCGGATATTCTTCTAGGTTTATTATGGATGATAATGTATTCCAGTTGCAAAGTGCAAGTTTGCAATATCGTTGGCATTCTCCTTTTGTTGCGAAGTTGGGAATGAGAAGTATTAATTTTGATGCTAATATATCGGATATATTTTATATTTCTTCCATAAAACGCGAAAGAGGAACGGATTACCCCTTTGCTCGCCGAATAGAGTTTGCTGTTAATCTGATATTTTAAATTGCTAAATAAATACTGATATGAAAACAAAGTTTAATATATTTGCATTTCTGTTTATGGCTATACTGATAGGCAGTAGTTGCAATGACTGGTTGGATGTGAAACCGCAGTCGCAGATGGAAAATGATGATATGTTTTCTTCTGAAAAAGGATTTAAAGATGCTTTGACCGGTTGCTATATAAAATTGGCTACTCCATCACTGTATGGCACAAAGATGACGATGACTTTTACGGAATATTTGGCTCAGTTCTGGGATTTTTCAACTGGAAATGGAAAAGATGAAAGCTTGTTGAAAGATTTTAATTATGAATCAGCTTATGTAGAAGGAGAAATTAAGGGAGTCTATAAAGCATATTATGAAGTTATTGCCCATACAAATAGCGTTTTAGAAAATATCCTAGTTCATGGTGATGCAATACAAAGTGATAATATGCGCAAAATCATAGAAGCAGAGGCATTAGGAATTAGAGCTTTTTGCCATGTCGATATTTTGCGATTGTTTGGACAAATCCCTCAAAATCCTTCTATTAAGGTGCAGTTGCCTTATGCAACATCTGTATCAATAAATGCAGTTCCTTATTATTCGTACGAAGAATTTGTATCGCTGATATTGAAAGATATTGAAACTGCCCAAAAGCTATTGCAAGAAAGTGATCCTGTGTGTCAATATACGTTTGAAGAATTAGATGACTCTTCAATTCAAAATTTAGAAGACTCATTTTTAGCATTCCGGCGTATGCGTTTTAATTATTGGGCCTTAGAAGGATTAAAAGCTCGCCTATACCTCTATATAGGGGATAAAGAGAATGCACGAGTTGCTGCTAATAATGTGATAAATGCAAAAACAAAAGACGGAAAAATAGTTGTTGCTTTGTCTGGTCTTACGGATTTACAAAATGATAAACTATATCTTACTTGTCCGTCAGAATGTATTTTAGCTGTAAATAATAACCATTTGGCTGATTATGTCAAAAATCTGTTTACATCTTTATCTGGACACTTAACAGAGATTCATTATAAAGATTTGTATGAGGGACAGTCTGTGGATATCAATAACCGTCCCAAGAAAATCTGGAAGAAAATGGAATCCACTACAGTTGGTAAATTTTATTATGATTTTCAAAAATACACTCAATCTGAAAGTGAAGAAAATGAATTTACAACTCATTTTAATATTGTTCCTTTAATACGTCTGTCTGAAATGTATCTGATAGCTATAGAATGCGCAAGTAGTGTGCAAGAAGCTAATTCTTTGTATAAGATTTATATGAAGGACCGTGGTGTTATTGCTCAAAATTTAAATCAGAGTCAATTGTATGATGAGATTTTAAAAGAATATCGTCGAGAATTTTTTGGAGAAGGACAAATGTTCTTTACTTATAAAAGATTGGGAACGAAGCAAATGTTGTGGAAAGGTGATCGGGAGGTGACTGAAAAAGATTATATCTTACCTTTACCAAAAACAGAATTGGGTAATAATTAAAACAATGGCTATGAGAAATAATATATTATATTTTATACTAGTGCTTTCTGCATTTTTATTTTCAGCTTGCGAGCAAGAAATGGATACCTATCATGCAGAAGGTAATGATAGGTTGAATTTTTATTATGGGAAACCGTTGAATCCGGATAGTTTGACAGTTTATACTTTTATTTATTTACCTTCAGAACAGATGTTAGATACGATTTGGATTGATGTAGAAATGTCAGGTTTTGTAACAGATTATCCACGTCCTATACTTTTTGAGCAAATATCGGAGGGTACTGACGCTGCAATTATGTCAACACATTATGTTGCTTTTGATGATCCATTGTTAAAAGATGCCTATGTGATGCCGGCTAATACGAATAGGACGAAAGTGCCTGTGGTGTTGAAAAAAACGGCGGATTTGGCAGAAAATGAAGTTGTGTTAAGATTTAAGGTGAAAGAAAACGAATATTTCAAACCTGGTTTTCCTGGTCATGATATTCGAACTATCCGCTTTTCTAATATTTTGACTAGACCAATACACTGGGATCGTAAGACAGAGTGGTATTTTGCAGGAGAGTATGGACCAGTCAAGCATCGTTTTATGATTGATGTCGCAGCAGAAATTGGAGTTGTGGTAGATGAGAATTTCTTTGCAAATTTAGTTGGGGAACCGGATGATTATTTGCAGTCAATAGATATGGGCTTGACAGGTTATTGGAAAAGCTTTTTCAAGACAGCTTTAAATGAAGAAAATGCAGTGCGGAAAGCTGCAGGAAAAGATATTTTACGTGAAGAACCAGAAGCTGGAGAAACAATAGGACGTGAAGTTACTTTCTAACATTAATTTGTAATGAATATGAGAACGAAATTATTTATATTATTGATATTGGCTTTAGGTAATTTTGCCTGCTTTGATGATAAGGGTAATTATGATTACTCTGAGTTTGCAGATTTGACTATTCAGAATGTGGAAACTCAATATGAAAAAATTTTATTTAAAGATACTCTTGAAATCGAACCGAAAGTTACTCCTGCTGAAAAGGACTATGATTATTTATGGACTATAAATCAACGGTATGGAGGAGAATCTTCGACTGTTACAAATGTTAAAATAGATACAATTAGTACAAGTCCAATATTGAGTTTTCCAATTACGAGACCGGCAGGGATTTATGAAATTAATTTGAAAGTGACAGATAACGAATCGGGATATTCAATATTTTCAAATACCCAATTAGTTATTCGGAGTGAGTTTTCTTGGCACAGTTGCATAAGTCCGTGGCAATATAATCATGTTATCCAAAGATTATGGAC
>CAMDJC010000055.1:0-18508 GCA_945900015.1 uncultured Odoribacter sp. | reverse complement strand
GCACAGGGGCAGTCTAGCTGCACAGGGGCAGTCTAGCTGCACAGGGGCAGTAGAAGTCATAACACTATGTGGTGGGGAACTTCCTAGTGATTATGACATTTCTGATGCTGTTATAATTGATGGCGATATTCATTGTCGTAGTATCAGTTGTAATGGCATTGTTGTTTGTAAAGGTTCTTTTACCGTTATAGAGGAAGGGGGTGATTATGGGTCACTCTAACGGTAAAATCACCGCACCCATTAATTTGGGTGGTGACGTATATCCTACTCTAGGTATTGGTGCTACTAGTGACGGTTATGATTTAGGATATGCTTGTCTTAGCGAAAAAATTAATATGTGGAGTTATATAAAACCCAAAGAAGCGTCTAGTCCTTCATTTGACAACGCTAGTTTACCTGGTATAATTTATGATTCTGTAAATAAAAGATTGGTATATGATAGACCTAAAACATGGTATAGACTTACTGATTTTGATGGATACGATCATGGGGCTAAACCTCTTACAATAGATAAAGATATTCTAACTAATCCTGTAGACGCTACAAAGACAACGTTTGTACTTACAATTTCACCATATTGGGCTGATTCTAGGTATAATTGGGGTAAAATACTTGGGGGATTTACTTGGTCTAATATGAAGATAAAGGTAGAAGTATATAATCAATTAAAGAGGTTGGTAGATTCTGGAGTTTTTGTTGTAAGTAGTATTGATAGTACAGGAAAAATTTCAATTACCCTTAATCGCAATAATCTCATATCTATGGGGGATACATATATTTATCTTAAGGGTTATTTTTGTGATTACAGTGGAAATGTATTATGCTTAATTCCTACTACATCTGACGGATTTATTCGTAAGCCGATAGTGGTTACACAAAGTCTTTCTATTACACTTGGAGATACAACAGCCAACGCTTCTGGATTCTCTGTTTACGGACAGTTGACAAATGGCTCTACTTCTTCTAAATGCAGATTGAACATTACAAATAACACTTCTAGTGATTACGTTGCTTCATCCGGCAGACCATACGCTAGATATAGATGGAGAGCGAAAGATGGATCTTATACAGGTCAATGGTTAGGTAATATATTGATGCCTTCGTGCACAAATATTCCTAAATCATTTACTCGTAATGATGTGGTTGATGCTGGAAATCCCCCGTCTTATGGTAATGTTACTCAATGGTATGTTGATTATCAAGTTATTATATATTAAACACTGGATACAATATACACAAGCAATGGGCATGGAACGGCAGCTTAGGTCTGTCTGTGTGTATTCTGTATTGCTCGTCAATGCAGAACTGGCATGGATTTTTAGACGTTACTGCTGTCCTCCATCCCTTGAAATTTGGAATGTTTTTCCATGAGTTGTAATTTGCTTCATTGAAAATACCTAGAATCATCTGTTGTTCTATAACATACAACTGGCTTATACCGTTTGTAGCATATCCTCTACCGTAGTGTTTCTGTTTGCTTGGCGGAATAAATGATACGTTATATGGTGATGATATGTTGTTCCATATCTTCTTTTGAACCTCATCCGTTATTTTCTCTATATTGTTCGTTTTTGTGGACAGCAATGTATTGGCAAGATATACTTCAACAACAGCGCGGAATCTGTTTGTATTTGTATTTATTCTCTGCTTTGTTGTTTCTCCACCGTATGTCCTTTCCATATATTCCTTAATGCCGTTGTCCGTCATTGAAATATACTCCCATCCAAGATCATCGTTTAGTTCGAGTGACAGCTTATTGCTTTCCAATACATATTGGTATATGTCGTTATATATATCCTCACGGAACTCTTTGGTCAGTTCCAGCACTTTTTCTTTTTGGCTATCCGGGAGTTTTGATATTGACTTGAATGATTTAGCCCCTGCCAAAAGAAATACGGACAGAAGGTCTTTAGAGAACTTCTCCGCACGTTCTTTGGTTGACGATTTGATACCGTTCGCAAGTCTTTTTACCTGGAAGTAATAGTCTGCAATCTTAGATATTTCTTCTTTGTTGATCATTGGCTTCTACTCTTTCTGTTATACCGTTTGCTACCATGTTTATCATCAAACTCTTGAAATCACTTTGGCTGTAAACTTTTTGCCCGATTGATGCTAGAGTTTGAAAGATTACAATTTGATTCTCATACAAAACCTTTTGGTTCTGTATGATAGCGTCAAGTTTCGATAATATTTCTCTTTCGTTGTCCATAGTGCAAAGGTATGTATTTTAAATAAAAAAGGCAACAGTAAAGATTCACATCTGCCTGCTGCCAAAGTAAAAACATCGTAATGGTTCATTTACATAGTGCAAAGTAACAGAAAATATGATATATTTGCAATGTTTAAATAGATAAATAATGTTAATTGTTTTGTAATACCTAAAAATATGGGAACTATAGATTCTATAAGAAAGACTTAATTCAATGACTTTACGTTTGCACATAAAAAAAGCAAGAGAACAGATTGAGCCTTTCTCTTGCCTAAATGAATAAATCTAAAAAAATGCAATATGTTACTGCTAGTTGTATTAATTTAGACATTTTGGAAATTGTTGAGGTTGTCAAAATCTAGACAACCTCATTAAATATAATCTTTAAATATCAACTAGCCTAATTATTACATTGCAAATATAATACTTTTTTGTATATTTGCAATGTATCAATAAATAAAAAAAAACATGGAACTATTAGTAGAAAGAAAATGGTGTAAGCCTGATTATACTATAGGGCGTTTGTATATTGATGGTGAGTTTTTCAGTAATACGCTTGAAGATCGTGTTGTTGACGTGAATAAGAACGGAGTGTTTGATGGAAACGAGAAGAAGGTTTATGCTGAATCTGCTATTCCTTATGGAAGATACCAGGTTATATACAACTGGTCACCAAAATTCGGGCGTAATATGCCAAGACTGTTGAATGTGCCTCATTTTGAGGGTATATTAATTCATTGCCTCCATCCTGAAATGGAAATTTTAACAGAAAAGGGATGGCTTAATATGGATGGGTTTAATAAAGAAAATCCTAAAAAATGCTGGTCGTTAAACATGTCAACAAATAAGATGGAACTTGTTTCAATAGATAATGTTATAATTGAAAAGTATATTGGAGATTTGTATTGTTGTGAATATCCTAATGGTATTTATAATAGTGCGTCATATAGAGTTACTGATAAGCATAAAATGCTATGTAATATAAATCTTGCATATGGAAGTGAAACAAGGTTAATAGAAGCTAAAGATATACCTATTGGTTCTTCATTTATAGCATGTGGAAATACATCAATTGAATCAGGTGTTGATGAAGATACTCTTGTTATGTGTAAAATATGTATGCACGTAGTTGCTGATGGATATGTTAGATGGTATAATACTAAAACAGGTAAAAGGTGTACTGTTTCTTTTCATTATAAAAAAGAAAGAAAGATAAATAGAGTAATTTCTTTATTGGATAAATCACAATTAAGATATTCTGTAAATAAGAATAAAGATGGGTCTACAACAATCAGAATTTTGCATCCTGATTGTAATAAAATAGCAAATATGGTAGATCCTAATCACTTGGGTAAGGATGGGAAATGTATTCCTAGTTCTTTTACCATGTTACCAAAAGAGCAAATGATTTCATTAATTGATGAGTATCATTTTGCGGATGGTAAATATGCTAATATGAAAAAAGAAAACTTTCAGTATCAAATAGCTTCTACAAATGTAGACACTTTAAACAAAATTCAAATAATGGCATTCCTGTCTGGATATTCATCTTCAATGTCTAATGAGAAAAGTGGAACTGATAAGTGGAAAGATGGGTATATGTTATCTATAAAAAAAGACAAACCAACAAGAACACCTGCTCAGTCTTGCTATTTTAAAAAGCCATATAGTGGATATGTGTTTTGTGTTCAAAATAAAAATCATACAATAGTTACAAGAAATAGTTTATTTGATGTGCCCTTTATTACAGGAAATTGTGGGAATACAGCAAAGGATTCTGCCGGGTGTATCCTTGTTGGTAACAATACATCAAAAGGCAGACTTACCGAATCACGCTATACTTCTGACAAGTTGAACAAATTGATTGACGATGCGATAAAGCGTGGCGAACAGGTTTGGGTTACGATAAAGTGATCAATTATACGTTAAAGGAAATATAGGAGCGATGTTTTTGTCGCTCCTTGTTTTTTAGTAATAACAGATGTATAGTGCTATACTATTCTCGCCAATTTTCCATCGGACGGTTTTCCGCCAAACAGGTGATTGATGTATGCAAGACCTTTTTGTGTGCATAGAACAACCATCACGACAAAACCTGGGTGATTCTCTCTTGGAATAGGTTTTTCTTTCATCTCGAAATACCCAGCATCAATATATTTCTGTTTTGGTTCGTTCCTGTTAGCAAAGAATACTCCTGCTTCACGAAGTTTTTTGAACAAAGAGTTTCTCCCAAAAGGCAATCCAAGTATCTTTGCCGCCTGTCCTATATCGCACTTGCCTTCCATTGCAAAGGCTTTGTCGGCGAAGTCCGCTCTGGGCTGTATCTTTGCTATCTTAGCATCTTTCTGTTCGATTTGCTTTTTCTGTTGCTCCGATTCAATGCGCAGCCGTTCTTTCTCCTTTTCAGAAGCTACCAAAGCTTCCAAGGCTTCAAGATAGGTTTTAGGAGTTTGAGGTTGTACGGAGTAGCTGCCGGTGTTTACTACCGATGGGACGATTTCGTCAAAAATCCAATTTTCAAATTCATCCGCCCTTGGCATTTGGCTTTTAGCGGTCAAACGGTAGATGTTACCTTCACTGATAAACTTCATTTGTTGAATACCGCTATTTGTAGGGGTGTCACGTAGCGTTACGCCCTGTGATTTACAATGGTCTATGATAGCTTTTCTTGGATTTGCATACTGCAAAGAGGTGGCAATATCTGTTGCACAAAACCAACTTTTACCGTTTTCAACAAACATACGAACCTTTCCGAATAAAGGATGTTCATAAACCATAACTTCGCTCGTTTCGTGAGCTGACGCAATCTGTACGGTACTATTATTCCCGTTCAAATAGATTTCATTTGGTTGTAGCATGAAATGAAATTATTTGTTATTAAATAAAAAAGCAGACAAATATCCTAGTTTGCTACAACCTACCATTGCCATTGGGCGATGATACACGGATATTGTCTGCCTATATTTCAATATATAAGTTTCCTTACGGGCATAAAAAATCCCATTGGCATATTTAATAGTAAGTTGTAGCACTGCAAAGGTACAACATTTTTTCAAACAAACAAATAATGAAAATATATTTTTCATTGTTATTTTCACACACATAATATCCATCTTTCGCTTGGAATTTTGCTGTTCAAGACACTTAATCTTTTCCTCCGCAATCTCTATACGTTTCTGTAGAATCTGCTGGGAGCGCATCAAGATGTAATCATCATCCTTTAGTAGGGCTTCCCGTCTGTTGAACTCATTGATGAATCTTTCCTTAAACTCTCCGGCTTTTACCCCAGTGTAGCCCATGACAAGGAAACTAAAACCGTCCTTTGTCATTTCATAAGCGGTCTGTTCTCGATTTCTACTATCGATGTAGGTAATAACGCCAAAATTGGCGGCATTAAAACTCGCTGAGCATGAAAGACTTTCAATGTCTCTGACTACTTTACTATGTTCTTTCCCGAACACTTCCGCAACAAGTAACGAAGTAGTCACATCGTTGCCGTTGCTGTTTTGAAATACTAATTCTGCCATAATCTGTGAACATTTAAGATTATAAGAAATTATATGTGGCAACTTTATCAAAAAGAAAGCGGTTGCACTTTACGCTGTTCACAGATGGCGCATTCGCTACGAGAGCAAATACTATAATCTTACGTAAAGGCAACCGCCAATATCCAATAAGGGCATAAAAAAAAACATGTATGATATGGCAACTTAACCGCTTGCTTAACGTAACGAATGCAATCGTCATCTGTGAACGGTACAAAGTTACGCAAACTTTCCATACTACCAAACGAAAACAATATTTTTTTGAAAGCTATTTATTCAAGACGGTCTATGATTTTTTCACGTAGAACTGCATCATAGCCAGAAGCGAGAATAAGACAACCTTTCGGAGTTAGATTAAATAGAGGTCTTTCTTGACCGTTATCGTCTGTGTATGAGCCCAATCCAAAATTGGATTCGGCTACACCTTGCGATAATAGATTGCGAATATCACGCATAACATGGGCATGTTGTTTACCCGTGACCTCTGCTAGGTAATTATATACATTCATACACATATATATTGACGTTTCACTGCCACGACTACTGTCGACCACTCCACGTCCTCATCCCCTTCTACCAAGGGTGATACCAATTTAGTTAAATAGTGTTTAATTGGTTGTAAATGCCTACCATCATTTTATTTGTTCTATAGATTTCTTCACATTCCAATCGTTTTCATACAGTGAAATAATAAAACGAACACCTTTGGTAGTCCATACTGTGTATATGCTTGTTCCTACAGAACCGTCCGAACGTGTGTACGTTTGTGTACGGGTAGAGTGCAATCCAAACGTTGAGTATGGAGTATGAAGTATCCATTGACCGCTTTGTCGATATATAATTCCTATTTCTTTAAGTTTTTTATGTAACTTTTCAGCGTACATTCCAATTTGTTTTGCTACTTGTGTGCTTGTCTGTGTGTTTACACTTTGTAGGTGGTTATCGTAGTAGTTGACTTTTGGGGCGGCTTTCTGCAACTCTTCCGTTTGTAAATTTACTGTTTCGGAAAGATGGTTATTCTCTAATAAAAGCTTCTCTTTCTCTTCTTCGGCTTGTATTACCATTAGTGCAAGCTCCTTCCGGGAAAGTTCATGTTTGTTTTCCTCACATGCGATAAAATATTTTCTAGCTTGCCTTCCACGTTCGTTGTTCTCAATCATGGATAGCTCTTTTGCCATACTGATTGATAGAGCATATTCGATTCGTTTAGTAGCTCCTATTTCTCGCTCCACAATTTCGGTGAATGATTGAAAATCAACACCTTCAATAAAATCATAAGATTTAATACGATCTTTAATCCATGTTGAAAAATCCCTTTTACTTTCAAGAAAAGAATGCAAATCACGTGCATTAACGGCTTTCTTACCGTTATTATCACTAATAGGAATAAGTTCATTCGTTGTGACGTTCATATTTTAACGAATTGTGATAAAAAGAAACCCTCCGTAGGTGTGAACGTCACAACATACGCAGGGCATAGAAGTCGCAGATTGTTTCCTTTCTGCCACCTTAGAGGGATTCTTAATATCTTGTACAAAATCTGTTCGATTTATTTTGCCAAATATTATTATGTTATGACGTTCACCACAAAGAAAAGCATAATTTGTGATATATCAAAACTTTGTGGTGTTTTTTTCTACATCAATCCAAGCACCATACCTACTGCTCCCCAGAATACATCTCTCCATTCGGGCACTCCTTGTCTAAGCCACTTATCGTAGACGATTTCTTTCCCTACAAGGAGGAATAAGGTTAGTGCTATTGCTGTCCATACGGAGAAAAACCATTGCGCCACGCTTACTAAAAGTATTCCTGCAATGAGGTGTTCCATTCCGTCAACTCTTAAATTGTTAAGGCATATATAGTCCAATGCCCTTCTTATTTTTCTTAGTAAGTTTATAAATTTTCCCATAGTTTAGCTGTTATCGTTGTTTTCATTGTTTTCATTATTTTCCTCTATAACTCTAGCTTCCATATCGTTTAATCTTCTGTCTTGTTCGTCCATTCTATCATCTTCGTTATTTGCTGAGAAATCACTTTCCTCTCTTGCTGTCTGTAATGATATTATTCGAGAGTTCACAAGCTGAACGAGTGTATTGTTCCATTCGGAGAAATCTATGTATGAGTATGGTTCTATGGTAGCGTTTATTCTTAGAGCGTTATAACCTGTTGCGTCACCTTCCATTACTCCTACATAGTATTTGAATATATTGGCCATGTCATTTATGGCTGTATTCATCATTTGTGCATCACTTCTCGCCCATTCCATTTCAGGCTCGTAATACATTGCTGTTGTTCCAGTAGGTCTGTCACCTGATGATGATTGCATTGGCGGAACAACACCGCTTCCGTCAAGTATTCCGTTGTATATGTTGTCTATTTCGGTGAATAGTGAATTTGAAGCGTCCATTTTACCCATGAACTGTGCATCATCTTCTGCCCCTACACGTAAAATGGAAGTTCCTCCCAATCCGTTTCTTTGAATGTTTATTCTTCCGTTTGTCTTGATAAGTAGCATTTGGAATGCCTGTCGTGTGTTGTATTCTCCTATCATGGACATTAAGAACTCGAAATCGTCTATCAAGTCCTGTACTGCCCCCCAAAATGGAAGTTCAAGCCGTAGATATACTACAGGTATAAATCCCAGGTTATGGAATTGATGCAGTTGTATGATATTTCCGTTTTCGTCAATATCCGTTGCTATATCTCCGTTGGAATCAAGCGTGTAAAACTCATCTTTAGTCCATACATCGACAAGTGTGTCTGTATGCTCTTCTCCATCAGCCGAGATATATGTGGTTGTATATTCCCTTGCGAAAGCTATTCTTTCCCCTCTTCTGTTTTTATGTTCATACAGTATATCTCCTTTTGAGTAGCTGAAAGACCTGTATTTTATCTCGTCCTTATCCTTATATATATATATGGCAGCATCTCCTACCTTTCCGGCTTCGCTTATAAGTTCAAACTTGGCTGTTTCCATGAGAGAATCAGTCCAGTATTCCTTGTATGTTGTCAGCTTATCCCTGTTCTGCTGGTTTGACGCGCTTTTCTTTATCTGGAATTTAAGAGGATTGGTACACAGGTGTGATACCCTTTTCTTGTGTATCATCCTTTGAAGAGGAAATGCTCGTCTTTGCAGTACATAGGGAGTTGATGCCGATTTCTTTTTTCTTTTCTGAGCACCTACATTCGCGCTTTCATCATCCGATGATGTGGCATCCTCGTCTGACGGGATACTGTCTTTCCAGTCGGGTCTGTTGTGTATATAATGTCCTGATGTATCCCATTGCGCTAGGAAATCATCCTGTGACATATATTTGTATATCAAAGTGGAGCGTCTTGGCTTTTTCTTTGTTCCTCCACCTCTCCCATCGTCACATCTTGACGGAAGTGCCACTTTGAACGGTTCTTTTCGTAATAAAACGTCTAATTTTAAAATTTCCATAGGTAATTATAAATATTTTAATTCATCCATTATATCGTTAGGTATGTCAATCATTACATCGCATATATCAAAATATGTCCTGTATAAAAATGTTCCTTCTATCAAGTCAGGAGAGCATCCTACAATCTTTTTTGCCTCCTGTTTTTTCAGCAGTCTTAGTTTCCCGTTTTCCCTTTCCACGTCACGTCTTATTGCTCTTCTCTGATCCATCAGTGCTTCCCGTATTGTTTTGTTCACATACGGTTTGTCAAGAAGTTCCGGGTTTATACTGAATCCGCAATATCCTAGGTTTGTTCCTTTTATACGTGTTACCATTTCATCGGCAAGCTGTGCCCTTAGATCGAAATAGAATCTTACAGGTTGATCATCCTTGCTTTTGTCTAGTCTTTTCGGAACACCTCTAAGTATTGCCAGGCTTTCGGGAAATGCGTCACGGAATGTCGGTGCTCCAAGACCGTCAAATGCCAGTCTGTTTTCACCGATTCCCCATTTCCGTAGATTGTTTCTTACCCATCGGTTCAAATCCCTAGGTTTTAATGTGTTTGACCATTCTAGGTCTTGTAAGTGATGTCCTATGAAGTGCCCCATTACACAAACGTCACCAAGACCGTATGCTATATCCAGTGTCGCACATTCAAAGTAATCGTCAAACACAGGCTGAGATGAGAACATTTCCTCCATTTCGTCACGGGTTATCCACTCGTTTCCCCCTTTTATCAGCTTCCATGAACCTAATGCGTTTATGGATACTTCCTGTGCTGTTCCTCCAAGGTTTTTCTGATAGTCGGGATTGGAAGCCATAAGTATCTTGTTATCTTCCAGCCCGGAAGCTATAAAGGTTATGCTCTTGATGTATCTTTTACAGTTTGTTTCGTCAATTTTGGTATTTTTACCGAATCTTGCGATGATATAATCTTTTGCCTGAGCAAATACTTCTTGTGGGCTGTCACCCCATGCCGTTTCATGTATAGTATCTCCATATTGAAAGAAATATCTTACCTTTCCCGATCTTTCCGGAATTGCTATTCCGTCATCGTCTACCCACCATGATACCATTGCTCTCCAGAAATCGCTGTACGGATTTGGGTTGCACGCGCCTATAAGACTTGTTCTTAGTCCTGATGATGAACGCAATACCGTTTGAAGGTAGTTTATGATAGGTTCTGTTGCCTGTGAGCACTCGTCTATCGCCACCTTGACAACGTTACCACCCTGTTGTCTGTCCTTAAATTCGCTTACGCCTTTTTCTCCCGACAAGCAGGCATCCCCAAAATAATCATATCGTATTTCACCTCCTGCGTCAAGTCTTGAAAGGCGTTTTGAATCAATATACTCACCATAAGGTTCAACCATCTTTGAAACCACTTTAAGAATACCGTCCGCTTTTTCTGCGGATGTCTTGTCTTTACGGAAAACAAGTGCGGAAAATGACGGGTGGTTGCATGAACTCAGTATATCCATCCCAAGGCATACGGATTTTCCTCCCCCACGATTCCCGTGAAGTATCTTTATCCCTGCCCTGTTCCTTAGAAATGCCTCCTGTGAACCTTTCTGTGGGGCAAGCATATTTACCTTGTACCCCTTGCTTCTTCTGTCCTCTATATATCTTTGGACGAAATCAAGGCTTTTATATGGTATGATTCCCCTTTTGCCATATCGTTTCAGCGATTTGACAACATCCTTAGTCTTTAATCCTCGGTATTTTAAGTCAATTTCTTCCATCGTTTTCTATGTATCCCGCAAATATAATATTTTTTTAAATATTTTTTTGCTTATACACATTTTTTAACTACATTTGCATCGGTAAGAGGTACTTACTGTGCGCAAAGGTCTTGTGCATGAATCACATAAAAAATAAATAGTATATGGATGAAAATGTAAAAGTCATTTTTGAAGGTATCAAGAATGCGTTGGGAGAAAGTAGCTCCGTTATTACAGATCGTACAATCGAACAGACAATTAATGAGTTCTCAGCGTTCGCACCGCAGGAAAATGCGGAAAAGTTCTGGAATGAAAGTGTTGTGAATCATTTAAAGAACACTGTGGCAGGTCAGGTAAGAGCGTTTGCGTCTGATAAGCGCAAAGAGTGGGATACAATCAAGGAACAGGAGATATCCAACTTGAAAAAGGAATGGGAAAAATCACATTCGTCGCAACAACAACCGCCACAACAACAACAACAATCATCATCAGAACAGAAACAGTTTGAGTTGCCCGATGATGTCAAGGCTAAACTTGAAGAGTTTGAAAAGTTCAAGAAAGAGTTTGAAGCTAAAGAGCAGGAGGAAAAGCAGAAGCAGATTGTAACTGAAAAGCGCAAGAAGCTGTCTGATTTGATTAAACGCCCGGAAGCAGGTATGCCTAACGAGTTGTTGCGCAACATCATTTTTGAGAACATTCAGATTTCGCCCGAAGAGGAAGATACAAGCATTCTTCTGAAAATACAGGGAAAGTACAATGAAACGTGTACTAAATACACAAAGGATGGCATTAATCCTTTCATCTCTGACAAGGGTGGTTCTAGCGATGTAAAGTCATTCATAGATAGAAAGAGAGAAGAAGATAAGGCTAACAAGGAAAACAATATTGTCAGCCGATATTACAGTAAAATTAACAAATAGTTTTTAATTATGAAAGCAGGAGTTCTTGCAACAAGTTATAGTAAGATTGGTGGCGCAAGACATATCTTTTCTAATGATACGTCTTTGCACGTACTGTTGGTAGGATGTAACGTTCCAGTAGAACGTATGCCTACAGTTGGGAACAAACTTCCGGCTGGTACCATGATTAAATGCGATTCCTCAAAACAGGATGGCGGTGATATTCACTATTCATTCAGAATGTATGAGAAATCGGATTCTGGTGCTACGGTAAAAGTTGAAAAAATCATGGGTAATACAGTTGCCAAGGTTGGCATGGTTGTCGGTAAAGCACCTACTACTGCCGCAGGTACTACAACTGGTTTTACTATTAACGCTATTGATTCGTCTCATGACGAATATGACATCCTTACATTGTCCGGGGATGCAGGTAAATTGGAATTGACCGATATTTTGGTTGAAGTTACACAGGTTGGTGCTAGCGCAAAATTCAAGGTTATTCCTAATGCTATCCTGCCTTATGATGTTGACACCATTCCCGGTGCCACTCTCTATCCTTTCAACGGTGCATGGATGGTGACAAGTGAGATTTTGGAAAAACGCATTCCGCCCGTAGCTTCGGCAATCAAAAAGGCGATGAAGGATGATGAATCATATCCTTGCGTTTTCCGTTACACATTGTATAACTAATTAAATTTTTTCGTTTTATGCAAAGATCGACATTTAGTTTCTATGATTGGCATTTCTCCGGGGAGATGCAGGAACTTATGGATTATGCCAATCAGAAATTTGATAACGAAAACTGGAGAAGCTACGGAGATTGGGATGTTCCTCAGATGAGCAAATCATGGAACGTGATGGTTGACGAATACACACAGGCTACCCGTCCTGTGATGCTTGCTCCTTTGGCTGAAAAGCCTATCATGGACACTACGGGATTTGAATGGTATTCGGGCCGTATTCCGAAGATGGGTCACGCTATTCAGTTTATGGAAACCGATATTCAGGAGTTCTATGAACTTGACATTCCGCAAGGTGCATTGCTTGACAAGATCCGTGAGAAGTGGTACACAAAGATGGAAGCATGTATCCAAGGTTTCCATACCGAGTTGAACTGCATGACTTATCAGGCTCTTTCTACAGGTATGCTTAACTATACAGCTAGTGGTACCAACTCAATCCCTGTTCAGATTGACTATCGTGTTCCTGCAAAACACAAGTTGAAAGCGTTGAAACAGAAATGGTTTAGCGATACAGACTGGACACCGAACGAGAACGCTGATCCTATTAAAGACCTTCAAAGAATGTGTAAGATTGCCGACAATGATGGTGTTCCATACGATCACTTTGAAATGTCCAAGGATTTGTATGACAACTTCCTGATGCACCCGAAAGTGACAGCAGCAGTACAGGCTCGTCTTGTTCCTGCCGCAGCATCTACTACAATCTATCCTATGAACAATCAGGAGATTGTTGATGTGCTGATGAAGGTGTTCTCTATTCCTGTGATTATTCCTGTTGATGAAAAATCAAAATGGAACAAACTTGGTGTGATTGAGGAAGCCAAACCGTCTTTTGAAAAGAACACCGTTGTTCTTGTTCAGAGCGGTCAGTTCTTCCGTATAAAGAACTCACCGTCAATGTATTTGCAGGATACCAACCCGGCTGTACGTATTTCTTCTTTGGAAGGCGGACGTATCGCGTTCTTGCATCAGTATTCTTCCGAACCGTATGCGGAGAAGAGTTCAGGTGAGTTGTGGGCATGTCCTGTGATGAAGAATCCGAACAACCTTATCATTATGAAGGTTGACGAACAGTCAAATACGGGATTGTAAAAGGTTGAACCATGAAGGTCATTATTGATATAAATGGCGAAGGCACAGCAAAGGGCGCAGGGGAGTATTTCATTGGAGATACTCTCACGCTCCAAGCTATTCCCGAAGAAAGTGTAGAGTTCGGATACTGGCTTATTGCCGACAATGAAACATTGAAGCCGGAAGATAGACTGAAAGTTTCGGATAATCCGTTTACTATTCAAGTTACCCCTCAGATAACAGCAAAGGGTAACATGAAGGTGGAAGCATATTTCTATATGTCTATGCGTGAATATCTGAAAGCACAGATTGACTATGAGTTGAAAAACACATCATATATCAGTGTTGCCCAGAAATGGGGATTCCGTTTGTCTGATGACAGCCGTGAAACGTCTGAGATGAAGAAGGATTTGGCTTATGCTGACTTGTTGCTCATTGTTTGCACTGCCCCTTCAACGATACAGGGAAAGACGAAGAAAGCCGGGAACTGGTCAATTACCGACACAAGCAAGACTATTTCTATCAATGACAAGAAAAGATTGGAGCAACGCGCAAAGGATTTATACGCCAAATGGGGTTTGAATTTGGATGTTGGAACTGATGTTGAAATAACTAGATTAAGATGGTAGTATGGGAAAGAGTATTTTAGGTGAGGATATGTTTCCTGATATGGTGAGAATTTATCAGAACAAGAACAGTTCGGATAAATATCAGACCACCCCGTATTGGGAGATGATATACGAAGGAAGGGCAAACATACAGGAAAAGGATACTGGTTCGGAAACGAATGATGTTGACAAGTCCGAATATGCTGCCTACCTAGAAGATAACGATGTAACCATACCTTCCGGGTGTCTGTTGGATTGGCAGAATTTCAACCATCCGTTTTCGGACAACAGCAATAGCTGGCGTGAGATAAAGAAACCTCCATTTAACAATATGGAATTTGGTACGGTAATATACTTTAACCAAATAGAAAACTAGAATACTATGACAATCAATTGGACGGAAATAATACTTGCTTTGTTGGGTACTAATGGTATAACCCTTCTAACTTCAATATTACTGTTTAAGCAGAAGAAGGAAAAAATGGAAACTGAAATTGATTCTTCTACCTTGGACAATCTTGAAAAAGGGTTTGCTATTCAGGGTGCTCAGTTGAAAAAGGCACAGGAAGAAATATTGAGTTATCAGCAATCTCTTCATGATGCTTATCAGAAGATACAGGAGCTTTATAATGAGATGAACAAAATCAAAAACGAGTTGAAATGCGCAAAAGATGATCGAGATTCATTAAAAAAGCAGATTGATAAACTGAGTAAACCAGTAACAAGAAAGACAAGTACAAAAAATGCAGGCAAATAACAACGATAAAGTATTGAAAGAGTTTGGTAGTAATGTCCAGCTTGCTTTGGATGCTTCTATCATGCAGTTCATGGAAGATATCGCCACGAATATCATGGATGATATAAAAGACATGGAGGGATTTACCAACCAAACTTTCAATCTTGAAGATAGTTATGGCTGTGGCATTTACAAAGATGGAGTCCTAAAGAAGATTGTGTGGGCAAATGCAACGAAAGTTGCAAATGAACCTAGGAAACGTAACAATGTAGAATATTGGGGGCGTGAACTTGCCGAAGATTTCTTCAACAGTTACAAATCCGATGGTTCTGACAAATATGAACTGGTTGTCGCTGCTGTCATGTATTATGCCAAGTATGTGGAGAACTATCATTTGTTGAATGTTCTTTCAGATTCTTGGATTAAGACAAAGACAGATTTAAAAGGGGGCAAATATACTGTGGTTTTTAAGAAAATTGCAGCTAATATGTTAAACAAATATTTTAAGTGAAGTTATGGGCTACTTTAATCCTTCAACAATAAATACCACCTTGTACAATATTGTATTGGACAAGAAGATTGCTGACGATGTATATAAGGTACAGCGTCCTGCAAGTGTTGATGATAAGGTAACTAGTTTTATTGTCGTAAACAACAATACAAGAATTGTAAGCAATACCGAGGGCGGCCCTTACGGTCACTTCGGGAAAGGCGAAACAATGGCTACGGTTACTTTGTTTGTAAGGGCATTGCCTGGGAACATATATCCGTCTGTCATGGATGCGTTGAGTGAGAAGATGGTAGAACTGTTTCCTCAAAAGACTGTGCAGCTTCATTTCGAGATATTTAATGTTTTACCACCAATGTTTGACGGGGTTGGGTTCTATTATATGTCCGTCCTGTTGAATGTTGACATTTCAAAGGATTAGCCGCATGAAAAACGTGAGAAAAAACAGTGGAGGCGCATCGGTAGATACGTTCTCAACAATTAACAATAACTTTTTAAATACAGAAAATAGAATGGCACGAGTAAATTTAGACACCAGCCCTGCTTACTTGAACGGGCAGTCGGCTGCTTTGACATTTGATGCGATTGAGATTACCGATGAAACTCAATATTCAAGTTTTAAGAATCCGAAGATTCTTCCCAATATTGAATCTGGTACTACGGAATCCGCTGGTACTGACGCTGACACTTCTGAAACAAAGAACGAGCAGGGTGCTACCGTATTCCAGAATATCACACCGGGTACTATGGCATTTACCTTTACAGGTATGTCCACTTCAAAAGCCGCTTTCGCTTTCTTTACACAAGGAAACGAAGCCAAGGCTGAGTTGGAATTAAGTAATTTAACTGATACTGTTGATGCTTTCGGTAAGGGAGCTTCTCAGAAACTGAAAGCGTTTGGTGCAAGTGCATTCAAGCAGTTTGTACGTCCTATCGGTATTATCAACGGTACTGGTGATCGTATGATCTTCTTCCCGAAGGCATCATGGGCTGTCAGCTTCACAGGTGCTCCAAGTAATGCTGGATACCTTGGATTCTCCGTTACTGTGACAGCATTGGAAGTTAACACTCAGTATTTGAAAACCATGATGGTTCTTGAACTTGACAATTCGGGTATCGGTGGTTGATGTAGACGAGTTATGAATTATTAGCCGGGCGTTTTCGTCCGGCTTTATTGTTTTTTAACTGTTTCTATTTTATTGATATTAACTTTTATTGTATTTTTGTGATAAAAAGAAATATAATGAACGATAAAGAATTGTCTGATAAATTAAAGCAAAAGGCTATAAGTCTTGGAGCTTGCGAAAAACGGATAAACGAATGGGGAGAACCAGATAAATATGACTTATGCGAGAAATATATTCAAAATATTGACTTCTGCCTACTTAACAGGTATCCGTCAAACGAAATGTTAAAGAAGGAGTTTGCAGGCATTAGGGAGAAGTTTAATATCTTCGTTGATGATACCAACCTTTTCATAAGCAATCCTAAATGGTCTATTTTTAACGGCTCGTGTGATTGTGTTGTCACATTCAACGATTTCGGTATAGGAGAGATGTATGTCAAGGATAACAGCCATGTAAGCCTTGTTGCGCTTGATAACAGCATAGTACACGTTTCTTTGATTGATGATGCAAAACTTGATATTGTATCGTCTAAATATACCAAGGTGTTCGTACATACAAATACTCCAAAGAACATATCAAAGGTGGATGTGAAAGGAAAATTAATGATTAAACCGTTCAAGTTAGTTTAAAAAATGGGAATATTTAATTGGAAACAACCTGACTTAGATGATCAGATAAAGATGCAGAAGTTTGCCACTCATAAATACAAAGAGGTTATGGTTGGCAATAAGAAATTCAAGGTGCGTGGTCTTAGACTAGGCGCATATGACTATATTGTGGATAAGCTGCTGATACGTGATATTATCAATCCAGATACAGCAAAAAAGGAAATGATTGCAATTATGAAAAATGACGCATCTATTCCGTACAAAGTTGCAGCGGCAGGAGTATTGAACAACTATTGGTTTTTTGAGATAATTCCTTTTGCAAGACGTATATACGCTTGGTGGTTAAGCAGACACTATGACCATAAGGAACTTACTCCGTTGATAGAAGCCATCGTGGAGGGGGCTAATGTAAGTGATTTTTTTACAAATACAATCCGTTTAGCGTTCTTGATAGATACGACAGCGACATTAAGCAAGAAGGATGCCATGAAATTATCTCTAGATGCAAAATCGGCTCACGAGGATCTATCCAAAAAGATTTCCCCCAATTCAGAGGGGATTTAAGGCTATTCGGAGGATTGATGATAATCAAGGACTGGGCTTTGCTATGGAAATATTCATGGAGTTATATACAGGCAGTAATAATGGACCAGCCTAAACTTGATTATCATTTTGAAGAGAAAATGAAGTTGTACAAGGCTTCTCTTACAGAAGATTTATATAAGGAAGCTAATAAGGATGCAAGTGGCTTTATATATAGATTCAAAGAATCTAAACCTAAAGAAGAGCATCCTGATATATTACTAAAAGATGTTTTGCGATGATAACAAAATACGATCCTAAAATATATCCTCTTAAACTGTATGTGGCAGTGGGAGATGATCAATGGGGGAAAATATATAGAAAATTCACTCAACATAATCATGACCCGATAGATATATCTAAAGATGAAATTAAGAGCTGTAATGGCATGACTATTTTTGTAAGAGAAAAAAGTACAAATAATTTAGGCGTACTTATTTGGTTATCCAACGATGGTATAGGAGTAAAGACTGTTGCTCATGAATCTGCTCATTATGTTTGTAATGTATTTGAGTATTGTGATATAGCAATGGGGTATAAAAACGGGCAGGATGAGCACTTTGCATACCTTTTAGGTTGGTGTGTTGAGTGTGTAATGGATAGTGTTGCGAAATATTTAAAAAACAATAAATATGAAGATTAGTTTGTTTGTAAACGGAAATTTGGTGTGCGACCGAAGCAAAGCGAGGGAGCACAGAGGGGCTTTAGCCCGACAGAGGGGCTTTA
>CAMDJC010000054.1:0-18921 GCA_945900015.1 uncultured Odoribacter sp. | reverse complement strand
TTACAAACTTTTAAATCAAGAATCAGAAGATGTTTTCAACTGCTGATTCGCATTATTACTTAGATAATTTTACCACCTCGCCTAAAACCGGTATCTCCACCCGAATACCGCGTTTCTTGGCCTCTGCAGCAAAAACAGAAGGCGGATCACTCAGCGGCTCATCCGACAAATCAAATGTTCCATAATGCATGGGGATTGTCACTCTTGCCCGCATTTCCTCCGAAGCCGTCAATGTATCATAGGGTGAAATATGATTCGGCTGCATAAACCACCGAGGCTTATAAGCCCCTATCCCTAACAAAGCATAATCCGGTTCTCCAAACAATTCCGGTATCTCTACAAAATGATTCGAATAACCCGTATCTCCGCCATAATACACCGACAAACCATCCCCCTGCAACATAAAAGCTCCCCACAAACGCTGTCCTCCGTCATTCAACGAACGTTTACCCCAGTGCTGGGCAGGTAAAAAAGTGATTTTCAATTGTCCGTCATCCAATTGTTGATACCATCCGGCCTCCACAACCTCAATCCCCGGGCACCACCCCTGAATCAACTTTCCCACACCAAAACCACAAAACACCTTCATCTGAGGATTTCCCTTAAATAGTCTCATTACACTCGGTTTGTCCAAATGATCGAAATGGTCATGACTGACCAGTAAATAATCGATATGTTGAAACACAGCCGGGTCTGCAGGAAATTTACTTTTCCGTTTGACAAAAGGTATATTTCCAAAAACTGGATCAAACATAATCCTCCTGCCCGCTAACTGCATGTAAAAAGAATTATGCCCCAGCCACACCAGAAAATCACCGCTCAAATGCTCCAGACTATGTACCGGTATTAAATGTGGATTCCAATTTTCCTGACGCTTCTCTTTTCGTTGTGGATTAGGAGAAAAACGCCACTTCATCACATTGCCCACACCATGTTTCACCCGATGCTGACGATTGACAAAACGCCCTTTCACAACAGGATTTCCCCGCCAATAGGGTTGTATCACCTTCAAACTTTCATTCCTTCGAAAAGTTATATGTTCACCCATAACATCAAGATAAATAGCTATTTTCTATCTCCTGTGCCTGCAAATAAAATGGCATCCGCTCTTGCAAATGTTTTTCAACATATGCATGCACTTCATTATTATTCAGCCTACTTATTAGCGGACGACGAAATTTTGCTTTCAACAAACGCTCGACAATAATATCTACATCCGTATTCAAAAAGATGGTTTTACCTTGTCGGTTCATATATTCCATATTATCAAAAAAACAAGGGGTTCCCCCCCCTGTCGCCATTACAAAATCCCCATACAACTCACACACTTCATGCAAATAACGTTGTTCCAACCTCCGGAAAACATCCTCCCCGTCAACAGCAAAAATTTGCGGAATTGTCCTCATCTCACGCCTCACGATATAATCATCCAGATCAATAAAACGGATTCCCAGACTTTCAGCCATCAAACGTCCTCTCCGGCTCTTACCGCAAGCCATATATCCCACTAAAAAATATTTCATTCCTCTTCCTGAGTAAAGTCCAAAGTCATCTGTGTCTCTCCCACCACTTCTTCGGGATTTGTAATTTCAAACTCCACCTCCTCAACCTCTTCGGATTCCTGCTCCAGAGGTTCGATTTCTCGAATCTCCTTTACCTCAAATGTAGTCACACGCTTGCCTCGTGCCTTAAACGACTTCTCGGCAATAAAATCTTCTGCGACAATCACCTCGGCCGGTCGCGACTCATAGCGTCCGCCAAATACCACTTCAAAACGCGGATGCTGCTCATCACTCAGACACACCAAATACGAATCCTTCGCCTCACCGATAAAACTATTTAATTTTGCAGATTCCTCAAAACGGAAACGCTTCAAGTAATAATAATTTTGTTCGGAATCAAAAAATACGGCAGCCCACACCTTTTCAGGTTCAAACTTCTCAAATATATGATATCCCTCTTCATAATGATTACTCAAATCAAAATCAGAAGTATAATACGTACCGTTTTTATTCACAATCAAAATACGCTCCTCACCCTGGAATTCTCCCAAAAATTTACCCCGGTTATCTGTATTCAAGCGCAACACATCCTCATCCAGCCAAATCTTCCGTCCCCCTAAGGTTGATACACCCTTTTGCACCACACTGATTTTATGCACATCGTTTTTCGAAAGAATATTCCCCTGCGAATCCCTTCCTTTAATTGCCAAGTCGGCAAAATCATATTCGAAAACCAATTTCTTAAGAGCAGGCTTCGGCTTCAGACATACTTTGATAATTTCCGCTTCTCCATTGGAATTTGCAGAAAAATAAAGTACACGCGAACCGGACGTCCCCTTTGTCAGATTATATTCCTTATCCCTCGTCACTCCGGTCACATTAAAACGTTTCACATACGTCACTCCATACCGTCCATCTCTATATGCTACATTATATATCGTTCGCCGGTCATTTTTCTTGAATACATTGACATGCAATACATCCTTCCCGACAAAAATCTTATCTGCCACCTTCGTCACATAATAAGTACCGTCCTTTTTAAAGACAATTACCTCATCTATATCCGAACACTCACAGATAAACTCATCTTTCTTCAAGGCCGTACCGATAAATCCCTCTTCCCGGTTAATATACAACTTTTCATTGGCTATCACCACCTTCGCAGCCTCTATATTCTCAAAATTACGTATTTCTGTCTTACGTTCCCTTCCCTTACCATACTTTTCCTTAATCCGCTCGTAATAAGCAATAGAATAAGGAATTATATGCTCAATATTATTTTTCACCTCTGCAATTTCACCCTCAAGAGCCTGGATATAACGGTCTGCTTCCTCCGAACTGAATTTCAGTATACGCTTCATCTTTATCTCCAGCAAACGCTTCACATCCTCATCTGTCACCTCCCGATACAATTTCGGTAAAAAAGGTTGTAGACGCTTGTGGACATGAACAATGACAAGCTCCAGCGTTTCCCCCTCCTCAAACTCCTTGTCCTTGTATATCCGCTCCTCAATAAATATCCGCTCCAACGACACAAAATGCAGATCCTCCAACAATTCCTTCAACCGAATTTCCAATTCCAGCTTCAACAACGCCACCGTATCATCGGCCGACTTTCTCAAGATATCCGACACCGGCATAAAACACGGTTTCTCATGATCAATCACACAAGAGTTCGGAGAAATAGACAACTCACAATCTGTAAACGCATACAAGGCATCAATCGTCTTATCCGATGATACTCCTGCTGCCAATTGTATCAAAATCTCAACATTTTGCGCTGTATTATCATCAATCTTCTTGATTTTGATTTTTCCCTTATCATTGGCCTTGATAATACTGTCAATCAACGACTGTGTCGTACGTCCAAACGGTATTTCCGTAATACGCAACACCCGATTGCTACTGTCTTTCTCAATCTTGGCCCGGATTTTCACATTTCCTCCCCGCATACCGTCACTGTATTTCGACACATCGATCATCCCTCCGGTCGGGAAATCCGGATAAAGCACAAACTCCTCATGCTTCAAATGAGCGATACAAGCATCTATCAATTCATTGAAATTATGCGGCAAAATCTTCGATGCCAGACCAACGGCAATTCCTTCTACCCCCTGTGCCAGCAACAGCGGAAACTTTACAGGCAACGTCACCGGCTCTCGGTTACGCCCATCATAAGACTGCTTCCACTGGGTTGTTTTCGGGTTAAACACCACCTCCAATGCAAACTTTGACAACCGCGCTTCAATGTAACGGGGAGCAGCAGCCCCATCTCCCGTCAAGATATTACCCCAGTTTCCCTGGCAATCCACCAACAAATCCTTCTGCCCCAACTGCACCAAAGCATCACCGATCGAAGCGTCACCATGCGGATGGTACTTCATCGTATTTCCGATAATATTAGCCACCTTGTTGTAACGCCCGTCATCCATCTCCCGCATCGAATGCAAAATACGTCTTTGCACCGGCTTCAGCCCGTCATCCACATACGGCACAGCACGCTCCAAGATTACATACGATGCATAATCCAGAAACCACTTTTGATACATACCGTCCAAATGCTGGATAGAACGGATGCTACCCACGTCCTCTAGTGTATCCTCACCCATAAATATCTATTTTAAATTACCGCAATTCGTCTTTTTCTATATACAGATTATCAATGATAAAATCCTGTCTTTCAGGAGTATTTTTACCCATATAATAACTCAACACCTCACTAATGGAATCCCCCTTTGAGATACGCACCGGCTCCAACCGGATATCCTTACCGATAAAATGCACAAACTCGGAAGGCGAAATCTCACCCAGACCTTTAAAGCGCGTAATCTCCGGCTTCGGACCTAAATTCCGGATAGCATTCTCACGTTCTGCATCCGAATAACAATAGCGGGTCTCTTTTTTATTTCGCACCCTGAACAGAGGAGTCTGCAAAATATAAACATGCCCTCTACGCACCAGATCCGGGAAAAACTGCAAAAAGAAAGTCAGCAACAACAATCGGATATGCATACCGTCCACATCGGCATCAGTAGCGATAATCACATTATTATAGCGCAAATCTTCCAAACCGTTTTCAATATTCAAAGCTGCCTGCAGCAAATTGAACTCCTCGTTCTCATACACCACCTTCTTCGTCAAACCATAGGAATTCAACGGCTTACCACGCAAACTGAACACTGCCTGCGTATTCACATTACGCGATTTGGTGATAGAACCGCTTGCTGAGTCACCCTCCGTAATAAAAATAGACGACTCATTTTTCTGCTCATGGTTCGAATTGAAATGCACCCTGCAATCACGCAATTTCTTATTATTCAAGCTCACCTGCTTGGCACGTTCGCGGGCAATCTTCTGCACACCGGCCATCGCTTTTCTCTCCCGCTCTGTTTCGACAATCTTCTTCAACAGCAACTCTGCCGTATCCGGATTCCGGTGCAAATAATTATCCAGTTCCCGCGTAATAAAATCCATCACAAAATTACGCACCGTCGGTCCGTCCGGTCCCATATCTTTCGAGCCCAGCTTCGTCTTGGTCTGCGACTCGAACACCGGCTCCTGCACCTTGATACTGATTGCGCCGATAATAGAGGTCCTAATATCCGACACATCAAAATCTTTCTTGTAAAAATCCCGGATAGTCTTGCTCAACGCCTCCCGGAAAGCTGCCAAATGAGTACCGCCCTGCGTAGTATGCTGCCCGTTCACAAACGAATAATACTCCTCTCCATACTGCCTTCCATGAGTCATGGCAATTTCGATATCCTCCCCCTTCAAATGGATAATCGGATAAAGTCCGTCACCATTCATATTTTCGGTCAAAAGATCATACAAACCATGCTTCGAAAAATACTTATGTCCGTTGAACACAATCGTCAGACCGGTATTCAAAAAGACATAATTCTTTACCATGGCCTCCAGATAATCTCCTATAAAGTGGTAGTTTCCGAAAATCTCCTTATCGGCTAAAAACACCACCTGCGTTCCGTCAGGCTGGTCAGAATCCTCAATCTTGCGTTCCTCCACAATTTTAGCCCTTGAATAACGGACATATTTTGTCTTCCCGTCACGGAACGACTGAATCTCGAACATTTCAGACAGAGCATTCACAGCCTTGATACCCACACCATTCAATCCCACCGCCTTCTTAAAGGCCTCCGAATCATACTTCGCTCCGGTATTCATCTTCGATGAAGCATCCACCAGTTTACCCAATGGGATTCCACGTCCAAAATCACGCACCGTCACCTTCCGGTCCTCCACGGTAATCCGGATTTCCGTACCAGCCCCCATCGCAAACTCATCAATGGAATTGTCAACCACCTCCTTCACCAAAATATATATACCGTCATCAGCCGCCGAGCCATCCCCCAACTTCCCGATATACATACCGGGACGCAAGCGGATATGCTCTTGCCAATCCAGCGTCCTAATCGAATCTTCCGAATAATTCTCTGCCATAAAAAAACTAATAATTTGAAGTGTATGCAAAGATAGCAAAAAAACAACCAAATCCTACTTCCAGTGACCATTTTTCATCACCCCACGTACCTTGGCAACCACCTCCGGTGAAACCATTTTTTCCTCCTTACCAAACAAAGCCAACACAAAATTTTCAGCCAAAATTTCCTCTACATCAAGCAAATAATCCGTATTTCTTCCCACCTGTTCAAAGAAATCAGCATAATCATATAACGAACGGATAATCGGAGTCCCGTCTTCATGCATTACAGGATTCATATTCTCATCCAATGGCAACAATCCGATAGCAAAGTAATTAAAGAAAGCACCTCCTGCATACGGTTTGCCAAAATAGAGGAACAAAGCATGAGGTTTATCTCCCTCCAAACCTTTGTGCAATTTAATATAATTGTCATGCAGATTCACATCCGGATTCGACAATTGAATCTTCCGCAGTGTATCCGGTAATACAATTTCCCGATCCAATACATGAAAGCCCACCTGTTCATACATCGCTTTCCGGAAGTCAGGACAATTGCGTGTCAGTACATGAAACAACTCATGAGCAACCAGTTCTACTCCTTTTTCCTCTCTTCCCATCATGACTTTGCTGTTCAGAAATATTGTCGTACCCCGAGTATATCCGGCTGCCCCGCCTTCCTCCTCCATCGCAGAATTCACCACTTTGATTTCTCCCGGCAACGGTAGCGAATACCCGCACGAATCAGCAACCTTGAACACCCGGTCAAAACATTTTTTCCACCAGGAAATTTCCTCTTCACTCCATTCACTTACAGACTCACACGCCACCGCAATATAATTATCCACAGTTGATTCCATGCCCTTCTCATGCAAGCGGTAATACAAATCTTTTTTACTCAAATTATTGCAATAATTATCCCGCACAGAAACAATATCTCTCCCCTCCTCCTGATTGCAGAAATAAATTTTCGGATTCTGGCTATTATGATTATCACATCCGGCAGATATCATAGATCCTGCACACAACAACAAAGACAAGATTTGTTTTCTTGTCTGCCACAGAAACTTCTTTTTCATATCTAATAGTTAAAATAAACGCAAAGTTACGCTTTTCAGCGTAACTTCGGCTCATTCAACATACATATTTTCATTTGAAAAGATGCCAAAATTACCATACCTTTGGCGCATATAAAATACAAACGATGCAATACAACAGCCATGAAAACATATAAAATAGGCAATTTCAATATCCTGGAATACGAAGAGATGGCATCTACCAACACCTGCGCAGCAGAGATGCCTTCCAACCAACTGACAGACCGCATGGTCATCCTCACCTGGCGCCAGACACAGGGCCGCGGACAAGTAGGCAACTCTTGGGAAAGTGCACCCGACAGCAACATTTCCATGACAGTCGTCCTCAAACCTGAACGCCTAGAAGCCTCCCGGCAATTTGCCGTTTCCATGGTGATAGCCCTCGGCTGCTTCGACTTTGTCAGCCGCTACACCGACAATGTATCTGTCAAATGGCCCAACGACATCTATGTCGGCAACAAAAAAATAGCCGGCATCTTGATAGAACACAAGATTACCGGCATGTATATCGGCAACTCCATCTGCGGAGTCGGCCTCAATGTCAATCAGGAGCATTTCCTGTCGGATGCTCCCAATCCGATTTCATTATTTCAACTCATCAGCCATCCCCTTCCCCTGCAACAGGCACTCGAAGAATTACTCTCCTGCATCGACGCACGCTATGCTGCTATCCACGACTACGCGACTCTGGAAAAAGAATTCCTCCACCACCTTTATCGTGGCACAGGCATCCACCAATGGGAAGATGCCCGTGGACGTTTCCGGGCTTCCATCGCCGGCATGGACGAATATGGTCAATTACGTCTCCTGGATGAAGCGGGATGCGAACGCCTCTATGCTTTCAAAGAAGTGACCTACTTGTAAGCCGCTTACTTTACAATTCTCATAAAAACAGCCTCTCCCTTATAAGGATAAAAAGCGATATCTGTTGCAGCCCACTCTTTCAGGTCCGGCTGCAACTTTACAGCTTTCTCCAAAGCGTACACCATATCCTTCATATCCTTCGTCCGGGCGGCCGCAACAGCCATCATATAATACTCCATCGCACTGTTCAGTTTAATCTTACGGAAAGTTTCCAATGCAGCCCGGTTGTCATTGTTCATCAACTGTGCATAAGCCAAATGAATATCCGGCATATCCTTCAGATAAGGAATCGCCTTGCCATACTCATCGTTCTCCAGCAATACCAGCCCGATATTATAGCGTGCTTCCTTACGGATCTTTGCGCGATTAAACATCTCGGCAGCCTTGCCTTTATTTCCGGTATTGGCATATACCACGCCCATATTGTTGCTCACTGTCTCATTCTGCTGCAAGGTCAAAGCCGCTTCCAACAACTTCTCAGCCTTGTGATACTCCTTATTCTGAATCGCAATCACAGCCAGGTCATTCAGCAACTGCCAATTCTTATGAGCCACCACAGCCAGAGTCTGTTCATTCAATTGCGGAGCATAACAAGTCAACTCCACATCCTCTTCCACCATTGTCGGCTCTGTATAGAAAACGAAGAAATCAGCACGACGCAAAGCCGGCAAAATCACCTTCTTCAACTCAGGCACCTTCGCAATATAAGCCTCCAGAATAGCCGAACGTTTCTCAGCGTTCGCAGCCTTCAACTCACGCACCATCTGCTGACGGTTGGCAATAGTCGAATTTTCAAGCAACAGATACAGACCTTCCCAATTTTCAGTTTCCGTCTGCGACACAACAAACGATGGATCCTTCACCATCGGTGTTCCGGCCAGTTTCAGATCTTTTTCAAAAAAAGCCTTGGCTGCATTAAAACGCTGCACGCCCAGATTTCTGTTCAAGCGTTCTGCTCCTTCCGGAGAATTGGACACATAAACAAACATATTGGTAATCTTGGCATTCTTATCGGCCATCACCTTCTCCAGTGCTTTCGCAGCTTGCGTCATCACAGCCGATTTCTGTTCTGCCTGCGAAATAGTAGCTTTTCCCAACGGAAACATCACATATCCGCTCACCACTCCGACTTCAGAAGCCGGCACATCTTCAACAAAATCCTCCGTCATCACCGGAACATACTTCACGCCATCCAACATGAAAGTATGCTGTTTCCACACTTGGATACCGTTTTTACTCAACACCACCGGACTCATCATAAAAGACTTTCCACCCCGGATAGCCTCAATGTCAGCCCACAGCACACCGTTCTGCATGCCCTCCTTGAATTTAAAAGACAGCTTCTTCGTAAAACTGCTCGGCTTAGTGAACGACACAACCGGATACTTCGAGCCTTTCACCTTTTCCCCTTGCAGGAAAATCGGCTGCAACCGCTCCATGTTACTTCCGTATTGAAATTTCGGAGTTATTTTCAATACAGTCTTTTTGTCTAACTGACGCGGTTCAAAATTGATCGTATAATCAAAATTCACCACATCGTCCAAAGCCTCCAGCTGCGTCGGATTAACGCTGCCGGTCACGGCCGATTCAATCACTTCTTTCTGTAAATGTTTCATAGAATTACATCCAAACAGAAAGGCGGACAAGGCTATCGCCATTGCTCCCGTCAATAGAAATCTCTGTTTCATCGTTTCCCTTTTAAGTTTAACTTTGTGTTGTTTTTATAAATCTCACTCATCTTATAACGCAACACACTGCGAAAGGTTTCCCTCCCTTTCAAAAACTTCTTTGAAATCGCAGAACTTTCGTATCTTTGTTCAATCATAAAAAACAACAAACATGGAAAATAATGATCGGGTCCGACCGATATACATCGAACAAGTCTTTAAAAGCAAGAATCCGCGTGTTGCTCGCATGATTCCCGGATTTGTATACTCATTCCTAAAACGCCTCATCCATCAGGACGGCATCAACGAATTTATTGAGCGATATGGCGACCGCAAAGGTCTCGACTTTGCCGATGGCATGATGGAATATCTGCAAATATCCTACGACATCATAGGCAAAGAAAACCTTCCCTCACCTGATGGACGCTACATCTTTGTCTCCAACCACCCGCTGGGCGGTCCCGACGGAGTGATACTGATATCTTTCTTGGGCAAACACTATCCGAAACTGAAATTTCCGGTCAACGACATCCTGCTCAACTTGAAAAATCTGAACAACATCTTCCTCCCCATCAACAAACACGGAGGCTTGGCCAAAGAAGCCGTCACCGCCATCGAAGAAGCCTACGCATCCGACTGTCAGATGATCATGTTCCCGGCAGGAATGGTAAGCCGCAAGACCAAAGGAGTCATCAAAGACCTGGATTGGCAAAAAAGCTTTGTCGCCAAGGCCCAACAACACCATCGCGACATCGTCCCCATCTTCATCTCCGGACAGAACAGCCACTTTTTCTACAACCTGGCCAACTTTCGCAAAGCCATCCACCTGAATGTCAATCTGGAAATGCTTTGTCTCCCGGACGAAACCTTCAAAAAGAAAGGGCAACACTTCACCATCCACATCGGTCGTCCCATCCCCTGGCAATGCCTCGACAAAAGCAAAAAACCGACAGAATGGGCTGCAGCCATCAAAGAAGAAGTTTACCGGCTTGCATCTCACCAATAAACACCATATAAAAAAAGCTGCCCTTACGGACAGCTTTTCCATATATTCAAGATAACTTATTATTTACCATATTCCATGGCAGCCAGACGTTTGTATCCGTTCAACTTCCATTTAGCATCGTTCTCAGTCTCTTCGAACAGACGTTCTGCATCAGCAGGAGCAGCCTTAACCAACGAGTTGAAACGAACTTCACCCATCAAGAACTCACGGAATTTAGAGTAATCCGGTTCTTTAGAATCCAACTGGAACGGATTCTTGCCTTCAGCTTCGAGCATTGGGTTGTAACGGTACAACTGCCAGTATCCGCACTCAACAGCCTTCTTCTCTTCCTGCTGTGATTTACCCATGCTGGCTTTCAGGCCATGGTTGATACACGGAGCATAAGCGATAATCAAAGAAGGTCCAGGATAAGCCTCAGCCTCTTTCAACGCCTTCATATATTGAGCCTGGTTTGCACCCATTGCCACCTGAGCTACATATACATATCCGTAAGACATAGCCATCATACCCAGGTCTTTCTTTCTGATACGTTTACCGCTGGCAGCAAACTTGGCAACAGCACCTGCAGGAGTAGATTTAGATGACTGACCGCCGGTGTTAGAATAAACCTCAGTATCCACAACCAAGATATTCACATCGTGTCCGCTAGCCAACACATGGTCAACACCGCCGTAACCGATATCATAAGCCCAACCGTCACCACCAAAGATCCACTGAGACTTCTTAGTGAAATAATTCTTCAAAGTCAGGATTTCCTTAGCCACCGGAGCAGATTCCTTCTCCAGAGCAGCCGACATAGCGTCGCTCACAGCCAAAGTCTTGTCTCCATCGCTATAAGCTTCCATCCAAGCATTGATAGCAGCCTGAGTTTCAGCAGAGAAAATATTCATATTCTCTTCCAACAATCTCTTAGCTCTTTCACGCAGACGGTTAGCACCTTCAGCCATACCGAAACCGAACTCAGCGTTATCCTCGAACAGAGAGTTAGCCCAAGCCGGTCCGCGTCCGCTTTCGTAATTTGTACAATACGGAGTAGAAGGAGCAGAACCACCATAGATTGAAGAACAACCTGTAGCATTAGCCACCATCATACGCTCGCCGAACAACTGAGAAATCAACTTGATATACGGAGTTTCACCACAACCGGCACAAGCTCCTGAGAACTCGAACAACGGCTGAACAAACTGAGAATTCTTCACATTATTAGGCTCAACCACTCTCTTATATCCCACTTTGCGGTCCATATGATTCCAACGCTCGATTTCAGCTTCCTGAGATTCCAGCGGTTTCATAACCAAAGCCTTAGTCTTGGCAGGACAAACATCAGCACAGTTACCGCAACCGGTACAGTCAAGCGGAGACACCTGCATTCTGAATTTATATCCGGCCAATTCCTTACCGATAGCCGGTTTAGCCTGAGTACCGGCAGGAGCAGCAGCCAATTCCTCGTCGCTCATCAAGAACGGACGGATAGCAGCATGAGGACAAACATAAGCACATTGGTTACACTGGATACAGTTTTCAACTTGCCATTCCGGAACATTCACAGCGATACCGCGTTTTTCATATTTAGCAGTTCCGCTTGGGAAAGTACCGTCTTCAAAACCGTTGAAAGCGCTTACAGGCAGGCTGTCACCTTTCTGAGCATTCATCACGTCCACGATATTGCGGATGAAAGCCGGGCGGTTTTCGTCATGTTTCACTTCATCCTCAGGCAGATTTTTCCATTCAGCCGGAACAGTCACTTTCACCAGGTTACCCTCTTTACCACCTGCATCCACAGCAGCATAGTTCATATTCACCACAGCCTCACCCTTCTTGCCGTATGACTTGTCGATAGCAGCCTTCATCTCTTTCACAGCCAATTCGTAAGGAATTACATTTGTGATTTTGAAGAAAGCACTCTGCATGATAGTATTGGTACGGTTGCCCAGACCCAGTTCCTGACCGATCTTAGTACCGTTGATAATATAGAAATTAATTTCGTTTTCAGCCAAATAACGCTTCATGTGGTTAGGCAGGTGTTTCTTAGTCTCTTCCTCATCCCAGATAGAGTTCAACAAGAACGAACCGCCCTTCTGCAGACCTTTCAACACATCATACATGTGGATATAAGCCGGCACGTGACAAGCCACGAAGTCAGGAGTAGTAATCAAATAAGTAGAACGGATAGGAGCATCACCGAAACGCAAGTGCGAAGCGGTAAAACCGCCAGACTTCTTAGAGTCGTAAGCGAAATAAGCCTGACAATATTTATCAGTAGCTCCACCGATAATCTTGATAGAGTTCTTGTTGGCACCCACAGTACCGTCAGATCCCAAACCATAGAACTTAGCCTCATAAGTTCCTGCAGGAGTCATTTTCACATCCTCTTCAGCAGGCAGAGAGCGGAAAGTAACGTCATCTACGATACCCAGAGTAAACTGGTTTTTCGGTTCGTTACGTTCCATGTTTTTATAAACGGCAATAATCTGAGCAGGAGTAACATCCTTAGAACCCATACCATAGCGTCCGCCAACGATAATCGGAGCATTCTCCTTACCGTAGAATACATCCTTCACATCCAAATACAATGGATCGCCGTTAGCACCCGGTTCTTTCGTACGGTCAAGCACAGTGATGCGTTTCACAGTAGCCGGCACAGCCTCCATAAAATATTTAGCAGAGAACGGACGATATAAGTGAACAGCAATCATACCCACCTTCTTGCCGTTAGCATTTTCATAATCAATCACCTCGCGGATGGTTTCAGTAACAGAACCCATAGCGATAATGATATTTTCAGCATCAGCAGCACCGTAATAATCGAACGGACGATAGTTACGACCGGTGATTTCGCTGATTTTAGCCATATAGTCAGCCACGATATCAGGTACAGCATCCATAAACTTGTTAGAAGCCTCACGACCCTGGAAATAGATATCCGGGTTCTGAGCAGTACCGCGAGTAACAGGAGCTTCAGAAGTCAAGGCACGGTTACGGAAAGCCTGCAAAGCATCCATATCCACCAATCCCTTCACATCCTCCATCTGCAACTCCTCGATTTTCTGAATTTCGTGAGAAGTACGGAAACCGTCGAAGAAATTCACAAACGGGATACGAGACTTAATAGCAGTCAGGTGAGAAACAGCAGACAAATCCATTACCTCCTGTACAGATCCGGAAGCCAACATAGCGAAACCGGTCTGACGGGCAGAATAAATATCTGCATGGTCACCGAAAATATTCAAAGCATGAGCAGCCAATGCACGTGCACTCACGTGGAAAACGCAAGGCAACAACTCACCGGCAATTTTATACATGTTAGGAATCATCAACAACAGACCCTGTGATGCAGTATAGGTAGTAGTCAAAGCACCGGCCTGCAAAGATCCGTGTACAGCACCGGCAGCACCGGCTTCTGATTGCATTTCCACCAAGCGAACAGTTTCACCGAACATGTTCTTTCTTCCTTTAGCAGCCCATTCGTCCACGTATTCAGCCATCGGTGAAGACGGGGTAATCGGGTAGATGCAAGATACCTCGCTGAACATATACGCGATATGAGCAGCAGCGGCATTACCATCACAAGTAATAAATTTTTTCTCTTTAGCCATCTTTTTCAAATTAAACTAATTCAATATTTATATAACATTCTCTCAATACAAACACATCAATACGTAAACCCGGCCAGCCAGAGCGGAATCACATGACCCTTTCCCCGCTCAATCATATCCTCCATCACCACGACAGAAGCATCCCATTTCTTTCCTTTCCCCTCCTGACACACAGCCACACGATAGTTCCCGTCCACCAGGAAATCTGCCTGTTCCGTATAATTGATACGAGCCACAGGACACACCTGACTCAAAAAGAACGACTTATTCAACACAGCCGGATTCACCTCATCCAGACACACGGCATTCAACAGATTCGGATTATGCACATACATCTTCTTCGGTTTTTTGCCACATTCGTCATCATTTCCCTCCTCATACAGCAACGTCAACAGCCGGGCATTCTTCATATAGTTCAGATAATTCATCACCGTAGCCCTCGAAACGCCGATTGCTGCGCTCAGCTTGCTGACATTCACGCTGCACGATTTATCAACAGCTGCCACATACAACAGCTGCTTCAACTTCACCAGATATTTCAACTCAATCTGACTTGCATAGGGAATATCAAATTCCAGCGTCAGATTGATATTTTTCAACAAATAATCGATATGCGACTTCTGTTCCAGATAAATCGGATAATATCCATACTCCAGGTAATTATGAAAATAAGCCAAAGGACGCACCTCCTTCAGCACACGCTCTACAATTTCCTCATGATTTTCCACAATTTCCTGAAAAGAGCAGACCGGAAACTCCTTACCGGTTTCCAGTTCCAGAAACTCCCGAAAAGAAAGCCCGCTCAAATTATACATATCCACCACCCCTTTCAGATAAGGATTCGACTTGACACGTACAATAGACGAAGCCGTAAAGACAATTTGCAAATCAGGGAAAGCATCATAACACGCCCTCAACTCCCTGTCCCACTCCGGATACTTATGCACCTGATCCAACAACAGCACCTTTCCGCCCAACTTATAAAAATACTCCACAAAATGGAAAAGGCCATCATACACAATAAACAGATTATTGATATTCACATACAGACAAGACTTCTCTCCCGCATGAAACTCCCTGCCATAATCCAACAGAAAACTTGTCTTACCCACACCACGGCTTCCCTTCACGGCAATCAACCGGCTACCGCGGTCAATCGCATCCAGCAATCCGCGTCGGATGGCGAAGGTTCGCTCTTTCAAAAGAGTCGTGTGTGTTGTAATCAAACTGTTCATATATCAACTTTTGCAATGCAAAGATAAAAAACTTATCTGCAAATTGCAATCTGGAGATGACAATTTTCAAAACAATCTGCTATTTATACATATTATAAATAAAAAAAGCAGCCACAACGGCTGCCCTTATACCATATATATAACGTAAACAAACTTATTTGTCGTTCATCGAAATCAAAAATTCCTCGTTCGACTGAGTCTTCTCCAAGCGGTCTTTCACAAACTGCATCGCCTCCACCGAATTCATATCCGTCAGATAATTGCGCAAGATCCAGATTCTGTTCAACACATAATCCTCCAACAACAAATCTTCGCGGCGTGTGCTCGAAGCCGTAATATCCACAGCCGGATAGATACGCTTGTTCGCCAACTTACGGTCAAGCTGCAACTCCATATTACCGGTACCCTTAAACTCTTCAAAGATCACGTCATCCATCTTCGAGCCAGTTTCAGTCAGAGCAGTAGCCAAAATCGTCAGAGAACCGCCGTTTTCAATATTGCGGGCAGCACCGAAGAAACGCTTCGGCTTATGCAACGCATTGGCATCCACACCGCCGGACAACACCTTACCCGAAGCCGGCGACACCGTATTATACGCACGTGCCAGACGGGTAATCGAGTCAAGCAAAATCACCACATCATGTCCGCATTCCACCATTCTCTTCGCCTTCTCCAACACAATATTCGCCACCTTCACATGTCTCTCTGCCGGTTCGTCAAACGTAGACGAAATCACCTCAGCCCTCACACTGCGAGCCATATCCGTCACCTCCTCCGGACGTTCGTCAATCAACAGGATAATCAGATACACCTCCGGATGATTGGCAGCGATTGCATTGGCAATCTCCTTCAACAACACCGTCTTACCGGTCTTCGGCTGAGCCACAATCAAACCGCGCTGTCCCTTACCGATAGGCGCAAACATATCCACCACGCGGGTTGAAAGCGTAGCCTTTCCATTACCGGTAATATTAAACTTCTCATCCGGAAACAGCGGAGTCAAGTGGTCAAACGGAATCCGGTCGCGCACAGCATCCGGCGACTTTCCGTTAATCTTCTCCACCTTAATCAGCGGGAAATACTTTTCACCCTCCTTCGGCGGGCGCACAGTACCCTCCACCGTATCACCGGTCTGCAATCCGAACAGCTTAATCTGGCTCTGCGATACATATATATCATCCGGAGAATTCAAATAATTATAATCCGACGAGCGCAAAAACCCATAACCGTCAGGCATAATTTCCAACACACCGGAATTCAAAATAATACCTTCAAACTCATAATACTTATCCCGCTTGTCAAAACGCATCCGATTTCCATTGGCATTCCCATTTCCATTACCATTGCCATTTTCGTTCACATTTACATCCGCACCCTCCATCTGCTGTGGTTGTTCACCCATCTCCTCCTCTTGAAAATCGGTTACATCCCCTTCAAAATCATCCTGCAAATCAAGTCCCAGATCCTGTTCTATAATATCCTGATGTATAAAATGAGGTCTTTCTTTCGGAGCATCATCTTTCTGGACATTCTGCTTCTTAAAAGACTCTCGACGCTCCTCCTTCTGAAAAGGTTTCTGTTTAAACTCCTCACGCCGGTTTTCTTCTCTGCGTGACTGCTCCTCCTGCTGCGGCTGCTCGACAGGCTTCATCTCGCCATTACCAGCTTCCACTTTAGCCTCCTCGTTTTTCATTTCAGGCTTTCTCGCCTCATTGTTGCGTCGCACAAACTTACCGACACCGCCTTTGGAATCCCCCACCTTCTCCACGCCGCCTCTCATCACACGGGCCCGTGGTTTTCTTTCCTTCTTCTCGACAGCAGGCTCTTCCTGCACTGCTTCAACAAGTTCCTCCTCCACAGGAGCCGCCTGTGCAGCCACCAAAGCCTGTTGGTCAAGAATTTTATATATCAGTTCTTGCTTTTTATAAGATTCGACACGTTTAATATTTAACGTTTTAGCAATTACCCGCAAATCAGCCAGTAATTTGTCATTAAGTTGCAGAATGTCGTACATAGACTATCTCAAGGGTTAAGTATAATATATTTGTAGTATAATCACCTGCATAGAAACAGGTGGAATTGAAACTGCCGCAAAGATATAAATAATTTTCCGACACACAAACAAACAACCCCTCAACTTATTTTTTTCTTTTCATTATGCAATGTTTTGTTAAATATAACCTATAATTAATAAAATCACACATATATCAACAAACATAATGAATATATATATATATTTCATCAAAACTAACACGGCAGAGTCATTAAAAACTTATAAAATTGCATCTCAATAAAAACACAAAAAAACAAAGCACATAAATAAACAAAATCATGAACAAAAAATTAACCTTACTCGCAGTGGCTGCAGCCTTCTGTTTTTCAGCACAGGCACAAAGCCAAAGCTCGTCTGAAGAAGTACGTCTTCCGGGCTATCGCACCACATTTGAAGCCAACAAATTTTGGCACAACTGGTTTGTATCAGCAAACTTCGGAGCCAACTCCTTTTGGGGCGAAAACTCTGGAGATGCAAAATTCAAAAGCACCATCACCTTCATGCCTCAGATTGCAGTAGGTAAAATGTTCAATCCTTGGTTAGGCGTACGTCTTCAGGGAGGTGGCGGTTCTCTTCACGGATTTAATCCGGGAGCCAACGGCATGCTTCACATGCACTACATGCACGTACAGGGAGATGTTATGCTCGGTTTGATTAACTTTTTTGCAAAATATAAAGAAGACCGCGTATTCGACCTGGTACCTTTTGTCGGAATCGGTGGAATGACTCGCAAACACGACCAATCCTTCACTATCCACGCCGGTGTACAGGGAAAATTCAGATTGTCTGAGCGCTTTGATGCCAACGTAGAATTTCAGGGCTTGATCTTTGACGACGACATGGTAGTCAAAGGAGGATTCCCGAACGACGGACTGGCAGGCTTGACCGCAGGTATCACCTACTACTTCAAAGGCCGTGGTTTCCGTGTAGCTCCGAGACGTGCCGACATGGATCGTCTGGCAGCAGAAAACCGTGCTTTAGCAAACAAAGTGACAGAATTGGAAAACCGTCCTGCACAAATCAAGGAAGTAATCAAAGAGGTAGAGGTACCGGCAGAAGCAGAGCAACTATTCATCCCGGCTACCATTCCTTTCAAATTCAACAGTGCAAAAGTAGAAGACATCTACGAACCGTTGGTATACAACATTGCACAGTATATGAAAGACAACAAAGATGCCAAAGTACGCATCGTAGGATATGCTGACAAATTCGGTACCATCCAGGTAAACATGCGCATTTCACAGAAAAGAGCAGAAGCAATTGCTAACATGCTTACCAAAGAGTACGGCATCAGTGCTGACCGTTTGAAAATTGAATATGTAGGAAAAGAAAAACCGTACTACAAAGACAACAACAAATGGAACCGTTGTGCTATGATTGAAATCATTAAATAATCACATACAACATTACAAACATAAAAAGCCGGTCTGTTGACCGGCTTTTTTATTACAATTCATCCA
>CAMDJC010000053.1:0-18957 GCA_945900015.1 uncultured Odoribacter sp. | reverse complement strand
AAGCCCTGCTCATGCTCATGTGGCAACAACCTGATTATAGAGGAAGAGGAAAAACCGACACCCTCTTGTTGTTGTGGAGACAATGCCGCTACGACAAAAACGGGCATAAAAGAAGTAAAAATATTAGGACCGGGCTGCGCCAAATGCAAATCGACCTATCAAGTTATCGAGAAAGTAATCAACGAGAACAATCTCGATGTGAAGCTCACGAAAATCGAGGATATTACAGAAATCATGAGCTATAATGTAATGGGAACCCCAGCGGTTGTAGTGGATGAGGTTGTGAAAATAAAAGGGCATGTTCCGTCAGAGAGTGAGATAAAACAGATATTCGGTATTTAGGATATGGCTATGGATACAAGGAAAGAATTGAAAATCCTCTTTTGGATGATCGCAGTTTTCGCGGCGGTCTTCTTCCTTCCGCTCGGAAGCGAACGGTTTATGACAGCCGTTGATGCTACCCTTGACCTTGCAAAATGGTATGCACAGGAACACGTCGTGTTGTGTCTGCTTCCAGCGTTCTTTATTGCAGGTGTCATTGCCGTATTTGTCAGTCAGGGTTCCGTGCTTAAATACTTCGGTGCGAACGCCAAGAAATGGATCTCCTATACGGTTGCAGCCGTTTCTGGTGGTATTCTTGCTGTATGTTCATGTACCATTCTGCCGCTCTTTACGAGTATCTACAAACGGGGAGCGGGATTGGGTCCGGCTATCGCCTTTCTCTATTCAGGTCCGGCAATCAGTATCCTGTCAATTATCCTGACGGCACGGATTCTGGGCTTTGAAATGGGCGTTGCACGAATAATCGGTGCTGTACTTTTTTCCGTCATTATAGGATTGGCAATGTCATTCATTTTCCGCAAGGAAGAGAAAGCCAAGAAAGAGGAACAGATGAATATTGTCCCTCCGCCCGAAAAACGTCCGATGTGGCAGACTTCGTTCCATTTCTTTACACTGGTTCTCATTCTCGTATTTGCGAATTGGGGCGCACCTGCGGCTTCCGATACAGGACTGTGGTACGGTATCTTCACTTACAAATGGTACATAACTGGAGCTTTATCGCTTTTGCTGTGCTGGTCGCTTGTCAGAATCTTGAAACTTCGTGTTCTGTGGGTGGTGCTCGGTGCAGTCGTGACAGCCATCTCCGCACTCCTTGCTAATCTGTTTATCGGCAATGCGAAACTGGTTCCGCTTGTGCCGATGATTGTAGCGATTACCGCTCTTTCCGTCATTCTCTTGTTTGATAAGCACGATGAAGAAAATCGGGAATGGGCGTTCGCCTCGTGGGGATTTGCCAAACAGATAATGCCGTTGCTGGCTATCGGTGTGGTAACGGCGGGCTTCCTGCTCGGTTCGACGCATGACAATACGGCTATCGCCGGTATCATCCCGAACAGTTGGATAGAATGGGCCGTCGGAGGCAATTCGTTGTTATCCAATTTCTTCGCCAGCTTTACCGGGGCATTCATGTACTTCGCCACTTTGACCGAAGTGCCTATTATTCAAGGTCTGTTGGCTTCGGGTATGGGCAAAGGGCCGGCTTTGGCTTTACTGCTGGCAGGTCCGTCGTTATCGTTGCCGAATATGCTGGTGATCCGTGGCGTATTGGGAACAAAGAAGACGGTTGTTTATGTAGCTCTCGTTATCGTTATGGCAACAGTTTCAGGATTTGTATTTGGCAATTTCTTTTGATTTGCAATGAGAAAGATAGTTCTATTCATCATAAGTCTATTTATTGGATTCGAGGTTTGTTCCGCTCAAAAGGCGGAACAAACCTTTCCGATTACAGGAAAGCCTATCTTGACGGTATTTACCAATTATAAAGCCGGATTGGGAAATGTCAATAATGTATCCGGATTTAATCTTGACCGTGCTTTTGTCGGGTATGAAGGATTTTTTGCCAAAGGTTTTTCCGCCAGAGTTGTAATGAACGTAGAAACCCAGAGCGATGATAACGGGAACACCAAATTCAACGGATATTTGAAAAACGCACAGGTGGATTGGAGAGGATATGGTTTTTTCGTGTCAGCCGGCTTGGTAAACTTGAAACAATTTTCCGAACAGGAAAATTTCTGGGGACACCGATATGTTTTTAAGTCTTTTCAGGAAGAGTATGGAATTGCATTTTGTGAGGATATAGGTGTAGTAGCCGGATATGAATTTTCTCCGGTTATATCTGCTGATATTGCATTGACGAATGGTGAAGGTCGTAAGTTTAAGAATATGGACAATCATTACAAATATGGCGCAGGTGTAACTGTAAAGCCGATAGATGGTCTTATATTCAGATTGTACGGAGATATATACAATATACCTAAGTTTTTAACTGACGGGGATATTATTCAGAAAGATCAATATTCTATCGCAACTTTCGTAGGTTATCAGAATCAATATTTTTCCATTGGAGCGGAGTATAACCGAGTCTTTAATTATAAATTCGATTCTAAACAGGATGCGAATGGATACTCTGCTTACACTACAATCAATATAACGCCAAAGATGCACATTTATGGTCGCTTTGACTATTTTGATACCGCCGGGAATATGAAATATGATAACGAGAGACACGCCATTATTTGTGGATTTGAATATTCTCCCATTAGGCAGATAAGAATATCACCGAACTATCAAAGCTGGAAATCCTCAAAGGGTAAACGAGAGAATTTTCTGCTTTTAAGCGTCGAGTGTAAAATTTGAAAATTATATTATTTGAACGTCATGAAAGTATTGATTCTTTGTACAGGAAATAGTTGCCGCAGCCAAATGGCACACGGTTTCTTACAATCATTTGATGAAAATATCAAAGTATATTCGGGAGGAACAGTTCCGGCAACACAAGTAAATGCCAAAGCTGTGGAAGTAATGAAGGAGGTCGGAATAGATATCAGTTCGCATGTGCCAACACATGTAAACACATACCTCCATCAGGAATGGGATTATGTGATAACTGTTTGCGGTGGAGCGCATGAATCATGTCCGATGTTTACGGGAAATGTACGCCATCGTCTGCATATCGGCTTTGATGATCCGGCAACAGCCACAGGTACGGATGAACAAATAACCGACAAATTTCGTCGTGTAAGAGATGAAATCCAAGAGAAATTCGCAGAGTTTTACATTACAGAGATTCAGAAAAAGGAACTTCCGAAATGTACCTGCGGAGGAAATTGTTAATATTAGACATCCAAATATGAGTAAGAAAAAAGAAGGTATAGGTTTTTTTGAACGTTATCTGACACTTTGGGTAGCGTTGTGCATTATAGCAGGTATTGCAGTAGGACAATGGTTCCCCGCTCTTCCCAATGTATTAGGGCGTTGGGAATACGCCAATGTTTCCATTCCCATCGCCTTGTTGATTTGGTTGATGATTTACCCTATGATGTTGAAAGTGGATTTTCAGAGCGTGAAGAATGTGGGCAAACGCCCCAAAGGTATTCTTGTGACATGTGTTACAAACTGGTTGATAAAGCCCTTCACGATGTTCGCCATTGCTTGGGTGTTCTTTTTCGTCTTTTTCAAGAGCTGGATACCTGCCGACCTCGCGGAACAATATCTGGCGGGAGCTGTGTTGCTTGGAGCTGCTCCTTGCACGGCGATGGTATTTGTATGGAGTTATCTGACGAAAGGAGACGCTGCCTATACGCTGGTACAGGTAGCTGTGAATGATTTGATTATATTGGTAGCTTTCGCCCCTATCGTAGCGTTGTTGCTTGGTGTGGGCGGAGTTGCTATTCCGTGGGCTACTTTACTGCTCTCAGTCTTGCTGTTTGTTGTTATTCCGCTGGCAGCAGGTATCGTGACACGTATATGTGTAGTTCGGAAAAGAGGCATTGATTATTTCAACAATGTCTTTATTCACAAATTCGATAAAGTAACCATCATCGGACTGCTGCTTACGCTTGTTATTCTTTTCTCTTTTCAGGGGGAAACAATCCTTGCCAATCCGTTGCATATACTACTGATAGCCGTGCCGCTGATAGTACAGACCATCCTGATTTTCTTTGTGGCATACGGATGGTGTCGGTATCTGAAATTGCCGCACGATGTTGCAGCCCCTGCCGGAATGATTGGAGCAAGCAATTTCTTCGAGCTGGCGGTTGCTGTTGCGATTTCGCTGTTTGGCTTACAATCAGGAGCGGCACTGGCAACCGTGGTCGGTGTATTGGTCGAAGTTCCCGTTATGCTGTTGTTAGTTAGGATTGCGAATAATACACGTCAGTATTTCAAGTAAAAAAGATATTCCATGAGAAAATACAGTTGCTATATTCCTGTAATTCTTATCCTTATATCGTTCTGTTCCCTAATATTATTTCGGGGAAGTCTGACCCGATATGCTTCCCGTATCATGACGAATGGAATGGAACCGGAAGAAAAGAGTATTGTTGAAAATATCATTTCGGAACAATATGATTATAGCAAAAACACGAAAGGATACGAATGTACATTTCTCGAATTTGGTTCGGTTGGTTGTAATTCCTGCCGCCAAATGGAATCTGTTATGGCTGAAATTAAGCAAAAATACAGTAACCGGGTAAAGGTGGTATTTATAAATGTAAGCCAAAAAGAAAACAGGGAATTGGTCGATTACTTTGGAATCGTTACGATACCCACGCAGGTTCTACTCGATAAGAAAGGAAAAGAATATTTCAGGCACAACGGGTATTTGTCTGCGGATGATTTATCAAGGCATTTTCTGGAATAAAGATTACTGGAAATACTATCATATTTGAAACGTGTATGCGACGAACTATTATTTTCGGATATACCATTATCGTAATTTTAATAACAGGCATACTATATATGTGGTTTACAGAATGGACTAAATTGGAACAATTGGAAATTCAAAACCATCATATATATACTTTTCGCCAAGAATCACACAAAGCATATGTTCTTCTAATAGAGTTCTCTCTATTAGGAGAAACTATATTGGAATGGGATGATGATGATTTAGAACATTACCATACCCAACGCATGGCGATGGATAGTATGCTGTGCCGTTCCAAAGCGATTTATCCAGCAGAGCGCATCGACAGTGTGCGCCATCTTCTTGAAGAGAAGGAGCAGCAGATGCGCCGGATTGTTCAGGCACTTGACGAACAACAGAATCTCAATAAGAAGATAGCTCGTCAAGTACCTGTAATCGTACAGAAAAGTGTGCAGGAACAGCCGCAAAAGCCAAAGCGGAAAGGATTCCTTGGCATATTCGGCAAAAAGGAAAAACCCAAACCAACCATGACAACCATGATGCTTCGCTCTCTCAACCGGGACATGATAGCTGAACAACAGGCGCAAAGCCGCCGTCTGTCGGAACACGCCGATAGCCTTGCCGCCCGTAACGCGGAACTTAACCGCCAACTACAAGCCCTAATCCGCCAGATGGATGAGAAAGTACAGGACGACCTACAAAAACGTGAAACAGAAATAGTTGTCATGCGTGAGCAATCATTTATGCAGATAAGTGGTCTGACAGGATTTGTCCTTCTGCTTTTGGTAATTTCATATATCATTATCCATCGGAATGCCAATCGTATCAAACGATATAAAAAAGAAACGACAGACTTAATTGGACAACTGAAACAATCTGTGGAACAAAACAATGTACTGATTATCTCCCGCAAAAAAGCTGTGCATACCATCACCCACGAGTTGCGTACACCGCTGACGGCGATAACCGGATATGCTGGGCTGATGGACAAAGAACGCGACACCGATAAAATAGGGATATACATTCAAAATATACAGCAATCCTCCGATCGGATGCGTAGGATGCTTAACACGCTACTTGACTTCTTCCGTCTGGACAACGGTAAAGAGCTACCCAATATATCCCCATGCAGGATTTCAGCAATTACGCATATTCTTGAAATGGAGTTTATGCCTATCGCCATGAACAAAGGACTGACTTTGACCATAGAGAGCCAAACGGATGCGGTTGTCCTGACCGATAAGGATCGTATTCTGCAAATCGGGAACAATCTGCTGTCAAACGCTATGAAATTCACTGATAGCGGCAGTGTATCCCTGACAATGGATTATGATAACGGTATGTTGAAACTTGTCGTTGAAGATACGGGAACAGGCATGACCGAAGATGAACAACGACGGGTATTTGGCGCGTTTGAACGACTGTCAAACGCAGCCACAAAAGACGGCTTCGGATTAGGATTGTCAATCGTACAGCGTATTGTGGCGATGCTTGACGGCGCTATCCGGCTGGAAAGCGAAAAAGGCAAGGGAAGCCGTTTCACGGTGGAAATACCCGCACATCCAGCCGAAGAACTGCCAGAACAAACGGTTAAAAACCATGTTCGTCACGAAGAAAGGCATTACGATGTTATTGCCATTGACAATGACGAGGTGTTGCTCCTTATGCTGAAAGAAATGTTCAGTCAGGAGGGTATCCATTGTGACACCAGCACCGATGTGGCGAAGCTGATGGAGTTGATACGGAAAAAGGAATACGCCCTTCTGCTTACTGACCTGAATATGCCGGAAATAAACGGCTTCGAGTTGCTGGAGCTTCTGCGCACCTCCAATGTGGGCAACTCAAGGGCTATCCCGGTAGTGGTAACAACCGCTTCGGGCAGTTGCAGCAAGGAAGAACTTATCGAACGTGGATTCGCCGGATGCCTATTCAAACCCTTCTCCATATCGGAACTGTTGGAGGTTTCAGACAAATGCGCTCTGAAAGGCACATGGGACGAAAAACCGAATTTTTCCACCCTGCTGTCCTATGGCAATGAATCAGTCATGCTGGAGAAGCTGATAACGGAAACCGAAAAAGAAATGCAGGCGGTCAAAGATGCAGAACAGCGGAAAGACTCTCAAGAACTGGATGCCCTTACACACCACCTGCGAAGTTCGTGGGAGATACTCCGTGCCGACCAACCATTAAGGGAACTTTATAAACTGCTTCATGGAAGTGACGTTCCCGATAATGAGGCATTACACAATGCCGTGACTGCCGTACTGGATAAAGGTTCAGAAATCATCCGACTGGCAAAAGAAGAAAGGAGAAAATACGATAATGAACGATAAGATAAAAATCATCGTGGTGGAGGACAATATCGTATATTGCGAGTTTGTCTGTAACCTACTGGCACGGGAGGGATTCCGTACCGTGCAGGCTTTCCGTCTCTCAACAGCAAAGAAACTGCTGCAACAAGCGACAGAAAACGACATCATAGTTTCAGACCTGCGTCTTCCTGAAGGCGATGGTATCGACTTGTTGCGCTGGATGCGCAAAGAAGGCATGAGGCAGCCGTTCATTATCATGACCGACTACGCCGAAGTGCATACGGCAGTCGAAAGTATTAAACTCGGTTCGCTGGACTACATACCTAAGCAACTTGTAGAGGATAAACTCGTCCCTCTGCTCCGTACCATATTAAAAGAACGGAGTATCGGAAGAAACCGTATGCCTGTGTTCTCTCGTGACGGCTCGGCATTTCAAGCCATCATGAAACGAATAAGGCTGGTGGCTCCTACTGACATGAGCGTGCTGATATTCGGAGAGAACGGGACTGGTAAGGAGCATATCGCACACCAACTGCATGACAAAAGCAAACGGGCAGGAAAACCGTTCGTTGCGGTGGACTGCGGTTCACTCTCCAAAGAGCTTGCGCCATCGGCTTTCTTCGGACACGTCAAAGGAGCGTTCACAGGTGCTGACAGTGCCAAGAAAGGTTATTTTCACGAGGCGGAAGGTGGCACACTATTTTTAGACGAGGTTGGTAATCTCGCACCGGAAACCCAACAGATGTTACTCCGAGCTATACAGGAACGGAGATACCGCCCGATAGGTGATAAGACGGATAAAAGTTTCAATGTCCGCATCATCGCCGCCACCAACGAAGATCTGGAGGCGGCTGTGAACGAAAAGCGATTCCGGCAAGACCTGTTATATCGTCTGCACGACTTCGAGATAACCGTCCCGCCGTTGCGCGACTGTCAGGAGGATATCATGCCACTGGCGGAATTTTTCCGTGAGGCAGCGAACAAAGAACTGGAATGCGACGTTATCGGATTTGACGGGGAAGCCCGTAAAACATTGTTGACCCATGTTTGGCCGGGCAATGTCCGTGAGCTTCGACAGAAAATCATGGGTGCGGTGTTACAGGCGCAGACCGGACTTGTCACGAAAGAACATCTGGAACTTGCCGTGACGAAACCGACTTCACCCGTCAGCTTCGCCCTGCGTAACGACGCGGAAGATAAGGAACGGATTTTGCGTGCGTTAAAGCAAGCGAACGGGAACCGCAAGGTTGCCGCCGAACTGCTCGGAATAGGACGTACAACGCTGTACAGCAAGTTGGAAGAGTATGGGTTGAAATACAAATTCAGGCAATCATAGCCGGTAATTCACTGAATTTAGCTATCTTTGCATGAACATTTGAAGGTAAACGGCGATAGGAGAGCCTTTCGCCGCCGATATATAACATAAGACCGCAAGGCGTTTCGAGCGAAAATCTGGTAAATTGACACTACGGAGACGATTGCGTGATGCTTATGCTATGCCTACGCATAGCGTGCATTCACGTACTCTCCGTAAAAGGCTTTACCAGAGCCGTCGCTTGAAAGTAGTGTGGATTGCACGCTACTTTTTTGCACCTTGCCCAACGAAAGGAAAAAGACTATGGGTAAAGTTCAGATTCTTGCCGTCCTCACGATGGACGGGTGTCATTCTTCAGAATTATATGGCAAAGCGTATGAGGATTTACGCCTTGACCGCTGCGATATTGACAAAATAAGGGAAAACGCGCTTTACCATGTCACGCCGGACTACTCCATCTCCATGTTGGACGAATGGCGGAAAGACAATACAAACATCTGCTATCTCGCAGAAGCCACTCCCGATAATTCGGACTATATCAACGGGCTGTTGCGTATGCGGGTGGTGGATGAGATTATCCTATATACCGTGCCTTTCATATCGGGAACGGGACGGCATTTTTTCAAGTCGGCACTGCCCGAAGCACGCTGGACACTCTCCTCACAAAAGAGTTATTCCAACGGTGTGTACCGGAGCATCTACACACGCATGGAAACCATGAAATAGCCGGGATGTTCCATAGAAGAACACTTTTATAATCCGTTTAATAAAGCAATGTTCTGAAAAAGAACATTTTAAGACAGCCATAATTCATGCCGGATAAAAAATATCAATTATTATTGCGCTGAAATCCAGTACGTTGTAAAGACCGTGCCGGATTTTTTGCTTTTTGGTCGCGATTTTTGCCAATACTATTCATGTGCGCATACCGAAAACAGAGTGTAAAATTTCAAAATTGACAGGACATGAATTATTTTTTATTGGCGGAAACCGATTTCTTCCGCCGGATAAACGAAGCCGGGGACTGCAATATGGAAAAAGCATACACGGCTTTCGCCACCCAAGTGATTGAACTGTGTATCGGCAGCCCGGACACGAACCGGACCATCATCGCATTGGCTTACATCGAAATCGAGTTACAGCATCATCCCGTGCATAACCTTCCCGAAGAAAAGAAGGAAATAGCCAACTATGTCAGCAAGGCTCTCTCTTTCGTAAGGAAGATGCAGAAGTTTCTTGCCGCTCCCCAAGTGCCGCCACTAATCCCTATCCAAACATCCACCGACAACACAAACGATAATACCGCCTCACCCTTGCAATGGACAGGCAACGCCATCGACCTCGTGGAGCTGATATACGGCATCAACGAGATGGGCTGTATCAACAACGGCAATATGCCGCTCAAACAGCTTGCCCCACTTCTGTACAAGATATTCGGTGTGGAATCAAAGGACTGCTACCGTTTCTACATCGACATCAAACGCCGGAAGAACGAGAGTCGCACCTATTTCCTTGACAAAATGCAGGAAAAACTGAACGAGAAGATGCTCCGTGACGAAGAGATGGAGCGCATGAGAAGATAGCAAGTATACATATACGAAAAGACAGGATGGAGCATTCCTGTCTTTTTCGTTTACATTTGATTACATGCTAATTAGTTCGATATGAAACCTTTCAACCTGCTAATGATATATTGTAAAGTATTATGTCTGGTAAATAATAGAACCATTCGTGCTATCAAAATTAATAATTACTACGAACGGTGAAAGAAGCGCTTTAAGATTGGAGTTGTAAAAATCGCCATTTCATAGTCTGTTTTTTATATAAAATTCGCCAATTAAAAAAAATATGATTATCTTTGCACTATAATTTATCAAGGTATGGAGACAGTAAATAGAATACTTCAAGAGAAGATTACAGCACGAATCGCGCCTAATAAAGCAGTATTGATTTTTGGTGCTCGCCGTGTTGGTAAAACGGTAATGATGCGTAAAATTGTGGACAACTATTCAGGTAGGACGATGATGCTCAACGGCGAAGACTACGACACATTAGCACTATTGGAGAATCGCTCAATAGCCAATTATCGGCATTTATTGGATGGTATTGATTTGCTGGCTATTGATGAGGCACAGAACATACCACAAATCGGTAGTATTCTGAAGTTGATAGTTGATGAAATACCGGGAATAAGTGTCTTGGCAAGTGGCTCATCGTCATTCGATTTACTGAATAAGACTGGTGAACCGTTGGTTGGTCGCAGTACGCAATTTCTACTTACCCCTTTTTCGCAACGGGAAATAGCGCAAATAGAAACCCCATTTGAAACTCGTCAGAATCTCGAAGCCCGTTTAATTTACGGTTCATATCCTGAAGTAGTAATGATGGAGAACTATGAACGAAAAACAGACTACCTACGCGATATTGTTGGTGCATACCTGCTTAAAGATATCTTAGCAATTGACGGCCTAAAAAATTCGAGTAAGATGCGCGATTTGCTACGATTGATAGCTTTTCAGTTGGGCAGCGAAGTTTCTTACGATGAGTTAGGTAAACAGCTCGGTATGAGCAAAACGACGGTTGAAAAATATCTTGACCTCTTGGAAAAAGTATTCGTTATATATCGTCTTGGGGCTTACTCGCGTAACCTTCGCAAGGAGGTGACAAAAGCCGGAAAGTGGTATTTCTACGATAATGGCATTCGAAATGCGATTATAGGTGCTTTTTCACCATTGGCCATTCGACAGGACGTCGGTGCATTGTGGGAGAACTACATCATCGGAGAGCGTCGTAAGGCGAATTTCAACGAAGGACTGCATAAGGAGTTCTATTTCTGGCGCACTTACGATAAGCAAGAAATAGACTTGATCGAAGAGTGTGCAGACAGTTTGACGGCTTTGGAGTTCAAATGGGGAAACAAGATGCCCAATGCTCCGAAAGTGTTTCAAGAAGCATATCCCCATGCCGAGTTCCATGTTGTAAACAGGGAGAATTATTTGGAGTTTGTATAAAAACAAAAAAATATAGAAACATGTATTTGAGTAGTTTGCATATCAGACAGTTTAGAGTATTTGATGATATTACTCTCTATTTCAAGAATGGAATAAATATTCTGATAGGAGAAAATAATTCAGGTAAGACTGCAATTATAGATGCTCTGCGCATATGTCTCGGATGTGGAAAACCAGACAATTATATCTATATTCAAGAAAGCGATTTGCACGTCAATTCCACAGTTCCAACTGAAAACAATACGACAATACAATTTGACTTGACATTTGAATTTGGAGATGCTCTGATTGAAAGAGAATGTTTCTATGATTTCATATCGCAAGATAAAGAAGATCCAGCCAAGCAAACAATACAATTACATTTGAAATTCATCCAAGAAAATAATGGGAAGAAAAAATATTTCAAACGGATGATATGGGGTGGAGATAATGAAGGACAGCAGGTTCCTTACGAATCTTTGCAAGAAATCTTTTATACATATTTAAGTCCACTAAGAGATGCTGTAAGCTGTCTACGTCCTTATTCTTACGACAATAAGACATCTCAATTATTTAATCAACTTACAAAATACAATAAAGGAGAGGAAGAGATTGAGTTAAATGAAGAAAGAAAAGATTTGCTCGCTAAAAACTTGTACCATGTTTTTGAAGATGACGCTTCGGATTGGAAACATATTCTAACAACAGGAAAAAGTAAGGTCAACGCCCATCTTGAAGGGACGGGAATAACTCGCAAACATCCTAATATAGAAATGCGTTATGTTGGGCGGAAATTTTCCGATGTGGTACGAGGTGTCGAATTAAAATGTCCGGTGTACAAAACGATCGAGGATGGTCAAGAACAAAAATATTTTGAATTGTATCAAAATGGATTGGGCGAAAATAATCTTATTTTTACGTCTGTGGTGTTAGGTGACCTTATCAATAGATGCGAAGATAATGCGCTGGAAATCTATAATGCATTGCTGGTAGAAGAACCCGAAGCACATTTGCATCCACAATATCAGAATACGTTTTTTGAATATCTGAATGAACTACAAAGCAAAGGACTTCAAGTATTTGTAACATCGCACTCTCCGACGATTACGGCGAAATCGGATGTTAATAATATTTCGGTTTTACAACGAAAACAAAACATCGTACAATCATTTTCATTTGGTAAATTAACGGAAAGTGATTATCCGGCTGAGAGCAAACGGCATCTGCGAAAGTTTTTAGATACAACAAAAGCACAGTTATTTTTTGCTAACGGTGTATTATTGGTAGAAGGTGTCGCAGAAGCGATTATTATACCAATTCTTGCTAAAAAATTTCTCTCTGAGAAAATAGACTTGTGTAAAAGTGGAATCGAATTAGTTAATATTGGAGGGGTCGCATTCAATCATTTTGGGTTATTATTCAACAATGATGATGAGAGCAAGCGACTTTTGTCAAAATGTGCGATTATTACAGACAGCGATCCCGAAGAAGATAAAGACAAATCCGACAGAGCGCAAAAAGCTAAAGATTTAGAGGGACAAAACCTGAAAGTATGTTTGGCTCCACATACCCTTGAATATGACTTGTTTGAGCAATCGGAACACAACAAGAGTATAATGCGAGATGTATATCGAAAAATGCACGCTCAAACAAATGATTTAAGAGGTGATTTTAATGCCTCTACTTTAATGAAAAAACTCAAATCTAATAAGGATAAAGCGGAATTTGCCTTACAACTCTGTGATAGATTAGAAACTGAAGTAGCGTTCGATGTACCTGATTATATAAAGGATGCTATTTTGTTTGTAGCACCCTCAGAATAAAAGTATGGATATTCAATTATCAGCACAACAACAAGCTGTTGTTGATTGTAACGAGCCGAGAATTGTCGTGAAAGCTTGTCCGGGAAGTGGAAAGACTTTCTCTGTGGCTGCGCGTATGGCAAAACTTTTACAAGAGAATAATCTATCGAGACATCAAGGAATTGCAGCCATATCTTTTACCAACACCGCATGTGAGGTTATACAAAAAGAACTTAAAGAGACATTCGGTTGTCGAAATATAGATTATCCTTCATTTATAGGGACGATTGATAGTTTTATAAATACGTACATATTTTTGCCTTATGCTCATTTAGTCATGGGATGCAATTATCGTCCTGAAATAGTAGGAACCACGTTTAACAAATGGTTCGATTATGATCCGACCCAAACAAGATATATTAGAGGTAAGCTCGGTGAACGAATAATTACATCTCGTGATGCCAACTACTATTTCGATCTCATATCGTTTGGGCTTAATGATCAATTATTGCGATTGGCCCCATATCAGGCATATCATTTCGGAAAAGCAGATTGGGATAATCCCAATAAGAAAGATGGTTCACCCAAAAAGGTTATATCTGAATTGAAAGAAATGAAATGGAAACATTTCAATGCAGGCAAGGTCAATCAGGCAGATGCAATATATTTTACATTCAGAATATTAGATAAATATCCTTCAATAGCACAAAATATTGTTCGTCGATTCCCGATTTTAATAATTGATGAAGCTCAAGACACAACAGAGTTGCAAATGGCTATAATTGATAAATTATCTCAGTGCGGAGCAGAATCTATTATGTTGATTGGGGATCCTGACCAAGCTATTTTTGAATGGAATACTGCCAATCCACATTTATTTATGGAGAAATACAATAGTCCAGATTGGCATTCATTAGATCTGTCGGAAAATAGACGTAGCTCCGAAAAAATATGTCAATTAGCTAATCATTTCTCTGGAAATGAAATGTGTTCAATAGCAAGCGACAAAGATTACACAGACGAGCCATGTATTAAAGGTCATCTCGACACTCCAGAATCAGTCAATCAAATTACGAATCATTTCATCGAAAAATGCAATGAGATGGGATTGGATGAATCTGAATATGCAGTTGTATTTCGAGGACAAAAGTTTGGCGAGACAAACTTTGGATTAGTAAACAATGATAATTCATCAAGACAGAATAGTCCGTGGATAAACGGGCATTACGGCGTTAGAGATATTGTATATGGAAAATATTTGATTGATCATGGGAAATATACTGACGGACTATCTCTTATAGAAAAAGGCTGCTATAAAATCACAAAGCGAGTTCGGTATGTTTCCTCAAGTACTATGCGAAGAGAAATAGCGGAAGTAGGGTTTAGAAGACATAGAGCAGAGATGTTTGATTTTATTCAAAAATTACCTTCAACGAATGATACACTGTCTAATTGGATTACGAAACTTCAACAAATGGGCATAAATCTAACTGTTGATTTGGGAAAGGCTAATGTCCGTATTGAATCCCTTTTTAGAACAGTAAATCATCAATTTCGGCAAGAACGACCTTACCTGAAAACAATTCATTCGGTAAAAGGTATGACATTAGAGGCTATTTTAGTATTTCTGTCTAAAAAAGCTGTCCACACGAACTATACAACGATTTTGAATAATCCTGCAAAGTATTCTGTTGACAATAATGAAGAACTCCGCATTGTGTATGTTGCATGTACACGACCTAAGAAATTGTTATGGATAGCCGTTCCATCAGACGATATTGATTGTTGGAGAAATAAATTGTTCTAAGCAAAAACAGTTGCTGACAAACAATATCGCATCATCTGTTTTTGCTTTATATTTAGCGACTTGGTAATAATCTACTTAATATTGGGCGGAACAAGTTTGACACTTTGCTCCGCCCGTTGTCATTGTACCCCGTCAGCTATGTTATTTCAGCTGTAACAGATGTTTCAGATTTTCGTCGTTGGCAATCCGTTCCAGTTCCTCCTGAACAATCTGCTTGACTTCCTCCTTGATTCGCCTGTAATTCTCCTGCACCGTTTCCTTCATGCGGTCGTTACCGTTTTCGTCCGTGAAGTCGGTAATGACGGGTATCTTCTTGTAGGCTTTTTCCTCGCGTTTCACCTTCTCTGCATCCACGACAATCTCGCAGTGAAAAATCTTCTGTTCGATACGCTCGTTGAAGTTATCGGACACAGAACCGACAAACATACCCTGCGTCAAGCCGGAAATCTTGCTTGGCGGGATAAGCGCGTCCATCTGCGTATTGATGGAGGTGGAAACATCCTGCCGGTTGATGGATATGGACTGCCGTTTCTGCAAGACCTTTCCGAAGCGTTCGGATAGCGTCTTGGCAGTTTCGCCTACCACCTGCCCGGAGAAGATATTGCCGACGGTGTTCATCACGACTTTGGCTTCCTTATCGCCATAGTCGCGTACCAACTGGCTGAAATCCTGAAAGCCCAGACACACGGCAACCTTGTTGCTTCGTGCGGTGGCGATAAGGTTGTCCAGCCCCTTGAAATATATCGTCGGTAGTTCATCTATAATAACCGACGACTTCAGCATCCCCTTCTTGTTGATGAGCTTTACGATACGGGAGTTATACAGACCGAGAGCCGCACCGTAAATATTCTGACGGTCGGGATTGTTACCCACGCACAGGATTTTCGGCTCTTCGGGATTGTTTATGTCCAGCGTAAACTCGCTGTCCGACATTACCCAATAGAGTTGCGGGGAAATCATGCGCGAGAGCGGAATCTTAGCCGACGCAATCTGTCCCATCAACTGCTCCGCAGCACCTCCGAGCCATGCGTCCATGAACGGAGAAAGGTAGTTTTCCAGTTCCGGGTAAGAGGTCAGAATCGGGAAAATATCCTCATAGCGGCGGTTCAAAAACTCAATGGCATGGGGGAACGTGCAATACTTGCCATTCCGGAAAATTTTGAGATACCAGATGATAGCCGCGAAGAGGATGATGGGCGATTCCACAAAAAAGTCGCCCTGCTTTTGCACCCAACTTTTATTTAAGTTGAGCATAATGGTGTACGCACTCTCGTAAGCGTCCGTAATGTCCTCCATGAAATCCGGGTGGATGGGATTGCAACGGTGTGAGCGTCTCGGGTCGTCGAAGTTTATCACATAGAACTTCGGTTTCACCTTGTAGCCCTCCGGGTGGTTCAGCAGATGATTGTAGGCTATCGTGGACAAGTCACTGAATTTGAAGTCGTACACATACATCGAGAAGCCCTTTTCAATCTGCTGCTTGATGAAATTATTTACCACTGCGTAGGATTTGCCGCTGCCCGGCGTACCCAATACAATGGAAGCCCTAAAGGGATTCACGACATTGATCCAGCCGTTATTCCAACGCTTTTTGTAGTAAAACCGTGTCGGCAGATTGACCGAATACTCACTTTCTATGAGCCGTGTTTCCTGCATGAAGCTCTCATTCTCGTTGTTAAACACATCGTCCATGAGATTGTGCTTCAACAGGCGGCTCATCCACAGACCGCCCATCAGCAGGCAGACATAGCCTGCGCCAACGGTCAGGATATACAGTCCCGTCACCGCCTCTATCGGCAGCGGCAATGCCAGTATCCACCAGTTGAGGAAGAACAGCACGAAGCCAACGGCAAGAGCCGTCCAAATTCGTCCCCAAGTGATTTTCTCACCCTTCACGCCCTTTGTCCCCAGACAGGACAGGGCAAGCAGGAGAACGGCAAACAGTTTAGTGTACAGGATGGAACGGAACAGCCCCGCCGTGCGGTTGAAGTTCATCAGTATTCTGTCCACCACGCCGATGTCCACACCCCAAAGCCGGATGGCTTCATAGCAGAACCAATACACGTTCATGACCACTAAAATAATACTCACGGCACGCAGAAAATCCATGATTTTCGCCAATGCCCTCAAATCGTCTTCTTGCTGTGACATACATTGATTTTTTTGATTGTTGATACTCCTGATTACGTCCCCAAGCCCTTGCGCTTCTTCTTTTTCTTCTTGCGCTGCATCGCCCGGATGAAGGCTTCCTCTTCAGCGTCCACTGCCGAACCTTCGGGGGCAAACAGGTTCATGCCACTGGAATGGCTTTCGTATTCCCCTCCGGAATATCCTTGCCTGTTCTCCGGTTCCTCCACCGGAACGGAGATCGGAATCGGCGGCTGTCCGGCATAAGGCAGCGTGAAGTGTTCCTGCAAGGCGTTGGCGGAAAGTTCCTTGCCCATGCGTGAGCCGTTCAACACGCAGCCCGTGCGGTGGTCGATGAATGTGGCTCCATAGATGCGCCCTTCCTCCGTGTAGCGCAGTACGGTGTCGATGCCCTTTCCTTTGAGGGTGGCTACAAACTTCTCCTTGTCATACGTGCCTTCCAGTACGGAAAGGACGGTGCGTTTCGTCATGTCGGCAAGTTTCCTGTCCTTAATCTCCTGCTTGGAACGGGCAAACTTCTTCTGCACGGCTTCGTAGCCCACAGACTTCCCGAACAGCGAGGACTTGAACGGATTGCCGACCTTGTTGCCCTTGTCGTCCGTGACGGAATAGACCAGCCCGTGATACTCACGTCCGCGCACATTGCCATGCGCTTCCTCCACCGTCATATTATATAAGGAAAGGAGTGCGCGGTATTCGCCCATCGTCTGGAAGCGGTACTGCCCGCTGATAGCCTTGACGATATTTCCCGCCTGCTTCTTTACGTCGCCCGCAGAGGCGTCCACCTTGTGTAGCGGCGTGTCAAGACGGCGGTTCTTGCGTTCCGCGTCGTGTAGCCCGTACTTTCGTTCCAGTTCGCGTGTTATCTGCTTGCTCCGGTAAAAATTGTTCCGGGTGTCTATGCTCCTGCCATTCTCGTCCACCCTGACCGTCACAATATGCAGATGGTGGCGGTCGATGTCCTCGTGCTTGAAAACGAGATACGGCTGGTTGCCGAAGCCCATCTTCTCCAGATACTCCCGTGCGATATTCTGAAGCTCCGTGTCCGTCAAAATATCGTCGGGATGCGGATTGAGTGAGATATGCACCACCGGTTTCTCCACCTTCGACCGAACGGGCATCAGAGCGAGAAAGTCCTCCATCGCCCTATGGATTTCCATCGTTCCCGTGCCGTCATTGTAGATGCGGTTGGTTGTCAGAAGCCGCCCTTTCGCCTCGTTGATTTTCTCCCCGTTGTAGGCAAGTGCGCCATACAACGAGTTTCCTACACTGATTTTTGCGACCATTTTTCCTGCATTTCTCTTGAAAGTTCCACAATTTTACGGCTCAGTTTCACAAGTTCTACGGTCTGTTGTTCCAGCTTGTAAAGCAACGCCATCGCCTTTTTCTCGGAAAAATGCAGCCTCAGTTCCTTCACAACTTGGTTGTAATTTGTACCTATCGCGCGGAACTGCGCATGAAAATCGGACAGTTTGGTGTAGTAATCCACCAGCGTCTTGTCCACTTTCAGCACCTTGAACGGCTGTCCGAAGAAGTGCGCCTTCAGGAAAACTGATTTGGCGTAAACGCCCGACTTCTCGAACATGGAGAGGAAACGGTTGTGTTCCTCCTCGCTGAAACGGACGGTGTAGCGGAACACCGCCGGATCGAGTTTGGGATTTCTCCCGCCTTTGTTTCTTCTTTTTTCACTCATATTACTTTGGATTTAGCGGTTTGACGGCATAAGCCGCCGCTTCGAGGCACAGACACCGCCGGTTTGAGAGGCTTCCCGACTTCGGAGGGTAAGCCCGCCCCCTGCAAGGGCAAGGCGTTTTCGTGGCTGCTCAAAATATTTTGAGCGGCTGAAAACATACCTTGCTATGTTCAGGTGAACAT
>CAMDJC010000052.1:0-19135 GCA_945900015.1 uncultured Odoribacter sp. | reverse complement strand
CACGTTTACCAAACATCTTCTTCGCCTACGGTACCGAAGAACAACTCAAATCTTTCGTTTACGACAACGTAAACCTCCCATTTCTCCGTTTTTACTATCGTCACGAGCATGTCGGTAGCAGAGCCATAAAGACTCCTCTCATAGTACCCAAATATCAGATGGAAAGTTTGAAAATTATCTGCGAAGCAGAAGCAAGTGACATTATCGTCTTATTGTCAAGTGTGCCTAATTTTCAGACAGGCCAGATGGTGCGTGTTGTTGATGGCGCGTTTAAGGGAGTAATTGGACGAGTGAAAAGATGGCAAGGACAACAGAGAGTGGGTGTTATAATCGGTGACATGGCAACATTTGCAACGGCATATGTGCCGAGCGCATTTTTGGAAAAAATTGATTAGACTTATGGAAATCAAAAAGATATATACGGAAGACTTGCAAATAGCCCAAGCTCTTATACAAAGGGATAATACGATTACGCGCAAGTACTTTTACCATCATTGCTTCCCTCTTTTCAAGTCCATATACGACAACTACTATACGGATTGCACAGACTACAAGGAGTTTATTGATGAGATCTATATCGTTGTGTTAACTCCAAGCAAGGCTACAGGACGATGTCAAATGGAGAATTTCAGAGGCGAAAGTACTTTGGCCAGTTGGATAAAGACTGTTTGTTTGTTCTATTGTTATAAGAAATTTGAGTTGAAGCAGCGTATGCCTGTTTATGAACCATTACCGCATACTGTCGAAAAGGAAGATAGCGAAGATGCGATAAGTGATAGAAGAAATGACGAAACGCTCTCTAATCCAATAGACTTTAGTGGAATGAATCGTGCAGATGTAGAAACATTGCTTGATTTGATGGCCAACGTAAGATATCGCAACATAATCCGTTTGCTCTATCTTGAGCAAAAGTCGCACAAGGAGACTGCCGAGGCACTCGGTATGTCAATGGATAATTATTATAACAAAAGGATTTTGGCAGAGAAACAATTCAAACAAGTTTGCAGAAAGGAGGCAAGACATGCTTAAACATACATCACTACCGAGTATAGAAGAGTTTGCTGCATTCCTCGATGGCAACCTATCAGCAAATGATATGCAGCAGTTTACGCAGTTGGCTGCACATGATGATGCTTTACACCAGTTGTTGCATGCAAATTCCGTTGTTGATGATACGCTTGACGGTTTAACGGATGCGGATTTGCAGTTGCCGGCAGACTTAATGAATGCAGATTTTGAATTGCCCGAAATACCTTCTTTTGACGATGCATCTACACTTGTCTCGCTTTCACCCGAGCCTATGGACGATATGCTTGTTGCCGCATGTGCAGATGATGACGTTTCTGCTTATTCAGATATAAACCAAGATGAACATATAACCATAGGAGAAGACATACTTGATAATTCGACACTGACAATGCCTGACAACGATGGCTTTGACAATAATGATGATTTGTCTGGCTCATTCTTCAACGACATATTAGACACATAACTTATGGATATACCTATAGCATCACAGAACATAAGATTCCCAGGCTACGGCATGTTTTGGGTGGCAAACTCCATCAGCTCTACACTATTGGGATGGAACAACCGCCGTTTGCAAGACAAGGCGCACGAACGGAATCAAGAGTTTCAGTTAGAGATGGAACGAGCTCGCCGCATTACTGACGATGAACGCATGCAAGAAGACATTGCCTTCAAGCGTAGGCTCGTAGCCCTGGCTCGTGAACAGAGACAAGAAGTGTCTCGCCAGTCCTTCAATGCGCAGATGCAAGCCATTGAACTGAAATACTACTTGCAGTATTGTTGGCCACTCGATCCCTTGTTGCCTCAAACTATCTTGCACGAGATTCGCAACAATGCTACAAGCGTAGCACCACGGTTGAATGTAATTCTGATGCACGCACCTCTGTTGCCATTACGGGCTTACGGAACAGATGCCAATGCTGCAGATGCCCAAATATACAAGGAGTTGGAATATACTGTCAAAAAGAATGATATTCCTCTTATCGGGAATGTCGATTTCCGTAAGGATGCCTGCTTGAAGCCTGATTTGTCTGGAGGCAATGCCAGCATAATGAATATCCACTTCCTGATGAGCCAAATGCCAACCTTGGTAATTTCTCCTCAATATCGTGATGGCAAGATGTATCTGAGTGGTGCTGTATGGGAGCCTCAGGCTTCACGTCCTCTGATTCGTCCACTTCTCAACATTGACTTTAATCCTGTCGAAGCAGAAAAAAGTATAGAATATCGCAATGAGGTGATAGAATTGCTGCATACCAGCGTATCTGTTATTACAGGTGCTGTTCGTGACTCTTATATGCTGCTGACGCAAGGCGTAAAGCCTACATTGCTCAACTTGTTGAACGACAAAGAGCATGCTGACATGAAACGACTCGTAAAGGGCAATGCTGAATTAAAGGCATTCATAAAGGGAGAGAGCGACAACATCCTTGCAGCACTTGATGAGCAGAACACACCGCAGCTACTGGATGTATTCGACAAGAAAGACATCGAGGCAATAAAGGAACAAGTAAGGTCAAACACATTTTAAAACGAAATAGATATGGCAATAGGTGCTATAACCATGATACTCGCCAATGTTGGATTACAAATCTACAACAATTGGTGTGGCAGTCGCCAAAATGCTGCGCTTCAACAGAAGCGTGAGGAGTTTGAGCGTGCTGCAAAAGACCGTAACAAGGAGCACATGTGGCGGCTCTTGCGCGAAGGACAGGAAATGGCTCTACAGTTAGAGAATGAAAAGCATGCTGACAGACTTAAAGAACTGAAGGACGAGGTTGACCATCTTTTGGAGAAGCTAACCTATGAGACCACCATAAGTAACTGGCCTCTGAAGGTACTCCCCATTGTAATGAAGAATCAAGCATTCGGAAATTTCTTGGCGAACCAAGAGGAAAATGTTGCTATGCATGTTATCTTCACTCGTTCCAACCACGACAAGTTTAACAAACTGGTCTATCCAGTTGTCGAGAAACAATTGGAACAGTATTGCGACAAACATTGGAGCACTATGACCGACCATCCTATTCTCTTCTATAGTGGGGCATGGAAACCAGCGGTGAACCCTACCGATGTACAGGTAATGGCTATGCGTGAGGAATTGAAGAATCTCCCCACCTTACTCATCACCCCTTTCTTCCGTCCCAATGACGGCAAGTTAGTCTTCCAACTGCACATGTGGGGCGTAGGAGCTAACAGTACCGACAAATTTAATGTTCCAGAAATAGAGCCAACCGACTTTCAACGCACATTCACCAATCAAGACGATTACGACAACGAAGAGGGTTTGCTCGAAGAAATCGTTGAAGACCTCGTTCCTTACCTCGAATGCATGATAGGCTATATGGCCGACACTTACTTCTGGTCATCAGCTGGTTTAGCTCCGCATCTGCCATTACTGCTTACGAATGGTACGATTAATACGGATGGGATGAAGTATTTGGTGGAAGAGACTAAGGATTATTATTTGGCCCTATTAGATAAAAGTGTTGAACAAATTCCAGTATTTAATGATTCTTGTTTGTTAGAATTGAATATAGGTCTTGAACCTTTTTGTAATCTTGATAATAAAAGAAATATACTGAGACAAATCTTTTTGGAACATTGTAAAAAACTATCGTCAAAAAGTTACGCTGAAATTGTGGATGCGATAAAAGATGTACCTTGGTCTTTGGCAGACGTTTCTTTTATAACAAAACTATTGGAGCTAGCAAAGACTTTAGATGATGAGATTGCATATAGCAAATTATGGTCTATAAAACGTGAACTGGATTCTATAAATTACAACTATGACATTCTTCGAATCAAGGATTATTCAACTGTTAGACAAGAGGTTGATAAGGGTAATGTTGTGGCTATGTTTAGATTAGGAGAATTGTATGAATACTCCATGGGAATAGAAGAAAACATTGATATGGCAAACTTTTATTATAAGAAATCCGCTGAACATGGTTTTATTCTTGCAAAAATCAAGATTGGCATAGAAGGCTATGAGGTGTTATCAAAAAGAGCCATTGATATTCTTCACGCATTAAGTGTTGTGCAAGTAGATTTGCTTCATGTAGAAGATTTGCTAAAAAATGATCCTTTAGATATGGATTCTTGTAAAGCGTTATACAAGAGCATTACCAGACCTCTCATTTTAACGGGAAGATTATACAGTCATGTGGGGCTCATAACAAGCTTGGCTCTTTTAATGCTAAAATCGGGTTTGGACCGAAATGTGCCACGCTCTATGTTGGAGATGGCATCAAAAGTAGGATATAGTAAAGCAACTTTTTTACTTACAAAAATATAAAGTCGAAAAATGGAATTTTTATCATCGTTAAAAAATGCAGCAATAAATATCACTAAAGGTATTGTTAAGGCTGTAGAAGTTACAAGTGAGGCTTGTGAGGAAGCCTTTAGATGGGGCAAGGAAAAATGCCATGAAATTAAAGAGAAAATTGAAAGATGGCAAACTAAAGGTGGTACGCCACCCGTAGACCCGATACCTCAAGAAGTCAAAACTTCATACGAAACAAAAGTCAAAAGCACAAAGGATAAGATTAAGGAAATATTTCCTTCTGGTGTTAAAGAAGCATGCACAAAACTTACTCCTGAAGAACGGAAAGACAAAGTGTTGGAGATAGCTGAAGTCGCTACGCAAATATTAGGTATTGACAATCCACCCCAAATTGTGTTCGAAATTCCGGATAATGAAGAAGATTTATGGAGGTCTTATGGTTCTTATAATCATAAAGACAATGTTCTGGAACTAAATTTGGCTATGATTGTAACAGAAGAGCCTAAATTATTTCAAGAACAAATAAGTACTGTTTTCCATGAAATGATTCATGCGCGGCAACTTAGAGCTATTGATGCTTTGCGGCAAGGAGTATCTTGTGAGAATATGGGATATACAGATAGTTGGGTAGAAAATTTAGCTAACAATTGGATAAACTACATATTGCCGAGAGAAAACCATGAGGCATATACGAAACAACCAATAGAAGCGGAAGCATATTGGTTTGAACAGCAATTAGGTCTTACATCATTAAATTAAAATCATTATGAACAAAATAAATTATATAAAGCTATATAAATATTACAAGGAAGAAGAGGGGTTGTCAAAGGCTGAAAGTTTGCGCAACATATGGAGAACTCGTAATCTTCCTAAAAAGTTTAAAGAACTTGTAGCAGCGATAATTGAAGGAAAGATTTCTACAATTCGTGATTTTCAAGTTGATGGGATTTCTATACGAAGCCTACACAATGATGAGGATATGACATGGATGCAGTCTGTGTTCTTCTTGGAATGGTTGAGTAGAGAACCTGCTAATGCACGAGCATTTATGTCTTCTCGTCGTTTTCGCGATCCTATAATAATAGACGATGAAACCAAAGATGATATAAAAGCTGCTCTTGAACGCTTAAAATCCAAGCGTGAGGAACACATTCAAGCAATAATGGTGCCACAAGATGAATCCGAAAAGGACATAGACATAGAGTCCGATGGTTCATTGACAGGAGTGATGACTGTAGATGCTTTGCAAACTGTTACAGACCAGCAGAATGAATCTGTGGGAGAATCAGAAACGAAAGATGTTGACGAAAAATAAATGAAGTATGGCTCATAATTCTTTTACAGAATTTAAAAATCAGCTCTGGACTTGTATCCAGAGCTGCCCTATCGTATATATTAACCATTTTCATGATCAGTATGTTGATGAAGCACTTGTTGAATTATTAAGAAACAATGATTTGTCAGAAGGAACCATTGTTGAGTATGATTATGGAAAAGATGCTATTGTCTCTTTTGATACAAAGAGAGTTGACTCCGATATGAAATCATACAAAGGGCTTAAAGATTTTATTAGTAAAATAGTTGATGATAAAATAAAAAATGAGCAATCTGATGAGGACATTCCGAAACGTCTATTCTTATTTAAGGGATTAGGTTGTAAAACGCTTAGGGAAAATGAAGCATTCTTGTCTCTATTACAGACGTTTGCTTCTAAATATGAGGCTGGAGCCTACGAGTATGACACTACAATCATTATAGTTTCGCCCGAGCGTGTTGAGACTCTTCCCTTGTCTATACGGAAGTTTGTCACTGTGCTCGAAATTGGTACACCTGTAACTGAGGAAATTCGTGAACTTATCAAGACAATGATAGGAGAGAATAACTATGATAATCCTCGTCAGAGGCGTGCTGTTGAAGATATGGTTCGTACACTGCAAGGACTGCAAATGTACGAGGTTAAGCAAACATTAAGAACAGTTCTGAAACTGAATAATAATCGTGTTTCAGACAAAGCCGTTAGGTTGGCTTTGAAGGAGAAGAAACGTATTGTAAAGAAATCAGGCATCATAGAAGTTGTTGATACCGATGTTAGCTTTGATGATGTTGGCGGCTTGCAAAAGTTACGTCAAGACCTTGAAGTTAAGAGTGCAATTTACAATAATCTTGGAGATGCTGAGAAATATCATATACCAATACCTAAGGGTATTTTGGTTATCGGTATGCCTGGCTGTGGTAAGAGTATGATAGCACAAGCTACGGCAAATAAGTTTGGTGTATCACTTCTACGACTTGATGTTAGTCGACTTATGGGTAAATATGTAGGAGAAAGCGAAGCCAATCTTAGACTTGCACTTGCAACAGCAGAAGCGGCGCACCCATGTGTGCTTTGGATAGATGAAATTGAAAAAGCTTTTGCTGGCGGCAATGGAAAAAGTGGTGATAATGATATGCTTGTAATGCGTATGATGGGACACTTCCTTACTTGGATGCAAGAACGTAAGACTCCTGTATATATTGTGGCCACTGCGAATGATGTAATGCGCCCAGAATTTATGCGTAAGGGGCGTTTTGACGAAGTCTATTTTGTAGATTTTCCCTCAGAGAACGAGCGTGTCCAAATTTTGGAAGTAAAGATAAAAAAGTACACGCAAGATATGAACAATCAACTCTTTGATTTCTCAGAAATAGGTGATTGTAGAGATGTGGTAAAGGAAATGAAGGGAGAGTATGGTGGATTCTCTGGTTCTGAGATTGAATGTGTTCTAAATATGGTTGTTGAAACACGTTTTCAAGACTACTTAAGAGAAAAAGCCAAAGCCGCCAATGAGAATTTCATTCCTTCACAGATAAAAATATCAAAAGATGACTTCAAGAAAGCGGTTGATACAATCAAATCTTCTGTGATGGCAAATCAAAAGAGTAAGAAGAAGAAAGAAGAGGATTATCTCCGTGAGAAGACATCCATAGAGCGTATCAAGGATATGCAAAGCACTTATAATTTTGTTAATGCTTCAAATTGAAAAAGTATGATTATCTTATATATTAATGACGAACACTGTTCAAGTGTGGAACAATTAAGGGGATATTTTAATAAAGAATTTAAATATGATTCACCATTGTTTATGGATTTGGTTGACTATGGGCGTGCAGGTGAATTAGCTCAGTGGCTAATGGAACAAGGTGAAACAGAACTTGCTAAAGATGTTGATTCTATAAATCAAACCATAGGAGATAGTGAATACGTATCACTACTTGCTTCTGCGATTCTTGGTGAAAAGAATCTTGGTAAATTGCATAATGACATCATAAAACCTCTTTTTTCTGATTGTTTTAATATTGAGGATGTTCATGCTGAAAGATCTGAAGAAAAAACAAGCATCATAGTTGTTTTAAAGGCTAAAATGATTGTAAATGAAACTTTTGAATTAGGCATTCAAACAATTTGGGGACGTCGAGCTGTTAATGTTAATTCCAAAGATAGCGTGGTTGGTGAAATTTTATCTCTAAAATTTACATATCGTAATCGTCCCAATTCCAGTTTGAAAGAGGTCCTTGTTATGGTTAATAATAATATACTTAGGCAGGAGACTTTTAATAACTCTTCCTCAGCTATTGAAATCAACAAAGCGAACACAAAAGAGTTTGATGATAATAAAGTATTTACCTTGGACAATATCCACTTTAATATGATTCTTGTAAAGTCTGGAGATTTTGAAATGGGATGGTATGGTAGTGGTTCCATTCAAGACGTAAGCATTACCTATGATTATTATATAGGAGAAATTCCCGTTACACAAGGGTTATGGAACTATGTTATGGAGCGAATTAAAGTGGATAGTGATTTTCCTAAAACTGGCGTATGTTGGAAGGATTGGCATATATTTATATCAAGGTTAAATAGAATGCTGAAAAACGAATTGAATGGCATGGAATTCCGTATGCCAACAGAAGCAGAATGGGAATATGCTGCACGAGGTGGAAAGTTGGGAAAAAATAAAAAATATCCAGGAAGTGATGATTTGGACGAAGTCGCATGGTGCTGGAGAAATTCAGATTGGCATACACATGCTGTGGGGAAAAAGGAACCTAATGAATTGGGACTTTATGATATGTTCGGCAATGTCGGAGAATGTTGCTTGGATTCTTATATAGATAAACATTGTAATTTTGAGCAACAAGTTAACCCTATATGCTTAGATAATAGCAAATATATTACAACAAGAGGAGGAGGCTACACCATATCACATTCTTTAGAAAATGAAAAAATGGGAGTATCAAAGAATTACGCTCATGAAGATCTAGGGTTGCGACTTTGCCTTTCCTCATATAAATACAAATATGAAGATTGAGATTGTTTTAAATTATAACAAATCACACTAGTGGATGCAGTCAGTCTTAAATGTAGCTTTTACGCAGTAATAGACACTTTGGATCTATAAGATGTATCTTTGATGCATTTGTTGTTGTAATATAAGACTGATAGATGTTTAGTTGTAAAATATTATACAATAGTAATATATGATTATTTTATATATAAATGACGAACACTGTTCAAGCGTAGAGCAATTAAAGGGGTATTTCAAAATAGGTGCGAACTACGACAGTCCTATCGTTATGGAACTGTTGGACTATGGTCGTGCCGGTGATATATCAGATTGGTTGCGTGAGAAAGGAGAGTCTGAACTTGCGAAAGCTGTAGATAATTTAAATGATAATCTTGGTGACAGCGAGTACTTCTCGCAACTTACAGCCATAATTACTGGCGAAAAAGTGGCAACAGAAAAGCCTGAGTTTCAAAAGTGCTTCCAAGTAGAGAATGTTACAGCCGAAAAAGACGACAACGGAATAAACGTCTGTGTGCAGTTGAAAATCTTATCGTCTGTAAATGAATCATATGAACTTGCTGTGCGGACTAATTGGGGTACCAAAGGAAATATTGTTAATCCATACGATTTTGATGAAGGGAGTACGGCAAACCTGAAATTTAAGTTCCGTAAACGCCCAAATACCACAATAAACAAAATCGCCTTGTTTGTCGATGAAAAGGAGGTATATAGTAAAGATGGTATTTTATTAGGTCAAAACATAGTGGAATTTACAATTGGCGACTGTTGTTTCAAAATGATAAAAATTGCACATGGTACTTTTAATATGGGAGCAGGTAAAGATACTCATCAGGTAACTCTTACCAAAGACTACTATATGGGAGAGACTCAGGTGACACAGGCTCTATGGAAAGCAGTCACGGGGGATAAACCTTCATTTTTCGAAGGAGAGAACAGACCGGTGGAACAAATTGGTTGGGAAGATTGCCATGATTTTATACGAAAATTGAATAAGAAACTCAGTTTCCAACTTGGTAATATGAGATTCCGTATGCCAACAGAGGCTGAATGGGAGTTTGCTGCACGAGGAGGAAATAATAGCAAAGGCTATCAATATAGTGGCGGTAACGATATTAAAAAAGTTGCATGGCATAATAGTGCTGTTACACATAATGTTGCGACCAAGCAGCCCAATGAACTTGCCTTCTATGATATGAGCGGCAATGTCTATGAATGGTGTTATGATTGGTATCGTGATTATCCAAACATAGCAGAGATTGATCCTACAGGTCCTGAATGTGGGGATTATCGAGTATGTCGTGGTGGCGCCTGGAAAGATGGTACAACAAAATGCCGTTTGTGGTATCGCAATTATGAAGCCTACTACAGGAAGAGCTATTTCATCGGACTTCGTCTTGCTATGTCTGAATAATTGAAATGATGAATATTTATTCAAAATAAATAGATGACCATATTATATATTGACAACGAACATTGTTCCACTGTGGAGCAATTAAAGGGGTATTTCAAAATAGGTGCGAACTACGATAGTCCTATCGTTATGGAACTATTGGACTATGGTCGTGCCGGTGATATATCAGATTGGTTGCGTGAGAAAGGAGAGTCTGAACTTGCGAAAGCTGTAGATAATTTAAATGATAATCTTGGTGACAGCGAGTACTTCTCGCAACTTACAGCCATAATTACTGGCGAAAAAGTGGCAACAGAAAAGCCTGAGTTTCAAAAGTGCTTCCAAGTAGAGAATGTTACAGCCGAAAAAGACGACAACGGAATAAACGTCTGTGTGCAGTTGAAAATCTTATCGTCTGTAAATGAATCATATGAACTTGCTGTGCGGACTAATTGGGGTACCAAAGGAAATATTGTTAATCCATACGATTTTGATGAAGGGAGTACGGCAAACCTGATATTTAAGTTCCGCAAACGCCCAAATTCCACAATAAACAAAATTGCCTTGTTTGTTGATGAAAAGGAAGCGTATTGTAAAGATGGTATATTGCTAGGTCAAGACAAGGTTGAATTCACTGTTGGCAATTGTACTTTCAGTATGATGTATCTTGTAGATAAGAAGTTTGAAACTGATGATGGGAATAATCTTCATAATCAATCGGTTAAGAACTTTTATATCGGTCAAACGGCTGTAACACAAGAATTGTGGAAAGCAGTAATGGGAGAAAACGATGAGTCTATATGCAATATTGTTAATAGAAAGACATATTGGATTGGTTATAAATGGGGGAACAATGCTTATTTAGATAGTTTCATTGGCAGTAACAAGCCAATGATTGGGCTTAAATACGAAGAATGTTTGGAATTTATAAAAAGGCTAAATAATATAACTGGAAAAAACTTTAGGCTTCCTACTGATAGAGAATGGTTGTTTGCAGCGAATGGTACAACAGTAGAAAAACTAGCTAATGAAGAAATCATAGATTATCAAGGTGCCTGGTTTGCAAAAAATAGCGAGAATAAACTACACGATGTAGCCCAAAAAGCACCTAATCAATTTGGATTATATGATATATATGGAAATGTATGGGAACGTGTATTAGACCGTGAAATTAAACGTGGCGGAAGTTTCACAACAAATCATGATTATGGTGCTTGGCCACCCATTCAAGGTGATGAGGATGATGAAAATAATACAGGATTCAGGCTGTTATTAGTCAACGATGAAAAAAATGATTCAAACGAAAAATATGTAGATTTGGGTCTATCCGTATTGTGGGCACGAAACTGGATTAGTAGTTTCGATGGAACATCTAAAGTTCTACCAACAGAGAATATGGCAAAAGAACTTTTGGAAAAATGTAATTCAGAAGAAATTGGCAGCAATACATATAGGATTACAGGTCCAAATAAAAACTATATTTATGTTCCTGATTTTTGGTTAATGTTATCAGGAAATAGGGACGGCAATAAATATCAGGCTTTGAGTTTTAGGTATTCACAAGTGAATATAGTTTACCTTAAAAATATTTTAGGCTTGCTTCAAATTAAAAATAAATAGTGAAATATGAAAGTACTTCTATATATAAATAATGAAAGGTGTAACACTTTCGAAATGTTAGAAAATCATTTCCTGTCTGTAAAATCATTTGATGATGTGTTTTATGACTTAGTTGACCTTGGTAGATATAAGGACTTAACCAACTTTTTACGAGAAGTTGGAGAATTTGAAAAAGCAGATAAAATAGATGCGATAGACTCAAACCTAAATGATTCTTGTTTTTTCTCTGAAATGTATTTTATCATCATCGGGGATACATTAAATATTTCTCTAAAGCCAGAATTTCAGGATTGCTTCTCTATTGAAGACCCAATCGCGAATCTTTATGATGATAAACTTGATGTTGATATTAAACTAAAGGTGAAGTTATCTATTGATGAATCGTATCAGGTTAAGATAGAAACAAATTGGGGAACAAGGGCTATCTGTGTCAACCCATCTGATGCAAAGGAAGGAGAATACATTTCGCAAAAGATTACTATTCGCAAAAAGCCAGGCAAAGAAATAGGAGACGTAGTCTGTTGTTATGAAGACCAAAGAATAAAATGTACTAATATACAATTAATTTCTTCCAGTAGAAATGACGAAGATGATGAGATTAAAGAAATAATAGATGAATTATCAGAGATGGGAGCTCCTAATTCAGTGAAAGAATTGATACAGTTTTTATATAATAACCAAAAGCAGAATGGCAACAATGGCAAGAAAGCAGACCCTGAAAATGTCAATGGTTTAAAAGCCCCTGTTTCTTCTCGGGATACTTCTGTTCAAGATAAGCCTATTAGTGGAGAACCAAAGAGATATCGTTGGCAAACAGATTCATTTCTCAGGCAAATAGAAAAAGATAAAAAAGAAAGAGAACAGAGGTTGGAACATCAAAAAAAGGTTCGTGAAGAATTAGAAATGAAATTTAAGCTTGAACAAGAAGAACGTGAAAGAAAGGAAATGGAAGAAAAATATAGGAGAAAGTCTTGTGAGCAAGAAATGAAGGATTTTAAATGTCCAAAGTGTGGTTATTGTACTCAACTTCCCTATAAAAAGGTAAAATATAGATGCCATATGTGTGGCAGGGTATGGTCTGTATAGCCACATTCTATAATGACTCAAAAGCGTAATTTTGCTCATATATTTAATTTGTTGATACTCTGCTGTTTCATGTAGAGTTTAATAAAGAACACATTTTTTATGTTATTATACAACGGCACCTTAAACGTCTATTTCCCCTGTGAGTTGAAAAACTCACAGGAGATAAAGCGTGCGCGGAAGATGTGGAAAGATATTGCGCAATGCCATAGGCGAGGAACTCGTAGTCAGAGATTGCCTAATACCAATCAGATGGATATTCTTGCCTTTAGAACACAGAAAGAAAACATTCTAAAGGCTTATCGGGCGTTTTGGGCTATGCATCTCGGAGTAACATTGGAAGATAATGGTTCTGAGTGTTATGCCACACAGGTAATAGCTAATGAATATAGACATCCAAGAGAGGATAATCTTTTTGTAAAAAATGTAAGTCTACCAATATCAACTTTTGAGGTGAAATATTCACCTTTGACAGAAGGCAATGATGGTGTAAAGATAAATGGTCAGTTGCTCTTTTCTGTTAATGTCGATAACAATGTAGCAACGGCTATTGTTGTCTTGAATTTTGAAAAATTGAGAGTTGATGATGTAATTCTTTTAAAGCACACCTTTTACAAAAGATGCCACATCTCAATTTATGAAGATAGAATACTGCAAAATGTGGATACATTCCAAGAATATGTCACTTCAAAGTTAAGAGCGATATACCCTTATCTTAAAGATGATATTGACAGTCGTGCTCGTTATATGCTATTGGAGGTAGAAGAGCCTATAGCTAATTTACAAGATGAGGCGCTAAGAGATAGCATCATATACGCAATGTTGACTAGTGATGAAGGCTGGGAACATGCTGAAAATATTAGGTATTCTTTGGGTAGAGATCGCTCTACACGTGATTCGTATAAACTCTATTACAACTCCAAAAATGCTATTATTGTTTCTTCATGTATGGAATATTCGCAATATCTGCAAGAGAAGGCGTGTTTTTGGGAACGTATTATTCATGCTCCTAATCACATTGAGAAACCTACGTTTACGGAATATCGTAATATTGCTGGAATAGACAAGCACCTTTATGCCAAGTATCTAAAGACAGTAGAGATAGACTATCTAATCACTAATGCGCTAACAAACGAAATCTCTGACAAGATAAGTAAAAGTCTACTCAATCCCATTAAATTAGGATATAGAGCCTATAAGTTGTGGAAGATACTGAATGAGTTAGATTTGAATCTTTATCATATAGACAATACGATGCTTCGCTCTTTTGGCGTGACAAGGAGAATCAATGAGATTCGTCAAGAATACAATGAAATTGTGGGAGTTTTAACCAATTATCTTCTTCTTTTGGTGGCTGTATTAACTTTATTCGCTACTATAGTAACAATTCTAAAATGATATTGATATGGAAATAACGAAGATATATCCTCCGTGCTGGTTTGCAAAAATGAATAATCCAATATTACAATTGGTTATTTGTGGCGGTGATTTAACAAATGCTCATGTCGATATAATGGGCTGCCCTAAATTGAAGAATGAGATTATTACCATTTCGAATAATTATATAGTGCTAAACGTTGATACGAGTGATGCCAAATCTAACACAACTTATAGATTACAACTTAAAAGAAACGGCGAAACTGTAGAAGAAGAATATAAGTTCTTACCAAGAAGGAATAAGGCATTTGAAGCTCTTTCGATGAAAGACGCAATCTATCTTCTTATGCCAGATAGGTTTGCTATAACCGATAGTAAGCATTGTCTTAAAAGAAATGTAATCGATGAGAATAATCCTGTTTGTTGGCACGGTGGAACATTAGAAGGAATGAAGGCTCACATTGGTGATATAGCTGATATGGGATTTACTGCAATTTGGCATACTCCTGTTTTTGAGAATAAACAAGAAGTGACAAATGGTACGAAATACTATAGTTATCATGGTTATGCCATTACTGATTTCTATGAAATTGATCCTCATTTCGGTAACATTGGTGATTACTGTGACTTTGTTGATGCTGCGCATAAGAAAGGTTTAAAGGTGATTATGGACATGGTCTTTAATCATTGTGGCATAGATCATCCTTTTGTAAAGAATCCGCCTGTAAAAGATTGGTTTAATGACCTTGGGGAGGGAACATGTAAACTTACCAATTATTCACCATTGAGTGCCTACGATAAGTATGCGTCAGAATATGATAAAGAGCATTTCGTTAGAGGATGGTTCACGCAGGATATGCCAGACCTCAATCTGTCTAATGATATTGTGTTAGACTATATGACACAAATGAGTATTTGGTGGATTGAAACTACTGGCATTGATGCGTTCCGCATAGATACCTATCCTTATGCAGGAGTGGAGTATATGCAAGAATGGCAAAGACGCTTGTATGCCGAATATCCTCAATTCCCTATATTATCAGAGGCTTGGGTTGGAGAAACTGAATATACGGCTAAGATGCAAAGCGACAATCTTAAGGCTATTCCAGAATCAACTATGACATTTATGGATTTTGCCTTTCAACGTCGTATATCTGAAACTCCTATCAAAAATAAAGCAAGGGAAATCTATTCCCACTTTGCTCTTGACTTTGTCTACAAGAACTCTCAAAATCTGCTTGCATTTATAGATAACCATGATGTAGCTCGTTGGTTGGTTAAGCATCCGTCTGTGGAAGGACTAAAACAAGCGATTGGGCTTTTGCTTACAATACCTCGCATACCACAAATATATTACGGCACAGAAATTTTGATGGCTGGAGATGGAAAAGGAGATACTGATGGCAATATGCGTCAAGACTATCCCTGGAATATATCTTTAACAGCCGAGCAACAAGACTTTAAAGCTTATGTATGTAAACTGCTTAAATGGAGAAAAGGCTGTAAGGCTATAACGGATGGCGAAATGATGCATTTTGTTCCTCTTGACGGGAAAGTATATGTGTATTTCCGCTACCTTAGGGACAATAATGGAAATGTTGATGATTCAAATGTCGTAATGATAGTTGTAAATTTCTCAGAAGAAAATAAAGAAGTTGATTTGTGTCGCTTTAAGGAAATGCTTTCTGTGTGTGAATTATGGCATGATGTTATTGACAATAAGGTGATGTTATTGAACTCTATGAATTCAATAAATATTAAGGCTAATGGTATAATAATTTTAGAAAGTAACAAGAATGATTAATTATTTTGTGAGTTGTGAAAAATGTTGTTGTGGTTGCTCACACAACTTGAATCTTTATATAGTTTTAGCTGGTACACTTTGTATTTGCGTGTTGCTAATACTGGTATATTTCTTATTATCCCAATGTATCCAATGCAAACATGAAAGACGTTTGTTAGATTCTTGCAAAAAGAAAGGAAGTGATAGATATATCGCATATTGAAAATCTATATCCATAAAACATAAAAAGGAAGAGTTATGGATGGACTATTAGATTTTTTTAGTGTAGATTTTCTGCATGACCATCTGCCAGACAGTTGGTTTGACAGTTTTCATAAAGCTTGGGGAGATACCATCTCTGATGAAATGGTGTTACAGTCGGTGCAAGAGGCAAGCGACTTCTTCAACATGAATGCTCCGATGGACGTCCATGAAGATTGGACCACTGGCGTGATGACAGGTATGGAATTCACAGAGGATGATGATATTCTTGTGTTCAACCGTCAACAAATGCTTGATATGGGCATTACGGACAAGGAAGGCTTCGACTTGGTTATGACGCATGAAGGGGCGCACCGTGCCCTGCAAGGACTGAATACTGGTTTTGACTCTCACCAAGAAGAACTCTGCTGTGACTATATGGCTGGAGTTCGTGCTGGATTGAATGGTATGGACGAAGGAAAGATGGAAGCATCATTAGGTGGAACGGTTGAGAGCGAAACACATCCTGATGGTGCTGCTCGTGTGGCAGCTATCGAAGCAGGAGTATCTTTTGCTCATGATTATATGGAAGCACACAACGGAACACCGCCTACCTTCAGTGATTGTCTTGACCACTTTAATCAGACTGATGTTTATGCCTCTACTGTAACACCTCAAGAGCAAGGTCAGGTTAGCTTGCGTCCAGATGTGGCTTTTGCTGATGTTGCAGAACATGAGCCGTTGCATGGGTTTGTAAATGACAAGTCGTACCATCTTGACAGGGCTGAGTCTGCCCAGCACAATGCAGAATGGCATGAGAAGCGTGCTGAAGCTGCCATAGCAAGAGGCGACTTGAGTGCAGCAAAGGAACATACGAGCAAAGCGGAGTCGTTTCGTAAATGGGAGAAAGACCATATCCAATCTGCTCAAAGAAGTACAAAGTAAAAATTGAACAATGGGATTACTTTCAGTATATTTGGCTTTATAGATGATCTCACAAGCGGCGGTTCTTACTACAAAGAGAATAGCATTGAGTGGTGTGACAAGGCATGGCGACGTATGCGCAACGCTGAACGTGGCGAAGCACGCCTTTATCAAATAGGTGATAAGGTTTACCGACAACTATACGTTGTGCTTGAAGATGGTATGGAGGGATATTTCACCGACACGAACGACCGAGGGCGTAATCCCGAAAATATGCATTTCAAACGTGAAGTCCGAAAGGAGTTGGAACGTGTAGGACATATCGTAATCAAGAAATATCGATAAAAATATTATGAACGGAATAGATTTCAAGAACTTGATGTTCTATATAGGTGAATACACCAAGAAGGTAGGACGTGTGGCTGCACGACCAGTGCTGCTTACCTATTTTGTGATGTTAGACAGCAAGACACCTGCAAGCGATAAGGTGGCTTTAGCCACAGCCATTGCGTATGTGGTGCTGCCCATTGACTTGATTTCTGCAAAACGTATCCCGATTATCGGGTGGTTGGACGAAGTGATGTCGTTGAGCGTAGCTTATAGCAAGGTGCAAAGTCATGTGACCAGAGAAATGGAGCGTAAGGCTGATGAACTTTTGGATAAATGGTTGCCTGAATATACGAATTATGAAATGGTGGAATAGTATGAAACGGAATTGTTACTTCAGAGACTAACTTTTCATAAACGTACAAATAACGAACTTTGAAGTTGCACCCGACACGGATTAGGGAATATAAAATGGAATTCAAAAATGGTAATGGATTGAATTCATGGTTTAATGCTATTTTGTGGTTGAATATCGCATTTTCTGGTATTGGACTGCTGATGAGCATAATTAGCATGATGAAAGCTGGCAATGGATTTGATTTATATGCGCTTGTGAGCATCTGTGCGGTATGTGTAGCAATAGCTGGCTTTTACTGGCTTTTGAAAGCCGATAAAGTCGGATTTTATTTGTTTATTGCAGGCTGTCTGTTGAACGCAGCCATCGCATATGTTCAGTACTGTAAAATCAGCGTGGAAGAATACGGAACAATGTATTCTGCTGCAAGAAGCATGGCTTTCAAGGGTGTGTGGACAAGCATCGGCAAAATTGTTTTATTCATGTTGCTCATGTTGCTGAGATGCGATGGTAAGAATGTATATCAAGTATTGTGGAATAAATCAAATTAGGAAACATATGAAACGTGTATTTCTACTTTTTACTTTTGTCTTTTCGTTTATAGGAATTAATGCTGGTATCGTTGAGACAATAAAAGAATTGTATAATTATCCATTCAGCCTTTATGGTATAGTTATAGATACTCCTACGGATAGAGAAAATCAGATTGTTTATAATTGTTACATAGACAAGCACTCTTCCTCTTTTAAAAATTGGATAAGTGCAAAGCAAAATACTCAAATAAATGATACCTTGAAACATAACATAAAAAGTGTTTATGAAAAGTATGGCGGAAATATAGATTTAGATAACATTGATTTGTTCGGAGAGTTATACACTGAAGATTGTATTCTATATGATTTTTTTAAGGCACGTTTTATATCCACTCTATGTCAACGGATTAGAACATATAAATTAGAAGAAGATTATTACAAAAGAAATATTAAAATCAAGTTTAATATTTACAATAATGCCTCAAAGGAAAAGATTTTTTTTACTTTTGATTTGTCAAGCCAAGACATCAAGGATGGATTCTTGATTGACAAGTATAAGGGTGATATTTATGAAGCATTGCTTGAAAAGAATACAATGTTAAGAGGCGTTAGGCAGAATCAGAAAGCATTACCTTTAGAAATAGGTTTGGGAATGACATTGGACTCCATTAAAATACAAGGTAACAATATCGCTTACTATGCATGTGTGGCAGACTTGGTTGCTGCTATGATGACAAAAGAAGATATGTGTGTTTCAATTAAACAACTACAAGGAAATATATGTAACACGATAAATGTGGAAAAATTAAAAAAAGCAAAGGGACTCACGTTATTTGATATAAGAATAAAATATGAATGGTATAAATATTCGGACAAACAAC
>CAMDJC010000051.1:0-19343 GCA_945900015.1 uncultured Odoribacter sp. | reverse complement strand
TAAACAATATTAGTTAATCCGCTCTAAAAGTGTCAACCTAAATCAGGGAAGGTCATTGCTACAAGTGTATTTTTCAATTATACTCGATAAATTAAATAATATATAGCTTTTATCGATTATAATCGATAAAATTAGTACATGTGCTAATGTTATCAAATATAAACGACATGGGAATAATAGTTAGACAGCATTATCTGAGTAAAGTGGAGAAATATCTTGGTAAAGACATGATTATTGTTTTGACCGGACAGAGGCGTGTTGGTAAAAGTTATATGCTGAAGATGATTCGTGATATCAAAGCGAAGGATAAGAATAACAATGTCATCTATGTAGATAAGGAAAAGAAGGGTTTTGATCACATTAAGACCTATCAGGATTTGAATGCTTATATTGATGCCCATTATCAAACGGGCAAGATGAATTATATTCTCATTGGCGAAGTACAAGAAATTGAATACTTTGAGCGTAGCGTAAGAAGTTATAGAACGGAACCTGATGCTGAAGTAATCGTTACCGGAAGTAATGCCAAAATGTTGAGTAAGGAACTCAGTACGATTATTGGCGGAAGATATAAAGAGATTCATGTACAGTCTTTGAGCTATAAAGAATTTCTGCAGTTTCATAATTTTCAAGACGGAGACGATGCATTGGCTAAGTATATCCAGTTTGGTGGCCTTCCCGGACTGGTTAAGATGGGATTGAATGAGGATGATGCGATGGAGTATCAAAAGGATGTGTTGAACACTGTTCTATTAAAGGATGTAATCTCAAGAAACAATATCCGCAATGTACCATTCATGGAAAAACTGACAAGTTTTATAGCAGACAACATAGGTAAGATTATTTCAGCTTCGAGCATATCCAAGTTTATGAAGTCTCAAGGAACATCTGTTTCTCCTGATACCGTCATCGATTATACACAATATTTGGAAGATGCATATATTATTCATAAGGTGAATAGGTATGACATTCATGGTAAACGCATTTTTGAGAGTAATGACAAATTTTATTTTGAGGATCATGGGCTGAGAAACGCCCAGGCAGAAGGCACTCGTGAAGGCGATATAGAAAAGATTATTGAAAATATCATCTATCAGCATTTGATGTGCTTGGGTTACAAGGTCAATGTCGGACAACTACAAGCAGGTGAAATTGATTTTGTTTGTACCAAGAAAGCAGGTGCTAAACGGATCTATATTCAGGCTTCATATATCATTGCAAATGACGAAACCAGAGAGCGAGAATTTGGAAATCTTCGTAATATAAAAGATAATTATCCAAAATATGTAATTTCAATGACTCCAGGGGTTATACGTAATGATGATAATGGTATTACACATCTGCATTTGAGAAATTTCTTAATGGCTGATAATCTGGACTAATTGACAGTGCGGGAGCGGATGGATATTCTGGAGCAATGCTAATTAAAATAAAAAAGGAAGTCGTGATTGACTTCCTTTTTAGGGTGGGTCCTGAGGGATTCGAACCCCCGACCCTCTGGGTGTAAACCAGATGCTCTGAACCAACTGAGCTAAGAACCCGTGCTATCTTGTCGATTGCGGATGCAAATGTATGGCATTTTTTGTAATCTGCAAAATATTTTGAAGAAAAAAATTGATGTAAGAGCAAATTTGTTTTGATGTGATTGTTATGTGCGTGTTTTTCAATGTATTGTGTAATAAAGAGTGGTGATAAGTAATAATTTAATTGTAATTAACATTTTGACTGTTGTTTGTATTAAAAAAGTCAGTACCTTTGCACCGTCTTTAAAAAAGATTGTTTTTCATAAGTTTGTATGGTTTAGGTTAGTAGTTAGTAAATGATTAAGGGTCGAGAAATCGACCCTTTCATTTTTTATTTTATCTTTGTGCCAGTCAATTTTTAATGTTTTTCTTGTTATGACTGGAATTATAGAAATCGAAGGAATGGAGTTTTTTGCTTACCATGGTTGTTTTGAAGCAGAACAGGTGGTCGGTAATAAGTTTGTTGTGTATGCTTGCTTGCATTATGAGTGTGATTGTCCTGCTGCGTCGGATAATATTGCTGATGCTTTAAGCTACCAGACGGCTTATGAAGTAATCGCAAAGGAAATGATGGTGCGTTCGCATCTGTTGGAGCATGTTGGAATGCGGATGTTGGATGCTTTGTATGCCTCTTTTCCGCAATTGACTTATGCCAAGGTAAAAATTTCTAAGATGAATCCGCCTTTGGGTGGGCAGATTAAGTGTACAAGTGTCACTTTGGAAAAATAATTTGCAGATTGTTTTGGAAGTTAATAAAATTGTCATATCTTTGCAACGCAATTCAGCAGAACGGTCGGTTGGCCGAAGGGTTAGGCAACGGTCTGCAAAACCGTCTAAAGCAGTTCGACTCTGCTACCGACCTCAGAAATCAGTCACTTTCAGTGGCTGATTTTTTTTTATATATTTGTGTCAGATAAATTTTGAAATTATGCTGAAACATATTGTCATGTGGAAGTTCAAGCCGGAGGCAGAAGGACGGACACGTAAAGAAAATGCTTTTTGGATGAAAGAGCATTTGGAAGATTTGGTTGGAAAAATTCCTGAAATACAATCATTGGAGGTTGGTGTTAACGTAAATGAATCAGAAGCGGCTTATGATGCTGTGCTTGTTTCTACCTTTGAAGATGATGCTGCATTGACCTCTTATATAAACAATCCTTTGCATCAGGCGGTGAGTGCATATTGTAAGAAGGTGCGCGAAAGTCGGGTGGTTGTCGATTATTATGAATAGTTAGATATGGCATCCGTTAATATAATAATGTATACTGATGGCGCTGCTAGTGGAAACCCAGGACCGGGAGGTTTTGGTGTTTTGTTGTTAGCCGGTGTGCATAGAAAGGAAATTTCCGGAGGATTTCGTAAAACAACAAACAACCGGATGGAGTTGTTGGCTGTCATTGTGGGTTTGGAAGCATTACGGTTTGAGGGTATGGAGGTTACTATTTTTTCTGATTCCAAGTATGTTGTAGATGCTGTTGAAAAAGGTTGGGTGTTCGGTTGGGAGAAAAAAAGGTTTAAGGATAAGAAGAATCCCGATTTGTGGATGCGCTTTTTAGCTATTTATCGAAAGCATCATGTGAAGTTTGTTTGGGTGAAAGGCCATGCTGATAATCCTGGAAATGAGAGATGTGATCAGTTGGCTGTGGAGGCTTATAAACAACAAAATTTAGGCGTAGATTCGTATTATGAAGCGGAATCTGATAAAAACGATTGTTTTTTTAGTTAAAACGCAAAAATTATAGCAAATTTCAAATAAGTAAGCGTTTAAATGGTTACTTTTGCAACGTTTTCGAATTATAATTTAACTCTGCGATGAAAAAGATATTAATCGTTGGTGCTGGAGGTCAAATCGGTTCTGAACTGGTTCCTCATTTAAGGTCAATTTATGGTAATAACAATGTAGTGGCAGCTGATATCAGTGCCGATAAATGCCGTGCTTTGGCTGAAGCTGGACCATTTGAAGAGCTGAATGCTTTAGATGGAGAGGCTTATACAGCTGTTGTCAAAAAGTATGGCATTGATACTATTTTCAATTTGGTGGCTTTGTTGTCCGCAACAGGAGAGAAAAACCCAAAATTAGCGTGGGATATCAACATTGGCGCATTGACCAATGCTTTGTATATCGGAAAAGATAACAATTGTGTTGTGTTTACTCCAAGTTCAATTGGAGCATTTGGTAACGATACTCCGAAGGACAAAACTCCGCAGGATACTTTGCAGCGTTCTAATACGACTATGTATGGTGTTTGTAAAGTGACCGGTGAGCTGTTGAGTGATTATTATTTCAACCGTTTTGGAGTGGATACTCGTAGCGTTCGTTTCCCGGGTCTGATTTCTTATGTGACTTTACCTGGCGGAGGAACTACTGATTACGCTGTTGAGATTTATTATGATGCAATCCGTAAAGGTTCTTTTACTTGTAATGTTAAAGAGGGAACTTATATGGATATGATGTATATGCCGGATGCTTTGAATGCTGTTGTTCAGTTGATGGAAGCTGATCCTGCAAAATTGAAACACCGTAATAGCTTCAATATTGCTTCTATGAGTTTTGAACCGGAACAGATTGCTGCTGAAATTCGCAAACACCTCCCGGATTTCAAAATGGATTATCAGATTGATCCTGTAAAACAGGCTATTGCTGATAGCTGGCCTAATAGTATGGACGACTCTTGTGCTCGTGAAGAATGGGGTTGGGCTCCTAAATTCGATTTAAAGAGCATGACTGATGATATGTTGGTAAAAGTAAAAGAGAAATTTGACAAGGGATTGATTAAATAATAGTCTCTTTGAGAAAAATATAAAAGGCTAAAAACATTTGTTTTTAGCCTTTTGTTTGTATTGTTATTTGCTGATTTCTACTTCAATGGCGGCCGGATAAAGACGTTCTGAATCAAAGAATGTTGCGCAACTATTGATGAGGTGACGCAATTCCGGTTTTACAATTCCTCTAAACATTTCTTTGCCATTGACTGTGAGGATTACTTCTCGGTTAAGGTCAACTAATTGGTCGTTTAAGTATATAATGACTTTGCCTTTGGTGGCTGGTTGATAGCTTTTTTCAAATTTTAGCTGTATGCCCCAATGTGGATCAGTTTCAATGCATTTGTAGGTGACAATGTCTGCTTTGAGATCGATTTTATTGTCTTTTATATTCATCTCGTAGTAAGTGCGGCTTTCTTCATTGTCGTTAGAACGTTCTACGACTGCCAGATTATAAAAGCCTTTGCGATATAAACCATCCATTTCAAAGTTTTCCCAGTTGAATGATTTTGGATATGGATTACGTACATATTGCTTTAACCAAGGAGTTGTTGGCTTGTAGTCAATTGCGTGTTGGTAGCCGGGAATCAGTTCGATTTTGTTAGTGTAATTATTGGGGTAAAGTGATTGTAAACGTGCAAACTCGTCTTTTGTATATTGAGTGAGTTTGTTGCGATAGAATCCGGCATCATCGGCTCCTGTGCGAAGAGAGAATGCGATGTTGCGGCAGTTTTCTGCCGGTGCGTTTTTTAGAGGTTCGCCTCCGGCCATAGGACCTGCTGCTGCCAGATAGTCAGCATAAAATGAAGCCAGGCGTTGGCTGCCGTAACCACCTTCAGAAATACCAAAACAATAAATTCTGTTGGGGTTGAATTTGCCACTTACAAATGCTTGTCTGAGTAGACGTTCCCATGCAAATTGTTTTGATTTTTGCCACCAACGATAGTATTCGCCCTCATTGGGGATTTGAGGAATAAAGTATGCTGACGGGGCATCATCAAAACCATTGCAGATGAAAAGACCGGCTTTCCATTCTTGTGCTTTAGGGCCGGAACCATGTAGGTATAGGAAAAGTGGGTATCCTTCTTGTGGGATGGAGTCTCCTTTATAGCCCCAATAAAATGGCATGGTGGCATTGGGTTCCAGATTGGATGGTAGTTGCCAACTACCGGATTTTGCGTTGGCAAGTTTGTCTAGCTGGGGTAGTTTCTGCTCGGAAAAACAATTGTTGGCATTTACCCAAGCTTGCCATACAGAGGCTTGAAGTTTATTGATATCGGATAGAGCGATAGGAGTCTCTGTTGTGTAAGGGGTTGTTTGACCGTTAAGATAGCCGGTGAAATAGGGGGTTGCTTTTTCGACAGTTGCCTTATCTACTGTAAGCGTTTCTTTTTTTGCTTTTGTTGTACAACTAAATGTCAGTAATGCAAAGGATAGTAATCCTAATGAACATAATAAGTGTTTGTAAGTAATCATGTGCGTTTTTTTTGTGATTAATTAATTACAAATGTAATATAAATATCAATTAAAATTTTTATATTTAGGGGTCAAAATTTATCAATATGAATAAGAAGAAGAAAAAATGTGAGCCGACGATGAGTAAGGCTGAATTGTGGGAGCGGCTTACGGCATTTATGGCTAATCATCCGTCCCAAAGTTTTAATTATAAGGAAGTGGCCCAGCATATCCAGGCGCGTAAGATGGATATGAAACGTCAGATTTCGGAAGTGTTGCGGGAGATGGGACGCCAGGGTGTATTGGATGAAATTTCGACAGGTAGGTATAAGTTTAAAAGTGCAGGGGCATATATTGTCGGAGTTGTGGATTTGACAGCGAAAGGGGCTGCTTATATTTTGTCAGACGAATGTGATGAAGATGTTTTTGTGGCATTCCCGAATTTGAAGCATGCTTTGAACGGAGATAAGGTGAAGGTGTTGGTGTATGCGCGTAGCCGTAATCGTAGACCGGAAGGTGAGGTTGTTGAAATATTGGAGAGAAGCAGAGGTACTTTTGTTGGTATTGTGCAGTGTTCTGCAAGTTATGCTTTTTTGGTGCCGTCTGGTAAGCAATTGCCATATGATGTATTCTTACCAATGGATAATCTGCATGGGGCAAAGGATGGCGATAAAGTGGTCGTAAAAATTAATAGTTGGCCGGATAATCAAAGAAATCCAGTAGGTGAGGTGGTTGAAGTATTGGGACGTCCGGGTGACAATGATACGGAGATGAATGCTATTATGGCAGAATATGAGTTGCCAGTGAAATTTCCTGCAAGTATAGAAAGATTAGCGGAAAAGATTTCTTTGACGATCCCTGAAGATGAAATACGGGATAGAAAGGATTTTCGTAGTGTAGTTACTTTTACTATAGACCCTGCGGATGCTAAGGATTTTGATGATGCACTTTCTGTGCGAGAGTTGGAAAATGGAGAATATGAAGTGGGCGTACATATCGCTGATGTCAGTTTTTATGTAAAGGAAAATGGAGCATTGGATAAGGAGGCATATGCTCGAGCAACGTCGGTATATTTGGTTGACCGCACAATACCCATGTTGCCTGAACGTTTATGTAATGGCGTTTGTTCATTGCGTCCTGATGAAGATAAATTATGTTTCTCTGCCGTTTTTCGAATGGATGCAGAGGCTAAGGTGTTGGGACAGTGGTTTGGGCGTACTGTGATACGTTCGAATAGACGCTTTACATATGAGGAGGCTCAGGCAATGATTGAAGGGGGAGAAGGAGATTACAGAAAAGAAGTGCTATTGTTAAATGACCTGGCTCAAAAGATGAGGGCGGAGCGTTTTAAAGCTGGAGCGATTGATTTTGACCGGGAGGAAGTGAAATTTTATTTGGATGAAAAAGGGCATCCTACCGGAGTGTATTTTAAGCGTTCGAAGGAAGCAAATAAGCTGATAGAGGAGTTTATGTTGTTGGCCAACAAGAAAGTTGCTGAATTTATAGGAAGACCACAGGCGGGCAAGAAGGCAAAGACTTTTGTTTATCGTATTCATGAACAGCCATTACCTGAAAAACTGGAGGATTTTAATCGTTTTGTAGCACGTTTTGGCTATGGTGTTAAGACGGGTAGTCGCAAGGCATTGACGACTTCGATGAACAACTTGATGGCTGAAGTGCGTGAGAAGCCTGAGCAGAGTATGATTCAAACGCTGGCTGTTAGGACGATGGCAAAGGCTGAATATTCAACAGATAATATTGGGCATTATGGTTTGGCTTTTGATTATTATACTCATTTTACATCTCCGATTCGTCGATATCCGGATGTAATGGTGCATCGGTTGTTGCAACGTTATTTGGAGGGAGGACGTTCAGCTAATAAGGAGAAATATGAAGAGTTCTGTAAACATTCTTCAGAGATGGAGCAGGTGGCAGCAAATGCAGAAAGAGCCTCCATTAAATATAAGCAGGTTGAATTTATGGCAGATAAAGTGGGGCAAGTTTTTGATGGAACAATTTCAGGTGTGACACAGTGGGGCTTTTATGTGGAATTGGATGATAGTAAATGTGAAGGCTTGGTGTCAATGACAGAATTGGAGGATGATGCATATGAATTTGATGAGAAAAATTACTGTATCGTAGGGCGTTATCATCATAAATCGTACCAATTGGGTGATAAAGTAAAAGTTAGGGTCGCTAAAGCAAATTTGGTTGCACGTCAGTTAGATTATGAGTTGGCCGAAAAACAAGAGGATGATTGTGTAGGTGGTGGGAGAATAAAAGAGGCTGTAAAATTAAGGTATAACGTTAAAAGTGATAAAAGCGGTAAAAAAAAGAGGGTAGATAAGAAGGAGAAAAAAGGCCGTAGGAAGTAAGAATAGAATTAAAAATAGAACAATCTTAGCTAATTGACTTATGCTTTCTTTTACAATTTGTTTGTTGGCATTGATTGCCGGTTATTTCATTTATGGACGATTCGTTGAACGTCTTTTTGGGCCAGATGCGATGCGTAAGACTCCTGCCTTGACTAAGGCAGATGGTGTAGATTATATTCCAATGCCTACTTGGAAAATATTTATGATTCAATTTTTGAATATTGCTGGTTTGGGACCTATTTTTGGTGCTATTATGGGAGCAAAATTTGGTACAGCCTCTTATTTGTGGATTGTATTGGGGAGTATTTTTGCAGGAGCAGTGCATGATTATTTGTCAGGGATGTTGTCTCTTCGTCATGGAGGGGAAAGTCTTCCGGAAATTATTGGGCGTTATTTGGGGATAACGGCAAAGCAGATTATGCGGGTATTTACTGTGTTGTTGATGATATTGGTAGGTGCCGTGTTTGTGGCAGGACCGGCTGGTTTGTTGGCGAAGTTGACTCCAGAGTCATTGGACGCAACATTTTGGATTATTGTCGTTTTTGTATATTATATTTTGGCGACTTTATTACCTGTAGATAAGATTATTGGTAAAATCTATCCCTTGTTTGCAGTGGCTTTATTGTTTATGGCAGTGGGGATTTTGGTGATGTTGTATGTGAATAATCCTGAACTTCCTGAGTTATGGGAAGGGGTACACAATACTCATCCTAATGCGTCGAATCTTCCTATTTTTCCGATAATGTTTGTTAGTATTGCTTGTGGGGCAATTTCTGGGTTTCATGCAACTCAATCTCCGATGATGGCACGTTGCCTTAAAAATGAGAGATATGGTCGTCCGGTATTTTATGGTTCCATGATTACCGAAGGAATTGTCGCTTTAATTTGGGCTGCTGCAGCAACTTATTTTTATCATGAAAATGGAATGAATGAAACCAATGCTTCGGTCATTGTTGATGCAATAACCAAAGATTGGTTGGGGACTATTGGTGGTGTATTGGCTATTTTAGGTGTTATTGCTGCACCCATTACCTCTGGAGATACCGCTTTCCGCTCGGCTCGGTTGATTGTGGCTGATTTTATGGGGATGGAGCAGCGTAGTATACGTCGCCGTTTGTATATTTGTATCCCGATGTTTTTGGCTGCAATTGGATTATTATTGTATAGTTTAAAAGATGCAGCTGGCTTTGATATGATTTGGCGTTATTTTGCTTGGGCTAATCAGACATTGTCCGTGTTTACGCTTTGGGCTATAACCGTTTACTTGGCTCGAAAAGGTGCATATTATTGGGTGACATTGATTCCTGCATTGTTTATGACATGTGTTTGTTCTACTTACTTATGTATATCGCCGGAAGGGTTACGTTTGACACCAGGTATTGCTTATTGTATCGGAAGTTTATGTGTTTGTATTGCTGCGATTTGGTTTATTGTGTGGAAAAAGAATATTAAAAATGATGTTATCTAAGAAAAAGCAGATTTTATTATCATCCCTGTTGGGTGTTGTTTTGTTAGTTGTAATTTTTATTCCGAAGAATCATGATACTGAGCCATTGGATGAGGTCGAAGTAACAGATTCCGTAGAAGTGCAGGAAATCGTGTATAAATATGGTATCCCAGTGGATGATTATAATGTTGATTATGGTTTAGTGAAGGCAAATCAGAGTCTTTCTACGATATTGGAAAAGCATGGACTTTCCATTCGTCAAGTTCATGATTTGAATTTAGCTGCAAAGGGTGTTTTTGATGTTCGTAAAATTCGAAGTGGTCAGTCGTATGCTGTTTTTATGACTAAAGATAGTGTCCCGATGACTGAATTTTTTGTATATGAAGAAAATCCGAAGTCTTATGTGGTTTTTGATTTGCGAGGTAATTATAAAGTGACGCGTGGTGAAAATCCAGTGAAATGGATTCAAAAGGAGGTGATGGGAGAAGTGGAGTCTTCTTTATGGGTTGCTATGCAAAAAGAGGAAACAGATCCCCAGTTGGCGGTGGTATTATCAAATGTATTTGGGTGGACAATTGATTTTTTCGGTTTGCAGAAGCAGGATGAGTTCCGTGTGATTTATGAACAGGAGAATGTAGACGGCAAGGATTTGTTGAACTTTAATATTATTGCAGCTTCTTTTCGGCATGGTGATAGTACTTATTATGCAATACCTTTTGAGCAGGACGGTGAAGTGTTATATTATAATGATAAGGGGAATAGTTTGGAAGGTGCTTTTTTGAAGGCTCCATTGGATTTTTTCAGAATTTCTTCTCGTTTTACTAATAGCAGATACCATCCTGTATTGAAACGTTATCGTGCGCACCATGGTGTGGATTATGCAGCTCCTGTTGGAACTCCGGTTTATGCGATTGGTAGTGGCAGGGTAATTGCGAAAGGTTATCAGGCTAAAGGTGGTGGTAATTATGTAAAGATAAAGCATAATAGTGTTTATACGACAACTTATATGCACTTGTCTCGTTTTGCTAAAGGACTGAAAGTAGGTAATACAGTTGCACAAAAGGAAGTAATCGGTTATGTAGGCTCAACAGGGCTTTCTACAGGACCTCATTTGGATTTTCGAGTATACGAAAATGGTAGACCTATCAATCCTTTGACGATTAAATCCCAACCGAAAAAGCCGGTAAGTCAGGATAATATGCCGAAATTTATAGCAACAAGGGATTCTTTGATACAGATGCTTGTAGGTATGCATAAGCCTATCAAGCAGGAAATCTTGAAGGATTCTGTGTCTGTTATGCAAAAATGAGTTTAGGGAGGAGTAAGTTATAAAAAAAGCGTGTCAACAGACACGCTTTTTTTATGAGTTTCTGCTCTTCTTACAGAAGTTTGTTGATTTTGTCAACCAATGCAGCTTTAGGAACAGCTCCTACTTGTTTGTCAACAACTTTTCCTCCTTTGAAGAATAAGATTGTCGGAATATTGCGGATGCCGAATTTTGCAGCAGTACCCTGACTGCTATCTACGTCAACTTTTGCAACTGTAAGTTTACCTTCGAATTCTGCTGAAATTTCTTCAACAATAGGCAACATCATTTTGCATGGTCCACACCATTCTGCCCAAAAATCTACCATTGCAGGCTGTTCTGAATTCAGTACAACCTCGTCAAAATTAGAATCATTAACTGCTAAAGCCATAGTTTTTATCTTTTAAAAGTTTAATTGTTCATTTTACTCCGCTAAGTTACAACAATTTTATTGTATTCAATACATAGAATTGATAATAGAACGTTAAAATTGTCCTTCTATTTTCATTTTTACTGCATCATTATTTTCGAAATATTCGTATAACTCTCTGGATTTTCGTATTTTACAAGTGCGAGAAAACATCCTCACATGATTCCCTTGTGTATCATAAAGCATAAAATGTAAGGGCACTTCATTTTGATTGGGCTGTTCATCAGGGAGATTCTGGGAAGATTTCTTTCCTTCACTTGTTTTTTGTTGTGCTTCTTTGTAGGCTTGTGAGGTAACATCTGTTATGAATAGATTGTGTATTTCATTGATGGTTTCCAGTGTCAATTTTTCGATATCAACCTGTAGAATAATGGACTTGATGGCATTTTGTGTGATTGTTTCTAGCAAGTCTACATTTTGAATATTGAATGTCAGTTCTTTCTCGTTGCCCCACCTTGGTCCCACCTTGCCTTTAACATAAATGGCTGTTTCATCTATAAAATATTGATGATAGTTTGCATAGTCTTTACCAAAGAAAGGCAGTTCATATGTTCCGCTAAAATCTTCGATGGTGATGATTCCGAAATCTTTGCCGTTTTTAGTTTTGCCTTCGCGTCTGCCTGTGATGATTCCAGCAATTGTAACTTCTTTATTCTTAAAACTTTCCAGATTTGTGTTTAGTTCTTCAACTGGTTTGCAGAGTAATTGCATTTCCAGTTTGTATGGATCTAACGGGTGTGAAGTCAGGTAAATACCGATTAATTCTTTTTCCTTTTTGGATTTTTCATAGTCGTGCCAGGGTTCGCAATCTGGAATTGCTGGTTTGGCTATTTCAAAGCCTTCGGTATCACCAAAGAGAGATGTTTGCAAATTCAAGGCATCTTGTTGTTTTTTTTGCCCGTAATTAACAAGAGTATCCAAGACATTGGTAGTAGCATCTATCGGTCGGAAAAATTGGGCACGATGGTAGCCGAAACTGTCCAGTCCTCCGGCCGTAATCAGGTTTTCAAGAGTCTTTTTATTGACTGTCCTATAGTCGATTCGCTCAAAGAAATCGTATACGTCTTTATATTGGTCGTTTTGTTCCCGTTCTTTGATAATGCTTTCTACTGCGGCTTCTCCCACGCCTTTGATAGCAGCCATCCCGAATCGGATCTGTCCACGACTGTTTACGGTGAAGTCATTGTATGATTCGTTAACATCCGGAGCAAGTACGTTCAGTCCCATGCGTTTGCATTCGTCCATGAAAATGGTCACCTTGCTGATGTCCGAGAGATTGTTGCTCAAGTTGGCTGCCATGAATTCTGCCGGGTAGTGGGCTTTCAGAAAACCGGTCTGGTAAGCGATATAGGCATAGCAGACAGAGTGCGACTTGTTGAAGGCGTATGATGCGAATGCCTCCCAGTCTCCCCATATCTTGTTGACAAGGTCTTCTATCGATTTCCCTTTTTCCTGCGCACCTTTGACAAATTCCGGATTATTTTTACATCCTTCCATGAACTTGTCTTTGAGCTGTGCCATCATTTCAAACTGTTTTTTACCCATTGCTTTGCGCAATGTGTCAGACATACCTCGAGTGAAGTTGCCGAGGGCACGCGATTGCAACATCACCTGTTCCTGATAGACCGTGATACCATATGTATCTTTCAAGTAAGGTTCCATCATGGGATGGTCGTATTCAATAGGTTCCTCTCCGTGTTTACGTCGGATGAAGGAGGGAATGTATTCCATAGGACCAGGGCGATAGAGGGCATTCATGGCTACAAGGTCCTCAAACCGGTTAGGCTGCAGGGCGCGTAAGTGTTTTTTCATACCCGGCGACTCAAACTGGAACAGTCCGGTGGTATCTCCTCGGGAGAAAAGTTTGAAGGTCTCTTCATCGTCTAACGGAATCTTATTCTCATCTAATACTAAATGGCGAGATATTTTAATGTTTTCCAAACAAGTTTTGATGATAGATAATGTACGGAGTCCTAAAAAGTCCATTTTAATCAAACCGATAGGTTCTACAAAATGTCCGTCATATTGTGTCGTCATCAAACTCTCTCCTTCGGTAGGCATAATAGGTATATGGTCTGTTAGCGGGTCTCGGCTGATAAGGATTCCGCAGGCGTGTACTCCGGTCTGGCGAATCGAGCCTTCCAATGTCTCTGCAAATTGAATTGTCTTGGAAATAAGCGGATTGGCAGATTGTTTTTCTTTTTCAAGATCCGGATTCTCCTTGTATGCCTTTTTCAACGTCATCTTAGGAGCTTCAGGAACCATTTTAGCCAGTCTGTTTGATTCTGAAAGCTCCAGTTTCAATACGCGTGCCACGTCCTTGATGGCCATTTTGGCGGCCATGCTGCCGAAGGTCACAATGTGCGACACCTTGTCTGCTCCATATTTCTGCGTCACCCATTCCAATACCTGTTGGCGTCCGGCATCATCGAAGTCAACATCGATATCAGGTAATGAAATACGGTCCGGATTCAGAAAACGTTCAAACAGCAGATCATATTTAATGGGGTCGATATTAGTGATCCCCAGGCAATAAGCAACGGCACTCCCGGCTGCTGAGCCACGTCCCGGACCCACAATTACGCCCATATCCCTAGCGGCTTGTATAAAATCCTGCACAATCAGGAAATACCCGGGAAATCCCATGGTTTTCATGATATGCAATTCAAATATGATGCGCTCCATGATTTCCGGTGCCGGATTTTCGCCATATCTTTTCACGACACCTTTCATGGTGAGTTCTTTCAGGTAGTCAGCCTCCAGTTTGATGCGGTAGAGGCGGTCTATCCCTCCCAGTTTTTTTATTTTTTTCTGGGCATCCTCTTCGGACATCACCACATTGCCTTTCTCATCGCGGGTGAATTCATTAAACAAATCTTCCGGAGAATATTTTTTGCGGTATTCCTCTTCTGTTCCCAGTTCAGGTGGAATGGGAAAAACGGGCATCAGAGGGTCAGAATCCAATTGATATTCTTCCACTTTGTCCGTTACCTCCTGAGTATTGGCAATTGCTTCAGGCAAATCAGGGAAGAGGTCTATCATTTCCTGTGTTGTCTTGAACCATTCCTGACGGGTATAGCGCATTCGCTTCGGGTCATCAATGTCTTTTTTTGTACTTAGACAAATCAGCAGGTCGTGCGCTTCAGCATCCTCTTCGTTTAGGAAGTGAACGTCGTTGGTTGCCAACAGCTTAATGCCTAATTTCTTGGCAATTTTAATTTTCTCCTGGATACATAGTTGCTGTTGGTCATATATTTCAGCGCGCTGCTTGGGATCGGCAGCAGGGTGGCGCATCACTTCCAGATAATAGTCTTCACCGAACAGGTCCTGATACCATTTGGCTGCAGCCTCGGCTCCTTCAATATTGCCTGCCATGATTTTCTGGTCGATTTCACCGCCAAGGCAGGCTGACGAAACAATCAGTCCTTCGTGGTATTGTTGCAAAAGTTCTTTGTCGATACGCGGACGGTAGTAAAAACCTTCCACATGGGCAGCGGAAACCAGTTTGACCAGATTTTTGTATCCGGTCAGATTTTTGGCCAATAATATAAGGTGCTCTCCTGAGCGGTCGATTTGCTGGGTTTTGTTAAATCGTGATACACGAGCTACGTATGTTTCGCATCCGAGAATCGGTTTGATACCTTTTTTTCGACAGGTGTCATAAAAAAGTTTGATACCATACATACTGCCGTGGTCAGTAAGCGATATGGCTGGCATCCCATCAGCTATAGCTTTATCTATCAGGCCGGGAATACTGGCGGCTCCGTCAAGTATCGAATATTGTGAGTGTACGTGGAAGTGTGTGAATTTCATGTATCGTTTGTGTGTATGTATATGATTATTCCGATAGAATATCCTCGATTGTTCCCTCAATCACTTGTGGGAAATATTTATATTCCAATTCATGTACTTTTTCGGCTAAAGAATCTGGAGTATCTTCTGGTGTTATCGGACATTTTGCTTGAAATATGATAGAACCAGAGTCATAGTGTTCGTTGACAAAATGAATGGTGATACCGCTCTCTTGCTCTTTGGCTGCAATGACAGCTTCGTGTACATGGTGCCCGTACATTCCTTTCCCGCCATAGGAAGGTAATAGAGCCGGATGTATATTCACAATCCGGTTGGGATAGGCTGCTATAATAAAATCAGGAATCAACCATAGAAAACCGGCTAATACAATGAAATCAGTTTGCTCTTCTTCTAGTTGGTGCAAAATCTTTTCCGGATCGCGGAATGCTTGCCTATCAAAAACGGTCGTGGGGATATCGTATTTTTTGGCACGTTCCAAAACAAAGGCATCGGGGACGTTACAATAGATTCTTTTTACGCAGAATTCCGGTTTTTGAGCGAAATGACAGATGATGTTTTCGGCGTTAGAACCTGATCCAGAGGCGAATATTGCTATATTTTTCATTTTGTAATTATTTAAATATCAAGGCTATAAAGGTAGTGAAAGTTTAATTGTTGGCAAAATATTTTTTCAGTAAAAAAATAAACTCTACATTTGTGCCTTGAATTTAGATTATTATACACTTCAAAGTGTGTAGAGTGAAATTAATAAGAATGTCTAATTAAAATTTAAAGCTATGTCTGACATTACTGAAAGAGTACAACGGATTATTGAAGAGAAATTAGGTGTAGATGCATCAGAAGTTAAACCAGAAGCAACCTTCACAAACGATTTAGGTGCAGATTCTTTGGATACCGTTGAGCTGATCATGGAATTGGAAAAAGAATTCAATATTACTATTCCGGACGATCAGGCAGAAAAAATCGTTACTGTAGGTGACGCTATCTCTTACGTAGAAGCTAACGTAAAGTAATTTAATACTGATTTGTATGAATCTGAAACGAGTAGTAATTACAGGTCTTGGAACAATAAATCCTTTAGGCCATAACGTACCTGAGTTTTGGGACAACTTAATTAAGGGCGTCAGTGGCGCCGGTCCTATTACTCGTTTCGATGCGTCAAAATTCCGCACACAGCTTGCTTGTGAAGTGAAAAACTATGAGCCGACTGCCTATTTTGATAAAAAGGAAGTTCGTAAAATGGACCTTTATACTCAATTCGGTATCATTGCCGCAAGAGAGGCATTAAAGGATTCTGGTTTGGATCTTGAGCAGGAAGACAAAAAGCGGATTGGAGTAATATGGGGAGCTGGAATCGGTGGTTTGCAGACATTCTTTGAAGAGTGTGATGCTTTTTCAAAGGGTGACGGAACGCCACGATTCAATCCTTTCTTTATTCCAAAGATGATCGCTAATATGGGTGGAGCCATGATTGCTATAGAAAATGGATTGAAAGGTCCTAACTATACAACGGTTTCTGCTTGTGCATCTTCTGCACATGCGATTTATGATGCATTGAATTTAATTCGTTTAGGAAAAGCTGATGTCATTGTTGCTGGAGGTTCTGAAGCTGCTGTTACCGTTGCTGGTGTTGGCGGTTTCAATGCTATGAAAGCAATTTCTACGCGCAATGATGATCCGCAGACTGCATCTCGTCCGTTTGATGCTGACCGTGATGGTTTTGTTATCGGCGAAGGTGGTGCAAGCTTGATTCTTGAAGAGTATGAACATGCAGTAAAACGTGGCGCACGTATTTATGCAGAGTTGGCTGGTGGTGCAGGAAACTGCGATGCATATCACATGACGGCTCCGAATCCGGATGGTGCTTACGATGTTATGTTATTGGCTCTTGAAGATGCAGGAATGAAACCTGAAGATATTGATTATATCAATGTTCATGGTACTTCTACCGGTTTAGGTGACGTTTCTGAACCCTCTGCAATTGTAAGAGTTTTTGGCGAACATGCTTATGATTTGAATATCAGTTCTACTAAATCAATGACTGGCCACTTATTGGGTGCTGCCGGTGCGATTGAAGCCATTGCATGTACTTTGGCTGTACAGAACGATATTGTTCCTCCGACCATTAACTTCCATAATTTGGCTCCTGAAATTGACCCGAAATTGAACTTGACGGTTAATGAAGCTCAGAAGCGTGAGGTGAAAGTTGCTATGAGCAATACATTCGGATTTGGTGGACACAACGCATGTATCGTTATAAAAAAGTAATCACATACAACTAAACCCTTGGACTGTGATTAAGCAAATAATTCAATCCATAAGACTTTACATTCATAGAAATGGCAAGTTTTATGGATTGTCTATTTCTCAACTGGGCTTTGTCCCAAACAATAAAGGGCTGTATCGTTTGGCTCTTTTACATAAATCGGCATCTAAAATGACTGCAAATGGAGTCGTTCTTAATTATGAACGTCTTGAATTTTTAGGTGATGCAGTATTGGGGGCTATTGTTGCCGAGTTGTTATATAAATTCTTTCCGAATCAGGATGAAGGTTTCCTGACACGTGTACGCTCTAAAGTTGTGAGTCGCGAATCATTAAATGAATTGGCTATAAATATCGGTCTGGATAAAGAGGTCGTTGCCAAATCAGATATCTCACACAACAAGCATATCTATGGGGATGTATTCGAAGCCTTTGTGGGCGCTATGTTTTTGGATCAGGGTTTTGTAAATACAAAGCGTTTTATAGAAAAATTTATTTTCCCGAATTTTTTTGATATAAAAAATCTGGTTGCTGTTGATACTAATTACAAGAGCAGGTTGATTGAGTGGGGACAGAAAAATAAAATGGATGTGCAATTCCAAACAGAAGAAGCTTATCGCAAACGTCAGAATCGTTTTTTATGTGTAGTGACTATTCAAGGTGAAGAAAAAGGTCGTGGAGAAGGTAGTTCTAAAAAAGAAGCAGAACAACATGCAGCAGAAGTTGTGGTGAATGCTTTGCCCAAACCGGCAGTCAGTGGTGTCGAAGAATAGGTTTGCTTGTAGATACAAAAAAGGCTACAAGCGATAAAATCGAAATCAATCTTTGCTTATAGCCTTGTTTATACAATTAAATACGTTAGATTAACGAACGCGCTCTACGTATGAACCGTCTGCTGTTGATACGCGGATTTTTTCTCCTGTCTCAACAAATAATGGTACCATTACTCTGGCTCCTGTTTCAACTTCAGCTGCTTTCAATGCAGTAGAAGAAGCGGTATCACCTTTCAGACCTGGTTCAGTGTAAGTAACTTCTAAAACTACACTAGGCATTAATTCAACATACAGCGGAGTTTCAGTATCTGCATGCACTACCATTTCCACTGCATCTCCCTCTTTTAAGAACTGCGGTGCGTTAATCAGTTCTTCAGGAATATTAATCTGTTCGTAAGTTTCAGTATGCATCATCACATAGTCGCTTCCCTCTTTGTACAGGAACTGATACGGACGTCTTTCGATGCGTGCTGTGTCGATTTTAATTCCTGATGTAAAAGTATTTTCCAGAATTCTTCCGGTTTTTACATTTCTCAGTTTGGTTCTCACGAAAGCCGGACCTTTACCGGGTTTTACGTGTTGGAACTGTACGATTGTATATAAATCGTCTTTGAATACAATACATAATCCGTTGCGGAAATCTGCTGTTGTTGCCATTTATTCTAATCTTTTAATGTGTATTTTATTTTAGGCTGCAAATGTAGTAAAAACAGATGAATTCGCCAAGTAGTCATACCATTAACATCCTATTTCCTTTGAAATGGAATGGATGATATATATGTTTTTATTTGATTTAAAGGTCTTATTCTGCTTTGTAAGTGTAGTTCCCAAAACCTAACAGCATGAAAAATATTGCAGGAAGAAGAATAAGCCAATTGTAAAACCGACACCCTGACCGAATCTTTTCGCAATTTCATTGTATAAAAGAATGCTGAATACAATGTTGGCAATTGGAATGAAAAACATGATAACCCACCAGCCCGGTTTTTGGGCAACTTGTGTAAGAAGGTAAAGGTTGTAAATTGGAATAAGTCCGCCCCAACCTGGTTGTCCGGCTTTTTCAAGGGTTTTCCATACTCCGATAATAAATACGACGAAGAATGCTACAGCAAAAGTCATAGTAATACGTATTAAGATATTAATGCGAATCAGCAGTTGAAAACATCTTCTGATTCTTGATTTAAAAGTTTGTAA
>CAMDJC010000050.1:0-19375 GCA_945900015.1 uncultured Odoribacter sp. | reverse complement strand
TCCCCATATCTGTTTTGATAACCTGAAATGAATCCACTATGAATAATGTAGGTTAGAAGGTAAAGACATCATTGGCTGTGCACAAACCGGTACGGGTAAAACAGCTGCCTACACCCTACCTCTTCTCAATAGACTTGTCCGCGAAGGCAATCCTGACAATCGGGTTCGTTCTGTAATTATGGTTCCTACCCGTGAACTAGCACAACAAATTGATATGCAATTTGAAGGCTTTTCCTATTTTCTACCAATATCTACTACTGTCGTTTATGGTGGCGGAGACGGAGCCGGCTGGGATCAACAGAAAAAAGGCTTACTTATGGGTTCTGATGTAGTCATCGCCACTCCAGGGAGGTTACTATCGCACATTGCCAATAGCGGTATTGATCTTTCACACGTTAAATACTTTATTCTTGATGAAGCAGATCGTATGCTAGACATGGGTTTTTTTGATGACATCATGCAAATCGTCAAACATTTGCCACAAGAAAGGCAAACAATCATGTTTTCAGCAACTTTACCTCCCAAAATACGCCAGCTAGCTAAACAAATTCTTCACAATCCGGCAGAAATAAATATTGCGATATCCAAGCCTAATGAAGCAATTGTGCAATCAGCCTATATATGCTATGAAACTCAAAAAATGCCAATCATATTGGATTTATTTACAAATAATCCAAACAAAAAGACTATCATCTTTTCCTCATCCAAACAAAAAGTAAAAGACTTAGCATATGCATTAAAACGCCGCAAACTGAGTGTAGCAGCCATGCATTCTGACTTAGAACAGGAACAGCGCGAAGCAGTTATGCTTGATTTCAAAAACAGTAAAATCAATATATTAGTAGCAACAGATATTGTAGCCAGAGGTATTGACATTGATGACATTGCCTTAGTCGTAAATTTTGATGTACCCCACGATCCTGAAGACTATATTCACCGTATTGGCCGCACTGCACGTGCCAATGCTGACGGAGTTGCTATTACTTTTGTTTCTGAAGCAGAACAAGGCAAATTTCATAAAATTGAACAATTCATTGAAAAAGATATCTACAAAATACCACTTCCACCAGAATTAGGAGAAGTTCCTATATACAATCCCCAAGCTTTTGAACGCCGTTCGCACCATCGGAATAAACACAACAAAAAACGTTATTTTAAACCCAAAAGCAAAAGTACACCACAAAACAATAAAGGAGGCTTATAAGCCTCCTTATACATTTTAATAATATAGTTAAAAAATCGAATTACCGATATCTGTGGTAAAACGTTCTAGCGTTTCAACCCCTATCAAAGAATTACCATGTTTATTTAATTCAGGACTCCACACAGCAATTGACAAATTGTCCGGAATATAAGCTGCAATACCTCCTCCCACTCCACTTTTTCCTGGTAAACCGGCACGAAAAGCAAAATCACCCGATTCATCATAAAATCCACATGTCAACATTAATGCTCCTAAACGTTTCGCCTGACTACTAGTCAAAATTCTTTCCCCATTCACTGGATTCAAGCCGTGATTACATAAAAATAGAAATGCACGAGATAAGTCGACGCAATTCATAGAAATGGCACATTGATTACAATAAACATCCAATAAAGCGTCTACATCATGCTCAATATTACCAAAACTCTTCATAAAATAGGCCAATGCCATATTTCTGTCTGCTGTAGCTCTCTCTGAACGTGCGATATCTTTATCAAAATATATATCATCATTCCCACATAAACCTCTCACAAACTCTAAAATTGCATCTTTAGGACGTGGATACAAACTCATCAAGCGATCTGTAACCACCAAAGCCCCGGCATTTATAAAAGGATTTCTAGGAATTCCCTGTTCATTTTCCAACTGGACCAACGAATTAAAAGGATTTCCAGAAGGCTCTCTACCTACATATTTCCAGATTGCATCGCCTAAATGGCGAGTCACCATTGCCATCGTGAAGACTTTAGAAATACTCTGAATTGAGAAACGGACTTCAGCATCTCCCACTTGATAAAACTGACCATCCAAAGTTGTTAGAGCAATTCCATATTGCTGAGGATTAACCTTTGCCAAAGCCGGAATATAATCGGCCACCTTCCCTTGTCCCCAAAAACTCTGCAACTCGTTGTGTATATTTTCTATTACTACTTTATAATCCATCGCAATCCTATTAAAGGTAAGAGACAAATATTTATACAAAAAAAGGGACTTTATTTCTAAAGTCCCTTTCGTGATCCAACTGGGATTCGAACCCAGGACCCCAACATTAAAAGTGTTGTGCTCTACCGGCTGAGCTACTGAATCGTACCGCAACTCTCTCAATTGCGGATGCAAAGATAGAGAGAATATTGTTACTTGCAAACTTTTTGCCTGTTTTTTTCAATTATTTTTATCAAGAAAAATCAAGGAATCCACTTGCTCCAATCTGCTTTTCAATATAGGCATATCTTTTTGACGAATAGCAAGCAACATTTCACATGCCATTTCAAAATTTCTCTCCAACACCTCCGGAGATATTTCCTTTACAATTTTCATCACATCATTCATCGCAAGGTAGCTAAATTGTATTCTTAATTGCTCATCCACAGTCTTTTCTATAATCTCAGCATTAGCAATAGCATCAGCTGCTGCTTCTCTATAAGCATTAATCAATCCAGATACCCCTAATTTAATCCCCCCAAAATATCGAACCACCACAATTAAAATATTTGTCAAATCATTTGATTGAATCTGACCCAATATAGGTTTCCCTGCCGTTGAAGATGGCTCACCATCATCATTAGCCCGAAAATGCGTCTTGGCGGCACCAAGCCGCCAAGCGTAGCAATGATGCCGAGCATCATAATATTTTTCTTTTAAACGGGATACTATTTCACGGATTTCATCTTCAGTCACCACCGGATAAGCCAAACTAATAAATCGGCTACCTTTCTCCTTATATATTCCCTCCGAAGAAGCTGCTATAGTTTTGTATACATCTGTTTCCACTATACTAATTTCCGTTGAATTTCCTCTACTTGCATTTTAAAATTACGATCAGTTTCCATCAAGTCTGTCACAGCTTTACATGCATACAACACCGTTGCATGATCTTTTTTTCCAATTTGGCTTCCAATAAAAGCAAGCGACTTATTCGTAAAATTCTTACATAAAAACATTGCTAATTGACGTGCTTGAACAACTTCACGTTTACGTGTTTTTGTCTGCAAGAGATCTAATGAAATATTATAATGGTCACATACAACTTGCTGTATTTTATCAATGGTCAGCTCTTCAGTCTGCTTTTTAACCATTTTACCAAGAATATCCTTAGCGATATCCAAAGTCAAATCGCATTTATTAAAAGTTGATTGTGCCAATAAAGAAATCAACACACCTTCCAGCTCTCTGATGTTATTATCAGCAAATTTACAGATATAATTAATAATATCATCTGATATATCAATACCATCCTTAAGAGCCTTATTTACAATAATTTCCTTTCGTGTATCAAAATCAGGAGCCTTTATTTCTGCCGACAATCCCCAGCGGAAACGTGAAAGCAGGCGCTCTTCCATACCTTCTAATTCTGCAGGTGATTTATCACATGTCAATATCAATTGCTTGCCAGACTGATGCAAATGGTTGAATATATGGAAAAAAGTACGCTGCGTACCTTCTTTACCTGCCAATTCCTGGATATCATCCAAAATCAACACATCAATCAACTGGTAGAAATGCAAGAAATTATTCAATTCATTTCTACGCACAGCCTCTGTAAACTGTGTTTGAAACAAATTCGTTGGCACATATAATACCACTTTATTAGGGAAATTTCTTTTTGCCTCCCAACCTATAGCTTGAGCCAAATGTGTTTTTCCCAATCCAGATCCTCCATAAAGCAATAAAGGGTTAAAAGCCGTTGCACCCGGACGTTGCGCAATCGCATACCCGGCAGATTTCGCCAAACGGTTACAAGGACCTTCAATATAACTATCCATAGTATAAGATGGATTCAAATTAGAATCTATCTGCAAATGACTAGGAGCCGCTGACTGAAAAGGATTTTTAAGCTCTGTATCATAAATCACATTTGTGGCAGGCTTATTGGATGGAGCAGAAATTATCGTGCGTGTCAAAGGTTTTACCCGCGGTTTTTGCTCTTGCACTACAATTACAGAATACTCTAATTTAGCCTGAGGACCCAAAACAGTACGCAAAGCATTTCTCAAAATATCAATATACTCACCTTCCAGCTTTTCATATACATAAGCAGTTGGCACTTGAATAGTCAGTACATCATTTTTATATTTCAATGCACGAACCGGCTCAAAAAATATTTTGAACTGTCCAGGAGCGACCTTGTCTTGTATTAAAGACAAACATTCATTCCAAATCTTTACATACTCTCTTTCCATAGTCTCCTTTATTAGTCAGATTCTTTTACTATTGAATTCTTTCCCCAATCTATTCGCGTACAAAATTCAGAAAAAAATAATTCAGAAAAAAATCCGTTTACGCTTGTTTATTGACAAAAAAGGTTTCCTACTATCAATCAACACATTAAAAATATCAAGCTGAAAATCAATATATTAAACATCAACCACAAACATGTTTTTATTGCAATACGGCATCTATTAAATACAGATTTCATTGTATAGAGACTTCACCAAAACATCTCTAAACCATTCAAAGCAAAGGTGTAGGTAAAAATTAAACTTTAGTAAATGACACGGGCAGTCAATGCAATTATGTAAAACAATTGCATTGAATCTCCATCCCTGTTTAGAATGGTTCTAAAATAATTTTTAATCTACTTTAACAATATACGCATCCTTAAAAATCTTGCCTACATTTTCCAAATCCTTCTCTGCACCCTTTAATTCATTATAAGTACGAATCAAATAAAGGTAAGCCCCATTACGACGAATTTGTTTCAAATCAGGATACTTAATATATAAATCATCATTCAACGGCAATGGCTTAGCACTTTCTGCTATCACAATACCATAATGATGTATTTCTAGCGGCTTACCGGCTCCCATGCTAAACATAGATAAATTGATAAAACGCTTCGGATTTTGTCTAAACTCCACCAACAATCTATTCAAATTCTCGCTAAGCTGAGTCATATTGGTATAAAGAGCATCATCATACACCATTCCACCTAATGTACCTTGTCCGCGGTTAACAGCCTTCATTATAGAATCAGCCTGCGCCAATACACTATTCAAAGAGCGAATTGTATGATTCAAATTAACAGCTCTCAACGAATCACTAATAGATACAATATTATCCATACCTTTAGCGATATTATCATTATTGTTCTTCAAATTCCCCGTAACACTATTAACATCCTCCAATATTTGCGAAATACGTTTTGACTCTTTAGACAGCAAAGCATTTAACGTACCGGATGCTTCCTCTACATTATCTAATGTCCGACTGACACTTTGCAACGATCCTCTGATATTTCCATTAGAGCCATCATTAAAGATTTCCTGCAAAGCAATCAAAACAGTATCCAACGAAACCAGCATATTCTCAGCTTTCTTTTTCAAAGGCTCCAACTGCTCATTCAATTGCTCCATCAACCCTAGCGCAAGTTGACTTCTTAACGTATCACCACTCTCTGCATATTTCAAATCATCGCCAGGTATTATATTAATAGCTTTCGATCCCATCAAATCTGCACTTTGAATAGCCGCAACCGAATTGCAAGGAATCTGCAAATCCTTACCGACTGTAAACTGCACCAATACTTTATCATAACGTTCACCTACAAATTGAATAGAATTCACCTGCCCAACACCATATCCTCGATAAATTACACTACTGGATACCTTCAATCCATCCACCCGATCGTATATTCCATAAAAGACATTATTATTATCAAACAAAGCTTTTGCCTTCAAGAAATTAATTCCCCAAATCAAAATAACCACAGCAGCAATAGCTGTCAATGCCAATTTTACTTCACGTCTAATGTATATCATATCATTATTTTTATTTACCTTCCAACTTCCGAGCCTCAGCCACAGAAATAATTTCGTTATTATATATAGCAATTACAAAACAATCCTTGACAAACTTCTTCACTTCCCCCAAACTTTTCTTTACAACATCTAAACTTTCAGAAGCCTTTACATAATAACGGTAACGCCCATTAGAATGCAATTCACTCACTTTTATATTTTTACATATACTTGCACAATTCTTTATACGCCCAACAGAAGAAGCCACTTGGATTGCATAAAAAGGTCGCTCAGAAGTTCCTTTACCAACGCCCGCTTCAGATGCAATAGTTTTATTATTATCAACTTTATCATTTTGTATTTTCCAAGAACCTACAGTTTTGGCCTCTAACTTATTTTTATAATTCTGAAATCCCTTAAAAATTGAGCGGGCGATCTTATCTTGTCCTGCATTAGACATCATAAAACGCTCGTCATCAGGATTTGTAATATATCCTATTTCCACTAAAGCAGCAGGCATCGCAACATCCTTCAGCACCCACAAAGGAGCTTGCCGCACCTCCCGATTCACCTGCTTTGTCGTTTTCACCAACTCACTTTGAATCATCGTTGCTAAATTAACGCTGTTTTCCAAGTGCAAATTCCGAATCATATTAAATAATATATAAGACTCTGCCCGTGACGGATCAAATCCGGCATATTTAGCAGAATAATCATCCTCATAATGAATCACAGAATTCTCCTGCATCGCCACTTTCAAATTATGCGTAGAACTATTAGTTCCCAAGACAAAGGTTTCAACACCTTTAATATACTTATTACTTGGTTTCTTTTTTACATCCAAAGCATTAGCATGAATTGAAATAAATAAATCCGCCTTATTTTTATTAGCAATACGTGTACGATCACGCAATTCTACAAACACGTCTTTATTTCTAATATACACCACCTTCATATCTGGGTAAGCTGTCTCTATTAACTTTCCTAGTTTCAATGCCACAGCCAAGACAACATTTTTTTCTTTAGCCTTCGAGCCCATTGCACCAGGGTCTTTTCCACCATGCCCAGCATCAATACAAACACACTTGATCCTGCCTATATCAGACTGACCTACGGAGATGTGCATGGAACCAAAAACCAAAAACATCATCAAGATTCCTGTAATTCCGTATCTATTTATCATTACATTTAAAACTTTATTTCTTACATTTGCACTCCGAATCCGAGAAACGGGATGCGTTTATACATCACAAAAATAGTATAATAAATTGCAAATTAGAACATACATAAGCCATTTTATTACGTTTTCTGTCATTTTAGCAATGGCCGCTTGTTCCGTGGCATCCCATGTCGTGCAAAATGAAACAGGGGTTAGCACAAATGATACGAAGCAGCAGGACTCTATTACAGAGGTAGCTATCAAACAAGTAGAGACAGTCACTCAAAGCGTTAAACAACAACAGGACAGCACCATAAAAAGACAAGATGTCAAGACTATCACTCAAGACACAACTTTCATTGCTGATTCCTCACATATTGTTTCAGATAGTATCCACCCCAGTAAAACCCCACAAGATACAACGGCCCAGGACTCTGTGCCAGCTCCAATGTTTAAAGATATTGTCAGCTACACAGCTGATGACTCCATAAAACTCTCCATACCAAACAAAGAGATGTTTTTATATAAAAATGGATTTATCAAATATCTCACAACAGAACTAAAAGCTGACTCAATATCACTGAACATGGGCACAAACGAAGCTTATGCTAGTGGTGTCTCCGACACAGCCGGTACATTGCAGGGCAAACCTGTATTCAAGGAAGGTGCTCAAGAATTCGAATGCTTGGACTTAAAATACAATTTCAAGACAGGTAAAGCATATGTCAAAGAAATTATCACACAACAAGGAGAAGGGTATATACAAGGTAAACTGACCAAACGAATGTCCGATTCTATCTATTGTGTAAAAAATGGTTGGTACACCACCTGCGACCAGCACGACCATCCTCACTTTTACATTCGAATGAGTAAAGCCAAGCTTATCAAAGACAAAAAAGTCGTATCTGGATTCGCCAATCTATATATAGAAGATGTACCTCTTCCTTTAGCCATTCCATTCGGCTTTTTCCCAATCACCAAAAAAGGAACCTCCGGTATCTTGATGCCTACTTACGGAGAAGAGCGTATGCGTGGCTTCAACTTACGGGACGGAGGTTATTATTGGTATATAAGCGACTACATTGATATGGCGCTGACAGGAACGATTTACACCAATGGATCATGGGCAGCAAACTTAGGCTCCACCTATCGCAAGCGGTACAAATTCAGCGGTAATTTCAATTTTAGCATGAGCCGCAACCACACAAGTGAAAAAGGCACACCAGATTACACGCAATCCAAAGACTGGTCTGTACGATGGACTCATACCCAGGATCCTAAAGCCAATCCTTACACCACATTCTCTGCTTCAGTGGATATGTCATCTGCCAGCAACAACTACTACAATAGCGGCACGAACATTGATGACATTGCCAATCAACGTAAGCAGTCCAGTATTTCATGGAGTAAAAAATGGCCGGATCGCCCATTCAGCCTTACAGCCAGCTTCAACCATAACCAAAACAGCCGAGACACTACCATCTCATTGTCATTCCCGAACTTAAACTTTCGGGTATCACAAATTTATCCTCTACGCCGCAAAGAACGGGTAGGAAAAATGAAATGGTATGAAAACATTGGCTTCACCTATAGTGCTGAAATGAAAAACTCTATTCAGACAAAAGAATCCATGTTGGGAGAATCATTCAAACACCTTGCACGAGATTGGGATAATGGATTCCAGCACTCCATTCCATTGAGTACCAGCATCAACATAGTCAAAGACTTATCCATTTCACCTTCAATAAACTACAAAGGTGTTGCCTACCTCAAATCTATTCGAAAAGGAAATTGGGTAACAGACTCAACCATGGCCAACTATGGCTATATTCCGATGGATACGATTTATGGTCTTCATTATGCACACAATTATACGACGAGCATATCGATGTCCTATAATCCGACAATCTACGGTATGTACCAATTCAAGCCAGACAAAAAAGTACATGCAATCCGCCATGTATTAAGCCCAAGTGCAAGCATATCCTACTCTCCCAATTGGGGAGTCGACCCTGATAAATACTGGAAAACATACTTAGACAGAAATGGTCAGGAACAAAGATACTCCATTTTTGAAGGTCAAGTATACGGCACACCCACCAGTTCCGAACGTTCTCAACAGAGCGCAACCTTAAATTTGAGCATTGACAATAATGTAGAAATGAAAGTGCGTAATGACGATGACTCAACCGGTAAAGAAGAATTCAAAAAAGTCAAGATATTAGAAAGTTTCCGTATTGCCAGCAGTTATAATTTCTTTGCCGACTCCATGCGTTGGAGCAATATCTCATTGACTGCACGTACAAAAATTTTCAACAACAAAGTAAATATCAACCTCACCGGAACCCTTGATCCGTATGCCATCAATGCCAACGCACAACGTATCAACAAATATTCCGGAGGTATTGGACGTTTAACACGTGTAACAGCATCTACAGGTATCCAGTTTTCTTCTGACAATGGTAAAAAGAAAGAAGAAAAAGACCCTATTCTAGGAGGACGATACGATGAATACATGGACTTTGAAGTTCCTTGGAGTATCAGTCTGGATTATTCATTCAACTATTCTAAAAATTATTCTCCTAACAGAGCTGAAGGAGCAACGAAACCGTTGAGCAAAAATACCATATCACAAATTATCAGTGCCAACGGGAATTTCTCATTGACCCCCAAGTGGAAATTCTCATTCCGAACCGGCTTTGACTTCCAGCAAAAAGAGATTACTGCGACTAGCTTTAATATCACCCGAGACTTACATTGTTGGGAAATGACCTTTTCATGTATACCATTTGGTACCCACCAGTCATATAACTTTCAAATCAATGTACGTTCCAGCATGTTGCGCGACTTAAAGCTGACAAAAAAGGACTCTTGGTACGACAGGACTCGATAAATCAAAACCAAACTAACATAAACATGAAAAATATTCTTTTTACTGTTATCGCAATCGTTATAGCTTGCGGAACAACCCAAGCTCAATTTGAAAAATACTTTCATGAGCGCACCATGCGTTTTGACTATTATCATTGCGGAGATTACCAAACCGAAGAATATTTCTTCGATGAACTGAAAGCAGAACCCTATTGGGGAGGTTCTAAAGTGACATTGTTAGATAACACCGGCTACGGAATGCAACTGTTTAAAATCATAGACAAAGCCAGCGGTAAAGAGATTTACTCACGTAGCTTCAACACCCTGTTCAACGAATGGCAAGCAACCGATGAAGCCAAACACATCCGCAAAGCTATGCCGGAATCAGTCATATTTCCCTATCCTAAAAATCCTGTACGAATAGAAATCTATTCTCGCAATAAAAAAGGAGTATTCGAAAAAAAATTCACACAGGATATCAACCCAGAGTCCTATTTTATCCGTCCTTTTACCCCACAATATGAAACATTTGAAGTTGCCTACCATGGTCAACCATCCAAGCGTATAGATTTGGTACTCGTACCAGAAGGATATGCAGCCAACGAAAAAGAAAAATTTGTTGAAGCATGTCAGAATTTTGTAAACGAATTCTTCAGCTACTCTCCCTACAAAGAACAGGCAAACAATTTTAATGTCCGTGCCGTATGGGCACCATCTAAAGATTCGGGCGTATCCCTTCCGGGCGAACGCGTATGGAAAAACACGGTCGCAAATGCCAGTTTCTACACCTTCGACTCTGAGCGCTACCAAATGATTGAAGACTTCCAGGGTCTTCGAGACATTGCGGCACATGTTCCCTACGAATATATCTATGTGCTTTCCAACACACAAAAATACGGAGGTGGCGGTATCTACAACTTCTACGGTATCAGTGCTGCTCACCATCCGACGAGCACCGGAAAAATATATGTACACGAATTCGGTCATGTACTGATGGGATTAGGCGATGAATATGTAGGCACGGTATCCTACAGTGAAATGTATCCCAAAAGCATCGAACCTTGGGAAGAGAACTTGACCACATTAAAGGATTTTGATAAAAAGGACTGGAAAAAACTGATAAAACCCACCACCCCCATCCCTACTCCTCAGACTGAAGAATACAAAAATGAAGTAGGAGTCTTCGAAGGCGGAGGATATGCCAACAAAGGCATCTACCGACCGTTCCAAACTTGCCTGATGAAGGAATTCTCCACCGACAAGTTTTGCCCGGTATGCACACACGCCATCATCAAACACATCCAATGGCTATGTCGCTAAATAAAACGATTAATATAATTTAATCCATTCATAGCTATTCCCTGAGCTATCCATAAAGCGGATAAAATCTTCCGTTTTGATAGCCAGGGAAGCTCGGTTATCATTCGGATGAAAAGACAATTTAGAAGCTTTCTTTAGATTTTCATCCAAAAAAACATAGACATGGTGTTCCACATCATTCACCAATCCAAAAGGACTTACCGACCCCGGTTTCAATCCCAAATACTTCTCCATTCTTTTTTCCGAAGCGAAACTCAATTTTCCTTGGTGCAACAAATGCTCCAAATCATGAATAGCCAACGTCTGGTCACAATGGAAAATCACCAGATAGTGCTGGTTGCCCTTATGGTTGCGAAAAAATAAATTCTTACAATGCGTACTATCCAGATTCACCCAATACTGTCGCGCGATTTCAATTGTTGGAGCTTCCGGATGTTCCAGATAATCAAATTCAATCCCCAGCTCAGCCAATCTTTCATATACCTTTTCCTGTCCTATCATATCAATTATATAAATAAATTCTCAAAACCTCTTTTCTTCCCTTGCCAACTATCTCGTTCTTGTAAACGCTTATCCAGCTTAGCAACAAATTCAAAATTCTTGACACCCCATCTTGGAGCAATCAGATACTCCTCCGGAGCCTGATTAACAAAACGCTCCAAATAAACCTCCGGTCGAATATGTTCAATAACATCCACCACAAAATCCAAATACTCCTCTAGAGAATACAACCGGAATGCCGCAGGATTTTTCAAATACTCATCTGCCATACGAGTATCACGAATAATTTGCAATTGATGCAACTTCAATACATTGATTGGTAAATCACACAAACGCACCGCCCCTGCCAGCATCGACTCTCTACTCTCTCCCGGCAACCCAAATATCAAATGAGCACCAATAGTAATTCCTCGCTCAGCAGTCATATAAATAGCTCTTTCAGCCTCAGCAAAAGAATGTCCTCGATTAATGGTTTTCAAAACCTCCTCATTCACCGACTCCACTCCATACTCCACACAAACATAATACCTTTTAGCCAAATCAGCAATATAATCAAGCACCTCTTCACTGACAGCATCCGGACGGGTACCGATTACCAACCCTACAACATCCGGACAAGCCAAAGCCTCCTCATACCTATTTTTCAACACCTCAAGCGGAGCATAAGTATTCGAATAAGCTTGGAAATATGCCAAATATTTCTGACCTGCATACTTATGAGCAAAAAAAACTTTTCCCTCTTCCACTTGCGAAGTAATAGAAGCTGTAGCCCGGCAATACCCTGGACTAAAACTACGATTATTACAAAAGCTGCATCCGCCCACCCCTTTCACTCCGTCTCGGTTCGGACAGGTAAAACCACCGTCAATAGACAATTTCTGCACCCGCTCGTGAAACAGCGTCTTAAAAAAAGACGGAAAATCATTATATCGTTTATTCATACCATTAAAATTCTCTGCAAAAATACGCATTCTCTAAAAAACAGAAAAACCATTTTTGTATATAAAAAAAATATCTTAATTTCGCAGTTTGAAATAAGTGGTTATATATAACACATTCTTAATTGAGATTCAATACTTTGAGAAAATAACAACTTTATAATAACAACCGCCTCCTTGCGGGAGGCAAAATAACAAAAAACACAATATGAACACTAAGTACGTTTACACATTTGGAGACGGAAAAGCTGAAGGAAAAGCAGACATGAAAAATCTGCTGGGTGGTAAAGGTGCCAACCTTGCAGAAATGAATCTCATCGGGCTGCCAGTACCTGCAGGTTTCACCATCACAACAGAAGTTTGTACTCTCTACAATCAACAAGGAAAAGATGCAGTAGTAAAATTGATTGAAGATCAAGTAAAAGCCGGAATCGCACACATGGAAAAAATCATGAATGCAAAATTCGGCTCAAAAGGTGAAGCATTCCCGTTGATGGTATCCGTACGTTCCGGAGCACGTGTATCTATGCCGGGTATGATGGACACTGTACTGAACCTTGGTTTGAACGATGACGCAGTACAGTTATTGGCAGAGAAATCAGGCAATGCACGTTTTGCATGGGACTCTTACCGTCGTTTTATCCAGATGTATGGTGACGTTGTAATGGGCGTTGCTGCTGCAAAAGGCGAACACAATCCTTTTGAAGTAGAAATCGACAAGCTGAAAGAAGCTAAAAATATCAAAAACGATACTGATTTTACAGTTGAAGACCTCCAGGTTTTGGTAGAAAACTTCAAGACTGTTGTAAAAAGCCGTACCGGTAAAGACTTCCCGACCTGTCCATGGGAACAGCTTTGGGGAGCAATCTGTGCTGTATTCGATTCTTGGATGACAGAACGTGCAGTACTTTACCGTCAACTGAACCAGATTCCTGAAGAATGGGGAACTGCAGTTAATGTACAGTCAATGGTATACGGAAACATGGGTAACAACTCAGCTACCGGTGTAGCTTTCACCCGTGATGCAGCAACCGGAGAAGACATTTTCAACGGAGAATACCTAATCAACGCACAAGGCGAAGACGTAGTTGCCGGAATCCGCACTCCACAGGAAATCACCATCGAAGGATCTCGTCGTTGGGCAAAACAACAAGGAATTTCAGAAGAAGAGCGTGCATCTAAATATCCTTCATTGGAAGAAGCAATGCCATCTGCATACGCAGACTTGAATGCTGTACAGAACAAACTGGAAGAACACTTCCACGATATGCAGGATATGGAGTTCACCATTCAGGATGGTAAACTTTGGATGTTGCAGACTCGTAACGGTAAACGTACCGGAGCTGCCATGGTAAAAATGGCTGTTGACATGTTGAAACAAGGCATGATTGACGAAAAAACAGCATTATTACGTCAGGAACCGGCTAAATTGGACGAACTTCTTCACCCGGTATTCAACAAAGAAGCTCTTAAAAAAGCTCACACTATCACCAAAGGTCTGCCAGCATCTCCGGGCGCAGCATGCGGTCGTGTAGTATTCTTCGCAGACGAAGCTGAAGAGTGGAAAAACAGAGGCGAAAAAGTAGTACTTGTACGTTTGGAAACTTCACCAGAAGACCTGCGTGGAATGAACGTTTCAGAAGGTATCCTTACAGCCCGTGGAGGTATGACCTCACACGCAGCCGTAGTTGCTCGTGGTATGGGTAAATGCTGTGTATCTGGAGCAGGAGACATCGTAGTAGACTACGCAAAACGCAACTTCAGCGTAAACGGCAACCTTATCAATGAAGGAGACTGGATTTCATTGAATGGTTCAACCGGAGAAGTTTATCTGGGTAAAGTAGAGACAGAAGATGCTACCCTGAACAGCGACTTCACAGCCATCATGAACTTGGCAGAAAAATACACCCGCATGTACATACGTACCAATGCAGACACCCCGAAAGATGCTCGTAAAGCACGTGAATTCGGAGCTAAGGGAGTAGGACTTTGCCGTACAGAGCATATGTTCTTCGAAGGTCACCGTATTGATGCAATGCGCGAAATGATTCTTTCTGAAACAGTAGAAGGCCGTCGTGCAGCATTGAACAAGATCCTTCCGATGCAGAGAGAAGACTTCGAAGGAATCCTTGAAGCAATGAACGGTCTCGGCGTAACCATCCGTCTGCTTGACCCACCTTTGCATGAGTTCACTCCGAACGAACCGGCATCACAACAATATATGGCACAGAAACTGGGTATGCCAGTGGCTCGCATCAAAGAGAAAGTAGATTCTCTGCATGAATTCAACCCGATGTTAGGACACCGTGGTTGCCGTCTGGGTATCACTTATCCTGAAATCACAGAAATGCAGGCACGTGCTATCATCGAAGCTGCTTGCAACTTGAAACTGCGTGGTTTGGATCCTAAACCTGAAATCATGGTTCCGCTTGTAGGTACAGTAAAAGAGTTGAAACAGCAGTCAGAAATCATCCGTCGCGTTGCAGCACAGGTATTTGAAGAAAAAGGCGTGAAAGTAGACTTCATGGTAGGAACCATGATTGAAATCCCGCGTGCAGCTATCACTGCAGACCAGATTGCAGAAGTTGCAGAATTCTTCTCATTCGGTACCAACGACTTGACTCAGATGACATTCGGATACTCTCGTGACGATGCTGGTAAATTCTTGCCGGAATACATCCGTAAAGGTATCCTGAAAACAGATCCATTTGCAGTTCTCGATCAGGAAGGTGTAGGTCGTCTGGTTAGAATGGGTGTAGAGTTAGGTCGCAAGACAAACTCAAGCTTGAAAGTAGGTATTTGTGGTGAGCACGGAGGTGAACCTTCATCAGTAATCTTCTGTGACTTAGTAGGCATGAACTACGTAAGTTGTTCTCCGTTCCGTGTGCCTATCGCACGCGTAGCTGCGGCGCAGGCTGCTATCATGCACAAGCAATAAATGACAGATAATTAAACTTTTAGGCGGTAAGCTTTTCTAAACTAAAGGCTTACCGCCTATTGTTTTTTAGTAAAAAGCGTAAGCTTATACAAGCTTTTTTGTCGAATCTTACGTAAATGTTGACTGGATGTTGGCTAGTTTTCAAGAGTATGTTTACTGAATAAAATTAGATGAATATCAATTAATTAAACAGTATATTATGATGTCGAGGAGGAAAATTCCGCTGCGGAAAATGAATCCTTTTTAATATATAAGAGCCGTAGTGTTAATCCACGGCTCTTATATATTATTGTGTATGTACTAATTTACCACAAAGCAATTTTACCTGCTACCCCTAAATCAAGTGTAGCTGTTGCTATGCCTAATGCCTGAAATATCCGGCGCATCGTAGAAATAGTTATCGAACTTTTTCCGCTTTCCAGCTTACAAATTTGAGAGCGTTTCACTCCGATTCTTTCTCCCAACTCCTCCTGTGTGAGATTTTGTTTGAGACGAGCTTTTTTGATAGCCTCTCCAACAAAGTAGGCTTGTAGGTCCTCTTTAAGCTGTGCTTCCATTGCATCACGCTCCGGAGTGCCTACTTTCCCCCATACTTCATCTATCAAATCATCTGCAGGTGTGAAGTTCATCTTAGCCATATCTCTTATTTTTTATCGTTAAAATATTCTTGCATTAATTTCTCTGCTTTTTCTATCTCCTTTTTCGGAGTTTTATCTGTTTTCTTGATTATGCCGTGAGTAACCAGAACATAAGTACCTAACTCTTTATCCCAAAAGGCAAACAGACGGTAACATATTCCATTAAAAAGCGTTCGTAGTTCCCATATCTCGGAGTTTTCCAACTTCTTAAAAAGTTCCTTATCCATCACTCCGTTTTGGACTTTCTTAATGTTATAGGTTATTTTCTGCTGCGCTTTCAAGGGCTGCAATCTTACAAAGTCTTTCGCTTCATCGCTTAGTAGTATCGTTATCGGATGTCCGTTCATATCGTTTTTTATGCAGAACAAAGATAGCAATTTGTTTCCAAATTAGCAAACAAATTGTTATCTAAGTTGATTAAGCAGGCGAGGTTCGTATTGAATGGAACATCCGTAAATACTTTCGCTTTTGTCGAGGTTGCAAATCAGGACCAAGCGGAAATACTTGTATGGTGTGCCACGAAATCCACGCATGATGGCATTGGAAGAGCTCCATACGACATGCCAGTTTTCGAGGTCGTTTGAAGCGTATAAAATTTGATTAATATGTGATTTAATGAAATTGCCACGCTGAATTATTGTACTGATTGTTTTAAATATATTAGGTTCATTCATTTTGAAAGGGCGAGTAATCAACAAGCCTTTTGTTTTATCTGAACTTTCCAAAGACAGATTAACGAGATTCCCATTATTGTCCATGGCCAATGCTTCCGGATATGAATTAACTCCATAGGCAATGTTACTTTTCATCATGCCCCACTGTTGTGATTTCATGGAATATACATAAGCATATTTATATTCAGGGTTGAAAACTATGATACGCTGGTGCGGGTAGTCGTAGAGCATTTGGGATTTTTTGATAAAACTAATGAATGGTATAATTATGATTTCGTTCAGATTCAATTCAGATAATTTGAAAACTTCATCTCCTTTAGGAATAGAAGCCATGGAAAACTCTTCAATGTTGTTAATTGTATCTGAAATACACGTAGAAGTAGAACCGGACAGCAACATAATACCCCTATCCGTAGCAGACAAAACAGCAGAATCAATTTGCGTAATACTCTTTTGATGAATAACAACATCTCTTGTGATTGGTTGCCGAGCAAAGTATGTACCAGAATTCGACACCTCCAGTGCCCATATTCCTTCAGAAGTAAAAGCATAGAGAGGGAATTGACCATACTGTCCTTCTGAAAGAGCCTTGGCAGCGGACGAAATACCAATAATTTCGCCAGAACCAACCGAACATACAAGGTTAGCAGGAAAAGTAAATGGGTTATTTACCTCGGAGGTATAAATTTTATTTGGATATGGAATACCTACATCAGTCTTGGTGAATATACTTGCGTCTACATAATTATCGAAATTCGTATTGATATATCCACCCGATAATAACCGGCAGAGGCAGCCTCATCACCATGCGAAAACTTCGAGTAAATCCCCAAAGCCCCCTCAGCCTCCACATAAGGCAGCGTCACAGGCATAAAAGAAATGTCATAAAGATCACCGGCACCAGTCCCCGACAAATGAGTATGGCTGAATCCAGCAATCGTACTATCCGGATAGAAATACCCGGCAATACGATCCCACCCCGACAGACCATTGTCAGGACTCAACTGCACCATCCCAAAAGGAACCTGAGCTCCAGGATAGGTATTCCCGGTAAAATCTGTGCCGATAAACGGGTTCACCCATTGTGTATAATCGATTGGCGGCAAAGAGCTCTTACAGGAGACACACACTCCCCATATCACCCCTACAATATACAATACAAGTCTCATCACGCATCATCCCGGCAATCAATACAAAACTCCTCATCCTCTTCATCAGGGATAAACTCACAGCCACAGCCGGCACAGATGCGTACCTCAACATCCTCATTTTCGTTCAGACTTTCAGAATCCACATCATAATCATCATTCCAACTCATTGCAGGATCTATTAAAAAAAATTACTCTCTTACAAAATGCGGATAAGCCATCTCGCCCAAATCCGCCCGATATTCAAAACCTTTGTAACTGAAAGCATGCAGTCCTTTTATTCCGGAAATACGATTTTCCAATATATAGCGCACCATCGCTCCCCGGCATGACTTTGCCCATACCGCCTGAATCTTCAACTTTCCTTTACCGTCACGCACATAAAACAGCGGATGCACCACAGTCACCTCCCGACATACCCGTTGCCAATCAAACAAATGTTCATATTCCTCCGTAGAAAGATGCACCAACACGCCGTCATCATTTTTCACACTCTCAATCAACACATCAGTCAACTTATCCCTCCAGAATTGATAAACCGCACCCGCCAACGGCAATTTCACCGTATGTTCCATCCGATAAGGCACCACAGCATCCATCGGTCGGAGCAAGCCATACAAAAAACAAGTAATCCACAGATGCCTCTGAGCAAAATCAACAGCCTCTGCACTCAAATTATTTGCCTTCAAATGCTTATATGCCTGCCCATTAAATGCCATGATAGCAGGCATACTTTCAGCACAGAAAAAATCCTGATACCGCTTCCAGTTCTCAACCGCCAATTTCCGGCTACACCCGAGCTGCTCCGCCAATTCCTCCACATTCAACGCCGCCATCTCCATTGCCAATCCGTTAGCCTCTCGCTGAAACGTCGGCACGGAAGCCGGCTTTACATCCGACTTCTCAAACATTATCTTGGCATTTGCCAGTAGTATCTGCATATCCTTCAATCCTGTATAATCATCAATATTACACACAAAGATAAAATACTCTTTGAGAACTTTAGTGAATCTCTGTAACTGATTTTAGTCATCAATCCACGTATTCCGACAAACCAATTGATTCATCTACGGCATTCCCACCCTTCAACAGTTCCCGTCTTGGAAGAAAAATTCACCCCGACCTTATACAACTGGCGGGCATCGGATTCATACGGACGGGCATAACCTTTCTCCTCTATCTGCTGCAATGCGTCGGCTGCCGTGCCATCCAACTTGAATTCGAAGACATACACATATTGAGGCGTTT
>CAMDJC010000049.1:0-20774 GCA_945900015.1 uncultured Odoribacter sp. | reverse complement strand
TCCGGGGCTTTTTGATTAATTGTTTAACTCGTCCCATTTTAACGGGACACTAATGCCTAAAGTATTAAAATAGATATCCCAATCAATTCCTGAAATTTGCTTTTTCAGCTCATCTATAGGCATCTTATGATAATTAGCATGCGGATCACGCATCTTGATCATATCATAAGAAGCTTCGGCCAACTTTGTTTCTACTTTCATAACATCAGCAGCTGCTTTTTTAGCCTCTTTTTCTTCCCATCCTGCCAGTTGGAACATTTTCACCACATGTTCTTCGTATTTTGCACGAATATTTGCATTGTTTTCATCTTGAGCTAAATAATAGTCACGATTTCCCAAGCCTAAACCACCCTGATAGGTCTGAACTATATTCATGCTACTATTCATATCATCTGCACTCACAAATACTGAAAAATAAGGCGATAAACCTTCTCTAGTCATTTGAGCAACCAATGCAGGCAATTCTGCATTATTTTTAACAGCTTTTATGCGATCAAGCAAAGGCTGTATAGGAGCAACACCTTCCCTATTTAATTTGGTGCTATCCATTGCCATTTTATACAAGTCGCCTATTTTTTGACCGACACTTCCAGTTTCAAACTGCTGACTTGCTACTCCTTCAATCAAACCCCGCATTTGAGTATTATTGTTTTCACGCAATAAATCCATTGAGCCAAAACGCCCATACTCATCCGTTAAAGGATGTGCTTTCATCCAACCGCCGCAAGCATATTGATAAAAATCTGCACTTGGAGCAACTGTTTTATCCAAATTGGATACGTCAATACCTCCCGATAATTGATTGTTTTTTTTGCCATTACAAGCCATAACTGCCAAAGCGAGAGCTACTACCGATAAATAAAATTTTGTGTTCATAAAAATATTAAATTTCTACAGATTAATTACTTCCCGTATTCAACAAGAAGTGCAAGCAAAGATAGCGAAAGGTAAGAGCAGAGACAAATGAAATTCATGATTTTCAAACACTGATATTCCGTCTATCTCATTATCCTGAAATAGACATGCTATACTTTGCTTTAACAGAATGCATTTTCAATTACAACACTAATAATGGCTATTCATTCTTGATAATACATTGAATGCAGCTTCTGAAAACTCACCTACCAATTCTGCTAAACTAACACAAGTATAGGCTACGATTACTGTTATGATAACCATTAACAGAACCTGAATTACTAATTGATTCATTCTTGATTTCATGACCTTTATATTTATTCTGCTGATGACTATTATTATTTTCACCATCAAATTTACGAAAAACCCCTTATATTAACAAGAAATTAATAATGAAAATTTAAAATTTAACATATCATTCTTAATATATTTTCATACATTTGTCAACAAACAAAAAACATATATATGAAAAGAATCGCTTATTTAATTTGTTTTGCAGGTATTCTTATGCAATCCTGCAATGAAAAGTCTGTATCAGACAATCCGTTACTTACAAAATTTAACACACCTTTCGAAGTGCCACCTTTTGACAAGATAAAGGACGCACACTATTTGCCAGCCTTCCATGAAGGTATTAAACAACAGCAGGCAGAAATAGAGGCTATTATCAATAATCCGGAAGCCCCTACATTTGCCAATACAATTGAAGCTCTAGAAAAATCAGGGCAAACACTCAGACAAGTTAGTTTAATCTTCAGCAATTTGCAACAAGCAAACACTACTGATTCGTTAAATGCAATAGCTGAAGAAATAGCACCACAACTATCTGCAAATACAGATGCAATGTATTTGAACGATAAGTTATTTGAGCGTGTAAAAACAGTATTCAACTCGCCTGAGAAAGATCAGCTAACCACTGAACAACAAATGGTATTGAAACACTACTATAATTCATTTGTACGCGGAGGTGCTAATCTTTCACCAGAAAAGAAAGAACGGCTAAAAGCCATCAACAGTGAACTAGCAGTACTTAGTTTAAAATTCGGAGATAACCAATTAAAAGAGACCAATGCATATAAATTGGTTATTGATAATAAAAAAGATTTATCTGGTCTACCAGAAGGCGTTGTTGCAGCAGCAGCAGATGCTGCTAAAGAAGCCGGAATGGAAGGTAAATGGGTGTTTACACTCCATAACCCTAGCATTATGCCATTCTTACAATATGCAGACAACCGTGATCTTCGCGAACAGATTTATAAAGCATATATTAATCGCGGAAGCAATAAGAATGCTAATAACAACTGGGATAATATCAGCAAAATGGTTTCCCTCAGAGCAGAAAAAGCACACTTATTGGGTTTCCCAGACTATGCCAGCTATGTTATTGACAACAATATGGCAAAAACAACTGATAATGTCTATAAATTATGCAATCAAATCTGGGAAGCTGCATTGCCAAATGCAAAAGCAGAAGCTGCAGAATTACAAAAAATGATTAACAGAGAAGGAGGTAAATTCAAACTTGCTCCTTGGGACTGGCGCTATTACAGTGAAAAACTGAAGAAAGAAAAATACGGATTAGACCAAACAGAAATCAGTCAGTATTTCCCATTGGAAAAAGTGCGCGAAGGTGCATTCTATGTTGCAAATAAATTGTATGGTATAACATTTACACAATTAGATAATCTTCCATTACCTCATCCGGATGCAATCGCTTTTGAAGTAAAAGATGCCGATGGTAGCCATATTGGTATTTTATATGCAGACTATTTTCCACGCGCAAGTAAAGGTAGTGGAGCATGGATGGAAGCATTCCGCCCACAGGCAGGATTATTAAACTCTACACCGGTCATCACCAATGTATGTAATTTTACCAAACCGACGGGAGACACTCCATCTCTTCTGACTTTTGATGAAGCCTGCACTTTATTCCATGAATTTGGGCATGCCCTCCACGGCCTACTTTCTAAATGTACCTATCCAAGTGTAGCCGGAACTTCAGTTGCCAATGACTTTGTTGAACTACCTTCACAGATAATGGAAAACTGGGCAGCAGCACCTGAAGTATTGAAAGTTTATGCACGCCATTGGAAAACCGGAGAGCCAATGCCACAAGAATTAATTGACAAATTACAAGCAAGCAGTCTGTTCAACCAAGGATTTACTGTAGTAGAATTCATGTCTGCAGCCTTATTAGATATGGCTTATCATTCTGTAAAAGAAACAACACCAATTGATGCTGAGAAATTTGAAAAAGAGACCCTAGAACACCTAGGCTTGATTCCAGAAATCACCGTTCGCTACCGCAGTCCTTATTTCGGTCATATCTTCAATGGTGGATATTCTGCTGGATACTATACTTACACGTGGGCAGAAGTCCTCGATGCAGATGCATTTGCAGCATTCAAAGAAACCGGAGATATATTCAATCCTGAAAAAGCACGTCTTTTCCGAGAAAACGTTCTTTCCAAAGGTGGCTCAGACGATCCTATGAAGCTGTACAAACAATTCCGTGGTCAAGAACCCAGCACAGAACCTTTACTTCGCCGAAAAGGACTGATAAAATAACTCCCATAAAAAATAGAGATTGGCTATCCAATCTCTATTTTTTTATATCTTAAACAGATAAATATTATTTAATCTTTTATTTTCTCCAAGACCTCTACTATTGAAGCGAACACCTCATCCATAGTTCTATCTCCTTCAATATCTATATGCAAACCCTTATTTTTATAATAATTTGCTACATGCACAGTCTTGCTATTGTATTCCTTGAAACGATTTTCAATCACTTCCTCGTTATCATCAGCACGACCTTCGATTTTAGCTCTCTCAAGCATTCTACGCTTCAATTCTGTAAAAGGTACATCAATGCAAATTAATCCTTTCAAAGGTGTCCCTTCTTTTCCTAACATATTATCTAATATTTCAGCTTGAGCCACTGTACGAGGGAAACCATCAAACAGAAAACCATTAGCACCCTTATGTGTTGCTATACTATTTTCAATTAACCGCACGACAAACTCATCTGACAATAACTCTCCTCGATTGATGATATCAGCAGCCATCTTACCAAGTTCTGTACCATCAGCAATTTCTTTGCGAATCATATCGCCAGTTGAAATATGTACTAAATTATATTTCTCAACAATCCGTTTTGCCTGGGTGCCTTTTCCAGCTCCCGGAGGACCAAATAATGCAATATTTAACATAGCTTTCATTTTTAAACCCCTCAAAGATAACAAAAATAAGATTCTGCCTAAAATTAAAGGTAGAAAAATACTATTGATTTCATTTTCCTGCTTTGTTTTTAGAAAACCTTTATTCAATACTATGATATTAAATTCATACTTAGCATAAAAAAGACGATTATATAAAGTTTAAAATAAAAATATAACAAAAGATATTCACCCCATAGTCCATCTCATAATTATCGTTCAAAGAAGCTTTCTGAAAATTTGAAAGCAAACAACCAACAATGTATCTTTGCCCCAAGAATCAAATAAATATCATGGCAACGAGAAAAAGAAAATCCTCAAAAAGAAACAAACATACAAACAAGTATGTAACTTGGAGAATATTAAAGTATTTTCTTCTGGCAATCATATCGATTATCTGCGTCTGCGCACTTTTAGTTGCCAGCGTATATATCGGATTCTGGGGAACACTCCCTACTTATGATGAATTACGTCATATCCGTAATGATGAAGCATCTATGCTTTATACGGAAGATGGCGAGATGATCGGCAAATATTATATTGAAAACCGCACAAACATTAATTATAAAAATATTCCGAGCAATGCTATTGATGCTTTAGTTGCAACTGAAGATGCTCGTTTCTATCAACATGAAGGGGTTGATAAAATCAGCATGGCACGAGTATTCTTTAAAACATTCTTACTCGGCAAACGAAGTTCAGGAGGAGGCAGCACCATCAGTCAACAATTGGCAAAAAACCTCTATCCTCGAGAAGAGCAACCGGTAAACCTCTTACCGATAATCAAACTAAAGGAGATGTTTATCGCTCACCGTTTAGAAAATATTTACTCAAAGAATGAAATACTCACCCTGTATTTAAATACCGTTTATTTTGGTGAAAACACATTTGGTCTTGAAAGTGCTGCACAAAAATATTTTTCAGTTTCTGCTACAGATTTAAATCAGTCACAGGCGGCCACATTAATTGGAATGTTAAAAGGCCCTTCCTACTACAATCCTCGTCTTCACCCAGAAAGAGCATTACGCAGACGTAATACCGTCATCAATCAAATGGTAAAATACAATTTTTTAACAGCCCAAGAAGGTGAATCTCTAAAAGCTCAAAAACTATCACTTAAATACAAGCCAGACAATCACTATAGTGGTCTTGCGCCCTATTTACGGGAGCTGATCCGCCAAGATGCAGTAAAGATACTGGAAGCTTACAATGCCACTCACGATACACAATACAATCTATATAAAGACGGACTTATTCTGACAACGACACTAGATGCAGAAATGCAAAAATACGCAGAAGAGGCTGTTGCCGTTCACATGCCAAAACTGCAACAATCATACTATACACATTTAGGTAAAAGAGAACCATGGAGTCGAAATCCCGCTATACTTAAAAATGCCATACAAAATAGTCCCATATACAAACAACTCAAAAACAAAGGACTTAGCGAAACAGAAATCAAAGAAGAGTTAAACCGAAAAAAAACAATGGTAGTGTATGATGCACAAAAAAAAGAAAGAGAAGTAGAATTTTCTTCCATAGACTCAATCAAATACTACCTAAAAATCTTTCAGCCGGCAGTAATTGCCATTGACCCGCAAAACGGCAAAATCAAAGCCTGGGTAGGCGGATTGGATTACAAATTCTTCCAATATGACCAAGTCATCGCCCCCCGGCAAGTTGGTTCAGTATTTAAACCAGTCGTATATAGCGCAGCCATCCATAATGGAGCTCGCCTTGACGCTTACTACTCCAACGAACAACGGACCTATCCGGAATACGATAACTGGACTCCACGTAACGCTGATAACAATTACGAAGGTTACTACACCCTCAAAGGAGCCTTAAGTAAATCCATCAATACCATAGCTGTTGAAGTTCTCCAACAAACAGGCATAGATGTTGTTATCAACCATGCACGCTCTTTAGGTATCACAACTGCCCTTCCCCCTTATCCTTCTCTAGCTTTAGGAGTTGCAGACATCCCTCTGCGGGAAATGGTTTCCCCTTTTATGGCATTTGCTAATAATGGTGTGTTAATGACCCCATATTACCTTGACGAAATCCGGACACGTGATGGTAAAATCATATACCAAGCACCTAAATCTGTCGGCCAAAAAGTACTGCCGGCAAATGAAGCACATATAATGAGCAACATATTGGCTTCTGTCATCAACGAAGGAACCGGCCAAAGACTTAGAAGCACTTATGGACTACAGAATGAAATGGCTGGTAAAACAGGAACAACCCAGAATCAAGTAGATGGTTGGTTTATTGGATACACCCCTCGCCTAGTTGTGGGTGTTCGTGTCGGAGCCAACGATATAAATATCCATTTCAATTCACTCCGTCTTGGACAAGGAGCCAGCATGGCCCTACCCATTTATGGAGAATTCATGAAACGCTGCGAACGCAGCAACACCTACAGCCGATGGAAAAATATCAGTTTCCCGGTTCCTATCATGAATGATGCCGATAATCTAAAAACACCAGAGTTTAAAGACCATCTAAATTTTCTCGATAAACTCACCAATCGCAAACTCGACAAAGTTAATCACACAGAGGCAGACACTCTGTCATCCGGTAACGAGAAAAAAGAAGGATTTTTTAAACGACTTTTCAAACGCAAAAAAGAACGTAAAAACTAAACAAAAGTACCAGCAATCAAAACAGATGCCATAATGAACATACCGGCAATGATACTTGCCATAGATATACTACGCGAGCCTTTCACCTGAGAATTGGGTATCAACTCATTCAGCGCTGTTGCAACCAACAGTCCTGCCAGAAAAGCACGCAATAATCCGTTCAATACCGGAGTGGAATAATTCATAATAAAAATATATGCTGTCATTGCACCTAACGGCTCGACAAGCGCAGAAATCAAACTATATATAATGGCCCGCTTACGACCCATTGTATCACTGATTCTATTAAATAAGGCGCCTATCGTCATTCCCTCCGGAAAGTTGTGCATAATAATAGACATCACCAAAGGTACTGCTACCCATGGCGTTGCCAATATAGAAAGAAACGTTGCAACCCCCTCTACAAAACTATGAGCAGATATTGTTGTCAATATCAAAATAGCTATATGCCTTTCATGCCGGATAGACTCTGTATACTCAGCTCTTTCACTCCGTTTCCAAAAATTAGCAAGATACCCCAAAGGATACAACAAAGTTATACCCAGAAAGAAAGCCACCGAACTCCATATCTTTGTCTCCTGATAAGACAATCTTTCAGAAAGGACACTGATGGCATCCGGCATCAATTTCATAAAGGCAATATAAAGCATAATACCACCGGCAAATCCCAGTATCACAGAAAGCGTTTTCTGATTAACACTACGGAAATAAAGCGAAGTCATAGCTCCTAAAAAAGTTGAAACAGAAGCTGTCAATGCTATAATAAAACCCAACCAAATAACAGAAGATGATATTTCCATATATTCTATAAACAATAAATTATTCATACTGAATTACCTGTGGCTTAGTCACACGATAATCATAAAACTTTGTACCCGGGCTATTGGACATCATTACTTGCACCCCTCTTCCGTCCGGAGGAATCACCGGATAAAATGTAAAACGCAAGCATATATTTTTTATCACAACATTATCGTTGCGCAGATTCACCCCTAAACCTATCCCCCAATAAGACTGGGTATGAAATAATCGTTCGCCTTGAGGAGCCAAAAGTCCCGCATCCACAAATGTCGAAATGGCCGTACGGAAGCCTTTCTTGATATAAGGTAAAAAAAGCGTTGCTGCTAAAGAAACCGTCAATTTCTGCACACCTTCCAAAGTGTCTGACGAAAAGCCACGAATATCCGTATCTTCCATATATAAATGGTCAGCAGGATACCTCCTAAAACCTCTTATATACCGTGCATCATTGTAAAAACGGAAACGCAAAGCTCCCAGATTACATAAATTACTAATATGGTTTGCTCCAACTTCCAACATTCCCCGTTCAAATCCATCAACACTCAAATACGATCCCAATGCTGCCCGAAAAGCATAGTAACGCTCTGTATGGCGATTAAAGTGAGAATAGCAGGCTTCTGTTGCAAGATATACGTAATTATCATACTCACTCCATTCAAACCCACTGGTTGCACTGACAAACAAACCGGCAGGGACATCTTCCGTGCGACCGAAATCGTATATCAAATTCGCTTTATAATACTTCAACTTTGTAAAGACAACCGATCCAAGCACATTCATTCGATTATAATACAAGTGGTTGGTATCTCCATCTACCAATGGACGATGAATAAAATGAGTTGTAAAAAAACGTCCTGTAAGATAGACATTCTGGTTATAGCTATACCGCTCAGGCAGAGAAAAAGAGCGTCCCAACCATACATCTTGAAAATGGTAATTAAACAACTCATCCAAGCGGCTTACATTCCTATCCGGCAAATCCTCTGAATAAAACACTCTTCCTGCAGCAACTCCTCCCGCCCAACGCATTTGCGCTGTTAAAAAATGACGTTCTATATCAATTCTCACCTGTTTTTCGTAAAAATCATTACGATAAAAGCCACGAATATCTATATGCGTTCCCCAAATACTATTGGCTTTATACTCTAGTTTATTACCCCATTTTTTATCTTTTGTACCACGATAACTAAACTCATAGTCAACAACATGCCCCAGTTTAAAGCTATTTTTATTATTAATGCCCAACTTGAAATTGTTAAGGAAATTCGTTTCTACCGATCCTCCCCACGACAATTCATCTTTACAGACAACCACTATGTCTACATATTCCGGATAGCCGACAGATTCCTCCACTCGAATATTAACATCATCTATATAATCTAATTTACGCAATAAAATTTCATTTTGCACTAGTTCAAAGGGAATTACCTGTATTCCAGGTTTAATTGTCAATTGACGGCGTATAACATTTTCTGACGTACCCATATGCGTTTTGTTTACAACATCTTTCCACCAACTGATATCTCCTTCATTATAAACACTGTCATACACATTTGTTCCATAGGGAGGCAACACTTTTATAGATATAAGCCGTATTGTTTTTCCTCGAAAATCTTTAAATCGGTCCTCACTGTTTTGTGTATGCAACACATTGATATTACCGGAAGCTGCATTTACAAAAAACATTTTATACAACTCTCGGGTCAATTTTCGCCTATAAGCAAATTCTTTTATCTTCGTAAATTCGTATTTGAGTGTATCACGAATAAGACTATCCGGTAAAAAAAGTGTACTGTTTCTTGCTCCCGACACCTGCAAATTAACGGGCTGCAAACTGTGATTCACATGTAATTGCCGTATCTCAGCAGGCTTTTCACGTTTAATGCCAGGATCTATACGCACAGAATCTTGTAATGCCGGAGTCCTGTTTGTCTGTGCAGACAACGCTCCAACTAACAATAACAACATTACAATCAGTACGTATTTTCTCATTTTCAATTATCCCCTTCCTTGAGAATACTTGTCTATTTCTCCTCTTCTGACAGTATTCTCTTTTTTAATCCTTCCGATACCCAGGTTTTCAAAACACCATTCTCTTCATATATCAAACACCCTTCCAAATCTGAATCAGCCATAATAACCTGCTTGGCATTTTGTAATCCCATCACCATAAAAGCCGTTGCATAAGCATCTGCTTCCATACATGAAGGCGCATATACAGAAGCTCCCAACACCTCTGTCTGAATAGGATATCCGGTCAAAGGGCTGATTGTGTGAGCATACTTTTTGCCTTCTCGAACATAAAAGTTTCGATAATTGCCGGAAGTTGCCAAGGCTCCAGAATTCAACTCCAACACCATTTGCAGTTCCCGACTCTGTGCTGTCACATCATCTTCCGGACGGTCTATCCCGATACGCCAAGCCCGTTTTTTGTTACTATTACCTTTCACTCTCACTTCTCCCCCTATTTCCACCATGTAATTGACAACTCCTTTTGCTTCCAAATACTCTGCAGCCAAATCCACCCCCAATCCCTTAGCTATAGAACTGGCATCCATCTGTATCCCGGGCAACTGTTTTATCAACCGTCCCTCTTTCAAGGCTATTTTATCCATCCCCACCAACAGACGCAATGAATCTATCCGAGCAGAATCCGGAAAACTCTCTTTTTTAAAACCAAAACCCCAGGCATTCACCAAAGGAGCCACTGTAATGTCATACAAGCCTCCAGACACCTGGTTTACCTTCTTTGCCAAATCAAACATCCTGCAAAACAAAGAATCGACACTATCACTCTCATTGTTATTTATACGGGAGATCACAGAAGATCGATTAAACATCGACAGAGAAGCATTGATACGATTCATTTCCTGCCAAAGTTCTTCATTCATATTTTGAGATGCCTCATAAGAGATATGATAATATGTACCATAAATCTTACCCTCTGCATATTGATACTCCAACTTTGGAGAACATGCAACCAACAAACATAGCGAAACTAATATCCAAGCGTAAAATTTTCTATTCATACTATTAAGCATTCCACATTAAAAATAAAAACCTAAACTGAAATAAACACCCAACTTCCTATCCCAATCCGAGCCGTCCAGCGTAACACTGATAGGCCCTATCAAACTATTATAGGCATATGTGAAAGCACCTCCCCATAGATTATTCCCCTCATCCAGCATATCGAAAAAATTGCTTGTCTGTCGTGCATAATTTCCTGATAGAGTCAGATAATGACGAGTCCACAGACGCAAACGCAATCCAAGACGCCCTACCAACAAAGTATTGTCAAACATTTCCAACTTGTGGATTCCATGGAATGGCAATTGCTGATTCAAATAGCGTCCGGGGACTTCACCTCCCATACAATTCTGATATGTTGCAGCCACATCATTACCGATTAATATACGTCCATAAATCGCCGGCAATAAATAAACCCGCTTGGAAAAACGAATCAAAGGTTGAAAATCCACCGACAATGCAGAGAATGGCGAACCATCGTCATACGTCAGCATATTATCCGTATGCAAAGCATACTCCGCCTTAAATGAAATACCTTTATTCGGGAAATACCGTCGGTCATATGTATCATAATGCGCAGAAACAAAATAACTCAACATCCCCTTTGAAGGCAAATTATCCTCCATGTAATCCGAATTATACAACTTCGACTTAAACTTGAAATATTCATACCTCAACCCTATCAGGAATTTAAAATTTCGCAAATATATGTCCGACAAATTAATCTCCCCCTTGTGATAAGAAAAAGTCAGATTGTCCACTTTGTTTCCCTTATAATAAAGATTCAGATCATTGTATCGGAACATATACGAAATACCCAATTTCCGTAAGAAAGTGCTACCAAATGAATAATCCAGCTCCACATAAGGATTCTTGCTCAAACGTCCTGTCAACCCCAACTTCGAGCCACGCAAAGCACGGTGACTAAGCGTTGTGTTCAACAAAATAGAAGCCATCTCCTCTGAGTCAAAACGGAAACCGAAATTAAACGAACTTCCCGGCTTTTCTTTTACACTCAAAGTCAGATTATAGGGTTCTTTGCCTTCCAAAGAATAGTTCACCAGCGTAAAGGCCCCTGTTCCATATAAAAACGACAGAGATCGGTGCAATTCATTCAACGAAATCTTTGAATATTCATGAATGCGCAACTGTCTGCGCAACCATTTTTCATCCTGCGACCGCATTCCTTTTACATGGATTTCCCCTATCATCAAACTATCCTTGGCTTCAAATTTAGGCTTCAAATGTGGAGCTGCATTTTCACAGGAATCCAAACCGATAGCCTTTTTCAATTTCATGATATTATCCCAATTTGCCCGAGCAACACGTTCTCCTCTGAGAATCATGGAATCGATAGCCTCTCTGGTGAAGCTGGCAGCTGTATACCCTTTCAGATCCGGATTCATATACAAATCCACCAGTTCCCTATTCTTCTCATAATTCCGCATTCCCATAAAAGACGTCAACTGGTCCACAATGCCCATCAGATTGTTCAATCCCTCCATATCCTTCAAACCGGTACTCAAGTCAACTCCAATCGTAATATCTGCGCCCATATTTTTGGCAACATCTACCGGAAAATTATTAGAAATACCACCATCCACCAACACCATACTGTCAATCACCACCGGAGCAAAAGCACCCGGTATAGCCATACTGGCCCTCATTGCAAGCGGCAAAACACCGGAATCCATCACCACATTAGCCCCATCCACCATATTGGCGGAAACGCAAGCAAATGGGATAGGCAATTCATTAAAAGAGATCGAATCATGGTAGCCTATGGTCAAATCAGAAAAAAGATTATAGATATTGTTTCCTTTGACAAAGCCTGCCGGTACAGAAAATCCCGTTTCCGGTGAAAAAGCAAAAGAAACCAAATACTTCTCCATCGACTCCTTTTCATAAAACGGCAAATCATCACGATACACCTTATCACCCAATAAAAAAGACCAGTTCTGCACCCTGACCAAACTGTCCAACGTCCTGGCATCATACCCCACAGAATACAATCCCCCCACAATGGCGCCCATACTCGTACCCGAAATATAATCAATCGGGATACCAGCCTCTTCCAGCACTTTCAACACTCCAATATGCGCCACTCCCTTGGCACCTCCACCGCTCAAAACAAGTCCCACTTTTTTACGCTGTCCAAAACTTTCCGGGCAGAAAAACAAAAGCATCAACAGAAATATACACAGCCTTTTCATTGGTCTTATACATTTATCAATTATTCATTTCAATGTTACAAAACTAAGAAACAAATCCGAAAACCTCATACATTTTCACACATTCCTTTTTCTTCTTCACATTTATTTTTATTTTTGTCGTTTGCATAAAAAAAACAACTATGGCAAAAATACTTGTAATCGACGACGAAAGAAGTATTCGTAATTCTATGAAAGACATCCTATCCTTCGAAGGGCATGAAGTTTCTATCGCTGAAAACGGGCTGGAAGGATTGGTTGCCGTAAAAACAAACAAACCGGAAGTAGTATTCTGCGACATCAAAATGCCCAAAATGGAAGGTATTGAAGTGTTGGAAAGAATCAAAGAAATAGCGCCCGAAACCTCTGTTGTCATGATTTCCGGACATGGGACCATTGACACAGCCATCGAGGCCATCAAAAAAGGAGCCTACGACTTCATTGAAAAGCCCTTGGACCTCAATCGCATTTTGATAACCATCAAAAATGCCACAGACAAAAGCCAGCTTTTGCAGGAACAGCAAACACTGAAAACCAAAGTCAGCAAAAAATACGAAATGATCGGTTCCTCAGCAGCCCTCAACCACATTCGGGAAATGATAGGTAAAGTGGCAGTTTCTGATGCCAGAGTCTTGATTACCGGTCCCAATGGCTGTGGCAAAGAGCTGGTTGCCCACCAACTGCATGAGCAGAGCAACCGCCGCGACAAAGCCTTCATCGAAGTCAATTGTGCTGCAATTCCTTCAGAACTGATAGAAAGCGAACTGTTCGGTCATGAAAAAGGTTCGTTCACATCAGCCATCAAACAAAAGAAAGGAAAATTCGAACTGGCCACAGGGGGCACGCTCTTCCTCGATGAAATCGGAGATATGAGTCTTGAAGCACAGGCAAAAGTACTGCGGGCTCTTCAGGAAAACAAAATCAGCCGTATCGGTAGCGACTCTGACATCAACGTAGACGTACGTGTCATTGCAGCCACCAACAAAAACCTCAAGGAAGAGATTAAAAAAGGCACCTTCCGTGAAGACCTTTACCACCGTCTCAGCGTCATCATCATAGAGGTTCCAGCTTTAAAAGACCGTCGGGAAGATATCACGGAACTCACCGAATATTTTCTCGACACCATCTGCGCAGAGATGGGCACGGCACGCAAACAGATTGCCCCGGAAGCCATTGAAATGCTCAAAAGCTACGAATGGACCGGCAACATCCGTGAATTACGGAACGTAATCGAACGTTTAATCATTTTAGGCAGTCCGACAATCACGGCAGAAGACGTAAAAGCATATAAATAACACAACGAAACACATGGACAAAGTACATATCGTCATCGCCGGCAGACGAAATGCCGGTAAAAGTTCTCTTATCAACTGCATCCTGGGACAAGAAAAAGCTGTCGTATCTGCAGTAGCAGGCACGACCACCGACCCGGTAAAAAAAAGCTACGAAATTCCCGGTGTAGCCTCTGTCGTATTCATTGACACTCCGGGCATCGATGATGAAGGGACATTAGGAGAATTACGTATAGAAAAAACACATGAAGCATTACTTCAAGCAGATGCTGCTATTCTTGTCATTAGCAACAATCAATTTGGAGAATACGAAGAAAAACTAATACACCAATTCCAGGCCTTGGGACAAGCATTCATCCTCCTACACAATAAATCGGAACAAGAAACTCCAACCCCGGAATTACAGCAGCACATCCGCGAAACCTATCACAAAGAGCTGCTTTCATTCTCGACTGTTGAGCCTGACAGAGAACTCCTCATGCAGTCGATTATCCAATTGGTCGGCACTCCGGAGAAACGTTCTCTCCTCGGCAGTCTAATCCAGCCCGGCCAATTAATCATGCTAGTAACGCCGATAGATTCCGAAGCACCTACCGGACGCATGATTCTGCCACAAGTACAAATGTTACGGGACATTTTAGACAACCGCTGCATGAGTATTGTATTGCAACCGGAAGAAATTCCGGCTTTCTTCGAGCGCAGTCCCTTGCGTCCGGACTTAGTAGTCACCGATAGTCAGGCATTCGGAAAAGTGGCACTCTTGATACCCGCAGATATACCACTTACAAGCTTTAGTATAGTATTCGCACATTTCAAAGGCAATTTTCCCAAATATTTAGAAGGTACACACCAAATTGCCAAGCTGCAAGACGGCGACAGAATTCTCATGCTGGAATCCTGTTCACACCACGTATCATGTGAAGACATCGGACGGCACAAAATACCGATGATGCTACAAAAACGCACAGAAAAATCCCTTGAATTTGATTTTGTAGCCGGACTTGACCGCATCAACCGCCCCTTTACCGACTATGCCCTCATCATTCAATGCGGAGGTTGTATGGTAACAGCGCGTCAGTTGCGCAATCGGCTCCAACCGGCCATAGATGCCGGTATTCCCGTCAGCAACTATGGAATGACCCTTGCCTGGCTGCAAGGCATTTTCCCCAGAGCTACCGAGCCATTCAAAAAATAGACGAATTTACCGTCATATAACAAACCCATTGACAAATTAAGATTAACACTATAATTGTCAATGGGTTTATTGATTATATTAAAACCAATAGTTCAATTAATCCACAGTCTGCATACCCAACACCTTCTCCGCAAAATCAAAAGTAGCAGAACGAACTTCTTCGACAGCTCCGGAAGTCAATTCACAAGCAATCACGTGCGCCCCGGCATCCGGAAACGCCATCTTCACCTTCCTACTGTCAGGCGTTCCCACCTCCTCAAACATCCGCAAAGCCGCCTTCACCTCTACCGTCCCGTCCTGATGCTCCTCATCCTTAAAATAATAACCTAAAAACAAAGGTTGCTTCACCTTGGCAAACTCCGGACACTTCATCCGCATATCCAGCAATTGCTGCAAATAAACCTGCGCCTCCACACGATACCTGCAATACCAATATTTGCAATCCTCACTGTCGGCAGGATCATCCGACACGGCATACATTCCGCCATGCACAGCCCTGGACAGCTGCAATCCCCACGGTCCGCTCAACAAAGGTGCTGCAGCATTCTTAATACGTATATTGGGAGAGTAAAGTATCAACCCGTCCACCAGTTCCGGAAAATCAGCAGCCAACATCAAAGCCAGCGTACAACCGGTAGATGTCCCCATCACCACCACCTTTCTGCCCAATTTATGCGCTATGACCAATGCCTCTTTAGCAGATTCATACAAATTTGCAGGTGTCATATCCAACAAAGGCTCATCAACCAGCAAACCATGTCCAGCCAAACGGGGCAAATAAGCATTGACACCGAATTTTTTAACAAAATCGTGAGTCACCGGATACCCTTCGTAACGACTTGCCGTAAAACCATGCAGATAAAGCAACACATACTCCGTCGGTTGTACTACAGAATCCGCCCACACCACAACACTCTCATTTCCAGGCTTCACCGGCAAAGCCTTTTCCCGCTGTCCCACATAATCCTCAATACCTTCGATACCAACATCCACAATCGGCAATTCAAGATTCAATTCCGTCCGTTCCAATCGCGGACCAGCCAAATACATCACCAACAACAACCCCACCACTCCCAGCGGTATCACATAACGTTTCTTCATATCTATACCATTTCCATTGACAACAATTCCAATGCTTTAGCTGCTGCCTTTGCAATATTTCGTTCACGTGTAAAAGAAAAAACATATTTGCGGGCAAAGCATCCCCGGGGAGTAGCCACACCAATCCAAACCGTACCCACCGGTTTCTCCGGAGTGCCACCTGCCGGACCGGCAACGCCCGAAGTTGCAACGGCATAATCCGTACCCATCACCCGCCTTACACCTTCAGCCATCTGCAACACCACCGGCTCGCTTACCACACCCTCACGCTCTATATCGGCAGGATTCACTCCCAGAACATTCACCTTCACCTCATTGGCGTAGGCAACAACCGACCCTTTGAAGTAATCTGAACTACCCGGCACAGAAGTCAGTAAATGAGCAATTTCACCTCCTGTGCAACTCTCTGCCGTAGCTACCGTCACACCCTTTTCTCTCAACAACTGCCCCACCTGAATTTCCAAAGCATCATCACCCTCTGTATACCGCATCCCCTTCAATTCCAGCTTCAGACTCTCATACATCTCCTCCAAACGCTTCACAGCCTCCCCTTTTGCTGTAATACGCAAGCGCACCATACCCGGTGAAGGCAGATAAGCCAACTTAAACCCTTCCTTTAAGCTATCTTCCCATTTTTCCAGATGAGCAGCCAATTGCGATTCCGGTACATCATATACTTTCACCATCCGATATTCCAACTGCAAATTAGGATATTTAGCCTTCAAATCCGGAATAACGTATGTTTCCATCAAATGCTCCATTTCAAAAGGCACTCCCGGCATCGAAATTAAAGATTTCCATCCCTTTTCAAACCACATTCCCGAAGCCGTTCCCTTAAAATTATGCAACACCCGGCAATTCTCCGGCAGATAAGCCTGCGAACGGTTTCCTTCATTCATCGGCAGATTACGGTGGCGCAACAACTCCTCCAGCCACTCCATAGCCTGCTCATTAAACACAAGTCTTGTCCCGAAAAAATCAGCCAACACCTTCTTCGTCACATCATCCTTTGTCGGTCCCAGCCCTCCGGTCACCAAAACGAGATCGCTCTGCTCCATAGCATAGTCCACCGTTTCAAATATTTCATCCCTTTTATCGGGTATTGTCAACATTTCAACAACTTCCACCCCAATATCCGTCAATCGTTTCGCCATATACCGCGAATTTGTATCCAAAATCTGCCCCATCAGAATCTCATCCCCAATCGTAATAATAATCGCTCTCATATTATCAAATATTTTATATCATCCTTGCAAATATAATGCATTACAAAAGGAAAACAAACAACAGCGCGGGCATATTTACAATCCGACAGGAAACACAAAACATGACCCACTATAGATTAAGAAACAGCATTTTTTATAACTTTGTTGAGCTAACGTATGACTTTATTCTAAACACTATAAAGCAAAATGAAAAATCATATCATCCAATTGATTCTAGCAAGTGCTTTTCTAATAACAAGTATCTATGCACTTAATTTTTATATTGTTGGAGACGATGTGTTAATATATGCCATTATGTTATTGACATTCACTCTTATACTAGCTATCAGGATGAAAAACAGAACAACAATATGGAACTTAGTTGTTTTTATAGGATACAATATTCCTCTACTCTATTGCCTGCACTATAAAGGCGAATACGGCACGTCTTTGTACTGGTGGGTATTCTTATTGTTCTTTAATGCGATTCACCTTTTAGGTATCATCCTATTTTCCATCATCACACAACTAAAAAAAAGATATACTGACAAAAAACGCTTCATGATTAACTAATCGGGAGAAGGTGCATATTGAGCCTCCCAATCCTTTGGAATCTTATGGTTCATGTCAAATTCTTCCTGTCCCGACATTGCAGCCATTACCAGAGGAAACCAAAGCATAATTATAATGGTAACAGAAATGACAAGTGATATGAGACATTGACACCATTTTTTGTTAATGAGCAACGTCACCCAGGATATCAAAAGAAGAACAATCACTAACAGCAATAAAATACCTACGATGCCTTCGATGATAGGGTGAACTGTAGTAAACAAAAATATCAATCCCACCATACAAGCACATAACAAAATCGGAAGCATCCACCAATATTTCAAAACCAATCTTATCATCCCAAAATTTCTAATTTCGCTGATTCTGCTTATTAGGAAATTGCCTTTTAAGCAAATATTGCAAATATAATGTATTACAAAAGGAAAACAAACAACAGTGCGGGCATATTTACAATAAAATCTATTATCAATTATTTTTGGTTGATTTTGATAAATCAATCATTTCCGGTTGATTAGCAAGGTAATTCTTATACCTTTGTAGGAGATTATAATTAGCAGAGAATATGGATAAGATAAAATATCGATACTTATAGGCTTTACGGTATTACAGATTATAAAATAATAAAATCGATTAATATCTAACTGACTACCTGTCGTGATTTATGTTTTGCGTATAAATGGATGGAAAAATGAAGAAGTTCAGAGGACAACATCGATATTACAGAAGATTGAAAGTCGGAACACCGGCTGTGCATAGAAAAATGGACGAATGGATACATTATCTGGAAAATGGACAATCGCAATACGACTATGACCATATCCATTTTGATTGTCCCAAACAGCCATTGTTCCGCTGGAATGCCATCAGGCAACATTTAGATGCCATGATGTGCAGTTTCAATGTTATCGCAATGAAGAGTAAAGAAACCCCATTTGAATTTCAATTGTGGGCATTTATAGGAGTACAAAAAGATTTTGGAATAGAGCCCGCATTGTATTTTCATACCCCTAATTCTGACTATGAGGATTTTCCACAAAATTTTGATGACTTCACTTTGGGACTGCCTTGTGGAGATAAACTGCTTGAACACTATCTCAAACAATTAATAGATAAAGGATTTACTATTTTGCACTCAAGCCAAACGGACTTCATTCAAATTATCATCTTCAAGAATAGTATAGGTCAAAATTTACGCACTGATGAAACAATATGAAAAAATGGCAGAAAATAATTAGCGTTATAATAGGGGGAGCAATTGGTATTTGCCTCGCTATTTCATTGATTTGCATATTTGATTCAAAGGATAGTTCTCCACGCCGATTAAGCATGAGCAAATTCGATAGCGGATATGCAGAAATGCTCTTTATTGATCAAGGAGCATGGGGCTCATATGTAGAATTGAAAATCTATGATTACGATATGAAGTTAATGGAAAGTATTTTCATGAGGTCGGAAGATACAACACCTTCACTCGACAGTATCATAGGCAAGGATGTCTATATCAGTTATCAAAATCTTCCGGGCAATGATTCTATTTTAGAGCATGAAAGATGTCTATTAGGAGAGTCTCTTCGTGGTAAGGACAAGCTAAAATATAACTATCATTTTAGAAACATACAATGAAAAGCGACAATGTAATAGACTAGCAAAACAATCTGACACACAGATAATTTATTACTTAAGCCAAAATCTTATCAATGAAAAAAGCTACCTTTGCAGGTAGCTAAAAAATATACATCCTCTATGCATCAAATGAAATACATTCTATTCATAATATTTTTTCTCATTCACACAATTTCTTGCCAACAGAACAAGACTTTTCGCAGTATTGATTCTTTTCGGAATTCTCACATTTGGACACTTGCAAAACTCGTTCAATCCGAAGATACCGCAAAAATGAGGGAGTTCGTAAATTCCAATCCAGCAATTGATATAGATGAATTGGACTCCAAATTCCACAAGAATCTACTGATTTGGGCGATATTTAACGGTCGTTATACATCCGTTGAATCTCTATTACGCTTAGGTGCAGATCCCAATTTTACTGCTTTTGATGGAACGACACCTTTAATTTATGCATCCAGATTCTTGACTTCTGAATACAAAGCTGATAGCAGATATATTGCTATACTTTTAAAATTCGGGGCAGATCCAAATAAAGTTACCAAGGATTCTGTTTCAGGATTAAAAACGAATGCTTTAGACGCAGCTGCAGTAACATCTATTGAATATGTAAAATATCTAATCGAAAAAGGTAAAGCAAATCCATTTGTAAAGGTGAACAACATATCTCCTATTGAACAAGCTGTAATTCAAGATCAATTAGAAATTGTTGACTACCTTATATCATCTTCAAATGTCTCATTACACATCCCCTCAGGGACATATGGTGGTGAAAAGACGGTATATGACATACTGGCTAACAAACATTACCCATCCGATAGCGATTTATATACATTACAGCAAAGGATACTTCATTCGCACAACGCCGGTCCTAAATAGAATACAATAATATTTTGCAAACTATTTTTCTAACCTGAATAATTCATAGTCTCCACAAAAAAGAGAACGCCCTTCTTGTATATT
>CAMDJC010000048.1:0-20987 GCA_945900015.1 uncultured Odoribacter sp. | reverse complement strand
GTCCATAATCTTTGGATAACATGATTATATTGCCACGGACTTATGCAACTGTGCCGAAATAATACGATCTCTTAGTCTTCTTTGGGCGTGTTACAAGCAAAGCAGACGACCCGTCTTGCAAGGATGCAAGCCCACCATGAACAATGCTTATACCTACAATGCTCAAAGTAATGTATTCATGAGGTGATAAAAGTGTTAAAAGCAATCTGATACACAGGTGATTTAATCCCGACCTGACGTATTTGTCAAAAAAAAAGTAACTTTGTGCATAGCAAATTAGAACCACCAATAATTTTAAAGGTAAGCTATGAAGATTAAGACATTATTTAAGAGCATTTTTTGCGCAGGATTAGCTCTTGCTCTTGTTTTGTATCTATGCCATTTATACGGCAACTATATAGAAAAGACACAGAAGCCTATTACTGATTACACATATAATGGATTTGAGGAAAAAAGTAACTATAAGAGTTCAAACACAATTCTTATAACTTATAAATCAAAACAATATAGATTACATACAGGAGATCGAATCTTGAACAAGATAAAGTCTGGGGATTTTCCTAAATTATACTATTCTTCAAAAACAGATTATCTTTTTTTTGAAGGGGACTACTTGCCTGTGGGTTATGCCCAAGCCACTTTATTGTTCACTATAATCTTGCCGACCATTGGTACTCTAATATGGAGAAAAGAACTTGATAATGATATACGAATAATGTAAAAGACATCGAAGGCAACATGATGATTACAATTAACCAATAAGTCTATCCCAATACCACTTTATTTTGAAAGAAATGACAAAAAAACAATTTGCCGAGATTATTTGCAAGAAATTTAGTTTGAAAGGCATTACTCCAAGTAGTTTTGTCTATGTGTTAAATTGTATTCTTATAGGCATCGTAATGGTAAAAGTTCCTGGGAGGGATGCCTATAAACTATACTTCTCCATTTGTCCTCTTTGGATGTCAAATCTTAAAGAGTGCTTAGATATGCCATTATTTCAACAACCAATACTCAATAATAAAAATATGGACATCTATCTTCCTGAGAATATGACGGAAGAGGATGTAGACTTCGTTGTTCATCAGTGTCAGAAACAGGTTCCATTCATTCCCGCTAGAAATATTCCATTTAATGACATAGTAGCGTTCCTACATAGGATTCTCAAGGATTCAACTTTCGCTGGAAATTTTGTATTAAAGATGAAAGTATATCGTTTGATTTATAGTATCGCTCTAATTTGCAATGATTTCAAAACGGCAGAGAGCGTTTACAAGACTATTTCTCAAAGTATCGACCAATGGGATGATGCAATATTTCAATATTGGTATGGAGATAAAAAATCCTATTTGAATCAACTACAAGAGTATGATTCAAATAGAATCATGCTCCAAACGAATCTGCAAATCAATTTGCAAAATCTCAAGATATGTAAAATGCCTAAATATACTTTTGAAAGTTAGTTTTCTGTGTCCTACACCCTCACCATAGCTACGACAACATGCACCGCATCATGTCGAAGAAGCAGCATCTCACGCAGCAGGGCGTGCAGTTTGACGGTACGCTCCATGTGGGCTATGACCTGGTCTATACCTACGGCAAGACTGAGGGCAAAAAGTTCCAGCTCGCCGAAGTGAAGGATGCGAACTACCGCACGGAAGAGAATCCGGATTCCATAGCCAAGGTAGACAACAACCATACCTATACTTACGATGCCGGCAGTGAGACGGAGAGGCTTTTTGTGAATTACAGGCAATATATGACAATCAGCGTGGGAGTGTTCTCAAACTCGAGTCGGTCTTGTAAGAAAAGCTATTCAAATCAGGCCTGACGATATGTTTTAGTCCGTATTCAGATGCGTGAGGATAGATGTGTGGCAATCTGGATTATGAATGTTAGATTTTGCGCTGCATAATTATAAAAACAGATTGAATAATTATACTTGATATTGATTTTCAATGTGTTGTAAAATTATAAAATCTTGTTTTGCTTGTTTTTTGAATATCTTTATTTTTTAAATTTGTAGTGTTCTCCCTTATAAAAGAATAGAAGAGGGTGTTTTGAAAAAGAATCATTTAAAAGAAATATAATGGAAAAGAAGAAGTTAGCCGTCGTAGCTTTGGGCGGGAATGCCATTCTGCGTGGAAATCAGAAAGGAACTGTGGAAGAACAGAATAAGAATGTTCGTGATACAATGGAAAATTTAGTATATCTGATAAAAGAAGGATATAACTTGATTATAACACATGGAAACGGTCCGCAGGTTGGTAATATTTTAATGAGTGACGATGCGGGTGTGAAAATGTATGACCTGCCTCCAATGACATTGGATATGTGTGTGGCTTATTCACAGGGACAGATTGCTTATATGATTGAGCGCAATTTGCGTAATGTGATGAAAGAGCATGGATTGGAAAGGAATGTAATGTCTATTGTGACTCCGGTTGTTGTAGATGAGCATGATCCGGCTTTAAAAAATCCTACCAAGCGCGTTGGACGTATCTATAGCCGTGAAGAAGCTGACAAACTGGCTGCTGAGCATGGCTGGATTTTTAAAGAAGAGATTAAAGCTAATGGTGGCTGGCGTCGTGTTGTACCTTCTCCTGCTCCTATCAATGTGAAAAATGCAGAGTTGGTGGAGCGTATGGCTCGTGAAGGAAATATCGTAATCACAGTTGGTGGTGGTGGTATTCCTGTCTTTGAGGATGAAAAAGGAATGTTGCAGCCGCTGGAAGGTGTGATTGACAAAGATTTGGCTTCAGCAATGATTGGCGGTTTGGTAAAAGCGGATGAGCTGTATATCTTGACAGATGTACCTTATATATATAAAAATTATAAACAGCCGAATGAAGAAGTTCTCGAAGTCCTTGACTATGCAGATACCAAGAAGTATTTGGAAGAAGGAATATTTGCAGAAGGTAGCATGGCTCCTAAAATCCGTGCTTGTCTTGCATTCGTTGAGAAAGGTGGTGATAAAGCTGTAATTACAGAGTCGACCAAATTGGAAGACCGTCGTTATGGTTCAAAAATCACCATGCATTACGAATAATGTGTTGAAATAAAACATTATCTTTGCAGAACGAAAGAAAAAATAGATATAGCAACTATTTAAAATAAAGAATTATGGCTTTCAATTTAAGAAACAGAAATTTTCTGAAATTACTGGATTATACTCCGGAAGAAATTAAGTATTTGTTGAATCTGGCAGCAGATTTGAAAAAAGCAAAATATGCAGGAACTGAACAACCTCGTTTGAAAGGTAAAAATATTGCTTTGATTTTCGAGAAAACTTCAACTCGTACTCGTTGCGCATTTGAAGTGGCTGCTTATGATCAGGGTGCTCATGCAACTTACCTGGGACCGACAGGATCTCAGATCGGTGTAAAAGAGTCAATGGCTGATACTGCCCGTGTATTGGGTCGTATGTATGATGGTATTGAATATCGTGGTTTTGATCAGGCTACTGTTGAAGAATTGGCAAAATATGCCGGTGTTCCTGTTTGGAATGGCTTGACAAATGAATTCCACCCGACTCAGATTTTGGCAGACTTCTTGACTATGTCAGAACATGTTGACAAACCATTGAATAAAGTGACTTTCGCTTATCTTGGAGATGCTCGCTTTAATATGGGCAACTCTTTGATGGTTGGTGGTGCAAAAATGGGTATGGATGTTCGTATCGTTGCTCCGAAAGCATTACAGCCGGATGCAGAATTGGTGGCTACTTGTCAGGCTATTGCTAAAGAAACCGGTGCAACTGTTACAGTTACCGATGATGTTGCTGCTGGCGTTAAAGGTTGCGATTTCTTGTATACTGACGTATGGGTATCAATGGGAGAGCCTGCTGAAGTTTGGGCAGAGCGTATCAACTTGTTGAAACCGTATCAGGTAAATGCAAAAACAATGGAATTGACAGGAAACAAAAACTGCAAATTCATGCATTGTTTGCCGGCATATCACAACTTGGAAACTCAGGTTGGACGTGATGTTCACAAACAGTTCGGTCTGGATGGTATTGAAGTTACTGAAGAAGTTTTTGAATCTAAGAATTCAATTGTTTTCGATGAGGCTGAAAACCGTATGCATACAATCAAGGCTGTAATGGTGGCTACTTTGGGCGACTAAGCAGATTGGTATATGAAATAATAAAAAAGAGGCTTTCAAGCCTCTTTTTTTATTATAATCCGTCTTCTATGGTTGGAATGATATCTAGTATCATGGGAAGTCGCAATAGTTCTAAAACATCCATCACATTGGGTGTGATGTTGGCTAATTTGACGGTTCCGCCATGTTTTTTGGCTGTTTTGACTAATGAAATGATACACCCGATTGCGCTGCTGTCGATAAATTCAATCTTTTGAAAATCAAAAATAAGGTGTGTGTGCTCCTGTGCCAGGATAGGCGTTAGTTCTGTCTTTACTTTTTCTACATTGGCTAGGGTAAACCGTTTTAAGTCGATAAATTCTGCTATTAAAGAGCCTTGACGCTCTGTAATTTTTGTAATCATTATACACGTTTTTGAGTTGTTTTTTTGGAGATTATGCGAATTGGTTATTTTAATAATCTCAGTGTTTTGTATGTTTGAATATCGAAAGTATAACAATTTGCCTGATAAACCAAATAAATTTTCAAATAAAATTGTTTTGGCCGGAAATTTAAACTTGGAAAAGAAATGAAGAAATGGATATAAATTATATCTTTGTGAGGCATTTCTCTGCGAACGTTTGCAATTTGTTCGGTGAAAATGTTTGATGTAAATGAATAAACCAAAATAATTTAACTATATAAAATATGAAAACAACTCCTTTTACCCATTTACATGAAGCTCTGGGGGCTCGTATGGCTCCTTTTGCAGGTTATAATATGCCGATAGAATATAGTACTGGTATTAAAGAAGAACATAATAATGTTCGTTCAAAAATGGGTGTATTTGACGTATCTCATATGGGAGAATTTTGGATTAAAGGTCCGAAAGCATTTGAATTAGTGCAGAAATTAACAACGAATGATGTTGCCGCATTGACAGACGGTAAAGTGCAATATAGCTGTTTTACAAATGATAAAGGTGGTATTGTTGACGATTTGTTGGTTTATCGATTCAGCGAAGAAAAATATCTGTTGGTGGTAAATGCTGCCAATATTGACAAAGATTGGGCTTGGGTCGTTAAGCACGGAGAGGAATTAGGAATGAAGCCGGGTGTTGATATGGAGAATACCTCTGATGCTATTTGTCAGTTGGCTGTTCAGGGACCTTTGGCATTAAAGGCTATGCAGAAATTGACGGATGCCAATGTGGTGGATATGGAATATTATACCTTCAAAGAAATTCCGTTCGCAGGAATTGATAAAGTGATTTTTTCAACAACCGGATATACCGGTTCGGGTGGTTGTGAAATATATGCATATAATGCCGATGCTGAAAAATTGTGGAATGCAGTATTTGAAGCTGGTAAAGAGTTCGGTGTGTTGCCTATTGGCTTGGGAGCTCGTGATACTCTCCGTTTGGAGGCTGGATTCTGCCTATACGGACATGAAATTGATGACGACCATTCTCCAATTGAAGCCGGATTGGGTTGGATTACAAAATTTGTTCCGGGTAATGATTTTATCATGAGAGAGTATCATGAAAAATTGAAGGCAGATAAACCGACTCGTTATATGAAGCCTTTTGAAATCCTTGATCGTGGAATTGCTCGTCAGGGATATCCGATTGAAGATGCTGAAGGTAATGAAATTGGAGTTGTTTGCTCCGGTACGGTTTCTCCTCTTACCGGAAAATCTATCGGTACTGGTTATGTGAAGAGTGGATTCCATAAATTGGATACTGAGATCTTTATTCGGGTAAGAAATAAAGCTCTGAAAGCTAAGATTGTAAAAACTCCGTTCTTTTAATAGAACAGATACCATAGAATAGAGAACACCTATTCTATGGTTATGATTTTATAAATGCAAACGTTAATATTGTTTTAAATTGTAACGGGAAGAGAAGATTTTCCTTTTGAAATGGTATTAATTCAAGTTTAATGTGCATCTTTGTAACGTTAGAAAAAAAGAGACCAAATAAATTATAACCTTTAATTATTATAGATATGAGAAAGCATATTTTTAATGCAGGACCTTGCAAATTGCCGGATATGACTCTGGAAAATACTGCAAAAGCTGTGATGGAATTGGGTAGCTGTGGCCAGTCAATTCTGGAAGTATCTCACCGTTCAGCTGATTTTCAGGCTGTATATGATGAGACAGTGGCATTATTCAAAGAAGTTTTGAATATTCCGGATAACTATTCAGTTATTTTCTTGGGAGGTGGTGCCAGCATGCAGTTCTGTATGATTCCGTTTAACTTCTTAGGCAAAAAAGCTGCTTATGTTAACACAGGTGTATGGTCTAAAAAAGCTATCGCTGAAGCTAAATTGTTTGGTGAAGTAGAGGTTATTGCTTCTTCTGAAGATCGCAACTTTACATATTATCCAAAAGGATTTTCTATTCCTACAGATGTTGATTATTTGCATATCACTTCTAACAATACTATCCGTGGAACTGAAATTTTTGAGGACTTGGATAGCCCAGTGCCTATGATCGCTGATATGTCATCAGATATCTGTAGCCGTCCTATCGATGTGAAAAAATATGCTATGATTTATGGTGGTTGCCAGAAGAACCTCGGACCTGCTGGTGCTACATTCGTAATCATCCGCAATGATTTCTTGGAAAAAGTGGTAGCTGATCGTAAAATCCCTACAATGTTGAAATATTCAACTCACGTAGAAAACGGTTCTATGTTCAATACTCCTCCATGTATCAACATCTTCGCTGTTGGTCAGACTTTGAAATGGATCAAATCAATGGGTGGTGTTGAAGCTATGGAAAAATTGGCTATCGAAAGATGTGATGCTCTGTATGCTGAATTCGAACGTAATACTGTATTCCGTGCAGTTGTTGAAGAAGGTTCACGTTCTCGCATGAATATCCCGTTCTTGTTGGCTGAAGGATATGAAGAATTGGAAAAAGAATTCTTGGATTTCTGCAAATCTAAGAATATTGTAGGTGTGAAAGGTCATCGTTTGGTAGGTGGTTTCCGCGCTTCTACTTATAATGCTTGTACAATGGAAGATGTAAAAGCTTTAATCGCTGCTATGCAGGAATTTGAAGCTAAACATAAAAAATAATCAAATCATGGCTAAGAAAGTATTAATTGCTACAGATAAACCGTTCGCTGCAGTTGCAGTGAACGGCATCCGCGAAATTGTGGAGGCTCAGGGATATGAGCTGGTTGTTTTAGAAAAATATGGTACTCAAGAAGCATTGATTGAAGCAGTTGCTGATGTTGATGCAATGATTATCCGCTCTGATAAAGCAACTAAAGAAGTTATTGATGCTGCTAAGAACTTGAAAGTAATTGTTCGTGCAGGTGCCGGTTATGATAATATAGACCTTCAGGCTTGTACTGATCGTGGAGTTGTTGCTATGAACACTCCGGGACAGAACTCAAATGCTGTTGCTGAATTGGCTTTCGGTATGATGGTTTATATGGCTCGTAATTTCTATAATGGAAAATCAGGTCACGAATTGAAAGGACGTAAAATAGGTGTTCATGCTTATGGAAACGTAGGTCAGAATGTTGGCCGTATCGCTAAAGGATTCGGTATGGAAGTTTATGCTTTCGACCCGTTCATGACTGACGAGCAAATTAAGGCTGCCGGTGCAATTCCAATGCACACTGCTGAAGAAATGTATAGCGCTTGTGATTACATCTCTTTGCATATTCCGGCAACTGATAAGACCAAAAATTCTATCAACTATGAATTGTTGAGCCGTATGCCGAAAGGTGGCGTGTTGGTAAATACTGCTCGTAAAGAGGTTATCAACGAGGCTGAGTTGGTTAAATTGATGGCTGAACGTCCTGATTTCAAATATATCGCTGATATCGCTCCGGACAATGCTGCTGAATTTGCTCAGTTCGAAGGTCGCTATTTCTTCACTCCGAAGAAGATGGGTGCTCAGACTGAAGAAGCTAATGTTAATGCTGGATTGGCTGCAGCTCGTCAGATTGTTGCTTTCTTTGAAAATGGAGATTGTAAATTTAAAGTAAATAAATAATATGGCAATTGTAAAACCATTCAGAGGATTGCGTACTCCGAATCAGGAAGTATGTGAAGAATTGGCTTGCTTGCCATATGACGTGATGAATTCGGAAGAAGCTGCCCAAATGGCTGCTGGAAAACCGAAATCATTACTGCATGTTACTCGTGCTGAAATTGACTGTCCGGCTGGAACTGATATTCATTCTGAGGTTGTTTACAACAAGAGTGTTGAAAATTTTAAAATGTTCCAGGAAAAAGGTTGGTTGGTGCAGGATGCTGAACCGAAATTCTATATTTATGCGCAGACTATGGAAGGTCGCACTCAATATGGTATTGTTGGTTGTGCAGCTTGCGAAGATTACATGAACGGTATCATTAAAAAGCATGAATTGACTCGTCCTGATAAGGAAGAAGATCGTATGGTGCTGACCCGTTATGTGAATGCCAATTTGGAGCCGGTATTCTTTGCTTATCGTGCTGTGCCTGAAATCGACGCTATTGTTGAAGATATCGTGAAAAATCAGAAAGCTGATTATGATTTCGTCGCAGAAGATGGCTTTGGACATCATTTCTGGGCTATCAATTGTCCTGAAATAAACAAGCGCTTGGAGGAATTGTTTGCAACAAAAGTTCCTTATACTTATGTTGCAGATGGTCACCATCGTACGGCTGCTGCTGCTCGTATCGGCGCTGAGTATCGTGACAAGAATCCTAATCATAACGGAACTGAGGAATATAATTTCTTTATGGCTGTACACTTCCCGGATCATCAGTTGAAAATCATTGATTACAATCGTGTTGTAAAAGATTTGAATGGTCTTACAGAAGCTCAGTTGTTGGAGAAATTGAATGCTCACTTCGTTGTGGAAGATATGGGTACTGAAATTTATCATCCTGCAAAATTGCATGAGTTTAGTATGTATTTGGCTGGCAAATGGTATCGTTTGACTGCTAAAGAAGGCTCATATAATGATGCTGATCCTATTGGAGTATTGGATGTGACTATTTTGTCTAACCATGTATTGGCTGATATTTTGGATATTCAGGATTTGCGTACTTCTAAACGTATCGATTTCGTTGGAGGTATTCGTGGATTAGGTGAATTGAAAAAACGTGTTGATAGTGGCGAAATGAAAGTTGCTTTTGCCCTTTATCCGGTATCTATGGAGCAGTTGATTAATATTGCAGATACTGGCAATATCATGCCGCCGAAAACAACTTGGTTCGAACCGAAATTGCGTTCCGGTATGGTTATCCATAAGATCTAATCGATCTGAAGTTTATAAATAAATGAAACGTCTCAGAAATTTTTCTGAGACGTTTTTTTTGTGTAATTGTGATGTGATGAACAATAGAATGCAACGTATAACGTTGCATTCTTAATTAATTTCCGTGTTTTGAGTGTAGTTTTAGACGCATCAGGCGTAAATCTTCTTCGGCATAGTCTCCTTCAAATTCGTCAAACGCTTCAGAAATATTGTCTGATGAAGCTTCCATGAAATAGTCCATTATTTCTTCTTGTTGTTCTTCGTCTAAGATTTGATTCAAATAATAGTCTATATTCAGTTTCGTCCCGGAAAATACAATAGCTTCCATTTCTTTGATTAATTCATCAAAGGAGAGACTTAGTGCTGAAGCAATATCTTCCAGGTCTATTTTACGGTCAATGTTTTGGATGATATATACCTTGAATTTAGATTTGTTGGCAACAGTTTTTACCACCATATCTTGAGCTCGTTCGATCTCATTATCTTCAACGTATTGTTTGATGACTTCGATAAACTCTTTACCGTATTTTTGTGCTTTTCCGGCTCCAACACCTTGAATATTTGCCAGCTCCTCAATCGTGATAGGGTAGTTTGTACACATATCTTCCAATGAAGGATCTTGGAAAATGACGTATGGTGGCAAATTGTTTGTTTTGGCTATCTTTTTGCGCAAATCCTTTAAGATTGCAAATAACGTACTGTCCAGAGCGGATACCCCACCTTTCTCTTGAAGCTTTTCTTCGTCATCATTATCTTCAAAATTATGGTCTTCCATTAGCATGAAACTATAAGGTTTGTTGAGATATTTTTGTCCTTCATCTGTCAGTTTGATGACACCATATTGTTCTATATCCTTTTCAATAAAACCTGCAACCAATGCTCTTCGGTAAACCATTGTCCAGAATTGCTTGTTCTTGTCTGCACCTTCTCCAAAAAGCTCTAATTCATCGTGTTTGTACGATTTGATAGCCGTGTCTGTTTCTCCTACTAATATATTGACAAGATGTTCTATTTTAAACTTCTCTTTGACATCAGCCACAAGTTGTAGAGCATCTACAATATATTCTTGTCCTTCAAATTCCTTTTTAGGATATAGGCAATTATCGCAACAGCCGCAGTTCTCTTGCTCATAGTTTTCGCCGAAATAATGGAGTAACACTTTGCGGCGACAGAGTGAAGTTTCTGCATAGGCTACTGTTTCCATCAACAGTTGTTTGCCGATTTCCTGTTCTGCAATTGGTTTGCCTTGCATGAATTTTTCCAATTTCTGGATATCCTTATAGCTGTAATAAGTCAGGCAGATACCCTCGCCACCGTCTCGTCCGGCGCGTCCGGTTTCCTGATAATATCCTTCAAGACTTTTAGGAATATCATAGTGTATGACAAAGCGGACATCCGGTTTGTCAATACCCATTCCGAATGCAATGGTTGCAACGATGACATCAACTTCTTCCATTAGGAATTTGTCTTGGTTGCTGCTTCTGGTTGTAGCATCCATACCGGCATGGTAGGGAGCCGCTTTGATACCGTTTATACAAAGAACTTCAGCCAGCTCTTCAACTTTTTTACGGCTCAAACAATATATGATTCCTGATTTTCCTTCGTGATTTTTGATGAATTTAATGATATCCTTGGTAACATCGCCTTGTTTGGGACGCACTTCGTAATAAAGGTTGGTGCGGTTGAACGAGGATTTGAATACTTGTGCATCCATCATATCCAAATTCTTTTGAATATCATTTTGCACCTTGGGTGTGGCTGTTGCCGTTAAGGCAATGATGGGCGCCTTACCTATCTCTTCAACGATTGGGCGAATTTTGCGATATTCTGTACGGAAATCGTGTCCCCATTCTGAAATACAGTGGGCTTCATCAACAGCAAAGAATGATATCTTGATTTTCTTCAAAAACTCAACATTGCTTTCTTTGGTTAAAGATTCTGGAGCAACATAAAGCATTTTTGTTTTTCCACTGAGGATGTCTTCCTTGACACTTAGTATTTCATTTTTTGTCAGAGAAGAGTTTAGAAAATGAGCAACACCTTCTGCTTCTGAGAAGGAACGCATCGCATCCACTTGGTTTTTCATTAATGCTATAAGAGGAGATATGATAATAGCAGTCCCCTCCAGCAGCAAGGCCGGTAATTGGTAACATAATGACTTTCCTCCACCGGTAGGCATTAATACAAATGTGTTATTTCCTGCCAGCACGTTTTTTATTATGGCTTCCTGATTTCCTTTGAAATTGTCGAAACCAAAATATTCTTTCAATTTTGCATGTAAATCAATCTGCAATCCCATTGTATTAATAATATTATTCTGCACACTTTTTTTTTGAAGTGTGCAAATTTATAACTTAATTCGAATCAACAAAAATATGGCACAATAAATCTCTTCATTGTCCTGTCGGACGAACGATAAAATATGATACTTTTGTCATTAGTAAAGTTACAGTAAAAAATTATTGTGGCAATACTTTATTTGGTTTTTTTTGGCATAAATATTGCCTAGTGGTTAAAAGACGTCTGAAAACGTATTAAAATATTTTTATATGGTTGATATTAAGTCTGTTGCAAAGAAAGTGGTCTCTGATGAGGCTTTAGCTATACAGAATCTCTCGAACTTTATTGATGATGATTTCGAAAAAGTAGTCAATTTGATATATAAAAGTAAGGGCAGAGTGATTGTTACTGGTATAGGAAAAAGTGCTATTATTGCTCAAAAAATTGTGGCAACATTTAATTCTACTGGTACCCCTGCTGTTTTTATGCATGCTGCCGATGCCATTCACGGTGACTTGGGAATGGTGTGTCACGATGATGTTGTTATTTGTATTTCTAAAAGTGGTAATACTCCTGAAATTAAAGTTTTGATTCCGTTAATCCGTAATGTCGGCAATGATAAAATTGTTGCGATGGTATCTAATACGGATTCTTTTTTGGCACATAATGCTGCTTATGTACTGAAAGCGCAAGTTGAACGGGAGGCTTGTCCGAATAATCTGGCTCCAACTACATCTACTACAGCCCAATTGGTGATGGGGGATGCATTGGCAATTTGTTTGATTCAATGCAGAAGCTTTTCTAGTCGTGATTTTGCGAAATATCATCCTGGCGGTTCGTTGGGTAAGCGTTTGTATACCCGGGTGTCTGATGTATACGATTCTGAAAATCGTCCGCATGTGTCGTTGGAGGATGGTATACGTAAGGTGATTTTGGAAATGTCCGGAGGACGCTTGGGTGCTGTTGCAGTGACTGATGATGAAGGGCATCTTTTGGGAATTATTACGGATGGCGATTTGAGACGAATGCTGGAAAAATACCAGGATGTCGATCCCTTGAGAGCTAAGGATATCATGTCTGTCTCTCCGAAAACCATTTCTGAAGAGGAATTGGCATATAATGCTTTTCAGAAGATGGAACAGAACAGTATTACCCAATTAATCGTAGTAAGTGAAGGGAATGTCTATAAAGGTATGGTACATATCCATGACATTCTTCGGGAAGGAGTTGTCTGATTTGGTATGTAATCAGCAAATTTAATTTATAAAAAATAATGATGAAGGGTTGGGGTATAATATTATTGTTGTTTGCTTTTAATGTCGCATTTGCTCAAAGCACTCGTGTGCGGGGTAAGGTGACCGATGCAAAAACGGGAGAGGTGTTGCCTTTAGTGAGTGTTGTCTTTAAAGGTACGACCGTCGGTATTGCTACTGATTTTGATGGTATGTATTCACTGGAAACGCGTGAAAGTGTTTCTGAGGTAGAAGCTTCCTTGATTGGCTATGTTTCTCAAAAGGTTAAAATTATTCCCGGAGCATTCAATACGGTGGATTTTGCTTTGGAACCACTGGCTTTCGACTTGGATGAAGTACAGGTGACTCCTGGGGAAAATCCTGCACATGCGATTTTACGTAATGTGATTAAAAATAAATCGAAAAATAGTCGTTCGGCTTTGTCGGAATATTATTGTCAGACCTATACAAAGATGGAACTTGATTTGACGAATATTAAACCGGGCTTTAAGAATAAGAAATTGCAAAAGAATTTCGGTTTTATTTTTAACCATATGGATACTTCTGTCGTTACTGGAAAAGCATATTTGCCGGTGATGATTTCTGAATCCTCTGCTGATTATTATTTTAGAAAATCTCCGCCTTTATCTCGTGAAATCGTCAAAGCCAGTCGGATATCGGGTATTGAGGAGGATTATACATTGGCACAATTTACCGGACATCTGCATGTAAACATTAATCTGTATGATAATTTTATAGATGTCTTTGAAGTGCGTTTCGCAAGTCCGTTGGCCGATCATGGAAGGATGTTTTATAAGTACTTTCTGATTGATAGTATGAATGTTGATGGACGAAAGACGTATAAGATTCGGTTTCATCCGAAAGCTTTTTCTACTCCCGTATTGGATGGAGAAGTCAATATTGACTCTGCCACTTGGGCTTTGCAGTCTGCACATGTAAAAATGGTGAAGGGGCTTAATGTCAATTGGATTAGACATCTTGTTTTGGATAATGAGAATTATTTGGTGGATGATTCGGTCTGGTTCCCGAAGCAGGATAAGATTTTTGCCGACTTTTCTATTTTTATGTCTGATTCTGCTAAAATGGTCTCTTTTCTGGGACATCGGCAGGTCGATTATTCAAATGTCCGTTTGAATCCGGGCATCCCCAAAGAGGTCGCACGAATGGACAATAATGTCATGATTAATAGCGGAGTATTGAAAAACGATGAACATTATTGGGATTCTGTTCGCCCGTATAGTTTGAGTGCCAAAGAGAAGTCGATATATGGGATGGTCGATTCTGTGAAAAATGTACCGTTGTACCAGACTTTTTATGATATTGTCTCAATGGCATTAGGGGGCTATTATGATACAAAATATCTTGAATTTGGACCATATTATAAACTAGTGAGTTTTAATGACCAAGAGGGATGCCGTTTCCAGTTGGGGGCGCGTACTACAACAGATTTTAGTCGCAGAATACGTCTTTCTGGATATGGAGCATATGGATTGAAGGACCATAAGTGGAAGGGCGGAGGAGGTATTGAATATGCTTTTCGGGAATTGCCAACTTCTAAATTGAATGTTGCTTTTAAACATGATATGGTGCAATTGGGAGCTGGTGTAAATGCTCTTACGGAGAGTAATATTTTGAGTTCTGTTTTCTCTCGGGGCAGTGACGACCGCTTGACGATGGTTAATCAACTGGACCTTGATTTTGAACAGGAGTGGCGACAGGGAATCAGTAATACGGTCGGCGTGCAATTTAGGGAAATATTTGCCAATGGAGATGTTCCGTTTGTGCGTCCGGATGGAACTCCTTTGTCTACAATTTCATCGACGATTGTGCATTTGAATACTCGCTTGTCAAAGAATGAGATTATTGTTCGCAAGCCGTTTGATAAATATTCTTTGGGCTCTGATTATCCTATATTGAGCATTGATTTGGCTGCCGGCATCAAAGGTGTCTTTAAAAATGATTATGAGTTTTATCGGTTGGTTGCTTCTATCAATTATAGTCTGCAAATTTCACCGATTGGGACTTCTGAATTCTTTTTGACCGGAGGTAAAATATTTGGTAAGGTTCCTTATCCACTTTTGAAGTTGCATGAAGGGAATGCAACCTATTTTTATGATTCCTACGCATTCTCTTGTATGAATTATTATGAGTTCGCATCGGATGCATGGTTCTCTTTTTTCTATGAACATCATTTCAAAGGTTTTTTCTTGGGCAAAATACCTTTGATGAAAAAGTTGAAGTGGCGTGAGGTCTTTGTGTTTAAAGGATTGATAGGTACTTTGGCTGATAAGAATAATGGTAATCTTGAAAACACTGATGCTATATTACGTTTCCCTGCCGGTTTAGGAGCTGTATCGAAACCATATTTTGAAACTGGAATCGGTATTGAGAATATCTTCCGGCTTTTCAGGGTGGATGCAATTTGGCGTTTGACCCATCGCAAAGGGATGCCCGGACAGGATATTCAGAATTTTGCAGTGAATATTTCGGTGAATTTGAATTTCTAGTTTATCTTTGTTGCGTAAAAAACATGGACCATGAAATTAAGAGCAGAACATCTGATAAAAAAATATAAAAGTCGTACCGTAGTTAAAGACGTGTCTGTTGATGTTGAACAAGGTGAGATTGTAGGCTTGTTGGGACCCAATGGTGCTGGTAAGACGACCTCTTTTTACATGATTGTTGGTTTGATAACCCCCAATGGTGGACGTATTTTTTTGGATGATCGCGAAATTACAAAGGAGCCTGTGTATCGGCGCGCCCAATTGGGAGTAGGGTATTTGGCCCAGGAGGCTTCTGTGTTTCGGCGCTTAAGTGTTGAAGACAATATCAGAGCGGTATTGGAAATGACAACGATGAGCAAGGAAGAACAGAAAGCCCGTTTGGAAGAGATGTTAGATGAATTTGGTCTGCAACACATCCGTAAAAGCTTGGGTATTCAGTTGTCCGGTGGCGAACGCCGTCGTACTGAAATCGCACGTGCGCTTTCAATCCGTCCTAAATTTATCTTGTTGGACGAACCGTTTGCTGGAGTAGACCCTATTGCGGTAGAAGATATCCAGTCTATCGTGAAAAAATTGAAAGATAAAAATATCGGAATTTTGATTACCGATCATAATGTACAGGAAACTCTTTCGATTACTGATCGTGCATACTTGCTTTATGACGGACGTATTTTACAAGCCGGTACTGCCGAGCATTTGGCTGCAGACCCGGAAGTTCGTCGGGTTTATTTGGGTAAAAACTTTGAGCTTCGTCGTAAAAAATAATCATTCTTTTTCTGTTTCTTCCACAGCTATCTGGTAAAACATTTGCGCTCCGGTTTCAATGATTGTGTTGGGAAAATCATATGTAGGAGTATGAAGTGCCGGTTGTTGCTCTCCTGCTCCAAGACCGAACATGGCTCCAGGAATATGTTGTGTGAATAGACCGAAATCTTCTCCCCAGGTGAAAGGGCAATTTGTCTCTACATATGTTAGTCCGTTTTTTATCGCTGCCTGTTTGATGACACTCACGGCTGCTGCTTGGTTTTCATTGGCAGTAAAGGATTCTAGCCATTCCGTTGAAAAGCGTAGTGCAGGATAATTTTCCTTTAATTGCTTGACTAACTTTTCAAGTTTATCTGTGTGTATTTTTAAATGCTGTGCTGTAGAGGCTCGCATTGTCAAACGAATCACTCCGCTTCCTGCTGCAACACCATAAGCTTCCTCTCCTATATGAAGTTCTATAAGAGTGGTGCGAAAATAGTCTTGCATTTCCGGTTCTCCTTGGTTCCAGCTCATGGTTTTTTCTAAAATGTTTAGTAAAACAGCTGTCGGTGATATAGCTTTTTCCGGTTCTGCTGCATGTGATGTCTTGCCTTCAACTTGTATGGAGCAGCTAATGACTGAGCAGGTGAAACTGCCTTCCCGGCATACGACAGCTTTTAACGGAAAACCTGGCAGGTTATGTAATGCGTAAGCTTTATCTATATGCATATTTTGAAAAAAAGGATGTTCTAGCACTTGTCTTGCTCCTTGACCGGTTTCCTCTGCCGGTTGAAATAGTAGCAGAACTTTGCCTTTTTTTAATGGAAATTGGTGTAATAGATTGGCCATTGCTAGAAGTATGGTTGTGTGCCCGTCATGTCCGCATTTGTGTGATACGCCCGGATTGTCGGAGTTATAAAAGCAGGATTGTGTTTCGTTTACGGCAACGGCATCAATGTCTGCACGGAATAAAATGGTGGGACCTTCTGATGAAAAGACATACTCTGCAATTACTCCATGTCCGCCGATATGGGTGTGTATTTGGGTGGTGCCTAATTCTTTGAGTACTTCAACTATTTTTGAAGCTGTGCGTATTTCCAGGCCGGATAGTTCCGGATGTTGATGGAAATCTTCTCTTAAACTATAAAGCTCCTCTGTCTGCATATTTGTTGGAATTTGATTTCCAAAGATAGGGATTATTTTTTATGCTAAGAGTTTGTGCATTTAAATATGTTGTTTATATTTGCACTATCTTTCAATTGCGACAATAGCTCAGTTGGTAGAGCGTTGGCTTCCCAAGCCGAAGGTCGCGGGTTCGAGCCCCGTTTGTCGCTCTTTATAGACAGACTTCTGATAAGGGAGTCTGTCTTTTTTTATGATTCTATGGATAATGTTTTTCTATTTTAAAAAATTTACTATCTTTGAACATCTAATATAGAAATCTTTAAAATAGGAATGTATATGAAGTTAATTAATCGAATTTGTTTGTTGCTGGTTGCGTGGGGGCTACTAGGCTTGGCAGCGGTGTTTGCTGCAAATGATGAAAAACCGTTTGTAATTCCGGAGTTGAAGGAATGGAAGGGCGGAGAAGGTGTATTTGTCCCGACTAGGCAAAGTCGGATTGTTTGCCCCAAAGGCCAGAAGGAATTGTTGCGTATTGGTGAGATGCTGGCAGAAGATTGTCGCCTCATGTTTGGATATGCTCCTGAAGTTGTAGAAGGAAAGGCACAGAAAGGGGATTTGGCTTTACAGCTGAATAAAGATAAGAAGTTGGGCAAAGAGGGATATACTATCCGTATTGCTGATCGTGTCACGTTGGTGGCCCCGGAACCTATTGGAGTATATTGGGGAACGCGTACTCTGCTGCAAATGGCAGAGCAACAGGATGACCATCACTTGCCTCAGGGAACAGTCCGTGATTATCCTGATTATGAAATGCGGGGATTTATGATTGATTGTGGGCGTAAATTTATTCCTTTGAATGCTTTGCAGGATTATGTTCGGGTTATGGCTTATTATAAAATGAATACGCTGCAGATTCATTTGAATGATAATGGTTTCAAACAGTTTTTTAACCATGATTGGAATCAGACTTACGCTGCTTTCCGTTTGGAATCGGAAACTTTCCCCGGTTTGGCTGCAAGGGATGGATATTATACGAAACAGGAATTTATTGACTTGCAAAAGCAGGCAGAAGCTTGTTTTGTTGAAATTATTCCGGAAATAGATGCTCCTGCCCATACATTGGCCTTCACTCATTATAAACCAGAAATTGGTAGTGAAAAATATGGCATGGACCATTTGGATTTGTTCCACCCCGAGACCTATAAATTTATGGATGCACTTTTTAAAGAGTATCTCGAAGGGGAGGAACCGGTATTCCGAGGACCAAGAGTTCATATTGGTACGGATGAATATTCTAATAAAGATCAGAAGGTGGTGGAAAAATTCCGCGAATTTACCGACCGGTATATTCGTTATGTTGAGAGCTTCGGTAAGCAGGCATGTATGTGGGGGGCTCTGACTCATGCTAAGGGAGAAACTCCTGTGAAATCTGAAAATGTTATTATTTCTGCTTGGTCTAAAGATTATGTCGATCCTTTTGAGATGGTAAAACAAGGTTATAAATTGATCAGTATTCCCGACGGACTTTTGTATATTGTTCCGGCTGCCGGTTATTATTATGACTATTTGAATACTCAATATTTATATGATTCTTGGACTCCGGCTATGGTGGGATGTTCTGTGTTTGATGAAAAGGATCCGGCTATTTTGGGAGGAATGTTCGCTGTATGGAACGATCAGGTGGGTAATGGAGTTTCTGTCAAGGACATATATCATCGTGTCTACCCTGCTATGCAGACTTTGGCTGTAAAAATGTGGACTGGCAAATCGGTTACTTTGCCTTTTGCTGATTTTGAAGGTAAACGTTCCGGTTTGAGTGAAGCTCCTGGGGTTAATCAGTTGGGGCGTATCGGTAAAAATACCGGGGTCGTTTATGAGCAGGCGGTTGTTACGCCGGGAAGTCGGTTGCCTTATCGGGAAATAGGCTATAACTATCGGGTAAGTTTTGATATAGAAGTGGCTGACGAAGCCAAAGGTACGGTGCTTTTTAGTTCTCCTGACGCTGTGTTTTATCTCTCCGATCCGATTCGTGGTATGTTGGGATTTGTCCGTGATAGTTATTTGAATACTTTCTGTCAGAATATTCTGAAAGGCGAATGCTTGCATATAGCCGTTGAAGGGGATAATGCTTCTACACGTCTTTATGTCAATGGTAAATTGGTGGACGAGCTGGGAAAGACCAAGTTATATTTTAATGATGGCAAAACCAGCATGAATTATTTGCGAACTTTGGTATTCCCGTTGGAGCAGGCTGGTGATTTTAAGAGTAAAATAACGAATTTGAAAGTAGAAAAGTTGTAATATCTGCCAGAATTATTTGAATATTCTGTATTTTTACGCCCGGTAAAATTATTATATATTAATCATAATCAATATGTTTTATAAATACATTTACTGGGCGTTTTTTATAGCTGTTTGTCTATTTGCCCATGGAGCTGTGTTTGCGCAAGTGGAAGATAAAGTCTATAAGACTGATTATAGGTTGAATGCCGGTGATTCTAAAAGCTTGTTCGTTGAGTTGGATAATATCAGTTTTTTTAAAGACAATGAATTTGCTGGCGAGGTGATGGAGGGGTATTCTTTGCCGGGTCTGTGGCTACAGCCGAAGTTAGTATATCAGCCTTTGAAAAATATCAAACTGGAATTGGGTTTGCATGCATTGGTGTATAGCGGTGCATATAAATATCCCTCTATGGCTTATGATGATATCGCTGTATGGAAAGGCAATCAATATCAGAAAGGCTCGCATTTATTGCCATTTTTTCGTGCCCAGTTTGAGCTTGGAAAAGTAAATTTGGTAGTTGGTAATATTTATGGCGGTTCCACACATCGGCTGATTGCACCGCTGTATCATCCGGAATTGAATATGACTGCCGATCCGGAAATGGGATTTCAGTTGTTGTTTGATACTCGTGCCTACCATTTGGATGTATGGGTAAATTGGCAAAGTTATATTTTTGAAAACGACACCCATCAGGAAGCTTTTACTGTTGGTCTCTCTTCGCAAATTGATTTTACACCTACTGATGCCCGGGTGCATGTATATAGCCCAATTCAAGCTACCATCCAACACCGCGGCGGAGAACAGGATACCCTGTTTACTAATTCTGTCCAGACTCTGATGAATGGAGCTATTGGTGCCGGGATTACCTGGAATACGGATTGTCGGGTATTGAAGCGTTTTAATGTTGAGGCTGATTTTGTTGGTTATTATCAGCAGGCAGGTAAACTATGGGGGTATGATAATGGTATAGGATTTTATGTTGCAGCCTATGCCGATTTAAAAGATTTTCGTGTTAAGGCTGGATATTTCTATGCCAAGGACTTTATTTCCCTGTTTGGTATTCCATATTTCGGAGCTGCTTCTACGCGTAATAAAGGAGCTTTGTTTGATAAGCCGCAGACATTGTTTGCTTCAGCAGAGTATTCCAGGACATTTGGGAAACGTTACGCATTAGGTGCACAGGTGGATGTTTATCAGTCTATGCCGGGTAAAATGATAGATGCAAACGGAGTTGTTTCTTCTCCGGGTAATGCAACTAGCTTCTCTTTTGGGATATTTTTCCGTATCAATCCACGGTTCTTGTTGAAAAAATGGGAATAAACTTAATGTAAGTCGCAATAAAAATAAAAGACCTTCAAAATCATTTGATTTGAAGGTCTTGTCTTTAAGAGTGAACTCGGCGGGAGTCGAACCCACAACCTCTTGGGCCGTAACCAAGTGCTCTA
>CAMDJC010000047.1:0-22667 GCA_945900015.1 uncultured Odoribacter sp. | reverse complement strand
CATCCTCCATTTCCACTTCTTCTTTTTACGAGGTTTAACATGATTCGACATATCTTTGCACCATTCAATTCTGTTCTCTGTTATAAAATAATGTGAACGACACTTATACTCAAAATTCCCTATTGAAGGCCGCAGAGTTATTGTTTCACCGTCAAAAAGAAGTTTCCAGTCCGAACGGGAAATAGGAGTTACAACCTTTTCACCACATCCACAGGCACATAAATGCACGGCTGTAGCATATTTCATCGAAATGTAAAGTACTCCCGGCTTTAGGTCGGTCGGGATATACTCTACAAATTCTGGAATCAAAGATTTGTCACTTTTATTACCCCTTGAGTAATTCATTCGTAGAAATGCTATATACAATATTATTATCGATAACTGTATTGGAGTAATAATTCATCATACGTTTCCATTTGATTAACATTATTACAGCTGCTAATGAATTTAGTTCAGCAATTTGAATGTTGCTGGAATATTCATCGTCAATCTCCATATCAGTTCCAAAAGAGGAAGAGACATGATCGTAATTCTGCGCATATCCTGTAGTTATACGTATTTGCCCCGACAAACTATTAACTTCTTTCCTTATTCCCAGTCCAGAGTCAACAAATAGAATTTCGTGCTCAATAAGATGGCTTGCAATAAGATTCCTAACACATGCTTTGTCAACACAAATGAAAACTGCGTTCATTTCATCTAACTGCGTTATGTTTGACGAGGTAAGCCTTTCGTTGTGCGCATATATACCCTTGTGCATATTACTATAAATACCTTTTAGATAATCCACTTTCGGCATACATTCATTAAGGCTTTCTATACTTGCAGCACCTGGGCATCGAAATGCATTGTGTGTGTTGAACAAATCGTCATCATACAAATGAATCTCTTTGATTGGCATTTTTGCAAGGTAATCTAGCAAATATGAACCAGTTCCGCCAACACCTACAATTGCTACCTTTTGGGATTCAAATACTTTTGAGAGTGAAAGAATATCTGACCGAGTAGAATTTGTATCAGCATATTGAAATACAGATTCAGAAGAACACTGTACTACTTGATTCCTAATTCTATTGCAGATGTCTTTATTGACTAAATCTGCAGGAGTTGAAATCCTCTGACAATATGTAAGTACTTTTTCGTAATATGAAGGATATTCTTGGTCTGAGTATATTTCTTTGTCCGGTTTACAAGACAAAAAGTGATCACTTTCTAAACCATTACCATGAGTACGATGTAAGCTATTGTTGATTAACGCTGACACCTTGCAGCCATTCATTTCATAAGGTATACCGCCAGACCAGTAAGCAGTATGGTCTTGTGGCTTTAAAACTTTATTGCCTGAAAGATTCAATGACATAATCAGTTTACCCTCCCGGATTTCTCTATTCGCATTGAGGTATGGTATGTGGTGAATCACCAAGAATCCACCACAAACCTCTAGAGAATAGCCCTCTTGTTGCAACTTTTGCATACAAGGGTTAAGACTTATGAGTTGCTGTGACATTGAATTGCATTTGATTTTTAACAAAGACACTTGAGCTTGGAGACATAACCCCATTTACATTCTGCTCAGGACCTTTGCTATATGTAACTGTGAAACCTACATTATCGCCAGTTGTCGGCTTATTTGGGAAAGCCATTTGTACTATCTGTTCAAATGTTACTTTCTTATCGCCATATGGACACGGTGTTCCATTAATTATGAGTACTATGCCTGATTCTGGCTCTTTAGTGTAGAAATGTTCCACTCCTGGCAATTTAAGATTTACAGTAGCTTCATCGGAAATGAGCTTATCCTGATTCCCTGAAACCTTCAGGTACAATTCATGTTCTGTTGGAACATGCGTCATCTCCTTAATCTGCAATCCTGTTATAAATTGACTTGCAGAAGTCAATTTTACTTTGTTTACAAAGAATTTGTAATCTTTTGCCATAGGCATTTTTTTTGTTGGTCAACAAGGATGTCCTTTTACACCCCATTTTTATTAGTAATACACATTGGCTGACCAAACCTCCGTGCTAATATCGGTGCAAAGGTATATAAAATTAGTAGATTTTCCAAATAATATTGCAATTATTTTTGGTTTATGCGTAAAATACTACGCAATTAAATCTTATAAGATATAATTTATGGTATAATAGGCGCATAATGCGTAATTTAATTTGGAGATACTAAATAATAAAAACGCCTAACAGGTCTATAATGCCTGTAGGCGTTTTTATTGAGTATTTATAGTTCCTATTCTATTACTCCTTATTAATTATATCCTTATATTTGGCTAATAGGTCATCGTCTCTAAACAAATCTGGCATTTCCGACAAAACGTCAGAAAAAAGTCTGTTCATCAAACTTGAATTGCGATGTAGAGAGTTTTGATTAATTAAAGCAATTCTCGACACTCCATCAGAGTCTTTTGTAATCGTCCTAACCGAATCTCTACGCATGAAAGACATATCAAGAAGCTTTAAGTCGTGGGTTGTAACGACAATCTGACTTTCATTTGATAATAGCAAGAATGCCTTAATGATGAACTGTAGAGCTTTTGTATGAATACCTCTTTCCACTTCATCAACAAATGAAGCCTTTCTGCCTATTATTATGTCGTAAACGACAATCATAAGCCTAATAATATCGATTGTGCCCAATGATTCTTCATCGAGTTCTAATTGGTACTGACCGTGTGACGTACTATGAGTAAATCTAAGAATCCTATGAACGATTTTACCTTCAGGGTAACGTTTTAACATCAATTCCTTAAAAGATGGCTCGTTTTGGATATGAGGATCGTCTAAAAAAGATATTACAGATTCAAATACCTCATAATCATTGATATTCGTCGTAAGATCTTTTAATAGCTGTAAGACGAGTTCGCGCATTCTGACATCATCCTTATATTCATATAACTTATCTGCGAGAGTTTTTTCTTTTGAATGATGTACTAGGCTAATTCTGTCACGGAAATATACATAATTATCAGTTAATACTTGACTCTCAATATTTAGACTCCAAAATGAAGCGAGAACAGAACATGATGATATCGTTGAGGTTATAAGTTCTCTTTGTGAAGCTTTCTGCAAGTCACAAGCAGCACCAAATGAAATTGAGACAATGCCAGTACCCTCATCTGTTTTTCGCAAGAATACTCTTGCAGTCGAACGTCCTGCTACGGATTTCAATTCTTCACTTATTATACAATTAGCCCCTACAATTACTTGATAAGAATAACAAACAGAATCAATATAATAAGTAAGTTTTATTTCCGATGGATTGGCGTAAGAAACATCGTCAAGTTTGAAAGGACAATGTTGGAATGTATCTCTTCTGTCAGTTTTCAAGTTGGTTACAATGTCTCTAAGATAATTGATGGCCTTGAGCACATTCGTTTTACCAGCACCATTTTCTCCGACAAAAAATAACAATTTAAGAAGCTTCTTATTTTCAGAAACTTCTTTGTACCAGAATTCGGACATTTCAGGATCTTGCCCTCTTTCTTTATTGGATGCAATAAAAGATATTTCTTGTCCGTCTTTAAATGACATGAAATTCTTTATGTATATCGATTCTATCATTTGAACAAACTTGAATTTTGCTGCAAAGTTACACTTTTTTTTGATTGTAAATGCATTTTTTTGTATTAAAAAACCGTAATTGCGTATTATTTTCCGCATAATGATAATATAATATATCAAATGAGGGCTAAATAATAACATATAGTGGCAAATTAAAGCTACTCCAGTATTTCACTGTTTTTTAATATTGAAACACCTCCGTGAAGGTAAAAACGGCAACGCTGCGACAGACAGCAAATCCGGCAAATCACAGTCCGGCAATGGGAACGGTAACGCGACAGACGGTGACAGCAGCGGCGGAGTGTACGGATATCCGGGTGATGCCGCAGACGGGAACGCACCTCTCGGCGCACCGATTTATTTCTTCTTTGAACTCGGCACCGACAATCTTGTGGAAGAATCACAGATAGTGAACATCGACGAGATTGCACGTGTCGCAAAGAAATACGGTCTTGGAATAGGAATCACTGGAGCGGACGACAAAGCCACCGGAACGGAAATGATAAACTCCAATCTCGGTTCTCTCATGGCTTCTTTCATCGCCGGATGCCTCAAGGAAAGAGGCATTGAAAAAACTGATCAAGACTTTCTCAAAGGGCGGTATTGATGACTATACACCTGGCAAAGCGAACAGGAATGCTATCGTAAGGCTGTTTCTGCCATGACATAAACGAACAACCATAAACTGACTTTTTCATTTCTTTACTGATAGTCTCGGTCGTCCTTTTCATAAGCGCAATGTATTAATTGGTTGTACATTATGTGATGTTTTTGTTGTATGTCGGTTATCAGCGTGAAGTTCATTGGGGTGTGGCAGGACGTAGGGTCCTTTTGGGAGTAGATGTTTCATATTAAACCCCTCTAAACTGTAACTTTACGGCAAAGATACAAAATTTACAAAACAATCGTTATTTAAATCAGAGTTAATTCTTAAATTTAATATCAATTAACATAAAATCTTTTGAGTATGACCTGTATAGATGACAAAAATGATGTTTTATCGAATTAAAACATATCAGAATGTCTTTGAACTTAAAGTATTTGAGACGCAATGTCAGATATGTTTGTTTGAGGTTTATACCAAGGAAAGGTAATGTAGCAGTATTATACGAATTTCAATGATGAACAAAGCGGCATTTATGCCTTATATTATATATATTATATAGCAAATTTGGATAAAAAAGATAACAATTGTTATTTTATTAGGCTAAAAACTTGTCAGACTGAAGATTTTATAGTACCTTTGCACCCTAGTATCACCGTTGTTGGCAATATTATTGCTGAGATGGTGAATACATAAGGCTTAAATTTGATAACGACAATGATTAAAAATAAAATACAATATATTATCTCTTTGCTGTCATCAGAAGGAAATTCTTCTATGACTGACCGCAAAGTTCTTCCTTATGCCAGTTTGCTTCATACAAGAACCTTAGTTATTGTACTGTTCTCCGTCATTATGCTGGCTGCATGTGAAAGACATAGCCCGACATGGAAAAAGATGAATACGGCAGAGAGTCTTATGAATATCAAGCCAGATTCAGCCCTTGCGGTATTGTATGGCATCCCAGCCTCTGATATAAAACGAAAAGAAACATCGGCCAGGTATGCGTTGCTTAAATCTATGGCGTTGGACAAGAATTGTATTGATACAACAACATTTGACATCCTTCAACCTGCTATTGATTATTATATCGAGCATGGTACTCCCGATGAGCGGCTACGGACATATTATTATCAAGGTAGGATTTATCAGAATCAGGGTGATGATGATGCAGCTATGCAAAGCTTCATGCGGGGAAAAGAATTTTGCCAAGAAGCATCCGATACCTTGACTATGGCAAACCTCATGGTCGCTCAGGCGACTATTCTGTATTCGACATATAAGATAGATGATTATATCAAGAACAATCTTGATGCAGCAAAATTATATAAAGCCATTAATCGTCTGGATTATGAAATATCTTGCCTCGCCAATGTCTTGGACGGAAGTATTCTTAACAACGATAGAAATTTGGCGGACAGTGTTATGTCAATCGCGCAAGAACGAGTAAAGCAAAATTCAGAGTTAGGCATGGTTATTGCTCCATACGCCCTTTCTTACGCTTTAAAATTTGGTAATAAGGAAGATATTGTAGATATTCTTCATTACTATGAACACATGCAGAATCTGAGTGACGAGACTAAATTGGATATTGTAGAGGCATATTGCAAAATAGGTGATTCTTCTAATGCTAACCGTTTTATGGATTCAATAGACTCTACTTCAAAAGTGAGAACTTCTTTGAAATATCTGGCAATTCAATCTGACATTTTGGAATTACAAGGTGATATTGCCGGAGCATTGACGGCATATCGGCAGTTTTCGACCACCATTGACTCTATTCATATGAATATCTTTTCTCGTGATCTGCTGTTTGCCCAAGAACGCCATGAAATGGAGAAAGCTAATTTGATGGAAAAACAAAGAGTTGATAAAATTATTTGGTTAAGTCTATGTATTGTATTTGTATTGCTGATTATCATCGGATATGTTTACTATCGCTATAGGCTGGGAAAGGCCAAAAGCTTGTTAGACACCCAAGAGAAACAAAGATTACAACTGGAACAGGAGAATCTCAAAAGAGAAAATGAAAATCTTGAATTGAGAAGTCATCAAGTTGAACTGGAAAGACATAATCTTCAACAAGCAAATGAAAAGCTCGAGTTGGAGAGGCATAATGCTGATCTTGAGAAACAGGCTGCTCAATTAGAGTGTGAACGTCAATCTTTGGCCGCAGAAAACCTTCGATTCAAAATTGTACAACTTGAGAATGAAAGTGAAAATCTTAAAAAAGTATTGAAAAAACAAAAAGATTTAGCCAAACCCATTGAAGATGCTATCAAAATAAGGATAGAAATGTTGAATGGGTTATTGGCTTCACGTATCACAGATAATGACTCATACGCAGAACCGTATGGTACTTGGAAAGATCAAATTATTCAAGATAAGGACGAGTTCATGAATACCACTCGTCTTGCGTTTAAGGCTTCCCATCCCAAATTTATTGAATACCTTGAACAACATGGACTTACTGAATCAGAGATAAATTATGTATGTCTTTATGCGATTGGACTCCGTGGAAAGGAAGTTGGTGAATATATGCAGCTGAAAAGGCATTATCATATTAGCAGTGATGTACGTAAGAAACTTGATATTGATGAACACCAAACAAACATAGGCATTTACATTAGAAAACTTATGAAACAACTGTAGTTCTATCAGATAATTACTTTACACGTTCCGAACAGTCTATCTACCCAATCCGGCAAATGGACTGTTTTTGTAGTTTGTCCCTATATATAATTCATAGCGTCAAACTTTGATGGCAAGTGTGTGGAAAATATACTACTCGTTGGTGGCAATATGTTATCATTCAGTATAATACAAAATTGTTGCGTCAAACTTTTATTATTGCTTGAAAATAAAGATTATAGTATCTTTACGCCATTATATAGTTGAAACCATCAATAAAGGACTAAGAATCATCAGTTCTCGAACCTCATAATTAAACAAAAATAAATGATACGATATAGTTCTGTATGTTGCGTACTATTATCCTTTCCATGACGAGCATCCTGACCCTTTATCCGCTTAAACGGAATCTGAAAAATCATGAGATTTTTCGCTGTTCATGCTATTTTCGTTTAACGATGGAGTAAGTCTGATATTTTGTTCTCATGAGAAAAGTATAGTCCATAATTTTATTCTTTTAGCGGATTTGAGAACAATAATATATAATTCTTGGGCACTGTAATTAATTAGCATTTTTAGACCTATTGTACCCAACCGTCAAACTTTTGACTCCCCCGCGCAGAAATCAATCCCCCCCCCCATTTGCAATATATTGATTATCAGCGTAGTAAAAAGTTTGACTGTCAAACTTTTACCCTTGGTTGAAAACTTTTTCTACAGTAATTTTGCATCAGTTTAATCAATTAAAGTAATAACAATGAAAAAGTTACTCTCACTCCTCGGAGTTTTAATTATTATTGGATGTCTTCAAGCCAATGCCGCAAAATCTGGAGTCTATATGGACTTTTACAAGTATGGTCACGAAGGCAAAAACACAACAGTTCATCGTTCTCCTATGAGAATCCCTATTGATGTATATTATGACGACGAACTACGTCAAATAGAGATTTCCGGTTCAGCGGATATTGATGTACAAATATTCTTATGTGATATAAATGGGAATACGTTGGACTATTCGCATTGCATGAATACTGTGTTGAATATACCATACGGCTTTAGTGGTATAATCATTCTACGTATTGAAAGTGAGGAATGGATTGCCACAGGCAAAATAGCAGTATTATAGTGCAAAGGCGTTACAGTAAGTTACCAAATAGATATGTGGAGATAAGAGAAGGAATAACAATGGCAAGTTGCTCATTACATTCAATAACCATTAAATTCTGTTATAAATAAACTCGTTAATTATGTTTCAAAAACAATCAACATTCTGTATGTACCAATATAAAATAATGATTGCTCTCATTGTTTTTATGGTTGGCTCATTGCATTGTATTGCACAATGTAACTTGTTTGGCCGTGTTTGTCTATCGGATGGGACAAATGTTGATTGTGCAAATGTTTTTGTGTCTTCCAAATGCTCTCCTAAAACAATATTAGCTTCGGATTTTACTGATGAAAACGGTAAATTTCAGCTTTCGTTGAACACTGATTGCGACAGCCTTATACTGAAAGTAACAAGTCTGGAAATCGCTCCGACGGAGATTGTAGTACCGAATCTTTCAGGCAACTATGACATTATTGTTGACGAAAGAACCGTTGAACTGAAAGAGGTTGTCGTCAAGTCTAAGAAAATATATTCTCAAGGAGACACAATCAACTATAACGTTTCATCTTTTCACTCGCAGACAGACCAATCGATTGCAGATGTTTTGAAAAAGATGCCTGGTATAACCGTTTCTGATGCTGGTCAGGTTTCTTATCTGGGTAAACCGATAAAGAATTTCTATATTGAAGGTTTGGACCTGATGAAAGGGCATTATGGCATAGCCACCAACAATATAGATCCTAATAACATTGCAACCGTGCAGGTATTGGAGAACCATCAGGACATTAAGGCGTTAAAAGGGCTTCGTCCCGAAGAACAGGCTTCTATCAACCTGCGTCTCAAAGAGGGTGTTAAAGGTGTGTTTAACCTCATTGTCACGCTCGGGGGCGGATATGGCGATGAAGGATTGTGGAATAATGCCGCCATTGCCACATACTTCCGCCGTAATAGCCAATTCCTTGCCACTTATAAGGGAAACAATACGGGTGAAGACTTGTCGCAGGAGCTTTATTCTTTTGACAATGATTATTCGCGCACAAGTAATATATCGTCAATTTCTATGCCTTCGGCTCCCGGCATTGACAAGCGTTTCTATTATTTCAACCGTTCACACAATGCCACGTTCAATAATGTTTACCGAATCGGCAAAACAGGGGAGTTCGGAATAAACGCTGCATATTTGAACGACCGCGATTCTCGGCAAAGTTATTCTGCAACCACTAATTATTTGCCAGACGGTGGACAGAGCTTTATAGATGAATTGATGACCGGCATCGCTCGTCTGCAAAAAGCATACGGTGACCTTACGTACCTGAACAACGGAGATGAAAATTACTTGAAGGAACAACTGAAATTCGACTGGAGCACGACCGATGCAAATAGCCAGATTCTTGCCGGGAGTGATGACATTACGCAATCAGGTCAGACAGACACTTACCGTCTGTTGAATAAATTCCACATGACTCACTGTAATTCCTCAGATCGTGGTTTTGAGATTTTATCACTTGTAAACCTTGAAAAGAGACCTCACAACCTTTCTGTGTTCCCGAATCTTTTCCCGGATATGATAAGCGGTGAAATGCTGTATCAACAAGTTGATTACCATAACATATCCACAGAGAACAGAGCAGGATTATTTTCTGCTTTCAAAGTTGGAAACTTCATGCTTCATCCTTCGGCCATTGTTAACTATCATCACAATTCTCTCGATAGCCGACTGCATGAAATGTGTAATGACATCTCACTTGATTTTCTTGATGCCGGTATCGGCACTGAACTGGTTTTCAGCACACGCAAGATTCATTCTTCCTTATATTTGCCGATGAAATATAAGTTTTTTCGTCTGAATAATGGGAACGACGGTAGTATTACCAACAAAAACCGGTTTCGGGTGGAGCCGTCATTGAATATAACATATAAGTTCAACAGCAGTCATAATATGAAAGCAAATGCTGTACTTTCTTATATAACTCCCTCTGTCGAGACACTGTATTCCGGCTATATTCTTACATCATACCGTCAACTTTCGGCTTTTGATGTAGCCGGGCTTTATGAGGGAACCAATCAACATTATTCTTTAGGTTATGATTTCAAAAACATTCTCTCGATGAGTTTTGCCGGGGTTGAGGCATCTTATAACCGACAGTCTCCCGACATTCTTTATGGTTCATATTATGACGGATTGGTGCAACGTACAATCAGCCGTCGCACATCAGAATCCGGCGAAATGTTTTCAGCCAATATCCACGCGAGTCATGGATTCGACTGGAGAAGACTTAAAATCGGAGCATCCGCCACATATTCCTATTATGACAGCCCGTTGCTCATTCAGGATGAAATAGTTCGCTACAAAGGTAATAGCATCAGTGTAAATGCCGACATAAGTCTCACGCCGTTCAAATGGCTTGGCGTTATGTATCAGGGTACTTACTCGCAATCAGCCACGCAACAGAAAGGCTATGAAAGGTTTCCGTGGTTGCGTACCGTTACAAATAAGGCTTCACTTGATTTTACAATTCCTGTAGGTGTGACACTGGCAACATCTCTCTATCATTACTATAACAATTTCAATGATGGAGACCGTTCATTCCTTCTTCTCAACACCGAGGCGAAATATTCTATTAAGCATTTCAGCTTCACACTGTCGTGCGACAATCTACTTAACCACAAGTCGTACAGATATTCCAGCCTCTCGGCTCTTACGGAATCAAACGCTGTATATAATATCCGACCACGCAGCGTTTTGCTGAAAATACGATTCAGAATATTCTAACAATCAAAGATTATGAAACAGTTAATTCCCTTCATTCTAATGTTAATGATTCCCTTTATGGCTAAAGCTCAGATTGGTATCTTCTCGATGAGCCAGGATCGGGCAATAGTCGTTGATACAGCGCGTTATAAAGTGACATACACGCTAAACTATTCCTGCCATCCTAATGCATATAACCGATTTGATGATGTGCGCACGCTATTAATAGGTCATCATTCTGTCAAGGATTTCAGCGATGTAATCTGCCATTTTGATTCACTAATGACAGCGGATATGCGCCGAGGTGCAGACTCGTACCGTAATCCCAACGGTTCGCCGTGGCCTTATGAGATTCTACTCTCGACCAAAGAGAAATCAGCAAGTATTAAATATCGTCTTCCGATGGGTAATGGAGTGTTGAAATACTCAGAAGATCTTCCTAAGATTAAATGGACATTTTCACCAGACACCACACAAAATGTTATTGGCTACGAATGTCAGTTGGCAGAATGTGATTTTGGTGGACGTCATTACTCGGCTTGGTTTACAACAGAACTGCCATTGTCATACGGTCCATATAAATTTGGTGGACTTCCAGGACTTATTCTTCAGATACAGGACCGTGAGGGACAGTTCATTTGGACTGCAACAGGTTTTGAGCGTGCGAAAACTCCTATATCAGTGTATAATTATGCTAACGAAAAACAATGCACATCTGAGGAAGCAGACAAGACGATTATCCGTATTTATAAAGCACCTCATGCGTTTTTACTGGCAGCTATGGGAGGGGGAAAAGGCCGTCTGATGATTGTAGGAAAAGACGGCAGACCACATGATGCCACAGAAGTAGAGGATAATCCTATCCCATACAAACCGTTGGAATTATCTAAATAACATCAAAAAGAGTTCAATTGCAATTGACGAGATAGAAAAATTAATATTTAACAACAAATTCAACCATCATTATGGCAAAAATTAAAATGACTGAGCTCGCAAAACGGGCTATGGGGGCGAGAGAAATGAACGCTCTCACAGGAGGTAACAATTGTGGATGCGGCTGTCACGGTCCTTCCTCGACATCTGACAACATGAATGCCAATTACGCAGGTAATAAGTATTCAAAAGATCCTGTCGTAATCGTTAGGGACGTAATACTCGTTCCGATTGGCTAAATGTCAATCTCTTAATTAGGGGGAACGTGTCCTCATAACACGTTCCCCTTTTCATGAAACCTAAATTGTACAAGATAGAATATCAATATGATAACACCTCAAAACATAAAAGAGTGCTTTGCAAATACACCCCAGATAACATTTGAAATTACAGAACGTTGTAATCTAAATTGTAAATACTGTGGTTATGGAGAACTATATAACAACAAAAGCCATAAGCATAACCGTGATCTGGACATCAAAAATGCCATATGTCTCTTAAATTCAATACAGAATTTATGGAATGAGGGGTTTGATTCAACCGGAGAAACAACGATTTACATTAGTTTCTATGGAGGAGAGCCTTTGTTGAATATGCCGTTTATCAAAAGTATTATTTCTTTCATTGAGAAAAATATGAGTTCTTATGGAAAAAAATTTTGTTATACAATGACGACTAACGCTATTCTACTAAGAAAACATATTGAATACCTTGTAGAAAAGGATTTTCAAATACTTATAAGTCTCGATGGCGATGAACATGCCACCTCATATAGAACATATCACAATAATAAGCCAGCATTTCACGATATTGTCGCTAATATTGACTACATTAAGTTTAACTATGGCGATTTTTTTGAAAATAACATTGCATTTAATTCTGTTCTTTCTAATTGTGCTACCGTAGAAGGGATTATACACTATATTTATTCAAAGTATCATAAAATACCTACTGTGAGTGAAATAAATAACGTGGGCATACGTGAAGATAAACGACATATTTTTAATGAAATGTATCGCCCAAAAATTTCATATTTGAATGAAGAAATGGGTAGGACCTTTGATGATATGAAGTTTCCTTATTCCCCGCAATTTGAACGTATTGCAAAATATTTTCAGATGTATTCTCCATACTTCTTCTTTGACTACAATGAATTGTTGTTTCTGTCAAATGAGAATAGAAAAAAAACACCAACAGGGACATGTATGCCTTTCTCTAAAAAAACATTTATGACCGTTGATGGTAAAATAATGCCTTGTGAGAGGATTGGATATAATTATGTATTAGGTAATATAAAAGATGGTTTGTTAAATTTAAATTTTCAGGACATTGCGTCATTGTATAATTCATATTATGAACGAATTTTAAGAATTTGCACCAAGTGTAAAGACTATATCGGATGTCAAAACTGCTTTTTCAATACCGGACAATTAGAATCGGCTCATGGTACCTGCAATTATTTTGTTTCTCAAAGAGAATTCGATGCGATGAAGAATGAAGCTTATAATTTTATAAGGCGTTATCCTGAAGCCTACGAGTATATTATGACTAAATACGAGGTAATATGAACAAGAAGACCAAATGGCTAATACTTCCGCCACACACATTTGTTGACCATATTAATGCGTCAAAACTGTTCTTATATAATACGGAAACATCATCGAATCATCTAATTACGGATGATGAAACTATTTCATTGATTATCGAATTGCAGCAGTCTTACAATCTGGGCAGTAAAATATATTCTGAGGAAGGAAGCTGTAATGTCTATTTGAAAGAACTAATTTCAAGGGATTTACTTCAATTAGTTGAAGCAAAGGAGAAACCTATCGTTTTTCTTCCAATACTGAATTTGCAACGGGATTTAGAAAAAGGAGAACTTAGTTACAGATTGAGCATCATGGGTTCTAAAACGAAATTTATCAGCGGATTATTTTTATACATAGACAAACCTTTTATTCCCGACTTAGCAAATATAAACAATATTCGAATAAATGCCATACGTCAATCGCTATTATATGGATTAACGGATGATTGTGAACTAATTATGGGAATAGAAAAAGTTAAGATGATTTTCAAATCACTCGCTATTACCAGCATATCAATTGTTGATATAATTTCCTCTATATCTATATTGACAGATGCTAATTTATCACAGTTAGTGCGTCTTGCTTCCAACTATGGTTATAAAATAAGAATCCATACATTCATTGATAATAATAACACAGATAGGGTACTGAAAATAATGGCTCAGCACAAAAGTATCGAACTGTCGCTATATTTTGATCGGTATTCTGAATTCGATTATCAACAGTTTAGTTCTAAATCTTCAAAAATCACAACCCAAGCTTCTCTCATTAAGTATGTTTATTCAGCGTTAGATTTTGTGGATTCTGACAACATTGACATGTTACCGGTTTATAGAGCTGATGAAGTCCAGATGTTTCGCGATAATGTATTCTTGACTAAACAAGACATTTTAAGCAATTGTACGAGTATGAAAGAAATTATGCGAAATCAGAAGCTTAATGCAACTTGTTTTGGAATACTAGATATACTATCTAATGGAAATGTATATCCTCATGGAGGGCGTGTTCCTGTTAGCAATATATCAAATAAAAACTATTTACTTGAATCTGTTACGTCTGAGCTAGTAAATAATCAAAGTTGGCGTGTGACACGCGATAAAAACAATTGCTCAAATTGTCAATACCGATTCATATGCCCTCCTGTGTCATTACTTGAACTGCAAATAGAAGATATTAAAGCCTGCATATTGTAAAATTATTGGTTTATGGTTTTCCGAAGATTTCCTTGCTATATTCAACACAATAATATGGATTGTGGAGCAACGTGTTTGCATATGATTTGTTCTTTTTGGGGGCAAAAATACCAACTTGAATATATACGAACTTTGTGTAATCAAACAAAACAAGGCGTTTCATTATTGGGTATTCAGGAAGCGGCAAAATCTCTCGGTTTCAACGCATTCGGAATAAAATGCTCGTTGGGCGAATTACAAGAAATTCCATGTCCCAGTATTTTACACTGGAATCAATCTCATTTCGTTGTGCTATATAAGACACGTAAAATGAAAGATCACATCTCATATTATATCTCAGACCCTATTGGATATAGATTTAAATATACTGATAGCGAACTTCGTAGATGTTGGCTAAATCAAGAATCTCAAATGGGAATGGTATTATGTTTAGAACCAACTCCTTCATTTTATACCATGAATAAACCAGGTATGAAAAATGCGACTAGCCTCAAATGGTTGTTCAAACATCTAAGTCGTTTCAAATGCCAAGTTATCAATATGATAGTTGGTATGCTTTTTTGCGCATTATTAATATTACTTTTCCCATTTCTTACCCAATCAATTGTTGATTATGGAGTAAATAATAAAAGCATAAGTTTTGTTGTTACAATTTTAATTGCTCAATTAGTCTTAATAATTAGCTCTAATTTAGTTGAATTTATACGCAATTGGTTGCTTCTTCACATCGGAGTGAAAATGAACATATCAATTATTTCTGAATTTATTTTGAAATTAACAAAACTTCCTATTGCATTCTTTGATTCAAGAATGACCGGTGATATTATCCAAAGAATAGGTGATCACACTCGCATTAAGGATTTCTTGACCGACGCTAGTTTGAATTTTGTCTTTTCATTAATCACAATCGGTGTTTTTGGAATTGTACTTTTGATGTACAACAAACTGGTGTTTATCATTTTTTTCATTGGAAGTGCATTGTATCTGTTGTGGATTACATTCTTTCTTCGGAAACGTGCGCTACTAGATAATAAGATGTTTGCTCAGAATGCAGCAACCCAAAGCAATGTATTTGAATTGATATATGGGATGCAGGAAATTAAACTTAACGGCTGCGAGAATCAGAAAAGATGGGATTGGGAACGCATTCAGGCAAACATATATAAATTACTTGAAAAAGGGTTAGCATTGGCCCAATATCAAGCTTCTGGAGCAATTATTATTAATCAAATTAAAAATGCCATAATAACGGCATTAGTGGCAGCATATACAATTAATGGCGAGATGACAATTGGTATGTTGATTGCGATACAGTTTATAGTAGGACAATTAAACAGCCCTATTGAGCAGTTCGTGACGTTTATACGCAAATTTCAAGATGCCAAATTAAGTGCTCAAAGGCTAAACGATATTTATCAAATGCAAAATGAAACTCCAGACAATGAGGATTGTATAAAAACTATTAATAGTGATTCTATTACATTCTCAAATGTATATTATAAATATGACAAACTTTCAGAGGTGGATGTTATAAAAGGTATTTCTGTTACGATTCCCAAAGGTAAATGTTCTGCTATTGTCGGTTTAAGCGGAAGTGGAAAAACGACCTTAATAAAGATGATATTAGGATTCTATGAACCAGATAGAGGAGATATTCGTGTAGGCAATGATAGCCTCAGAAAAATCAATATTACGGAGTGGCGAAAGAAATGTGGGGTAGTCATGCAGGATGGATATATCTTTTCTGACACCATCGCATCGAATATTGCCCCCGGAAATGTATCAGATATTGATATGGATAAGGTCAAGGAAGCTGCAAAAATAGCAAATATTGATAATTTTATTGATACTTTACCAGAAGGATATCAAACAAAAATAGGAAGTGAAGGAAAGGGGTTAAGCATGGGACAACGCCAACGAATACTAATTGCAAGAGCTGTATATAAGAATCCAGATTATATACTGCTCGATGAAGCAACAAACTCTTTAGATGCCAACAATGAGAAGGCGATTATGAATTCTCTTAATAAATTTTTGGTTGGAAAAACTTCTATTATTATCGCTCATCGACTTAGTACAGTGCGAAATGCTGACAACATTATCGTTCTTGATAATGGTGCTATCGCAGAGGAAGGATGTCATGATGAATTGATAAGCAAGAAGGGATTGTATTATTCTTTGGTAAAAAATCAATTAAATGTTTAAACTATGGAAAATATTCATTGTGATGAATTAGACAATATACTTAATTCTAAACTCCATTTTCTCGAGCGTTATGGAATATTTTTGGTGATTGCCATCTTATCTGCTTTATGTATGGCAGGATTCTGTATCGAACATGTTGAAAAAATAGACGCTTCGTCTTTGTCTAACATAGCAGCTAACAATAGTATAAAATATAAATTACAGCTAAATAATAGAGATGTTGCTATGTCGTTAGTGCGTCATAAATTTATCCTAAATGCTGGGAATAATGGAATTGCATGTGAAGGACTATCAATAATGTCTAATGATGAAAGTAATGTTGTCTCATTGGTGTTACACCCTATTTGTATTGCAGATACTACTGATCTCCGATATATTTCACTTTACTGTACAAATGATGATTTAAGCATCGAAATTCACCAAAGTTATTTTCAAATTGTGATAAGTCCAATGCTTAGTTTATTTAATAAAGATTAGTCTCTGAATATACTTAAGAATGGAACAACATAAGAAAGTGAAACAAAATGGTGCAAGTCTAAAGAATTGCTCTGGCAATATAGAATTATGGAATCAATTAGGAGAATTGTATTCGTTACTTATGAGATGGAGACCAGTGATAATTGTTGCCATATTATTGATAGTGTTATTAGTCGTCTGTTTCATGCCTTATCCTCATTCACAAGGAGAAAGTATTTTGCAACATATTTTATTGATGTAATTTTGCATCGTATGTTATATAATCCGGATTTATCGCCTAACCCAGTTGTAGGTGATGAATCCGGGATTATTAAGTTGTCTATATCTGTAGGTTGTTATTTCTATCTTATAGAACTTGCATTTGCAAATCTCAAGTATAGAGTCCACTTGAAAAAGTTCAAAATCTCGTTTTTGGGGATGTTGTAACAAGCTGATAATCAATAGCGCAATTTTATAGAAACGACTTTTTCAAGTGGACTCAGTATATAAAATAAGAAATCCGTTTTGGTTCGCTATTCTACAAAAGGCATTGGTTTTATCCCTTTTCTGCAATTTCCTTTCATGAGAATTGGAAATGAATCTGACTTGTTTACTATCCTTATCTCCAAAGCGACTCGTTTTCCCAATTTGCATGAAAAAACTTCACTGAAACATCAACATTAAAATATTTCTGCCATTGAAATTTGGTCGGAATTAGTGCAATTATTTCCGACTAAAAGGCATTCTGCACCTGAAAGGTGTTATCCTCTTGAAATACCTCTAATGAATCCACAAATAGATTCCCAATGTTTTGTGTCATGAAGTTGTTATAACTCAACAACTCGTGATTGGAAGCACCAGTCAGTTCATCTATAAAAGTTAATTCATTATCCATAGCCTTCTTTAGCATGACACTGAAGCCTGCATAATGTTTCTGTGCCTGGACAATTATATTGAATACTGCTTGTGCTGGATTAGGCAAGCAATAGTTGGCGGATAAGTCTTCTTTAAGCCTATCAAATGGAGTTTTATAGGTTGCATGAAACTGAGACACGGAACACGCAGACAACCTCGCCTTTTCATCATCAGATAACACAAAGACCGGAAAAAACAATTCATCAATCATATTCAAGAACAAATCTTTCTTGTTCTTATTGAAATAGAATATCGCACCTCTCGTTTGAGAGATATTCTTCTCCAGCTCAGCAACTGATATGGCATCCCATGTGCCCTGAGCCATTAGGCGATAACATTGCTTTAGAATGTCTATTCGGTTCCGTTGGGTCTGTGGTCGTGGCTTGTTCATACATAAAAAGGGTACGAGGGCTATTACATCTTACTGTGAAGGTTGTGGATACCCTATGGAAAAGACATAACGCCCCCGTACTTTTATGCACGAAGAGTCATCATACCTATCTGCTTCCATAGTTAAAAACTTCCACATTTTCACAGAGAAAGACAAATATGAACCCTTAAATTCTTATTTTACAGTTGCAAAGGTAATAAATATTTTTAAATAACCCATCAAATACAGCTTAATAAAGCCACTCCATAAGAAAATCTACCGCTTTCCGGGACCAAAAGTGCTATTTTATCCCCCTTCTTCAGTGGTTTTGTCCTGACAAGTTCGTCAAGCGCAGCAAAAGGTGACACCGAACCGACATTACCCACCCAGGTTAGGTTCGTAAACCATTTGTCGGTTGGAAGTTGAATGTTTCGTTTTTGGAGTTCCTCGTCAAGCCGCTTATAAAAATACATGGATGAGATATGCGGAATGACATAGGTTATCTCTTCTGGATTAACTTTGCCTTTTGCAAAGGCTGCTTCAATGGCATCTACAAAATACGGTATGCCATATTCATTGAGTTGGCGAACATCCTGTTTGAGACTCCATATAGATTTGTCCCCAAGTTCATGCCCCTCAAATGATTTCCATCCGGTCAGACTGCCATCACTGTTTTTATCTGCCCACATATACATACAGGCCGGCTGACGGTTCGCATACGAAAATGTATGAATCCAGTCTATTGACAAATTGACGTCCCCATCGGGAACATTTTTCAGAAGAAGGGCTGCTGCACCATCTGAAAGCATGAAGCGAAGAAAATCTTTCTCAAAAGCGAGATGTGGATGCTCTTCTATTAAATGCTGGCACTCCATTTCTTCCTTAAAAAAGCGTGACAGCATGGTTGGAGAAATCAGTTCTGAAGCAGCACAGACGGCATTGTCACTATTCCCTGAAAGGACGGACATCCATGCTGTTTTGAGTGCCATAAGGCTTGTCATGCAAACACCCGACAATGACGCTGTTTCTAAGGAGTGGTCAAATGTTGCTCCATGAACCATTGACGCATGGGAAGGAATCAACTGATCCGGCATTGATGTCGCGCATGACAGAAACTGTACTTTGTGTTTTTCGTCTTCGCTTATAAATAATTTGTTAATGGCTGAACTGGCAAGCTCAACATTCGTATGTGTAATCCGCTGCTTTTTATCCAAGGCATAATACCTGGTTTTTATGCCGTTCTGACGCAGGATAATGGATTTCACACGTGACGGGTGACCATCAATCAGCCCAAGATACTCTTCCATTTCATCATTCCCTACCGGATTATTCGGGAAGTATGAAGAGGTTTTGGTAATGAATACTTCTAAACTCATAAATTACATAATGTTTGTTATCTTTTGGCAAAGATATGGCATTTTTATGAATTAGAGAAATATTTCCGTAATTAAAATCTAAATCCTGAGTAACTTATAGAGATTCATCAACTGCATTCTCAGCTCAACTGTGTTCAATCCGACAGACAATGAGTCTATATATGATTGTCCATAAAAGAGGTTCATAAAATTACGAGCAGTATTCATTATATCAATATCGCTCTTGATTTCCTTACGTTCAATGGCTTTTTGTAATACTCCAATCCAAATTATAACCTCCTGATTCCTGTTTTCAAGATACTGAGAGTGTAAATCTGGAAAATATTTGCATATTTGCAAAATCAAGGACATATATGCTCTACTTGCATTTTGCACGTTTTTGCCTACATCGTTAAAACGATTCATAGTCTCTTGACAGCCATTCACATAAGCCTCTATAAAATCTTTCAGTGAATCAAATTCTGTTTGAGTTATTTTCTGTTTCAAATTCTGCGTATCAACCAAATAGTGTTTTACCACAGAATAGAACAAGCCCAATTTGTCTTTGGCATAATATGTTATAGCACCGCGCGTCATGCCAGAAGCACTCTCTATATCAGCTATGCTTACGGCTTCAAATGGTTTGGATAGGAACAGCTTAAACGCTTCATGATAGAGCTGTTCTTTACGGTTGTTTTTATTCATTTAGCTCTGATTCAGATAATTCGACATGTAATTACTGCGCAAAAGTAATAAATTAATTAGGAGAAGGCAAATAATTCGTTATATTTGTGTACCTTTGTATTACATTACGAGTGTAAACTAATATAAGGTAGCCCGGGGCATAACAGTGAGAATGTGGAAATTTTAATTGTGGAATATGCCTTGGACTGCCTTTTCCAATTCAGTTGTTATTATTCATATCCATTACAAATCTGCACAAAGCAACTGATATTCCATCCATCGGCGACGCCAAATCCCGGAATGATGCTTGCCTTTGTAATGACAGAAAGAAAGATAATCAGCCAAGATATTCCTGTCACCTGCTTCTATCCTCCGCAATAGACGGCTTTTCTTATACCCCTGTCCTCCAAGAACCTTTGCCGAACCGCAGTTATAGCTCAGGCAGGCAAGCAGGAGACTGTCCGCCCCGTATGACCGATACAGGGCGCAGAATTTCCGCAAGTCCTTCCTGAGCAGAGCGTCTGCCTGACTTTCCGTAAGCAGCACGCCTTTACGGTACGGCTCGCCCGGCTGGACGACATGACCGTAGCCGATGGTCGGCCAGTGCTCCGGGCGATGCAGGGTCTCGTAATGTTTGATTATCAGAATTGCCCGCTCAAACGTCGGCAGTTCCATAAGCCTCCGTAACGTAGGCTGGGCAAAACTTGAACCTATATAGATATAGGCAAACAGGACTATGACATATTAATCCGGGAATATTACTGCAGTTTATCGACAAGACACGGAAACAGGCGTTGAAGGGGCTGTCCGAGTGAAGCATTTAATGCTCTTTTAATAGCTTTCAGACATTGTATTCTGTTCTTTTTATGCTTCAAATGCCATTCTCTTGCTATAATTACCTAAACAAATTGTTTTCCTATGGGAATATGATACTTTGCAAAAAGGATTGCGTTTCAACATCAGCAAAGTATATCGTAGCAGAAACTGTTACGGACTTATTGCGTGGCGGTCAAACTCAGATTGGAATAATAAGGCTTTCTGTTTGAAAATTTTTCAATAAGAGATTGGACAACTCGACATGGAAATACGGCACTCCTTTATATTCTGAATTCCAAACTGATTACGGCAGCGATTATTATTTACGTGTTAATCTCTCTATTATCTGTACTTTTGAGTATGGGAGGAAAATACAGTGCGGTAACAAAATGTGAGAACGATCTAAAGCAGAATCCGCAAATTATGGAATAGTAAAATTATAAGGTGACAAATTAATTATGAACTAAATAATACTTATATAAATATATGTGTAGTGTAAACAGAAAATGATAATTACGAACTTCGTTATGAAAAGTTCGTAAACAGATAAGTTAAATCCTACTACGTCTTTAGTGTGTTGGGGAATGGTTATTATTATTGCCAGTTATTTTTTTATTGCTCTAATGGTATCGCTTTTTTTGCCTTGTCCATATTCAAATGGAAAATTGATTATTAACCTACTGTATATGAAATTGCTATAAGGAAATAATATGCTATAATTCTTTATTTGAGGAGCGTGTATATATGATCATAAGTCAACTTTAGCTTGTTTATATCATATCCTGTTTTGGTGAAAACTCCGTCAAACGCTCTGCCTAAATAACAATCTTCATAAAAATAACTAATTGCAACGACATCTATTTTGCTCCTTATTTCTCCTGTGGAAATTGCGTTTTCAATAACAGATCTCCAAATCGACAGTTCTTCCTCATACCATTGGGCTGTTTGTTCCTTGAAATTCGGTATATAAGTCAGAGCTGAATTTTCAATACGCATCAGAGCTTCATTTATATTGACAATGCCAATATTGGACATCTGCTCCTGTTCACGCTTCAATGTTTCAATAAAATAATTATAAAATGAACAAAGAGACAATTTATATGCATCAGGAACTGCCTTTATAGATGATGCTCCATATACAAAAGCATGAACGACCTCACTAAATAGCCCCTCTTTATTCTTGAAATAATATATCATAGAACCACGACTTATTCCGATTTCTTTCTCCATGACACTGAAAGACACTCGGTCATAAGGCATTGTTGCGAATAGCCTGAATGCTTCTATCAGTATTTTTTGACGACTTACTTCTCCTTTGCTCATAATAAAAATAATATGCTTAAATTCGGTACAAAGGTACGAAAATATAACGATATGAAGAAATTTTCAGCATTATATTGTATTTTCTCTGAGTAAAGTTCTTCTTTTTCCTTAATTCCGCAACACTTTGATTTAACTTTATTTATAAGTTCCTGAGCAACAA
>CAMDJC010000046.1:0-24646 GCA_945900015.1 uncultured Odoribacter sp. | reverse complement strand
TCCCTCTCTCTCCGCAATAAACGCTGAAAATCAGCAAATTATAAAACAAACACCCAATTTTACACCCAAGAATGTAAAGTTGGGTGTTTTTATTTTATTTAAGACGAATCATATTCGCTCGGAAAATAATTTGATAAAAAACAGAACAAACGAAAAAAACAACCAATTCATTTTCCGTAAGATTTCGTATCTTTGCAGTAAATAATAAATCAGGGTCTGTCATGATAATATATAATGTTTAAAAATCGTAGTATGAAAAAAAGTAGAAGAAAACGCCTTGTAATTTTGTGTATAGCTTTAGTTTGTATCATAGTTTTAGTTTTTTTATTGTTCTCTAAATCAACTTCTAATAATAGTACAAATCCACCTTTGACAGATGTTTTGACTGATAGCATTTCTCGGATAGTATCAGCTTGTCCTGGTGAAATTGGAGTGGCAATTATTATTAATAACACAGATACAGTTAAAGTTAATGATAAGAGTGTATATCCTATGATGAGTGTATTTAAGGTTCATCAGGCATTAGCTCTTTGCAATGATTTTGATAACAAAGGGATTTCACTTGATACCTTAGTAAAGATAGATAGGAATAGACTTGATTCAAAGACTTGGAGTCCTATGATGAAAGATTATTCCGAGTTGGTTATATCATTAACCGTGAGAGATTTACTTCGTTATACTATTGCTCAAAGTGATAATAATGCAAGCAATCTGATGTTTAAAGATATGGTCAATGTTGCTCAAACTGACAGTTTTATAGCCACACTTATTCCTCGTTCAAGTTTTCAGATAGCTTATACAGAAGAGGAAATGTCGGCTGACCACGATAGGGCTTACTTTAATTATACATCTCCTCTTGGTGCCGCAATGTTGATGAACCGTTTGTTTACCGAAAGTATTGTCAGTGGTGAGAAGCAAAGTTTCATTAAGAATACATTAAAAGAATGTGTGACAGGTACAGATAGAATAGTCGCTCCGCTTCTTGATAAAGAAAGGGTTTCTATTGCACATAAGACGGGTTCTGGTTATGTCAATGAAAATGGTATTCTTGCAGCTCACAATGATGTTGCCTATATATGCCTGCCTAATAATGTCTGCTATACTTTAGCGATATTTGTTAAGGATTTCAAGGGTAATGAATCACAAGCATCACAATATGTTGCGCATATATCAGAGGTCGTATATTCTTTATTAATACAAAATTCGGCAATTCCTTAAGTTGCGTTTACTTTGAAGCTTCAATGGTAAACATTATATAATTTATACAATATAAAAGCACTTCGTAACTATCAGAGTGCTTTTATATTGTCTTTTTTTTCTATTATAACTTGAATCCTCTACTTTTTCTTGGTTCTTCCGTTGGTTGTCGCAAACCTTGCCGAAGTTTCTCCCATTGCTCTTTGAACCATTCGCTTATCGGTTGCCTGTTTATGGTCAGTACAAGTTTGCTATCATCGGTCGGATTCTTCTCCACCTTGAAGATGTTGTTTTTGATTTCAAACTTTCTTCTATGTTCCTCGGAATAAATCTTGCCATTACATTGGATAGCTTCTTTCCTTGTCAAAAGACAATCTATCATATCTTTGGTAAATCCAATGACAGCGCAGAGTTTTTCCATTCTCAACATTTCTCTAAGCATCGGAAACCACTTGAATGCCTTTTCAAGCAGAGTGTTCAATCGTGATATTTCCCTGTCTTTGGCTTCAAGTTCTTGGTTGTGTATGCTCTGAAGATTGCGTATCTGTTTGCCATGTCGCTCTTGCATTTCCTGCATTTGGATTTTGAGGGTGTCAATACCTTTGTCTCGTTTGGCAATCTCTTGGTGCAAATCTTCATTAGTTCGCTCCAGCTCTTTCATCTTTCCACTTCCGAAAAGAGAACCAACTCCGCTTGCTATGGCGGTGGCTGCATTGGTGGCTGTTTTCTTTAGCTTGTCAGTGCGTATTTCTGATTTCACCTGTTTCAGTTCCTGTTCAGCAAGACCTATCTGTTCTTCTTTGTGCCGTTTTGCAGCATCCATGCGTTGCAGTTCGGCTCTCTGCTTTTCAATGATGAAATCATTTCGTTCCAAATGTTCCTTTCCGGTCTCGGATTTAGATTGCCCACGTTGCATGGAGAGGATGTCAGATGCCAAAGTCTGCATTTCCATCATATCGTCATCATTGAGCTTTTGGCTCTTGCCCGTGTCGTGGTTCATCCAGTCGAATACGATATGGGCATGATAATTCGGCTTAAACCACTTTTCACCGACTTGGAAACTCTCCCTATCCCCGGTTTTGGGTTGTCCACTAAGCCAGTGTCCCTCGTCCTTATGCAGGAAGATTTGGAGCGGTGTAATACCCCAGCGTCTCTGGCACTCCTCACCAAACTTTCGTACATCTGCCAGTGTTGTATCTGGTCTGATGAGCAATACTCCCTCACGGATTGGAGAACATCCAGCCACTTTTATAATCTTTCCATTCTTTCCCTTGCGCTCACGCTCCTTTTCCTGCATCGCTCGTCCGGTCTTTTCCTTGACCATCCGTTTGATGCTGTCATAGTGCGCCTGCAGGTCAGGACTGCCGAAGCCCGGGTTTATCCACTGCTCGTTATTGGAAGTCAGTTCGGGTACAATGTAGATTCTGGACTCGCCGATATTGCGCATGTACTCGGCAGTTCTCCGGTTATGAGCCCCGCTTGATGTCACTCTGCAGGGTTTGATATGTATGCTTGATTTTGTTGCCATATTCTTAAAATTTGATTTGGATTGTTGATGAAATCTTCTGTTGTCCGCTCATAACCGCACAGGGTTCTTAGGGGTGCAACCCATAAGCGGAGATTGCAAAGAGAGGGGCACTCTTTGCTCGGGGTTCTTAGGGGAGAAACGCCCTGAGTGGGTCATTAGGGCAAAGCCCTAATCCCCTCGGGAGAGCCCACAACTACGAAAGCGAAGCGTGTAGTTATAGTGGGCTATAACCGAAAGCCGTTTTTCTTTTTCGGTGGTTGGCTGCGCACCCCTTTTGCAGATTGAACTTGCCTGTTTCTTTCAGTCTGTTTCTGTAAGTATTCGTTCAAGTCCTTGCATCCGCTGTATGTCTGCGAAGCGTCACGGATGTATAAGTCCCTGCCGTATTCCTTATAGATTTGCTGCATGGCTTCCATTCCTGCACGGTCATTGTCAAAGAAACAGTGGATGCGCTCATAGCTTCCCAACGGATAGATTGCTTTGGAAACATTGGCTACTGAGTTCAACACCATATAATCTTGCCTGTCCAGTTCGGGATATTTCGGGCAATTCTCCAATCTCAAAGTAAGAAATGAAAGATAGTCCATAAATCCCTCAAACACATAACATGTTTCCCTCGCTGTTCCCGGCTGTTTGATATGAGAAATCTCTTTCGGTGCGATGCATCCCTTGAAATACTGGTTGCGGATTTCATACCCACCCGACACATTGGGAAAGGCGATGGCGAAATACCGTTTGCCATTATGGGTGAAGTGCGCTTCACTGCATTCTCTTTTCGCCATTGCAATGTTTATTCCCCTTTCCTGCAAATAAGCAAGCAGGGCAGGAGAAGAAAGCGGTACAATCTCCAGTTGTTGAAAACTTGGCTCGGAAGATGATTGCTTGCCAAAAGAAAAAGACACGGGGCGAATACGGGGTGTCTGTTCTTCGATTTTTTGCAAGAGGTAAGGCACATGGTCGGAACAATAAAGTTCCTGTGCCAGTGCGATGATATTCCCACCTTTGCCGAGTGCAAAATCATACCATTGGTTACGTTCTGTATTTACCTTGAACGATGCTTCCGTTTCTTCCCTTAGTGGTGACTTATACCACAGGTTTATGCCCTGTTGTTTGACGGGTGAAAATCCTAAACTGTGCAGATAATCCGCTATTTTGATTTGTTTCGCTGTCTGTATATCCATAAGACGATAGGTTTAATGATAGTTGAATTGGTTTATTTTCTCTTTTCGCCCGTACCTCTTTATGAAGTACGGTCTGTATAATCACTTCACTTTATTTTCGTATATATAGAGTACGGTAATAAAGTGAAGCGGTTTTGCCACATTTCGCAACCACTTCGCTTTATCCCTAATATATAGACCCCCGGAATAAAGTGAAGCGATTGCAAGGTGTGGGCTAATAGTGGAAGTCGGGCATGAACGTGTACTTTCTGCCGTTCTCCTGCACTATCATTCGTTTGTTCCGAAGCATGGTGATGAGCGATACCGCCTTTTTGTGGTTCAACTTTACCCCCACAGACACATAAGTCTTAATTAAGGTGTCCTCCAGTTCCTTGTAGCCATATTCCTCTTTCAGCCCGAAAACTGCTTCCAATGCGATGCGGTGCTGCTGTTCGGTGATATGCCTGTAAGGGTCGAACTTTTCCTCTTCCGGTCTTCCCGGTTTCTTGGTTTCGGGCTTGTAACCCTCCAACAGTTCAGGTATGGCATTGTCATTGATGCGAAATGAAAAAGGCTCGAAGTCCATTGCCCGTATGTGCATGGCTGAAACATTGCTTATATCTCCATTGCTCTTGTCCTTTTCCACAAGAAGGACAGTTTCAGCCTTGTTGTTCAGTTCCGTACCGATATGCCCCCTTGCGTTCTCATCGCCCTTGTTTTGGTGGAGTATCGTGTGGATATGTATCTGCCTGTCGTCCGTCCACTGCATCAGCTTTGATATGATGCGTGTCGATTCACCGGGGCTGTTGATGTCATATACCATGTCACGGATGCCGTCTATGATTACAAGCCCTATGTCAGGCGTATTGTAAATAGCCTGCTCTACAATCCTGATACGCTGTTCGGGCGTGTATTTCCTCAAAGCAAGAAATTCCAGATGCTCATTGTCCCTGTCATCTGGAAGCCCAGCCATCCGTAAAATACGTTTCATGACTTTCAGACAATGATAAGGACTTTGTTCCGTGTCCACATACAGGATTTTCCGTTTCTCTTCGGGTAGTTCCGCCACATATCTTAGCACTGTACCATTCTTCAATGCTGCCGCCACGATAGCCGACACATTGAAAGTCTTTTTGCTTTTGGCTTTGCCGATTGATGCACTGAAATTACCCAGTGTACCAATGACCGAACCTTGCACTTTTAGAATCTCAGGTGCTTTCTCATAGATTTTCGACAGGCTCAGGCGTGAGGCTTGCCAAAGGATTACGGCTTCTTCCGCCGATATTTCTTTTATATCTTTCATATAATCCATAAGTACACCTCCCGTTATTTTCGTCCTCCGGTTTTCTTTCCAGCCAGTTCAAGGGCAAGTCCCGCATCCACGATAATCTTGCGCCCTATTTGCGTAATGGCTTTGTCTATCTTTCCGCTTTTCTTTATACGGTTGGCGGTAGGCAGACTGCACCCGAACAATTTGGCAATGCCAAGTATTCCGTACACATACTTTCTTTCTGTGTCCGTAACGGGCTGTGGCTGCGCTTCCGTTTGGTTGGAAGCGTACTTGCTTAGAAATATGAACTCTTCGCCTGTCATCTGCCAGACGGGTTTTAATAATAACTCTTGAAGATTTGTCATCGTCCAATCTATTTAGTCGTTAAACAATCAGCCCTGCGCACTGGCTGTTATTTCTGTTCTCGAACGATGCAAAATTAGGTATGGCTGTAAGTGGTAAGGATGTGGATAATACAAATGGGATACTGCGCTATCTCATTAAATATCAGACAATAAAAATACCACTCAAAAATTAATTTGAGTGGTAAAAGTGGTAATTTCGTAGAATGTCAGGTTATATCACGAATTATCCGAATATGCTTTCCATTTCCTTTGCGAATTTCTGGTTGCTGTCACTCGGAAAATCGGAAACAGGTTCTTTGTATTTCGACCTGTAATAGCTCTCGTCAATATCCAACAATTTTAATATTTGGCTTCTCCATTCATCCCTGTATTGCTTGGATAGTTTCTCGCTCATCAGGAATATCAGGTAACACACCCGTATCTTTTCCCTTGCCTTGATTTTTAGTTTATTCTTGCAGGGGTACAGGTTTATATTGGCATAGAAATCCGCTATGGTAATGGCTTCGAACTGTTCCCCGACACAGGTTTCATGAATGGGCGAAAGCTGCTTCATGTCAAAATATTCATGTTGTCCCTCCGGGCTATTCTGTACTTCTTCTTGTTCGTTTTGCTTGACTGGTTCATCCTGCTGTTTTTCTTCCCTATCATTAGGAAGGTACTTTTTTAGGACTTCCATAAAAAGAAGACTTAGGCGGTAAACATTGCCGGAAAGGTTTTCTATATATTGAAAAGCCTCTTTCCTGTCTTGCTTTTGCAGTTCATAAAGTTTATCCAATTCTTTCTTTTCCTTGTCGTATTCAGCCTTGCAGCGTTCATATTCCTTTTCTGCCTGTATTTCTTCTTCGTCCGTATGCTCCCGAAAACCAATGAAATCATATCTGTGGTATGCGTCATTCAAAGGCTCGTGCAACTTGGTGGTAATCTCCAACTGGTCTTTAATTGCAGAATTATGCCTGTCTGCGTAGTGAAAACACACACGCTTTATGACGTCATCATTCAGCGGTTTTGTTTCATAAGCCCGTATATTTTTTTCTATTTCGATTTTCAGACTATTGAGAATCAATGTGTATTGTTCTTTCTGCTTGTCAAGTACCAGTTCAAGGATAGCGGCTTCAAAAGCCTTTGTATCATTGTGCTGCCTGTAAAAGTCGGTGATGAATTTCTGCTTGTCAAAAGAAAAAGCATAATTGGTTACCCAATCATTATATATTCTATTGAGTTCTCCATATTGGGGAATCAGTTTGTTTATTTCTCCTGCCATAGACTTCAATTTTGGGGATTATTGTCCTTGTCAAGGAAAGATGCCAGTTCTTCTTCCACCTCTTCCACACTTGGCAAAGCTGATTTCAAGTTTTCGGGTATAGCCTTGCTCAGTTGATAATCGCTGATGCCTATCGGTTGGTCGTAGCCTGTCAATGCGTATTGTGCTACCACCTCATCTTTTCCTTTGCACAGCAACAGCCCGATAGTCTTGTTGTCATTTTTTCCCCTCAGTTTGTCATCCACCACATTGATGTAGAAATTCAGTTGCCCTGCATACTCCGGTTTGAATGGAGTAGCTTTCAGTTCTACAACAATGTATGCGTGTAGCGGAATAGAATATAGAATCAAGTCGGCAAAGAAATCACTGTTACCTATTTGAAAATGCTTCTGCCGGGCGACAAAGGCAAAACCATTGCCCATTTCCAACAAATAACGGGTAACGTGCTTTACCAGCTGCTCTTCTATGTCCCTTTCGTCTGCCTTTTCTTTCGCTCCAGCCAAATCGAAGATGTACGGGTCTTTCAATAGGTAATTGGCAAGGTCGCTTTGTGGTGCTGGAAGTGTGGCTGTGAAATTGTTTACCTTGTTGTTGTTGATTTGTCTGTTATATAGGTTGTTTTCAATTTGCATTTTCAGCACATTGCTACTCCAGCCCATTTCTACAGCCTGTTTCATATACCAATATCCTATGCCTAACGGTAACGAACCGTTAAGTATGACCATTTGGCTTGCCCAGTTTATTTTGGCAACAGGGGATTTCAGGAAAACTTTTTCTATTTCCCTAATCTCCATCCTGTAAATGGCAGAAACTGTTTTCTCCACATCCTGAATTTGCGCAGGAACTTCCTGCGTAATTTCTAAAGATTGACAATCAGCGGATTGTATTTGCGCAGTAAGTTCCTGCGTAAATTGTCCGTTGTTCAGTTTCAATACTTCATCTGTAACATTCTGTATGCTTGGAACAGACAGCCTTGTGTCTGTATCAATGAAACTTCGTAGCACGTTCAACGGATATGACCGTGCAAATTGGCACATATAAGTAAGGTTACGCTCCGAATAACCTTTCTTTTCGGGGTAATTGAACCGGATAGCCTTTGCCAGTTGCTTGATGATTTTGCTTCCCCAGCCTTGCAAGTTCTGATGATACAGGATATAGTTGCCCATTTTCCAGTAATGGAACAGCATTTGCGCATTGGCTGCGGCAATCAGCCGGACTTGCGCCTGTTCTATTTCCGAACCGACGGCATGAACAAATGCGTCAAAGTCCGTTCTTCCTATATGATATTCTCTGTTATTTTCCATTCTAATGTTTATTGTTGTCGCAAATATAATTCAAATAGCTGATAATCTATGAAACTGATTGATACTTTTATAGTTGGTTAAACTTGTTCATGGCATTTGCCTTAATATCATCCGCTATGTCAATATAGGGTTTCATGGCTTTATAGTCACTGTGCCCCGTCCATTTCATCACGACTTGTGCCGGAATACCGAGAGCCAGCGCATTACAGATGAATGTTCTTCTTCCTGCATGGGTGGTTAATAATGCGTATTTCGGGGTGACTTCATCTATACGTTCATTTCCTTTATAATATGTTTCCCGTACAGGCTCGTTGATTTCAGCCAGTTCCCCCAGTTCTTTCAGATAATCATTCATCTTCTGATTGCTGATAACAGGCAGTGCCATGTGGTTTTCAAAATGGACTTCCTTGTATTTTTCGAGTATGGTTTTACTGTGGTCGTTCAGTTCAATTATCAGGCTGTCTGCCGTTTTGACTGTGGTAACTTCGATGTGGTCGGGTTTCACATCGCTTCTTTTCAGATTACGAACATCTGAATATCGCAGGCTTGTGAAGCAACAGAACAGAAAAACATCCCTGACACGTTCCAGATATTGTTTGTCTTTCGGTATCCGATAATCTTTCAGCCTGTTCAATTCGTCCCAAGTCAGGAATATCACCTTTTTAGAGGTGGTTTTCAATTTGGGCTTGAAAGTGTCGTATGCAATATTCTGATGATGCCCTTTCTTGAAGCTCCAGCGCAGAAACCATTTGAGGAATCCCATCTGTTTGCCGATGGTGCTGTTCCTCATATCCTTTTTGTCACGCAGGAAATTTACATACTCGTTCAAGCCGAACTCGTTGAAGTATTCAAAGGTTACATCTTCCTTGAACTCTTTGAGGTGGTTTTTCACTGCTGAGAATTTCTCGTAGGTGGATGCCGTCCAGTTATTCTGATTGCCACACTCCTTTACAAACTCATCGAATACTTCCCAAAAACTTATTTGTGTTTCTTCCTGCTGCTCTTCGCTGGTGTCTTTCATCCGCAGGTTGAACGCATCCTTTAGCTGTTGGGTGGTCGGTATGGTTTCCTGTACCTCAAACTCCTTGAACACGTTTTGAATCTCGGCATAATATTTCAGCAAGTCCGCATTGATTTCGGATGCGCTTTGTTTTAGTTTGTTGGTGCATCCGTTCTTTACCCGTTGTTTGTCGGCATCCCATTTGGCTACGTCAATCCGGTAGCCTGTTGTAAACTCGATGCGTTGGCTTGCGTATATGACACGCATACGGATGGGTACGTTCTCTAAGATTGGCACACCGTTCTTTTTCCGGCTTTCCAATGCAAAAATGATGTTACGTTTGATATTCATAATTGGGTGCGTTTGAAATTCTACACCCAAATATACACCCAATATTTGGAATAGCAAAAGATATTCAGAAAGATTTAGATTTACTCTGCGCTTTAGATAGTATATGATTATCAGTGATTTGCAATTTTATGATATTTCTTGAAAGCATAGGTTCGAGAGCCTCTCTCTCCGCGGAGAACTAAATTAAAAAGCTACAAATCATTGATTTGTAGCTTTTTTTTATCTTCTTACTCTACCATAGTCATGGTCATTATCACATCCTCTTGGGGGCGGTCGTTACGGCCTGTTGCTGTTTGCTGGATTTGTTCCACAACATCCAAACCTTCTTCCACTTCGCCGAATATGGTGTATTGGTTATCCAGATGAGGTGTGCCGCCGATAGTAGAATATACCTTTTTTTGTTCATCGGTCAACACTGGGCCATTGGCTTTTGCTTGTGTCATGGCTTCTGCAGCCATTTTTTCCTGTAATTCTTGCAAGCCGGCTTGATTACGTTCGCGGCGCAGTTGCATGATGGCAGCACGTTGTTGAAATGCCAGGTTGTCAAATATCTTTTGGGCTTCCTGAATCTCTAATTGTTTGGCTAATTGGCCTAACTGACTTTGGTTATAGACTTTTCCCCACACTATGTAGAATTGTGAACCGCTACTTTTGCGTTCAGGATTGACTTCATCGCCTTGACGGGCTGCAGCCAAGGCTCCTCGTTTGTGGAATAGACCCGGTTTTATTTCTGCGTCTAGGGTATAAGAAGGACCGCCAACTCCTAAATGTTTGCCGGCTGGGGCTCCTTTGGAATCAGGATCTCCCCCTTGAATCATAAAATCTTTGATAACTCGGTGAAATAGGGTTCCGTTATAGTAACCCTCTTTCACCAATTTGATAAAATTATCACGATGTAATGGCGTTTCATCGTAAAGACGAACAATGATATCGCCTAGTGTCGTTTGTATTTTTACTTTCATGTTTCCTTTTAATTAGTGCTTGTAAAGATACGATTTCTTTTTTATATGACAATCGGGGCTGCGGTTAGTGCCGGCAGCCCCGATTTTATTCAACTCGTGTGAGTCTTTAGACATTATTTCAAGTATTCCGTAACGAACGCTCTTAATTTTTCAGCTCTGATGTTTTTCGCCAAAATGCGGTTGTTTTCATCCAGCACGATAATGGAGGGAACAGCATCGATGTTATATTGTTTCACAACGTCGCATTTCCATCCCTTCAAAGAAGATACATGAGTCCAAGGCATACCATCTTTTTTGATTGCCTGTACCCAAGGTGCTTTTCTTTCGTCCAAAGATACGCTGACAATGGCAAGACCTTTGTCTTTGAAGTCGTTATAAAGTTTTACCATGTTGGGATTCTCCATGCGGCAAGGTCCGCACCAGGATGCCCAGAAATCGATGATTTTCAATTTTCCTTTAACGCTGTATAACGACACTTGCTTGCCATCCGGAGTAGTCAGTGTGAAATCGGGAGCCGTAGCAGCGATACTCACTTTTTCCAAGTCGGCAATGCGGTTTGCTAAAATCTTGCCGGGAGCCGTTTCTCTTGCTTTTTCTGAAAGCAAATTGTAAATCTGTTTCAGCGGTTCCAGTTCCATGATACGTTCCGAGCCTGCGGTTTGCAGATAGGCTGCCAGGACATTGTCTGCATTCTTGCGGACGATGTTGTTCATCTTTGCAAAGGCTGCTTCTTGAACTTTGTTTGCTTTTGTCTGTAACTCTTTGGAGGTTTTAAAGTGCTTCTGAGCGGCAGCTTCCGATGCTTTTTTATTTAAAGCACGGCTTTCTGCATTAGCGTTAACAACGATTTTCTGGTATTCGTTATATGCAGTCTGCAGTTTGCCTCCACGGATATCTCCGTTGCCATTCTGGGTAAGGTTTGCAGTATATTCTGCTCCCGGCTCCAGAATCATCACAAATCCGCCGGCATATCCTTCGATGACTAGTTGTGCTACTACGGCTTCTTCTGTTGTTCCACTGATGGAGAATTGACGGTTAGCAATCGCAGTCTTAGCGAGTGTGTCAATTTTTCCAGGGCGTTGAGTGAGGACAAGGAGGTTACCCTTGTCCAGCTCAATTTTACCGCTGATGCTGAATGTTTTTTCTTGCGCTTGTGCAAAGAAACTCAATGCACTAAGTAGAAGAACTGTTAATGTTATTTTTCTCATATTTAATTCTTTACTCTGTTAACGGTCCGGTAATCTGTCTACTTGAGAGAAGGCCCAGTCTACCACTGATACATTTCCTAAATCATACACGTGTTTCTCTTCTACGTCACCGGCATTGCTTAGGTGAAGTTCATGGATTTCATCCGTGCCGTCTGCGTTGGTAACCAATAAACCTAAAATACGTAAATAGCCTCTATAATCGGGTGTACCGATTTCGTTTGTAAATCTAAAAGCAATCTTTTTGATGGTTCCCGGTGCTGCATACAACTGTATTTTTTCGCCGCTGGCCATAATTCCGCGGTAGAGAGCGTTATCTTCCGTGAAGAAGAACTGATCTTGGAAATAGTCGGTCACGGCAAATTTAGTCTGTTCTGTAAATCCCCATGCCTGTGTAGAGTCACAGGTTACGCTTCCATACGCATATTCGTCTTTATCATCATCTTTTCCATCGTTCCCTTTGGTCATCTTGTCCCCTTTGTCGTTGTAGGATATCCGGTACAGGTAGCATTTGTCACTGTTTTCGCTTTTGGCGATAAACAAGCAAGGCTCCTGGTCGTTGCCCACTGTCTGTGCATCTCTTCCTATCCATAAGCCTTTTTTCCCTTGAAGATCTTTTGAGCCTAAGGTGCCCATATATCCCAATGTTCCTTCAATGAAATACATCAGGCGTTTATTGGTGTTGTCCCACATGGTTATAAAACCTTGAGAATCCATATAGGCCATGTCGATTTTGTAATCGGAAGAAACGTTGCCCGATGTCATTTTGAATTCAGGCACTCCGTTTCTATCGGAATAATATAGTTTGCCGTCTTCGGTAATCATTCCGAGTTTTTGGGTCCATGCGTTTTTCGGGCTTATAAGTTCCTTGATTTTTACCGTTCCGGGTATCCCCATTTGTCTTGGTTCGCCCATCACCTTGCAGTTGAATGGGAAAATGTAATTGATGCTGTCCGGAGCTGAAATCAAGAACAGACGTTCTGTTTCCATATAGCTTTCGGCTCCGCCAATAGCGTAGTTGATGCGGGTCATTTCCGGATAACCGGGCTGTCCCATGGCTGTCATCATATCCGGAGTTACCTCTGCTTCTCCGGTTGTATTCCAGGACAGGGATCCCAGTTTGCGATCTCCTGCTTCGCCATGGAGGAACAACCAAGAGTTGTAGAATGGTACTTTGGTCTGTACAGTCAGACTTTTGTAATATTCCAGATTCATACTCTTGTCGCGTACCACCAGCAATACCCGCCATTCAGATTTTTTTGCAGCTACCAGCTCCATCAGATTCTCTTTGCCGGTGATAGTATCTTTAGATACCTCTTTTTTGTCAATACTTAATGTTCTGTACCAAGTGTATTCCAGGTTGTCTTCAGAGCTGTTCAGCGTCTGTTTTCCCTCTGCTACCAGACGGAAAGTATCCGCTTTCATGGCAGGTTGGTTAATCAGATAAATGCTAACCTCTTCGTCTGCTGGAGCAGGCGTTAGCGTTACCTCAAAGTCGTTAACGTTTTTATAGTCGTAGTTTCCTTTATCCTTATAGCAGGCGCTGACCAGCATCAGTAAAAGAAATCCAATCAATAATTTACTTGTATTCATTGTTTCCAAGTTTTAGCGTTTAGTTATTCTACATACCCCGGAAAGGTGAAATCCTTTTTGTTGTCGGGGTGGGTTGTATTATATTCCCTTAAGGCATTATTCAATACCCTAACAATGTCAATAGGCTGCCAGTTGCTGTCCCATATACACCATTCGTTGTCGTATGTCGTTTGCATGACTGTTACCCAAAAGGCATATTTCTCTTCGGTATAATCACCGTATTTTGCATCGTTCCAACCGTTTGGTTTGGGATAGCGGTCTGTGATTGTCAAATTGTGGCTGTTCCAACCGTAAATGCTGCTCCCGAAATCCGGAGAATTGGTGATGTCAAATGTAACCTTTACTCCAAATTCTCCACGTTTAGCGGGGCGGTTGATGACGATAATGGCCGTATCTTGCATTTGTCCGGCTTTTATCCGGTAAGGATTGAAGAATTGGATTTCTGCCGTTTCAATAGAATCAGCCAAAGGAAGAGTTTTCAAACTGTATTCACGATCCTGGTCTGATGTTTTCCCGGCAACGGCAACAAGCAGACGCATGGTGTCTGTCCTTAATGAATCTCCATAGTAAAGATCGTACATCCGATTACCGTCTTTTTGACCGGTTTTTCTGAATGCAAAGTCTACCTTTTGATTGAATTTATCCGGTTCTTCAGAAGTCCAGGGTCTTTCTGCTTCTCCCGGAAGTGCAAAATAGAGTCCGTCGGTCTCTTCATAAAGGAACGATTCCTTCTTTTCGCAGGAAATCGCCAGAAATGCCAGCAGACAGATATATAATATATTTCTTATCATAATTCGAATCGATTTTTATTGTTAGTTGTACTCTTTTTCATCATCCGGTAATGGGAAGACATATTGGAATGCTGACATTTTTCCTTGAAGGGTTTCCGGGCAACCATAAAAGTTTTTCATGGCATGGCGTTTCAGAAAGTAGAAATATTGTCCTTCAGCAAAAAATTCTTTGCGGTATTCTGCATCCAACGCCTCTTCAGTTACGGCTGCAACATCGTATCTGCTGGAGATTCCACGAGCGTTACGCAATGCATTCAGATAGGTAACGTCTCCGCTTGCTTCTGCTGCAATTAGATACATCTCTCCCAAACGGATCAATGGAATCTTTTCATTATACGCAGGTTCGTTGCTTGTCAGATATTTGCGGACCATCATGCCTTTTGTTCCGCCAAAGTAAAATCCGTAGCCGCTTTTGAAACGGATGTCATTGATACCGGTTGATGTATTTGCTTCAAACATTTCCTGACCTCTCTCGAGTTTTACCCATAATGCTTGTCCTTCATCTCCTGCTTCTGTATTAAAATAGGTTTCAACTCTGTCATTCATGTCATCCATGTGCAGACCGAATACTGTTTCATCGAACATAGAGATATCTTTGGAGTTGTCTCTAACTAACTGCAGACCGCAACTGTCAATCACCTCTTGTGCCAAACGGGTAGCTTCTACTAAGTCTTCTGAGTTACCACGATAGAGGTGAACTCTTGCCTGTAAGGCTTTGGCTGCATATTTGTTCATGCGGTGTCCGCGGAATGAGCCGAATGGGTAAGCACTGTTGTTGCCCCAGTTGACAGAGTCTTGAGCAAGATATTTGTCTGCCTCTTCCAGGTCGGCAAGAACTAATTCTATTACCTTGCTTGCGCTTAACAATGGTGATTTTTCCGGTTTGAACTCTTTGCGGTAAGGGATGCATTGCATCTCCGGATTCTCTTTGTAGATAGGACCATACATGCGCAACAAATCAAAATGAAGGAATGCTCTCAGTGCAAGAGCCTCGCCTTTCATCAGTTCCCAAGCTCCGGGGGTATTGATAACCTCTTGTCCGTTTTTGTCCAAATAGGTAAGCAGATTATTAACATTACCGATGGTTTGGTACATGTTGCCCCAAATGCTCAACATATATCCTTTGGCATGGTATGTTTCTGTATAGTCATATACATTGGTGTTTTGTCCGGCCAAGTTACCTTCTGTATCATCATAACGTTGTACCAGTTTTTCGATGAAATACCAGGTCAGGTCTTTTCCGTATAATTCATCTTTGGTCATTCTGCCGTAACAACCGGTCAGTGCGCTCTGGAAGCCGGTCTCATCTTTGTACAAGTCCTCGGTCTTGATATCCGTTTTAGGGGATACGTCAAACCAGTCGGAGCAAGCGCTTCCTGCAACAGCCACGGCAAGTGTTAAAAATATATTTTTAATTTTCATGATTGTCTTTTTCCTTTTTAGTTAAACAATACAGACATGGAAAGGTTTACCGTGCGGGCAAACGGATAGTCGGTTCCTCGTTCCTGTTTTACACTGGAGATACGTCCTAAATCCTGCATAGAACCGGTCAGGTTGATGCCGGCAATCTTGCATTGTTTCAAGAAACCGAATTTTTTCGGGTCAAAGTGATAGCCGATAGAAATAGATGAGAATGCTATCTCGTTTTTCTTCTGAACAAATCGGGAGCTTAATTCAGTGGTTCTTCCTGAAAATGCGATAGATTTGTATTTGGCAATGTCGCCCGGTTTACGCCAACGGTCTTTGGTTGCACGGCGGTCAGCATTGTGTAAAAGATTTACATTTTCGATGCGGTCAACCAATGTTTGGTTATAAGTGTAGGCTCCGAATTCGTAAGTGAATCCTAAGTTTACAGACCAATCTTTCCAAGTCAGACCGGATGTGATGCCTCCACGGAATTTAGGCTCAGTGTCTCCGACAGCCACTTTGTCGTTAGCATTCCAGAAGAAGGTTCTCTCTCCGTTGCGTTTCAGGAAAATCTCGTTACCTGTAGCCGGATCAATTCCCAATGAACGTACCACGAACAACTGGGTTGTTGATTTGCCTTCTTCATAGATAGGAAGAGGTTTGGTCTTGTTGTTCAAGTTTTCTTCATTCACTTTTTTGATTTCGTTGGAAATCTTTTTCACCTTGTTGCTGTTGTGGTTACCGTTGATTGAAACGTTCCATTGGATTTGACGTTCGTAATCCTGTATCGGAGTAAAGCCCAAAGTCACATCGACACCCTTGTTGGAGATAGCTCCGATATTGGTCATCAAGGTCGGGAAACCGGTAGATGGTGCAATGTTGTTAGCCAACAGCAATTGGTCGGTATAATGGTTATAATAGTTGACTGACGCTGTCAAACGGTCGTTGAAGAAGCCTAATTCAATGGCTGCACTGAAGTCTTTAGTGGTAGACCAATCCAAATCCGGGTTACCGAATCCTTTCAGTTCTGCTCCGATTACTCCGGATGAAAGGTATTGGAACATCAAGTCTTCAAATGAGTAGCCTTCTACAGCCTGATAGGGGTCGTAGTTTTGTGAACCGGTGATACCGTATGATGCGCGCAATACCAGATTGGATACGAATGAGCCTTCCAGCCATTTCTCGCGCGAAGCGTTCCAACGTGCTCCCACCGACCAGAAAGGTTTCATTTTGGTATCAGCACCGAACTGTGACGACATATCGCCACGGAGGTTGAAATCCAATGAATAGCGGAAGTCATACATGTAGCTTACGGTTGCAGTCAGACCCATACTGCGAGAAGTGGTTTCATTACTGTTTACATCATTCTTCTCGATTTCCTGGGCAAACAAGAAATCGGTCATATTGTCATTCGGGAATCCTTTGGCAGAAAGGAAAATACCTTCTGTTTGATTCTGTGCGATTTCCCAACGGGCATACATACTCAACAGGTGTTTGTCTTTTGTCAAGTTGTAGTTGATAGAAGCATTGGTGCTCCAGTTCATGGTGTTACCAGTACTCTTGTTGTATGTTCCTCTTTCCAGAAGCGGAGTGTCGTTCTTTTCGAAGTCTGTGTGGTTCATAGACTTGAATGTCTCTCCGGATGACATACCTTTCGTTAATGAGAATTGGGCTGTGAAGCGGAGGTTTTCACGCATGGCAAATTCCAAAGAGAAATTGTCTACAACATTGAAGTTTTTGGTTTCATCCTTGTGTGCAAACTGGGTGTTGTATAATGGGTTGGCAATATTGGTATATCCGTTGCCATTGAATTTACGTTCGATGATTTTCTGATAGTTACCGTTGGCATCGGTTTTTGTATAATAGGGGTTCATTTGTGCATAGGTAGAGAAACTGCCGTATGGACTATTGGTTCCCTTGGTGTTGTCAATGCTCAACTGATTGGAGATATTCCATTTTTTACGACGATATTGCAAGCTCAATGAGAAGCCAAGAGTCTGACGACCGGATTCTTTGATAACTCCCGGATCGTTTCCGTAGTTCAGGTTCAGACTATAACGAAGAGCCTCGTCTCCTCCGTCAACGCTCAACGTGTGGCGGTGAGTAACGGCGGTACGTACCGGTTCTGACAACCAATAGGTGTCTACGCCACGGGCGATTTCACGTTTATAGTGGTTGTAATAGTTCTGTAGTGGGGCTAACAGGGTGTTGGCTAAAGGATTGCCATTTTCATCGTGAGTGAAAAGTCCGGCATCGTATTCAAATTGCAATTTTTCTGCAGCATCCATTAGGTTGTAGCTGGAGAAGTCTGGGGCAGTAATACCAACGTTGGTAGAGTAGGTTACGTTCAATGCGCCCGGCAGCGGTTTTTTGGTTTCAAATACCACAACTCCGTTGGCTGCACGCGAACCGTAAATAGCGGTTGCAGATGCGTCTTTCAAAATAGTGATGGAAGCTACGCGCTCCGGGTCAAGGTCAACGATTTTCTGCAGAGTGGTTTCAAATCCGTCCAATACGAACAAAGGCATGTTCGGCTGATTGGAATAGTTACCCACCAACATGTTCATGGATGAATTGGAGAAATCTCCAATCTGTGCATTACCGCGCATCTGGAATTCCGGCATGGCGTTCGGGTCGGAACCACGAGAGTTGTTTTCTACGATACGGAAACTCGGATCGAAGAATTGCAATGCCTGTAACAGGTTGTTCGGGCTTAGTTTTTTCAGTTCTTCACCTTTCACTGATACATAGCTACCGGTGAAGCTCTCTGATTTACGCGGAGCCATACCGGTTACCACAACGCCTTCCATTTCTACTGAAGCAGGAGTCATCTTGATGGTCAGGTCTTTCATGTCGCCGTTGCCGTTGATGGCAAGTTCTTCTCCTTCATAGCCCACATAGCTGATAACAAGTGCGCTGGCTCCTCCTTCAGGTACGGTGATACGGAAATTTCCATCGATATCAGTAACGACACCTACTCCTCTTTGCTCTTTCAGTACGACACTGGCGCCGATCAGAGGCTCGTTGTTGCTGGCATCTACGATTTTACCGCTGATGTTGATAGAGGTGATACCGTCAGGTATGCGTTGAGGACGCAATACGATGGTGTGATTCGGTTGGTATTCAATCTCTACTTTCTGGCCCTGCAATACTTTGCTGACAGCCTCCCGAAGCTCGATGTCTTTAAGATTTAGTGTGATTTTCTTGGAAAAATCTAATGCTGAATGATTGTAGAAGAATCGTACGTCAGCCGATTTACTGATTTTGTCCAAAACTTGCTCGATGGTTTCGTTTGTAGCCTGTACGGAAATCTTTTTCCGCTGGTAGTCTTCGTCTCCGGCTGCATGCAGGCTGCCTGTAAAAAGCAGCATGCACAGAGCTGCCATCAGGAAACGACAGGCAAACACTCCGTGTAGTAAGTGATTTTTCTGCATAATTGTTAGATTTTTAAGTAGCATTATTTTTGCATTTCAGTCAATTCTTTCTTGAATTTCTTGTTCTTGTTGTAGTTTTTAAAGTAATCCTTGCTCAGTTTTTTGATTACGTCAAAATCCTTTTGGCCGGAAATAGCGTTGTACAAGAACAGATAGAGAACAGCGTCTCTGGTATCTCCTTCGTAAGCTTTTGCTAACTTGTTGTAAAGTTCTTCCATGCTTTTGGCAGGACTATATTCTTTGCCGGCTTTGTAAGCTTCGCGTTTTTCCTGATATTCCAGATAGTCAATCAGCCATCCGATGTATGCGTAGCTTTTCAATGATGCTTTGTCGCTTTTAATCTGGTAGTTGTCCAAGATATTCCAGTAGCCTTCCGGTGTGCATTCCTGAAGCGGTTTTTTGTTTACGTCAGATACGATGAACGGATATTTTACAAGATTGTCCATGTACAAACCTTCCAGTTCCGCATAGATGTAGTTGAATGCGAACTCATCTACTTTTCCACGTACTCCTTCTAAAATCTCCTGTTCTTTTTTCCAGTTTCTCAAACAAGCTTCATAATAGGTCTTGGCCGGCACTTGTGTCACTACTGCTGCCAAGGGATTGGTTTTGTAATGGTCGTTGATACGTACCATGCGTCCGTCACGGATGGCAGAGTTTAATGCAACAGCCGCCTGGGTTCCTTTGAATTCTACGTTTTTGTAGTTTTTCCCTTGGAATTGGATAGCCATTTCAATCTCGTCTCCGGGGCATACAATCATCCACAGCCATGCGTTTACCTTCATCAGACTGGGCTCTTTCAATTCCACTTCGAATTCCATCAATTGGTTGTCTTTGAAAGGGAATTGTTGGTTGTTGGCAGGATTGTCGATGAATTCGAAATCCACTACTTTTCCGGTGTATCCTACAGCTGTAGCGCTGATTTTTGCTGTTTTTTGAGCCTGTACACCTGCAAATAGCAGGCATACAAGCATGGTAACCAATATTTTTTTCATCTTTTACTTATTTCTTTTTCTTGTTTTTCAATGCAGTCTTAATGGTATTGATTAACTCTTCTCCGCGCAGATTCAGTGCTTCGATTTTTCCTTCCGGATTGATCAGTACTGTATAAGGAACAGCTGTTAAGTTGTATTTGCGTGCAATCGGTCCGAACCAAGTCTGGAAATCACAAGCCTGCGGCCAAGTCATCTTCAGGTCTTTTACGGCTTTCTTCCAAGGTTCCGGTTTCTGGTCCAAAGAAATACCGATGATTTCGAAATCTTTTCCTTTGCACTCTTTGTACAGTTTTACTACATTCGGCATTTCATTGCGACACGGTCCGCACCAAGAAGCCCAGAAGTCGATGAGTACATATTTGCCTGCATAGTTCTTCAGTTCAATTTCTTCACCGTTCATTCCTTTGATGGAGAATTCCGGAGCCTGAATTCCTACTCTGAATTCTTTATTGGCAATGAGTTCATCCAACTCTTTTGTATAGGGGTGGTTGTTAAGTTTTTCGTTCAGCTGTCCGCGCAATTCTTTCAGCTCGTTCAATGACAGTTCATTGGTCATTTCGAACAGGATGATGAACGGAGCAAAAGCCTGGTCGTTGTAGAATTTGGCCATGTATTTTTCCATGTTCAGCTTTTTGCTGTTCTGTTCGCGTGTACGGAATTTGAACAGGCTGTCCTCCACTGCCAGATTTTCGCGTCCGTAGCGCATGTAGTGGGTGTTGGAAGCCAGCAGCATACTGTCAATCCAGTATCTTGTCTGCAACTGGTGGAGCGACCACAGGTTGTTGTTGATGGTACCTTTTGTTACTGAACCCAGGAAGTAGTCAGCACGCATGGTGATATTCATACGTCCTTCTTCCAAGAAGATAGGAGCCAATTGTCCGTCTTTGCTTTGGATAAAATAGATAACAGAATATTCAGGAACTGTATCTCCTTTGAATTGGAAATGTCCTTCTTTTACTTCGCAGCTATCAACTTTTGTCTGCGGCCCGTGCATCCCGTCTTCTTTAACAAGGTATACTTTGCCGGTGTATTTGCCGGTGATGTAACCATTGATTTCATAACCTTTGAACGGTTGTTCTTCGTTGTTTTCAGACTGTCCGAACGCAAAGGCGGACATAAGCAAGCATAAGCTTAGCGTGATCCATTTTTTCATACTGAATGATTTTTAATTAATGATCTGTGATTTTATTGTTTAATAGATTGTTACAAATTTTCCGTTGCGACTGCATCTGACATTCGAAACCTCTTCCAGGCGCCTCAGAAACACATCCAGACTCTCCTTTTTGTTGACCACTCCCGTATAGGTGGTGGTGCTGCTGATTTCGCTGGTCATCATGATGGTGACTCCATACCAGTTTTGCAAGGTGGTTGCCACATCTTGCAGCCTTGATTTTTTAAATACATAATATCCTTTTGTCCAGGCTATGATTTCTGTCGGATCTACCGTCCGGATACCCACGCCTCCAAAGGTCTTGCCGCGTTTTAACTGCTTGCCCGGTGTCAGGGTGTATTCTTTGTCGTTGGTTTGGGCGGCTATTTTTCCTTCAATCAAGGTTACTTTGGTATCGTTTTCGTTTTCGTATGCTCTGATATTGAAAGAGGTTCCCAACACTTTGATGGTTATGCCGTCGATTGCCACATAGAAGGGGCGTTTTGCATCCTTGGCCACTTCCAGATATATTTCTCCGGAAGCGAATATCGTGCGCGAATCGGCTGCGAATTTTGTCGGGTATTTCAATGTTGAAGCAGCATTCATCCATACCTTGGTGCCGTCGCTCAAGGTGAAGTGGAAATCGCACATGGGCGGCACTTCCAGGGTGTTATAGCTTTCAGTCGTTGTGGAATCGTCTCTTTGTGAAAGCAGAGAATCTCCCAACATGATTTTTTGTCCCTTTTCTGTCTCTTTGAAATGCAGATTGTCTCCCCATACATTCATTTGTGTACCGTCCCCTAATGTCAATACCGGTTTGTTTTCTGACATGTCTGTAGCGTGTTGTTCGGTTGTAGCTACTTGTAGCGGCTGTGTTTTTTGTTTTTGTAGCTGGACCAGTGTCCAGAGTCCCAGACAGAGGGCTATGGTTGCAGCTCCGGATAAGACTCTATAGTGGATGCGACGTTTGGAACGTTGGGTTCTTGCTTTTAAGAATTTGTCGAATGCCTGTTCTGCATCGCTGTTTTTATAGTTGTGGATTTTTTTCTGCATGGTATCTTCCGAGCAGATTTTGTCGAATAAATCCTTGTTTCGCTCATTTTCAGCAATCCATGAATCTACTGTATGTTGATTTTCAGCGTCCGCTTGGCCGCTGATTATGTCACTGATTCCTTGGGATAGGGAGAGTGCCTCTTTTATTTTATCTTGTTCTGTTTTAAGCATTTTTTGCTTGTAGCTGTTTTGTATGCTAATAAAATATCTGGTTTATATTGATAATACGCACAACTTAAAAAAAGGGGGGTGTGCTTAATGAAAAATTATTGATAATGTTCTATCTTTGCATGAATTAATTTAAGATTCTTATGCGCATTCCGAACGAAGAACTCCTTCTACACTATTTGGCGCAAAAGGATAACCGGGCATTTCGTCATTTGTATGGCGTTTATTATGTGGCCTTAAAATCCCTTGCTGTCCAGTATGTAAAAGATGAACAGGTCGCCGGTGATCTGGTCCAGGAGGTATTTATTTCGTTGTTGGAATCGACTCATCGCTTTACTAGTGGCGATGAAATCAAATATTTTCTTTACAGCACACTAAAAAACAGGTGTGTCAGCCATTTTAGGAAACAGCAGGTGCGTGACCGTTACCAACGCGAGGTGTTGGATTCAGCGCACGAAGCGGATGATTTTTGGGAAAAAGTGTTAGAGGAGGATGTTTATGCCAATTTGATGGCGGCAATTGAGCAGCTTCCGCCTCAGTGTCGTCTGGTGATGCAGCTTACCTTGGAAGGATTGAAGATTTCGGAAATTGCCAGCCGCTTGCGGATATCGGAAGATACGGTCAAGGATCATAAAAAAAATGGCAAGCAAAAACTTTCCCGCATGGTCGAAAATCCGTTTTTGATATATCTGATTTTCCCTTGATATGACATGGTAATCTTTTGCTTTCCTTTTGCTTTGGAAGCAAGCTCCTCCGAAGCTCCTTCGTTGCTTCCGGCTTCTCGTTCGGATGAGCTTCGGAGGAACTTCGGGGGAGGAACGGAGAAAGGTGAGAGGGGAGTGAGACCCCGGTGGGAGGTATGTAGGAGATTGTTGGGAGAAAACACACCCCCTTTTTGTCGAGTTGTGCGTATTATAGATGTATGGTTAGTATTTTAACATCTATATTATGAAAATTATTTCGCTTCTGTTTTTATTATTTGTTTCTCTGACGCTGGTTGCGCAGGATATAACGGGTAAGTGGTACGGCTACCCCGATTTGAAGAATATGCGTCTGCGTTTGGAGTATCAGGTTGAAAAAGCCGGTGACGGTTATCAGGTTACTTTGAAGCTTCCCGATTTGTCGGATAGAATTTATCAGGCGAATGAGGTTGTATTTGTGGATAATGTGTTGACGGTAAATATTGCGGATGCCCAGACTCGTAGTACTCTCAGACCACAGGCTGACGGCTCGCTGAAGGGAACTTTTTTGTGGGAAGGGTATGATTTTGAATTGGTGCTGACTCGCACTCCGGTGGTGTTTAAGCGTCCTCAGACACCGAAAGAACCTTTCCCTTACCGTTCGGAAGAGGTGACTTTTCAAAATGCGGATGATGGTATCACTTTAGCAGGCACCTTGACATTGCCTGCCGGTGATGCGAAGTGTAAGGCTGTGGTGTTGGTTTCCGGTAGCGGAGGTCAGGATCGTGACAATACATTTTCGGAACACAAGACTTTTTTGGTTTTGGCAGATTACCTGACCCGTCATGGAATTGCCGTTTTGCGGGTGGATGACCGGGGTGTCGGAAAGTCCGGAGGGAATTTGAAGGAGAGCGGTTTGCCGGATGCAGATGCGGATGCTGTGGCTGCCGTTAATTTCTTGAAACAGCGTCCGGAAATCAATGCTGACAGCATCGGTGTCATCGGTCATAGCGAAGGCGCTTTTGTGGCATTCAGTATGGCGGGTCGCAAGGAGGTGCCTTTTATCATTACATTGGCAGGCGGTGGTGTAAGCGGCAGCGAACTGTTATTGATGCAGCGTGCGGCTTTGTTGAGAGCTTCCGGAGCAAAAGAGGATTTTATCGAAAAATACAACAATTATATGCGTCAGGCTCAGGATGTTGTTTTGCAGTCGGGTGATGCAGTAACCTGTGAGCGGAAACTGACCGAACTTTTCAATGGTACCCCTCTGGCGGGTCAGGCGGCAGCAACAACACAACAGTTATATAATGTGGCGAAGATTGAGTTGTTGAAATACAATCCTGAATGGGATTTTCCTGAAATTACCTGTCCGGTATTGGCGCTCAATGGAGACAAGGATTGTCAGGTGCCGGTGGAAAATCTGGAGTTTATTAAAAAAGGCATCACAGAGAACGGAAATACACAGGTAAAGACGGTTGTTTTTCCGGGTTTGAATCACATGTTCCAGACTGCTATTACCGGGGCTCCTGTTGAGTATTCGGATATCGAGGAAACCATCGCTCCGGCGGTGCTGGAGGAAATTGTCAATTGGTTGAAGCAATTGAAATGATATAAATAGGTTAGTAGATTGAGTAGTGTTGGGCCATTCCATGCTTCGGCAAGCTTGGAATGGCTTTTTTTGTGAGTATTTTTCGTATCTTTGTGGAAATAAATACAACAGCAATGAAATATCCGATAGGCATACAGACATTTGAAAATATCATAGAGGATGG